>DATAWL010000024.1:0-41033 GCA_036267215.1 Solirubrobacteraceae bacterium | reverse complement strand
CGCCCCTACCGCGTCTGGCGCAGCGGCACCCCCGTAGCTCTCTAACCCCATCCCGGCCAGCGCGCCCCGCGCCCCGCGCCTCGCCACCCCCGCGCAGCGCCGCCGCCCTCCGCCTGGCCCGGGCCGCCCCGCGGCCCCCGCGCAGCGCCGCCGCCCTCCGCCTGGCCCGGGCCGCCCCGCGGGCCCCCGCGCAGCGCCGCCGCCCGGGCCGCCCCGCCCCCAGCCTGGTCGGCGCCACCCCGCCCGCCCCGCGAGCATGATCGTGACCGACAGTCCGGAAAACCCTGCGGTGAAACGGTCACGATCATGCGGCCCGGGGTGCGCTGGCGCGGGGGCGCACCGCCGTTTGGCCCGTTCCGGCGAGAACGGCGCCAAGAGGCGTCGGTTAACTAGTGACCTGGGGGTACCGGGGCGCCCAGAAGGGGATTCGTCATGATCGCGAAGGCTTTTGGCTGCCAGGATGTGTCAAACCCTGCGTGATCATGGCAAACCCCCCTCGGAGACCCACCGTCAGCCTCCCGCGCCTCCTGGCGCCGCCCTTCCGAGCCACACCCGCCACTCCAGCCGCACCAGTACCCCCCGCACGAGTCGCCCCTGGCCGGCAGCCCCCACGCGTCATGATCGCGACCGCTTTACCGCTAATCCGCCGGAAACTCGGTCACGATCACCAGGACAGAGCATCGCGCGGAGTGGGTGGGCGCCGTGCGCCTGCGGGTCCGCCGGGCTCGGGTGGCGGGCGCGGGGATGCGGGCGGGCGCGGGGATGCGGCGCGGCGTGGCATGCTGCGGGCATGCCTGTTAAGTCTGCAGCGCCGCCGGCGGCGGTCACTGTCGTGGTTGGCGAGGAGGAGCTTCTCGTCGAGCGGGCGGTCAGCGCGGTCGTGGCGGCCGCCCGGTCGCCGGGCGAGGCGGCCCGGCCGGCCGGCGCCGAGGGCACCGACGTGCACGACGTGATCGCGGCGGGCCTGACGCCGGGCGAGCTGACGACGCTGACCGCGCCGTCGCTGTTCGGGTCGGGCTGCGTGGTGATCGTCCGCGGCGCTCAGGACGCCGTCAAGGACCTGGCCGCCGAGATCACCCGCCTGGCCGGGTCGCCCCCGCCCGACACGGTGATGGTGCTCACGCACGCGGGCGGGGCTAAGGGGAAGGCGCTGCTGACCGCGCTGGCCGCGGCCGGCGCGGCGCGGGTCGACTGCCCGGCCATCAAGCGGTTCGGGGACCGGATGGCCTTCCTGCGCGCGGAGTTCCGCCGGGCCGGGCGCAAGGCGGACGACGCGGGGCTGCGGGGGCTGCTGGACGCGGTCGGGAACGACCTGCGCGACCTGGCCGCCGCGTGCAGCCAGCTGGCCAGCGACACCGAGGGCGTCATCAGCGCGGAGACCGTGGCCCGGTACTACCGCGGGCGCGCGGAGGCCACTGGGTTCACCGTGGCCGACCGGGCGGTTGAGGGGAAGCTGGCCGATGCCCTGGAACAGCTCCGCTGGGCGCTGGCCACCGGCACGTCGCCGGTGCTCATCTGCAGCGCGCTGGCGCAGGGGGTGCGGGCGCTCGGCCGGGTGGGCTCGGCGCCCCGCAGCCGGCGCGCCGACCAGCTCGCCGGGGAACTGGGCATGCCGCCGTGGAAGATCGACCGGGTCCGGCAGCAGCTGCCGGGCTGGACCGCGGCCGGGATCGCCACGGCGCACGCCGCCGTGGCCGAGGCGGACGCTCAGGTCAAGGGCGAGGGCACCAGCGCGGGCTACGCGCTGGAGCGGGCCATCAACACGATCGTGGCCGCACGCTCGGGCCAGTAGGGCGCAGGCCCGGGGGCCTTACGCCTTGGCGGCGGTGAGAGCCTCGGCGCGGCGGGCGATGGCCGACTTGCGGTTGGCCGCCTGGCTCTTGTGGATGACACCCTTGCTCGCGGCCTTGTCCAGCTTGACCGACGCGGCGCGCATGGCCAGGGTCGCGGCCTCGACGTCACCGGCGTCCGCGGCCTCACGGAACTTGCGCACGGAGGTCTTCAGCTCGGACTTGACCGCCTTGTTGCGCTGCCGCGCCTTCTCGTTCTGCTTGTTCCGCTTGATCTGGGACTTGATGTTCGCCACGCGTAATGCCTCGCTTGAGTGGAAGGGATTGCCGTCGGGCTAGCGCCCGGGCGTTGCACACGCGGGCATGCAGGCAGCCAGCGACCAAGGATAGCCGAGAGCGGGCGCCCCCTCAAACTGACAGGGCCCTGGACCGGGCCCATGGACCCCGGCCCCTGGACCGTGGCCCCTGGACAGAGCACCGGCCCCGGCATGCAACGATGGACCGCTAGCCCTAGATGACGACCACCTGGCGGATCCGCATGCCACCAAGTCCCGTGCCCTCAACTCCCGGCCAGGCGCCGGCGCTGTCCAAACCCGGGCGGACCGATCAGGCCATCATCCGCAATTTCTGCATTATCGCCCACATCGACCACGGCAAGTCGACGCTGGCCGATCGGATCCTCGAGCTGACCCACACCGTCGATCCCCGGTCGATGCGCGCCCAGCTGCTCGATTCGATGGATCTCGAGCGCGAGCGCGGGATCACGATCAAGGCCCAGGCCGTGCGGGTGTTCTACGAGTCGCCCCACGACGGGCAGACCTATCAGCTGCAGCTGATCGACACCCCCGGGCACGTCGACTTCACCTACGAGGTGTCGCGGTCGCTGGCGGCCTGCGAGGGCGCGCTGCTGGTCGTCGACGCGTCGCAGGGCGTCGAGGCCCAAACGGTGGCCAACACCTACCTGGCCGTCGAGTCGGGCCTCGAGCTCATCCCCTGCCTGAACAAGGTCGACCTGCCCGGCGCCGAGCCCGAGCGGGTCGCCGAGGAGGTCGCCGACCTGCTGGGCGAGCCCGCCGACCAGGTGCGGCGGATCAGCGCCAAGACCGGCGAGGGGATCACCGACGTGCTCGATGAGCTGATCGCCCGCGTCCCGCCTCCTGACGGCGATCCGGACGGTTCGCCCCGCGCGCTCATCTTCGACTCCGAGTTCGACCAGTACCGCGGCGTGATCGCTTACATCCGCGTGGTCGACGGCACCTTCACCAAGGGCGAGGCGATCCGCGCCATGCAGGCCGGGACCGAGGCCGAGATCGACGACATCGGCTTCTTCACGCCCCAGATGACCGCCGCCGGCGAGCTGCGCGCCGGCGAGGTGGGCTTCGTCATCACCGGCATCAAGGACGTCAGCGCGCTGCGCGTCGGCGACACGCTGACCACCAAGTACCACGGCGCCACCGAGCCGCTGCCCGGTTATCGCGAGGTCAAGCCGATGGTGTTCTGCGGACTGTTCCCGATCGAGTCCGACGACTACCCCGACCTGCGCGACGCGCTGGAGAAGCTGACCCTCAACGACGCCGCCCTGAGCTGGGAGCCCGAGACCTCCGAGGCCCTGGGGTTCGGCTTCCGGTGCGGCTTCCTCGGCCTGCTGCACATGGACATCGTGCGCGAGCGCCTGGAGCGCGAGTACGACCTCGAGCTGTTGACGACGATGCCGAGCGTGGAATACGAGGTCACGCTGACCGACGGCAGCGTGCTCCCCATCCACAGCCCCAACGACTTCCCGGATCCGGCGCGCGTGGCCGAGGTCCGCGAGCCGTTCATCCGCGCCTCCATCCTCAGCCCCAAGGAGTTCGTGGGACAGATCATGGAGCTCTGCCAGGAACGGCGTGGCGAGCATGCCGGCATGCATTACCTGTCGGCCGAGCGCGTCCAGCTCACCTATGACCTGCCCCTGGCCGAGATCGTGCTCGACTTCTTCGACCAGCTCAAGTCCCGCACTCGGGGCTACGCGTCCCTGGACTACGACCTGATCGGCCTGCGCGAATCGGACCTGGTCAAGCTCGACATCCTGCTGGCGGGCGACCCGATCGACGCCCTGTCGATGCTCGTGCACCGCTCAAAGGCCCAGGCGGCCGGCCGGACCCTCACCGAGAAGCTCCGGGAGAAGATCCCTCGCCAGCAGTACGATGTGCCGATCCAGGCGGCGATCGGCTCCCGGATCGTCGCCCGCGAGACGATCAAGGCCTACCGCAAGGACGTGATCGCCAAGTGCTACGGCGGCGACATCACCCGCAAGCGCAAGCTGCTCGAGCAGCAGAAGAAGGGCAAGCAGCGGATGAAGCAGGTGGGGCGGATCGAGGTGCCCCAGGAGGCCTTCCTGGCCGTGCTCGAACTCGGCGACAAAGGGTAGATGGCCGCGCCCGGGCTCATCGCCGAGCTGATCGACCAGGACGATCCGCGGATCGGCGACGAGATCATCCGCGTCCGCCACGGCGACGGCCGCGTCGAGGAGCTGCGCCTGCACGACTACGAGCGCCTGTACGCGCTCCCGGGCGTCTACGAGCAGATCGTCCAGGAGCGCCTGGGCTGTCGCTCGCCCCACCAGCTGGCCGCGATGCTCGGCGCGGCGGCCGACGAGCTGGGCTGGCGCCGCGCCGACATGCGCGTGCTCGACATCGCCGCCGGCAACGGCGTGTCCGGCGAGGCCCTGGCCGCCGAGGGGCTGATGCCGGTGCTCGGGACCGACATCGTCGATTCGGCCCGGGAGGCGGCCGTGCGCGACCGCCCCGGCCTCTACGGCGACTACCTGACCCTCGACCTGCTGGCGCTCACCGACGCGCAGCGGGCCGGGCTCATCGGCCTGCGCGCGAACGCGCTCAGCTGCGTGGCCCCGGTCGGTGAGATCGCATCGGAGCTGCCCCCGGCGGTGCTGGTGGCCGCCGCCGGGCTGCTCGAGGACGACGCGCTGGTCGTCTACATGCACGATCCGGCGCCGGGGGTGCCCGACCCGGTGACCGCGGAGCGGTGGCGCGCCGGGCTGGGGGAGGGCACCGACGCCCGGGAGCTCGCGCGCGCCCGCTACGTGCACCGGCGCACGGTCAACGGCGCGCCGTTCGAGGTGGACGGCGTCGTCTGGCGGCTACGCCGCGCCCAGACGCGCGCGGCGGGTCCCGAGCCGGGCGCTCAGGCCCAGTAGCTGCGCGGACCGCCCCGGCGCGGCGGGCCGTAGGGCCGACGCTGGCGGGTGTACATCCACGGTCCGCGCGGCGGGCGCGGCCGGCCACCCAGGACCATGACGACGACCATCAGCACCGCCCACACGACCGTGGCCGCGATCACCATGGCGAAGGTGACCGCCACCACCGGGATGGCGAACAGCAGGATGAGTGGATTGGCTCGCACCGCTGACAGCGCCCAGCCGCCGGCGCTGCGCCGGGTCGGCTTGCGGCGCGGCCGCTGATTGAGCTGGCGGGGGAGATCGGTGACGGTCGCGTCGAGCTCCGCGTAGGTCCGCGCCTTCAGCGCGGCGCTGACGCGCTGCTCCAACTCGTCTGACGCGATCCGCCCCTCGGTCGCCGCCTTGTGCAGCTGGCTGACGATCTGCTCCCGATCCGCGTCCGATGCCCGCAGTGAACCTACCTTGGTCATGTATGGAGGCTAGCGCGCGGAGGGGACCTCCGCAACGAATTTGGCCGGATGTTTTCGCCGGGGACAAACGCCTATAACGGCCGCCGCACGCCCACCTCGTCGAGGTGGGCCAGCAGGTCGGCGGGATCGTCGTAGACGCGATAGGCGCCGGAGTAGAAGAGCTCCTCGCGGCCGTAGCCGCCCGAGAGCAGTCCGATCCCCAGCGCCCGGGCCCGCTGGGCGGCGAGCAGATCCCACACGCTGTCGCCGACGACCATGCTGTTGTGGACGTCGACGCCGATGCGGCGGGCGGCGGTGAGGAACAGGTCCGGGTCGGGCTTGGCATATCGGACCTGGTCGCGGGTGATCATCGGGGTGTCATCGGGGATCCGCAGCAGCTCGCGGGCCAGACCCGCGTAGCGCTCGGGGCCGCTGGTGGCGATCGCCCATGGCACCTGGCTCTCGGTCAGGGTGCTCAGCAGCTCGTGCGCGCCCGGCAGCGGCTGGACGCTGTCGTAGCGGCGGATGAACGCGTCAGCATGCAGACCCGGCAGCGCCGCCAGGGTCTCCGCGTCCAGCGGCGTCTCGAGCTCGCGGGCCAGGGCGTTGACGAACAGCCCGCCGCTCATCCCGATCCGGCGATGGATCTTCCACACCGCCAGGCTGATGCCGACCTCCTGCAACGCCTCGCGCCACGCCAGGACGTGCTGGTAGACGCTGTCGATCAGGGTTCCGTCGAGGTCGAACAGGAACGAGATCTGCCCGGGGCGGTCGGGAGAGCGGTCCGGGTCGATCATCGGACGCGATTGTGACAAGGCGTCGCGGTCAGACCGGGGCCGCCTCAGCCCTCCTGGGTCAACGCTCGGGGCACGATCGCCGCGAACGCGACCAGGATGAAGCCGAACAGGCTGAACACGCCGATGACGTGCGCCCACGGAGCATCGGCGGCGTTCAGGAACCCGATCCCGATGATCAGCAGCGCCACCGCCAACCGCGCCTGGAACGCGGGGCCGGCCCGGCCCGCCTGGCTCAGGACACCCTTGGCGACCCCGGCGGGCGGCATCGCGTCGACGCCGGGCGTGCCGAGATGGCCGCGCAGGGTCAGGGCGAACAGCAGCCCGAGCGCCGGGAACAGGATCGCGCCGCCGGCGACCACCGCCACGACCACCGCGACCAGCGTGTCGTGCGGCGCGGCCGCCTGGTAGACGGTCAGGTCCGGCAGCAGCACCGGCCAGCGGGCGAACGCCCAGCCGGCGATGACGGCGGCCACGGCCAGCGCGGCGACGTAGCGGGCGGGCTCGAACCGTCGGGCGGCCACCAGCCCCATCGCCGCCGTGCCGGCCAGCAGCGACACGATGAGCACGGCCAGCCCGGCCCCGTGGACCAGTCCGGCGTAGAGCGAGTGCGCGTCGGCGTGCACGACGATCAGCCCGACGATGGCCAGCGCCCCGGCGACCGCCCCCGCCGCGAGCGCCCGCCGCCGGTAGGCCTCCTCGATGTCGGGCTCCGAGCGACGGGCGGCGTCCGCGGACAGGTACACCGCGGCCAGGTAGGCCGAGAACGCGACCGCCAGCACCCCGACGGTGATCGAGACCGGGTTCAGCCACGTCGACCACAGGCTCCCGGCGGCGTTGCCCACCGGAATCCGCTCCGCCGCGATGCCGCCCGCCATCGCCCCCAGCGCGAACGGCGTGACCAGCGACCCCACCGCGAACGCGCCGTCGACCAGCACCCCCTCGCGGCTGGTGCTCGCGCCCGACCGGAGCGCGTAGCTGGCCCCCCGGAGGATGATCCCCAGCGCGGCGATGAAGAACGGGACCGCCAGCGTCGAGGCGATCGACCCCAGAAACGTCGGATACGCGGTCCAGGTGACGGTGAGCACGAAGATCAGCCAGACGTGGTTGGCCTCCCAGACCGGCCCCATCGAGTGGTGGGCGTGGTCGCGGATGCGTCGGCCCTGCTCGCCGGGACCCGACAGCATCCGCCAGATCCCGGCTCCGAAGTCGGCGCCGGCCAGCACCGTGTACAGCACCAATCCGGCGAGCACGAACACCAGTGGCAGCGCCTTGAGCAGCATGGGTCAGGCGGGTTGCGGGGTCGGGGCGGCCGGCGCGCCCGGCTCGGGCACGTCGAGCGGCCGGTTGGCGAGCCGGCGCAGGATCCAGATCAGCGCGCCGGCGACGCCGAGGTAGGTGATGATGAGCGCGGTGTACCCGACCGGGATGCCGCCGGCGCCGGTGACCGACTGGGCGGTGGTCATCACCTTGTAGACGACCCATGGCTGGCGCCCCACCTCGGTCGTCACCCAGCCGGCGACGAGCGCGACCGTCGCGGCCGGTCCGGCGACCACGAGCGCCCGGTAGAACCACCTGGTCTCAGGCAGCCGCCTGGAGCGGATGCGCACCAGCAGGTAGAACACGCCCAGCAGCGCCAGCAGCGTGCCGATCCCGACCATCGTCTGGAACGACAGCCGGGTGACGTTGATCGGCGGCCGCTCGCTGGGCGGCACCGTGTCCAGCCCGATCACCCGCGCGTTCCAGCTGTGGAAGGCCAGCAGCGAGAGGAGGTGGGGGAT
The DNA here is from genome assembly GCA_036267215.1 of Solirubrobacteraceae bacterium. Lineage (GTDB taxonomy): Bacteria > Actinomycetota > Thermoleophilia > Solirubrobacterales > Solirubrobacteraceae > Palsa-465. Next base: position 33,041 of record DATAWL010000024.1, on the reverse strand, counting down.
GCCGATGCCGAACTTGATCTGCCCGTTGGTGTACCACCCGAGCACGTGCTCGGACGCGCCCCGCGTCGTCTTGTACAGGCCCTCGATCGCCGCCAGCTTGATCGGCTGCTCGACCGCGATATCACGCGCGATCCAGTCGCCGACGAGCACCTGTACGGGCGCCGCCAGGCAGGCGATCGTCAGCGGGATCGTCATCGCGACTCGCTCGTAGCGGCCCCACCGACCCCGCAGGCGGCCGAAGGCGTAGGCGCCGGCCACGCAGAAGCCGGTGACCATGTAGCCGGCGATGTACATGTGGATCAGCTCTGACCACAGCAGCGAGTTGCCGAACAGGGCCCCCCACGGATTGACGTCCCGCACATGTCCGCCGACGAGGCGAAAGCCGGTGGGGTGGTTCATCCACGCGTTGACCGCGATCACCGTCAGCGAGCCGGTGAAGCCGGTGATGACGATCGGCATGCCGCTGACCCAGTGCCATCGCGGGGACAGCCGGTCCCAGCCGTAGGCGTAGATCCCGATGAAGATCGCCTCCAGGAAGAAGGAGAACCCCTCGATCGCGAATCCGAGTCCGAACACGCTGCCGAACGTGGCGGTGAAGTTCGGCCACAGCAGGCCCATCTCGAAGCTGAGGATGGTGCCGGTGATGACACCCACCGCAAACAGCGCGAGCACGATCCGGCTCCAGCGGCGCGCCACCGTCCGGTAGACCGGGTCGCCGGTGCGCAGCCCCATCCATTCCGCGAACAGCACCATCGCCGGGAACGCGATCCCGAAGCACACCAGCGGGATGTGGACAGTGAACGACAGGGCCTGCATCTGCCGGGCTTCCAGCAGATACTGCTGATGCACCGGAGCGAGAGCAGGCGCCAGGTGAGTCATCGCCGTACCGGAAGGTACCGGTCCCGCCGATCGCGCCGAGCCCGGTGCGCGCCGGGCGGCGGTCCTCCCCGTGGCGACCAGTCGTGGAAAATGCAGCAGCGATGAATCTCGGACTTCAGGATCGCGCCTGCATCATCACCGGCGGATCGCGTGGCATCGGCCTCGAGGCGGCGCGCCAGCTCGTCGCCGAGGGGGCCAACGTGCTGGTGATCGGCCGGGGAGAGCACGGGCTGCGCGCCGCCGCCTCGTCCTGCGAGGGGGCGGCCGGCGGGGTGGCCTGGCTGGCGCTCGACGTCACCGATCCCGACGCCGGCGAGCGGGCCGTCGCGGCCTGTCGCGAGCAGTTCGGGAGCGTCGATGTACTGATCAACAACGCCGGCGCCAGCCAGGTCCGGGCGATCGACCAGCTCTCAGACGAGGAGTGGCAGGCTCAGTGGGAGATCCACGCGATGGCGCCGATGCGGCTGATGCGCGCCGCCATCCCGGACATGGTCAGCGCCGGGTGGGGGAGGGTGGTCAACGTCTGCTCCTCCTCGGGCAAGCGTCCCGGCCAGCGCAACGTCGCCTACTCCGTGACCAAGGCCGCCGAGCTGTCGCTGTCGCGGGCCTACGCCGACGCCTACGCCCGGCACGGCGTGCTGATCAACGCCGTGACGCCGGGCCCGGTGGCCAGCGAGCTGTGGCTCGAGCCGGGCGGGCTGGTCGATCAGACCGTCGCCGCCCGTGGCGGGACGCGCCGGGAGGTGCTCGACGCGGCGGCGGGCGCGCTGCCGCTGCGCCGCCTGGCCGGCCCCGAGGAGATCGCGGCGGTGGTCGTCTTCCTGTGCTCGCAGGCCGCCTCCAACGTGGCCGGCGCCGCCTGGTCGGTCGATGGCGGCGCGGTGCCGGTGATCATCTAGGCGGGCCCGCGTCGCTTGCGAACGTTCCAGCGGGTCGCCGGCCGAGGCTGATTGGGCATGTGCCGGCGCTCGTGACCGCGCTCGTGACCGCGAAGCGTCGGCAAACGTCTCACCCGACCGGCTCCCGCGACCCCGCTGGGGCGTTTGCCGCCGTCACGACGGCAAACGCCCCACCCAACTTCTGAGGTGCGCTGGTTGGGACGTTTGCCGACGCCGGCGGGCGAGGGACCGCTCGGGACGCTTCCAGCCAGGACGCCGAAGCCACCCGGCGCGGCCCCATAGACTGCCGCTGCCATGGCCGTCAACATCGCAGCGATCGGCAAGACCTATCCGCCCAGCCTGTACGCGGTCGGCCGCGAGAAGGTCAAGGAGTACGCCGCGGCCGTCGGCGAGCGGGACCCGCTGCACCTCGATCACGAGGCCGCCCGGGCCGCGGGATTCGCCGACGTGGTGGCGCCGCCGATGTTCGCCGTCGTGTTCACCGCCGCCGCGATCATGCCGGCGCTGTTCGATCCCGAGGTGGGGATCGACTTCGCCCACATGGTCCACGGCGGCCAGGAGTTCCGCTGGGGCCCGCTGGTCGTGGCCGGCGACGAGATCGCCACCACGGCGACGGTCGCCGACGTCTCCGAGCGCGGCGAGATGGGCTTCTACGTGTTCGCCACCGAGTCGCGCAACCAGCGCGACGAGGTCGTCTGCAGCGGCGTGTGGAGCAACATCGTGAGGGCGGCGTGAAGCCCGGCGACGAGTTCGAGCTGACCGTCACCCCGGACCGGTTCCTCACCGTCCGCTACGCCGGCGCCTCGGGCGATTTCAACCCGATCCACATCGACGAGGACTTCGCCCGGCAGGTCGGACTGCCGGGGCGCATCCTGCACGGCCTGTGGAGCATGGCCCAGGTGGCGCGCGCCCACACCGAGGCGCTGGGCGGCCCTGACAGGCTGCAGCGGCTGTCGGTCCAGTTCCGTGGCATGGGGGTGATGGAGTCCGAGATCGTCGTCCACGGCACGGTGCGCGAGGTCGGCTCCGAGATCGCCATCGTCGACTCCGAGGCCCGCCAGAACGGCAAGCGGATCATCCGCAACGGCCAGGCCGAGATCCGGCTGTAGGTACCGCCGCCCGGGCCTGGACCGCCCGCGGTAGCCGCCCTCGCCCGCGCCGGGACCGCCTGCGGTAGCCGCCCCCGCCCGGGCCGGGACCGCCCGCGGCCTACCTACAATCAACGGGATGCTGACCGAACGCCAGGAGCTCGTGCTGCGTCGCCTCGTCGAGGACTACCTCGACGCGGGCGCCCCCGTGGGCAGCAAGGCGCTGAGCGCGGCGTTCGAGTGGGGACCGTCGACGATCCGCCATGAGCTGGCCAACCTCGAGGAGCTCGGCCTGCTGGCTCATCCGCACACCTCGGCGGGCCGCGTGCCCACCGAGGCGGGCTATCGCTATTTCGTCGACCGCCTGCTCCCGGACGCTCCGTCGGGTCCGCCGCTGTCGCTCTCGCTGGTGCGCCACGAGCTCGACGAGGCGATGCGGGTCACCACGGAGACGCTGTCGCAGGTCACCAATCTGCTGGCGATTGTCACCGCCCCGCCGATCGAGACCTCGACGATCCGCCACGTCGAGGTCCTGCCGTTGCAGCCGCAGGTCCTGATGGTCGTCGTCATCACCTCCACCGGCGGCGTGTCCAAGCGGCTGTTCACCTTCCCGCGCCCGGTCGACACCGGTCTGTCGGACTGGGCGGCCAGCTACCTCAACGAGCGGCTGGTCGGCCTCGGGCTGGGCGCCCGGATTCTGCATCAGCGCCTGCACGACCCGGCGCTGGGCCAGACCGAGCGCGAGTTCCTCGACGCGCTGGCGCCGGTGTTCACCGAGTTGGAGGACTCGGCCGAGGGGACCCTGTACGTCGAGGGTGCGTCGAAGCTGCTGATACTGGGCCGGGTCGGCGACGTCTCCGAGCTCAACCTGCTGATGGAGATGCTCGAGCGGCGGGTCACGCTGCTGGGCATGCTGCGCTCGGCGCTGAGCGCCAGTCACACCGTCGCCGTCCGCATCGGGGCCGAGAACGAGGTCCCGGCGCTGCGCTCGCTGGCCCTGGTCGCCGCCAGCTACGGCCTGCCCCAGCGCGTGCTCGGGTCAGTCAGCGTGATCGGGCCGCTGCGCATGGACTACGGCCACGCCATCCGCACCGTTCGCGAGGCCGCCGCCCAGCTGTCGAGCTTTGTCGCCGACGTGTACGACGAACGATGATGGGGCATCGTCTGACCACGATGCCCTGTGGAGATCGCCCGGGGGGCGATTCTCCCGGGCGGCGATTCTCCCGGGGGCGATTCTTCCGGTGAGGACTGAACCGCTGCTATGAGTGCTTCTCAGATGCCCCGCGACTATTACGAAGTCCTCGGCGTGGCCCGCGGCGCCGACGACGCCGAGATCAAGAAGGCCTTCCGGCGCTTGGCCCGCGAGCTGCACCCCGACGTCAACTCAGAGCCCGACGCCGAGGAGCGCTTCAAGGAGGCCGCCGAGGCCTATGAGGTGCTCTCGGACGCCGACCGGCGCGCCACCTACGACCGCTACGGCCACGAGGGCCTGCGCAGCGGCGGCTACGCGCCCAACTTCGAGGGCTTCGGCTCGGTCGCCGACATCTTCGAGGCGTTCTTCGGCAGCGGTGGCCTGGGCGGCGCGTTCGGCGGGTTCGGCGGCGCGCCCGCCGGCGGTCCGGCGCAGGGCGGGGACATCGCCGCCGGGGCACAGATCACTCTCCAGCAGGCCGCCCATGGGGAATCGGTGGAGGTCAGCTATGACGCGGTGACGCTGTGCGAGCACTGCCGCGGCAACGGCGCGGAACCGGGCACCCCGATCGAGACCTGCGCCAAGTGCGCCGGCACCGGCCAGCTGCGCGTCGTGTCGCGCACGCCGTTCGGCCAGGTCGTCCGCGCGGCGGCCTGCGACGTCTGCCACGGCGACGGCAAGATCCCCACCGACCCGTGTCACGTGTGCTCGGGCCGGGGGCGGACGGTCGAGCGCGTGAAGGTGTCAGTCGACGTCCCCGGCGGGATCGACGACGGGCAGCGGATCCGGATCACCGGCCGCGGCCACGCCGGCGAGCACGGCGGCCCGCCCGGCGATCTCTACGTGCAGATCCGGGTCAAGGAGGATCCCCGCTTCATCCGCCACGAGGACGAGCTCGTGACCGTGGTCGACGTGGCCGCGCCCCTCGCCGCCCTGGGCACCACCGTCGAGGTGCCGACGATCGACGGAACCACTCAGCTGGAGATTCCGGCCGGCCTCCAACCCCACGAGTCGCTCACCATCCGCGGCCAGGGCATGCCGGCGCTGCACGGCCGGCGCCGGGGTGACCTGCGGGTGGTCGTCAACGTCGTCATCCCGCGCCACCTCAAGCGCGAGCAGAAGGAGCTGCTCGAGCAGCTGGCCGACAGCCTCACCGAGCACAACCTCTCCACCGACGAGGGCGTGCTGGGCAAGCTCAAGCGCGCGTTCGGCGGTCACTGACCCCCAGCTCGCCATGCTGCGGCTCGCGGTCCGGGTCCATCGCCGCCAGGCGGAGCTGGTCCTGGCCGAGCTGCTGGAGCTCGCGCCCAGCGGGGTGGAGGAGGTGGAGGTCGGACCTGACGTGATCGAGTACGCCGTGTACGGCGCGCCCGGCGAACTTCCGGCGCTGCCCGACCTGAGGGCGGCCGCCGGCGGCGCCTACGTCGACATCCACACCGAGGAGATCGCTGACGACTGGTCCGAGCGCTGGCGCAGCTTCCACCGGCCGCTGGTGATCGGCGATCGGCTGACGGTGCGCCCGCCCTGGGAGCCCCCGGGCGACACGGCGCTCGATGTCGTCGTCGATCCCGGCCAGGCGTTCGGGACCGGCGCTCACGCCACCACCCGGCTGTGCCTCGAGCTGATGCTCGAGCAGCACCCGCGAGGGTCGCTGATCGACCTCGGCTGCGGCTCCGGGGTGCTGGCCATCGTCGCGGCCAAGCTGGGCTGGGACCCGGTGACGGCGCTGGACTACGACCGGGCCGCGACCGTCGCCACCACCGAGAACGCGGCCCGCAACGGCGTCGGGCTCGAGGTGCGCGAGCTCGACCTGCGCCACGAGCAGGTCCCGCGGTCAGACCTGGTGGTCGCGAACGTGCTGGCCCCGCCGCTGCTGGGGTGGGCCGCCTTCCAGCGCGAGCTGGCGCCGCGGCTGATCCTCGGCGGCCTGCTGGCCACCGAGGCCGACCGGGTCGCCGAGGCGTTCGCCTCGCGCGGCCGCCATGCCCTGCAGCGGCGCGTCAGCGGCGAGTGGGCCGCGCTGCTGCTGGCCGCCTGAGCCCGGGGCCACCGGCCGCGTCAGCCGCCACGCGCGCGTGGACAACAGCTGCGCCGCGAATCTTGTCCACGGGGCCGATGCCGCTTCCGGGCCCGTGATCCATCCTTGCCGGGTCGCTTGTGATCCAGGAATCAGATGAAGGAGGTGAACAGTTGCCCAACCCACTCGCGATCGGCGTGACACTCGGTGGCCTGCTCCTCGATGTCGTAGCGCCGCGGCCCAAGCCTCGGGCTGGATTACCGCAAGAGCCCTCTCTCCTCTCGAAGCGATCCGCCCCGAGGACACCGCGGCACGAGATCGCCGTCGAGGCGTACGACGGTCCTCCGGTCGCGAGCGGCTTTCGCAGCTAGGGAAATCGGGAAATCGGCTGCGCCGATTCCCTGGCGAGAAATCGGAGATTTCTCCGGGGGACTGGCGGAGCCGGTTTCCCGCTAGCTTTTCTCGCGCGTGGCCTCGTTCGCGGTCAAGTTCCTCGGGTGCAAGGTGTCCCAGGCGGATGTGATGCTCGCCCGGCAAGCCCTGCTCGCCGCCGGCCATGTCGAGGTCCCCGAGGCCGACGCGGACCTGCACGTCGTCAACACGTGCTGCATCACCTCCGAGGCCGAGGCCAAGTCCCGCCAATCGGTGCGCCGCTCGCTGCGCGCCGCCCAGGAGGTGTTCGTCTCCGGCTGCGCCGTCAACCTCAACCCGGGCCAGTTCGGCGACATCGACTCGCGGGTGAGGCCGTTCGCCGGCACCGCCGACGACGTCGCGGCGGCAATGGGCACCGGGGCCGCCGATCTGGGCTGCGTCGATGTCGGGCACGACGTGCTGGCCCGCGAGCGCGCCGGCGCCGGCGCCGACCCGGGTGCGGGCGCCCGCACCCGCGGCTTCGTCAAGGTCCAGGATGGCTGCGACTGCCACTGCGCCTACTGCATCATCCCGACGGTCCGCGGCGACGCGCGGTCGCGAGGCGCCGGCGCGATCCTGCGCGAGGTCGCCGAGCGCGTGGCCCTGGGCCAGCCGGAGATGGTGATGACCGGAATCAGCGTCGGCGACTACCGCGACCCCGAGCGGGGGCTGGAATTGGGCGAGCTGATGATGGAGGTCGCCCGCGTCCCGGGGGTGGAGCGGGTCCGGCTCTCGAGCGTCGAGGTCATCCACGTCAAGGACTCCCTGCTCGAGGCGCTGGCCACCGAGCCGAAGGTGTGCCCGCACCTGCACGTGCCGATGCAATCCGGCGACGACGCGGTGCTCGAGGCGATGGGCCGCCATTACACCGCCGCCCAGTACCAGGAGCACATCGACCGGGTGCGGAGGGCCGCGGGTGGGCGGGGCCCGATCAACGTCACCACCGACGTGATCGTCGGGTTTCCCACCGAGGACGACGCCGCCTTCCGGCGCACGTTGGACGCCGTCGACGCCGCCGGGATCACCCGGGTCCATGTCTTCCCCTACTCGCCCCGGCCCGGGACGGCGGCTGCCGCCCTGGGCGATCGCGTCGCGCCGGAGGAGAAGAAGCGCCGCTCGCAGACCCTGCGCGGCCGCTCGGAGCTTCGCTCCCGCCTGCACCGCGCCGCTCGCCTCGGGCGGTCCGACCGGGTCCTGGTCGACAAGGTCGCGGACACGCAGTGCTCGGGCTACACGGCCGACTACACGCGCTGCTACCTGCCCGCCGGCGCGGGCGCCCGGGGGGCGGTCGTGAACGTCGTCTGCGAGGAGCTCCACGCTGACGGCATCCGGTGCATCGTGGCGTGACGCCCGTCCCCGGCCGACGTGCGGGTCCGCCGCAACCGGGGGCTATCCTGACATGAGGAGATATGAGCCTGACCGAGCAGCTGCGGACGGACGTGACGAGCGCCCTGAAGGCGGGGGAGAAGACCCGCGTCGGGGCGCTGCGCCTGGTCCTGTCCGAACTTCAGAAGGCCCAGAAGGACGGGAGTGACGACGAGTTGGCGGTCCTGCGGCGGGAGCGCAAGCGCCGGCTCGAGGCGGCCGCCCAGTTCCGCGATGGGGGTCGCCCCGAGCTCGCCGAGCAGGAGGAGTCCGAGGCCGAGCTGATCGCCGGGTACCTGCCGGCGGAGCTGAGCGACGAGGAGCTCGACGCGATGATCGCCGCCGCAGTCGCCCAGACCGGCGCCAGCGGGCCCAAGGACATGGGCCAGGTGATGAAAGCGGTGATGGCCGCCTCCGGGGGTCGCGCCGACGGCAAGCGGACGTCCACCCGCGTCCGGGAGGCGCTGAAGGCTTAGTGGCTCGTAAGACGATCGAGCTCGACAACACGGTGGCCGCCGAGCTGGCGGGCAGCCAGGACGCGGTGCTGCGCACCCTGGAGAGCCACCTCGACGCCGACGTCTTCCTGCGGGGCAACGTGCTGACCCTGGAGGGGGAGGACGCCGCCGTCGAGGCGGGGAGCGCCGTCGTCCGGGAGCTGTCGGACCTCATCTCGCAGGGACACGAGATCGCCCCGGGCACGGTCGAGGCGGTGGCCCGGGCGCTCGACGAGCACGAATCGCCGTCGGAGATCCTCGAGGACGTCGTGTGGCGCCATCGGGCCACGCGGGTGGCGCCCAAGACCGTCAACCAGAAGCGCTACGTGGACTCGATCCGCGCCAACACGATCACGTTCGGGATCGGCCCGGCCGGCACCGGCAAGACCTTCCTGGCGGTGGCGCTCGCGGCCGCGGCGCTGAGCCGCCGCGAGGTCAACCGGATCATCCTCACCCGCCCGGCGGTCGAGGCCGGCGAGCGGCTCGGGTTCCTGCCCGGCGACCTGATGGCCAAGGTCGACCCCTACCTCCGGCCGCTGTTCGACGCGCTGCACGACATGCTCGATCCCGAGCGGGTCTCGCAGCATCTCGAGCGCGGCGTGATCGAGGTGGCACCGCTCGCATTCATGCGCGGCCGGAGCCTCAACGACAGTTTCATCATCCTCGACGAGGCCCAGAACACGACCCCCGAGCAGATGAAGATGTTCCTCACTCGGCTCGGCTTCAACTCCAAGATGGTGGTCACCGGGGACATCACCCAGGTCGATCTGCCGCGCGAGCAGGACTCGGGGCTGATCGTCGTCTCGGACATCCTCGACGCCGTCGAGGGGATCGAGTTCGTGCGCTTCGGCGACGAGGACGTCGTGCGCCACAAGCTGGTGCGCCGGATCGTCGCCGCCTACAACGAGCACTCCCAGCGGGCCGCGCCCGAGCTGCGCCCGCGCAAGCGAGCGTAGGAGCCGGCCGGCGATGCTCGACGTTGAGGTGATCGGTATCGAGGTCGCCGAATCCGACCCCAGCCACCCGCCGACCGCGGTCGAGCTCGAGGAGCTGTGCGCACTCGCCCTGGCCTCGGCCGGGATCGAGGAGGGCCACGTGGCCATCGAGTTCGTCGACGAGGAGCGCAGCCGCGAGCTCAATCGCCAGTATCGCGAGAGCGACGAGCCGACGGACGTGCTGTCGTTCGGCGTCGACGAGGACGGCGCCAGCGTGGGGCCGCGCGAGCTGGGCGATATCGTCATCTGCCCGCCGCAGACCGAGGACCTGCGCGAGGCCGTCGTCCACGGGGCGCTGCACCTGAGCGGCATGGACCACGAGACCGACGACGGCGAGATGCTGGCCGTGCAGGCGGAGTTGATGCGATGGATTCGGTAACCGGCGATCCGTCGGCGACCGCGACCCGCTCGGGCTTCGTCGCCCTCGCCGGCCGCCCCAACGTGGGCAAGTCGACGCTGGCCAACGGGATCGTCGGCGCCAAGGTCGCGATCGTCTCAGACAAGCCGCAGACGACCCGGCGAGCCATCCGCGGCGTCGCCAACGGCCCGGACTGGCAGCTGGTGCTGGTCGACCTGCCCGGGGTCCAGCGCCCTCGCGACGCGCTGACCGAGCGCATGCAGCTGCGCGTCGAGCGCGAGCTGGCCGACGCCGACTCCTGCCTGCTGGTGGTCAACGCCCAGCAGGGGATCGGGCCGGGCGACCGGTTCATCGCCGAGCTGCTGCGCCGGGCGGCGGGTGGCGCCGGAAGCGCGGGCGGCATGCCGATCACCATCGCCGTCAACAAGGTCGACCGTGCCGAAGAGGCCCGCATCGCCCAGACCCTCAGCGACGCCGAGGCGCTCGACATCGCCACGGAGATCTTCCCCGTCAGCGCCCGCACCGGCGCGGGAGTGCCGCCGCTGGTGGACCACCTCGTGAGCCTGCTCCCCGAGGGACCGCTCTACTTCGCCGCCGCGCAGCGCTCGGACCAGTCGCCGTCGGTGGTGCTGGCCGAGCTGGTCCGCGAGCAGGTCCTGGCCCGCACCCGGGAGGAGCTCCCCCACGCTGTCGAGGTCGAGGTGCAGGAGATCCTGCACCCGCGTCCCGACCTGGTTCGCATCGAGGCGGTGCTTCTGTCGGAGACCGAGTCCCAGAAGGGGATCCTGATCGGATCGGGGGGACGGATGATCAAGTCGATCGGCATCGCCGCCCGCCGCGCGATCGAGCTCGAGCTCGGCACCCAGGTCCACCTCGAGCTGTCGGTGCGGGTCCGCCGGCATTGGCGCGCCGACGAGCGAGTGCTCGACCGGCTGGGGATTGAATAGGTCTTTGCAGGTTTGTTGCGCACCGGAGAGAGGTTCGGTGCGCACATCCGCCTGAGAACCAGCGCACGGTTTGGGCGCCGCGCGGCCCCTGAGTTTGATCGGCCGCCAGCGCGGGACCCGCGCCCCTCGATATGGCGACCACCACTCCTCACGAGACGACTGCGACGACTCTCGGCGCCCCGCTGCGCCCGCTGAGGGTATTGCTGGTCGAGAGCCGAACCACCGACGGCGCCACCGCCCGCGAGCTGCTCGCCCGCCAGGTGAAGGGTCGCTTCGCCGTCGACTGGCACCGCCACTACGACGCCGGCCTCAGCGCCATCCGCGAGCGTCGCCACGACGTGTATCTCATCGGCTGCCGGCTGGGGGACCGGAGCGGGCTCGACCTGGTGCGCGAGGGGTTGGGCGGTCCGCCGTCAGCGCCGGTCATCCTGCTCGCCGATCAGGCCGGCCCGGAGCTGGAGATGGACGCCATGGCGCTCGGCGTCACCGATCACCTGGTCACCCACGAGCTCGATCCCTCCGGCCTGGAGCGCTCGATTCGCTATGCCCTCGGCCACCATGGCGCGGTCGCCGATCTGGCCCGCAGCGAGGAGCGCTACGCCCTGGCGATGGACCGTCTCCAGCACGAGGCCCTCCACGACCTGCTGACCGGGCTGCCCAACCGGACGCTGTTCATGGAGCGGGTCCGCGAGGGTCTGCAGCGGGCGGCGCGCGATCCGCGGACGGGGTGCGCGGTGCTGTTCGTCGACGCCGACCGCTTCAAGCTGGTCAACGACAGCCTCGGCCACGCGGCCGGGGACACGCTGCTGGTCGCGCTGGCCCGGCGTCTGGCCGTGGCCGTGCGTCCGGGCGACACGGTCGCTCGACTGGGCGGCGACGAGTTCGCCATCCTGCTGGAGGACATCGCCGATCCGGCGGACGCCGCGGCCGTGGTGCAGCGGATCCTCCGCGCGCTGGACCGTCCCTTCGACGTGGACGGGCACGATCTGTTTGCCAGCGTCAGCATCGGGATCGCCCTGGGCGGGCCTCAGCTGGACGCCGCCGGCCTGATCGGCGACGCCGACATCGCCATGTACAACGCCAAGCGGCGCGGGCGCGGGCGCAGCGCGGTGTTTCACGACAGCATGCGCCGCAGCGTGGTCGACCGGCTGGCACGCGAGAACGCGCTGCGCCACGTGATCGAGGCCCAGCGGCTGAGCATCCACTATCAGCCGATCGTCGACCTGGGGACCGGCGAGATCTGCGGGATGGAGGCCCTGGCGCGCTGGCCGCAGGGTCAGGGTGCGCTGGCGCCGTCGGAGTTCATCTCGATCGCGGAGGACACCGGGATCATCGGGGCGCTCGGGCAGCAGGTGCTCGCCTGTGCGCTGGCCACCCTGGCCGGCTGGCGCCGGGAGGGGTTGATCGGCGACGGCGTGTGCATGAGCGTCAACCTGTCGGTTCGCCAGCTCGACGATCCCGGCCTCGCCGACCAGGTCCGGGCGGCGATCGCCCTGTCGCAGCTGCCGCCCCAGGCGCTGAAGCTCGAGATCACCGAGAGCACGCTGACCGCCGATCTCGAACGGACCCAACAGGTGTTCGCCGAGGTGTGCGCCGGCGGCGTGGGCCTGCACCTGGACGACTTCGGCACCGGCTACTCGTCGCTGTCGGCGCTGCACCGCTTCCCCGTCGACGCGATCAAGATCGACCGCAGCTTCGTGGCCGACCTCGCCGGGCCGGGTGAGGCGAGCGACGTGATCGTTCGCAGCACCGTCGCCATGGCCCACAGCCTGGGCCTGCCGGTGATCGCCGAGGGGATCGAGACTCCGGATCAGCTGCGGCGACTGCGCGCGGTGGGCTGCGAATTCGGCCAGGGCCACCTGTTCTCGCCGGCGCTCAGCGCCGGCGACGCGCGGCAGCTGCTCGCCGGCTGGGACCCGAGCAGCTGGTCGGGCTCCGCGCACGCGCGCGGCTAGAACCGGGCGGCCGACCCGCGCCGGGCGCGTCCAGAGGCCCCGACTCCAGTCACGAATTTCCCAGTCACGACACTAGAATCCCGGCGGTGGACGACGCGGAGGTCGCATTCGACGAGCGGGGGCTGGCGCCGTGCATCGTGCAGGACTGGCGCACCGGCGAGGTCCTCACGCTGGCCTACATGAACGCCGAGTCGCTGGCGCTGACGCGGCAGACCGGCGAGGTCCACTTCTTCAGCCGCAGCCGTCAGGAGCTGTGGCGCAAGGGCGCGACGTCGGGCAACACCCTGGCGGTGCGGGCGATCCGCTACGACTGCGACGGCGACGCCCTGTTGGCGCTGGTCGAGCCCGCCGGGCCGGCCTGCCACACCGGCGAGCGCAGCTGCTTTCACCGCGGCGAGCTGGAGCCCCAGGCGCCGGGCGAGGTCCTGGCCAAGCTGGAGCGGACGATCGACGCCCGGGCCCGTCAGCGCCCCGACGGCTCCTATACGGTCACGCTGCTCGACGACCCCGGCCTGGCCGGCGCCAAGGTCCAGGAGGAGGCCGAGGAGGTCGTCCGGGCCGCCCGGGAGGAGTCAGACGAGCGCGTCGCACAGGAGAGCGCCGACGTCCTCTATCACCTCGCCGTGCTGCTGCGCGGGCGCAACCTGAGCCTGGCCGACGCCGAACGGGTCCTCGATGGCCGTCGCCGGCGCTGACCGCAGGGCCGGGCCCGGTCACGGGCCGTCGCCGTCGCTGGCCGAGGTCCGCGAGCTGGCCCGAGATCACAACCTGATCCCGCTCTGCGAGACCTTCATCGACGACCTCCAGACGCCGGTGTCGGCGTTCCTGAAGCTGCGCGACCCGATGCACCCGTCGTTCCTGCTCGAGTCCGCCGAGCACGGCCGGGTGGGGCGCTACTCGTTCGTCGGCTTCCGGCCGCGCAAGGTCCTGCGCTGGTCGCTGGGCGACGCCGGCGACCCCTATGCGCTGGCCGCCGCCGAGCTGCAGCGCTACCGCGTCGCCCCGCTGCCCGGTCTGCCGCCGTTCGCCGGCGGGGCCGTCGGCATGTTCGCCTACGACCTGGTGCGCACCGTCGAGCCGCTGGGGAACCCCAATCCCGATCCGGTCGGCCTGCCCGACCTCGCGCTGATGCTGACCGATGCGCTGGTCGTCTTCGACCATCTCAATCGCACCACGACGGTGGTCGCCAATGTCTACCCCGACGACGATCTCGAGGCGTCCTACAAGCAGGCGCTGGGGACGATCGCCGAGGTCCGCTGGCGGCTGGCCCGGCCGGCGCCGGCTCCGCCCCCCGCGGTGGCCGACCGCGTCCCCCCGGTGTTCGAGCGCAACATGTCGCGCGAGCGCTTCGAGGCCACCGTGGCCCGGATCATCGAGTACATCTTCGCCGGCGACGCCTTCCAGGTGGTGCCCTCGCAGCGGTGGTCGGCCCCGGTGCCGGTCGAGGCGTTCTCGATCTACCGCGGGCTGCGAGCGGTCAACCCCAGCCCGTACATGTACTTCCTGGATTTCGGCGACTTCGAGATCGCCGGCGCGAGCCCCGAGCCGCTGATCACCGTGACCGGCCGTCGCGTGTCCACCCGCCCGATCGCCGGCACCCGCCCGCGGGGCGCGACCCCCGAGGAGGACGAGCGCCAGGCCGCCTCGCTGCTCGCCGACGAGAAGGAGCGGGCCGAGCACGTGATGCTGGTCGACCTGGGCCGCAACGACCTCGGGCGGGTCTGCGAGTACGGCTCGGTGGCGGTCGAGAGCTTCATGGCGGTCGAGAACTACAGCCACGTCATGCACATCGTCTCCAGCGTCGTCGGGGACCTGCGCCCGGGCGTCGACGCGCTGGCGGCGCTGCGCTCGGTGCTGCCCGCGGGCACCCTGTCAGGGGCGCCCAAGGTCCGCGCGATGCAGATCATCGACGAGCTCGAGCCGGTCAAGCGCGGCGGCTACGGCGGCGCGATCGGCTGGGCCAGCTACACCGGCGAGCTCGACACCTGCATCCACATCCGCACCGTCGTGGTCAAGGACGGGGTCGCCCACATCCAGGCGGGGGGCGGCACCGTCGCCGACGCCAAGCCCGACTACGAGTTCCGCGAGTCCGAGGCCAAGGCCCGCGGGGTGCTCGCCGCGATCGAGCTGGCGGTGCGCCAGCCGGAGTGGCCGTGAAAGTGGAATCGCCCTGGGGGCGATCCCCCGGGGCGCTGAGGCTCGGTAGCGTTGTGGGTCGTGCGGATCCTCGTCCTCGACAACTACGACAGCTTCACCTACAACCTCGTCCAATACGTGGGGATGTCGTCTGACCCACCCCCTGAGATCGAGGTGGTCCGCAACGACCATGCCACCGTCGACGAGCTGCTGATCCGGGGGTATGACCGGGTGATCGTCTCGCCGGGGCCGTGCACGCCCAACGAGGCCGGCATCTCGCTGGAGGCCGTCCGGCGGTTCCCCGAGGCCCACATCCCCACCCTGGGCGTGTGCCTGGGCCATCAGGCACTGGTCCAGGCCTGGGGCGGCCGGGTCATCACCCACCACCCGGTACACGGCAAGACCACCGTCATCGAGCACGACGGCCGCACGATCTTCCGCGGACTCAAGGCACCCCTCGAGGTCGGTCGCTACCACTCGCTGATCGCGGACGCCGACCTGCCGGCGGTGCTCGAGCGCAGCGCCGCCGCCGACGGCGTGGTCATGGCGGTCCGCCACCGCGAGCTGCCCGCCGAGGGCGTGCAATTCCACCCCGAGTCGGTCCTCACCGAGCAGGGCCGCGACCTGCTGGCCAACTTCCTGGCGCCGCCGCTGTGAGGGGGGCGCGGGCGGGGCAGGAGCGCCGGGGGCGGACATGGTCAAGCTGACCTCGGACCTGCTGACCCGTTCGATCGACGAGCTGGCCAGCGGTCGCGATCTGAGCGCGGACCAGGCCTCCGCGGTGCTCGCCGAGATCATGTCCGGCAACGCGTCGGACGTGCAGATCGCCGCCTTCCTCATCGCGCTGCGGACCAAGGGCGAGACCGTCGAGGAGCTCGCCGGCCTGGCCCGGACGATGCGACGGCTCGCGGCCGCGGTGACCGTCGACCGTCGCGACCTGCTCGACACCGCCGGAACCGGCGGGGGGCGGCGCACGTTCAACGTCTCGACCACCGCGGCGCTGATCGCCGCCGGCGCCGGGTGCACAGTGGCCAAGCACGGCAACCGCTCGGCGACCGGCCTGTCCGGGTCGGCCGACGTGCTCGAGGCCCTCGGTGCCAGGATCGACCTGACGCCCGCCGCGGTGGCACGGTGCATCGAGGACGTCGGCTTCGGCTTCATGTTCGCACCCGCCCACCACCAGGCGACGCGCTACGTGATTCCCGTCCGGCGCGAGCTGGCGGTCCGGACGATCTTCAACTTCCTGGGCCCCCTGACCAATCCGGCGGGGGCCACCCGGCAGCTGATCGGCGTGTCGGACCCGGCATATCTGGAGCGGATGGCCGGGGCGCTGGCGCTGCTGGATACCGAGCACGCGCTGCTCGTCTCCAGCCATGACGGTCTGGACGAGCTCAGCATCTCGGCGCCGACCCGCGTCGTCGAGGTCGCCGCGGGCGCCATCCGCAACTACGACGTGACTCCCGAGGAGGTCGGGCTGGCCCCGGCCCCGGCGGCCGGCGTTCCCGGCGGCGACCCGGCCCAGAACGCCGCCATCACCCGGCGGATCTTCGCCGGCGAACCGGGCACCGCCCGGGACCTCGCGGTGCTCAACGCGGGCGCGGCCATCTACGCCGGTGGCGGGGCCGGGAGCCTGGCCGATGGCGTGACCGCCGCCCAGCGGGCGATCGACTCCGGCGGGGCGGCCGACGCCCTGGACCGGTTCGTCGCCGCCACCCAGAGCCTGGCCCCGGCGACATGAGCAACGCGCTGACCCCGATCATCGCGCACACCCGCGTCCGCCTGGACGAACGCCGGGCCGCTACCCCGCCCGCCGCGCTGGGGCGCGCGGCCCATGACCGCGCCGCCGCCGACCCACCTCGCCCGTTCGCGGCAGCGCTGCGGGGGCCCGGCCTGCGCGTGATCGCCGAGCACAAGCGCAGCTCGCCCTCGGCCGGCCTGATCCGGGCGGGGATCGCGCTCGAGGAGGTCGTGGGCGCCTATGAGCGAGGCGCCGCCGCCGCCCTCTCGGTGCTGACCGAGTTCGACAGCTTCAGCGGCTCGCTCGACGACCTCCGGCGCGCCCGGGCGGCGGCGAGCCTGCCGATCCTGCGCAAGGACTTCATCGTCGACCCCTACCAGGTCACCGAGTCGCTGGCCGCCGGCGCCGACGCGATCCTGCTCATCGTGGCCGCGCTGGAGCCGGCCCAGCTGGGTGAGCTGTACGCCCAGGCGCGTGAGCTGGGACTGGGGACGCTGGTGGAGGTCCACGATGCGGCCGAGCTCGAGCTCGCGGCCGCGGTCGGCGCCGAGGTGATCGGCGTCAACAACCGCGACCTGACCACGCTGCGCGTCGACCCCGAGCGGACGTTTCAGCTGGTGCCCGAGATCCCGGACGGGACCGTGACCGTGTCGGAGTCCGGCTGGCGCACCCGTGCCGAGCTCGACCGCCTCGACGACGCCGGCGTGGACGCGGTGCTCATCGGCGAGGCGCTGATGCGCTCGCCGGACATCGAGTCGGCCTGCCGGGCGCTGACGGGCGCGGCCCGAGCCGCCTGACGCCTTTATCTCCTGGCGCGGCGGCGTTTAGCTGGACTTAGGCGCGGCGGCCAACACTCACCTGGTACGGATGCGCGCGCTGCTCAAATCGCACTTCGTCTCGGCGCTGCTGGGTGGTGTGGTCGTCGGCGGGGCGTTCGTCGTGTTCGGGGTGGCGGGCAACTCGCGCACGGTCACGATCATCGATCAGTCGCCGGTCTCCAGCGTCCCGGCCACTGACCCGGCGGCGCGGCTGACCGCGCATGCGATCTACGAGCGCGACGCCCCCGGGGTGGTGTTCGTCCGCGCCAGACTGCTCGAGCAGGTGGCCGATCCGTTCGACCTGTTCCACGCCCGCGAGTCGGACACCTCGACCGGCTCGGGGTTTCTGGTCGACCGACGCGGCGACATCCTGACCAACTACCACGTGATCGACGGGGCGGCGCGGTCCGGAGGCGTGACGGTCGAGTTCGAGTACGACACGATCCGCGACGCCAGCGTCGTCGCCGTCGATCCCGGCAGCGACCTCGCCGTCCTGCGGGTCAACATGCACAACGTACCGCCGGTTCATGCGCTGGCGCTGGGCGACTCGACGTCGGTGAGCGTCGGGGATCCGACGCTGGCGATCGGGAACCCGTTCGGGGTCGACCGGACGCTCACCACCGGGATCGTGTCCGCGCTCCAGCATCAGATCCAGGCCACGGACGGCACGGTGATCGACAACGTGATCCAGACTGACCAGCCGGTCGCCGCCGGCAACTCGGGCGGCCCGCTGCTCGACGGCGAGGGGCGGGTGATCGGGATCGACTCCCAGGTGGCCACCGCGCCCGGACCTGACGGAGCGGCTCAGCGGCTGGCGTTCGCCGTGCCGATCGACACGGCGGACACGATCCTGGCCCGGGTCGATCGCGAGCACGCGCTCAAGGTCGCCTATCTGGGCGTCGTCGGACAGCCCGGCCACGCCGAGCGCGCGGGCGCGGTCGTGCGATCCGTCGACAAGGACGGTCCGGCGGCGACGGCCGGCATCGCCCCCGGCGACACGATCACTCGGATCGGCGGGGTGCCGGTCGATTCCATCGACGACGTCACCGGGGTCGTCTCCACCTACAGCCCGGGTCAGACCCTCGTCGTCCAGGTCCGGCGCGACCACCAGCTGCGGTTGCTCTCCGTCGTCCTGGGCAGCCGTACCGTCGTGCCGCCGGGACAGTAGGGCCGTGAGCCACGGGGGCTTCGTACGATGTGGGTGTGGACTCGCCCGGCCCCAAGATCAAGTTCTGCGGGATCACCGACCCGGCTGACGCCGAGACGGCCGTGGCCGCGGGCGCCTGGGCGCTGGGCATGGTGCTGTGGCCGCGCTCGCCCCGCCACTGCCCGCCGGCCGTCGCCGCGCAGATCGCGGCCGCCCACCGCCGGCACGTCCAGATCGCGGGGGTGTTCGTCAACCCGACGCTCGAGCAGGTGGCCCGGGCCGCTGACGAGATCGGCCTCACGCTGGTGCAGCTGCACGGCGACGAAGGGCCGGTGTTCTGCGGCGAGGTCGCCCGCCGGACCGGCTGCCGGGTGATCAAGGCGGCCCGCGTACGCAGCGGCGCCGACATCCAGGCGCTGGCGGCGTTCCACACCGATTTTCACCTGCTCGACAGCTACGCCCGCGGGGTGCCCGGCGGCACCGGCGAGACGTTCGCCTGGGACCTGGCGCGCGCGCACGCGGGAAACGTGCCGGTCATCCTCTCCGGCGGGCTGACGGCGGACAACGTCGCGAACGCCATCGTCGCGGTGCGCCCGTACGCGGTCGATGTCGCCAGCGGCGTCGAGCTCGCCCCCGGCCGCAAGGACCCCGCCAAGATCGAGGCCTTCGCCGCCGCGGTACGGGCCACGGCGCCGGACATGCCGGTGGCTGCCCGGTGAGCGTCGTCGAGCACCGCTTCGGTCCCTACGGCGGCCAGTACGTGCCGGAGACGCTGATGCCGGCGCTGGCCGAGCTCGAGTCGGCCTGGGTCGCCGCCCGCGCGGATCCCAGCTTCGCCGCCGAGCTCGACGACCTGCTGCGCAACTACGTCGGTCGGCCGTCGCCGCTGTATCTGGCCCGCCGGCTCAGTGAGGCCGCCGGCCACCCGATCTACCTCAAGCGCGAGGACCTCAACCACACCGGGGCCCACAAGATCAACAACGCCCTGGGTCAGGCGCTGCTGGCCAAGCGAATGGGCAAGCGCCGGATCATCGCCGAGACGGGCGCCGGCCAGCACGGGGTCGCGTCGGCCACGGCATGCGCCCTGCTGGACCTCGAGTGCATCGTCTACATGGGCACCGAGGACATGCGCCGCCAGAAGCCCAACGTCGAGCGGATGGAGCTCCTCGGCGCCCGGGTGGAGGGCGTGCACGACGGCGCCCGGACGCTCAAGGAGGCCGTCTCGGCCGCGATCCGCGACTGGGTCACCAACGTGCAGACGACCCACTACATCATTGGCTCCTGCGTCGGCCCGGCGCCCTATCCGGCGCTCGTCCGCGATCTGCAGCGGGTGATTGGCGACGAGGCCCGGGCCCAGATCCTGGCCGCCGCGGGCCGGCTGCCCGACCGGGTGATCGCCTGCGTGGGCGGCGGCTCGAACTCGATCGGCGTGTTCATTCCGTTCGTCGCCGACGCCGAGGTGCGCCTGATCGGCGTCGAGGCCGCCGGGGCCGGCATCGAGACCGGCCGCCACGGTGCGCCGCTGACCGCCGCCGGGCTGCCGGGGGTCCTGCACGGCGCCTTCTCGGCGATCATGCAGGACGAGGACGGTCAGATCCTCGAGGCCCACTCGATCTCAGCCGGGCTCGACTATCCCGGCAGCGGGCCCGAGCACGCGTGGCTGCGCGACCAGGGCCGGGCGCGCTACCTGGCCATCACCGACGATCAGGCCCTGGCCGCGTTCGAGCGCACCGCCCGCCTGGAGGGGATCATTCCGGCGCTGGAGAGCGCCCACGCGCTGGCCTGGGCGCTGGGCAACCCCGATTCCGAGCTGGACCTCATCTGCCTGTCCGGTCGCGGCGACAAGGACCTCGCCGAGGCGCTGGACGCGCTGGGACGCCGGTGATGGCCGGCGGCGCGACCGCGAGCGGGGTCGACGCCATCGCCGAGGCCTTCGCCCGCGCCCGGGCCAACGGCCGGGCGGCCGCGCTCATGCCCTACCTGATGGGCGGGTTCCCCGATCTGGAGACGTCCGCCGAGATCGGCCTGGCCTACGCGCGGGGCGGCGCCGACCTGGTCGAGCTGGGGGTCCCGTTCTCGGACCCGCTGGCTGACGGGCCGGTCATCCACGCCGCCGCCACCGCCGCACTGAAGGCCGGCGCGACGCTGCCGGCGGTGCTGGAGGTGGCCACGACGATCGCCGCCGAGGTGCCCGTGATCCTCATGTGCTACGCCAACCCGATCCTGATCCGCGGTCTGGAGCGCTTCGCCGACGCCCTGGTCGGCGCGGGGATCAGCGGGCTGATCGTGCCCGATCTCCCGCTCGAGGAGGCCGTCGATGTGCGCGACGCCTGCCGGGCGCGGGGCCTGGCGCTGGTGCCACTGGTCGCGCCGACCACTCCGGCCGACCGCCTGAAGCGGATCGGGGCCGCCGCCAGCGGGTTCCTCTACACGGTGTCGCTGACCGGGACCACCGGCGAGCGGGCCGCCGTCGACGGCGGCCTGGGCGACGTGATCGCCCGCGCCGCCGCCCACACGGAGGTGCCGGTGGCGGTCGGCTTCGGCATCTCCACGCCCGAGCAGGCGGCCGCCGCGGCGGCCGCCGGCGCGCAGGGCGTGATCGTGGGCAGCCGCCTGGTCCGCGCCGCCGCCGAGGCCGACGATCCGCCCGGCGCGGTGGCGGAGCTGGTCCGCGGGTTCTCGGCGGCGCTGTCCGGCGCCGCGCTCGGTTAGCATCTGCGATCCCATGGGCTTGATCCTCACCGCCGGCGCCGGCCTCTGCATCTGGATCATCATCTGGTCGCTGAACGTCAGCGGCCTCGATGCGATCCTGATCACGATCGTCATGGTGCTGATCGCCATCGGCATCCGGAACCTCCTCCCGTTCCTGCCCGGCCGGCGGGACTAGTTCTCGATGTCGATGCCGGGCGCCGTGCTCGTACGGCCACGTGCGGCCCTGATCGGCGCGTGCCTGGCCGGGTTGGCGCTCGCGCTGGCCGGCTGCAGCAACGCCACCAGCAGCCCGGTCACCGTCACCGGCAAGACCCTGACGATCTACGCCAGCCAGCCCCCGGGCGGCGCCGGCGGAGCGACCGTCACCGATGTGCTCGACGCCGAGCGGCTGGCTCTTGCGCAGGCCGGATCACGGGTCGGGGCGTTCGCGGTCAGGCTCGATCGCGTCGACGACCACGAGACCTCTGAGGACGCACGGACGGCGATCCAGGACCAATCGGCGATCGCCTACCTGGGGGAGATCGTGCCCGGCACGTCGGGGGTCTCGGTGCAGATCACCAACGAGGTCGGCCTGCTTCAGGTGTCGCCGACCGACACCGCCGTCTACCTGACCCAGTCTGACCCGACGGTCAGCGACTCGCCCGGCACCTTCTATCCGTCGAGCTCGACCTACCACGAGACGTTCGCGCGCGTGGTGCCGACGACCGTGCAGGAGGCCAAGGCGATCATCGGCGAGATGGCCTCACTGCATCTGTCCAAGGTCTACGTGGGCTCCGACGGCGGGCAGTACGGCGACTCGATCGCGGCGCAGGTCCGCAAGGACGCCTCGGGCGGTGCGATGAGCGTCGTCTCGAGCGCCGCGGACGCCGACGCGGTGTTCTACGGCGGCAATGACGTCGCGACCGCCGCCAAGGCGGTGGCGGCGGCCGCCTCCGCCAACCCCAGCGCCAAGCTGTTCGTGCCGTCCGGCCTGTACGAGGACGCGTTCGTGAGCGCGCTCAGCCCGGCGGCCCAGAAGAACCTCTATGTCTCCTCGCCCGGGATCCCGCCCGGGTCGCTGTCGGCCTCCGGGCAGCAGTTCGAGAGTGCGTTTCGCAGCGCCTATGGCCACGCGCCCGTCCCCCAGGCGATCTTCGGCTACGAGGCGATGTCCGCCGTGCTGGCCGTGCTCAAGCAGGCGGGGACCAAGGCCGGCAACCGGGCGACCGTGGTTTCGGACTTTCACTCGCTGACCAACCGCCAGTCGGTGCTGGGGACCTACTCGATCAAGGGCGGCGACACGACGCTGGACTCGTTCGTGTTCGCCCGCGTGCACGGCGGAAGTCTGGTCGAATCCGGGCAGGGCTGACGGCGAATGCGCGGGGCGCGCGCACGCCGGCGGTTGATCGCCCGCGCTGTCATTGGGGTCCTCGGCGCGCTGGGAGCCGCCGCCGCGGTGGCCGGGTGCGGCGAGAGCGCCGCGGCTGACAACCACGTCCCCGGTCGCCGGCTGACGATCTACGCCAGCGTCCCGTTCACCGGGGCCTCGGCGGTCAGCGCCCGGTCGGCGATCGGCGGGGTCCAGATGGCGCTCGCGAGCGCCCACCACCGGATCGGCCGCTACCAGATCGACCTCCGGGTGCTCAACGACGCGACCGTGGCCAGCCGCGGCTGGGACCCGGGCCAGACCTCGCACAACGCCCGCGTCGCGGCCGCCAACCCGACCACGATCGGCTACATCGGCGAGCTCAACTCGGGCGCCAGCGCGGTCTCGATCCCACTGCTCAACCGCGCCGGCATCCCCCAGATCAGCCCCACCAGCACCGCGGTGGGCCTCACCACCGGCGGCCCGGCCGCGTCGCCGGGAGAGCCCATGAAGTACTACCCCACCCAGCGCCGCACCTTCGTGCGCGTGATCCCCACCGACGCCGACCAGGCGGTGGTCCAGGCCCAGGTGCAGAATGCCGCCGGTTGCCGTCGGGTCGCGCTGCTCGACGACGGCGAGGTCGACGGGCGCGACGGGGCGATGAGCTTCGCCGCTGCCGCGCGGGCCGCCGGCCTGGCGATCGTGAACACCTGGTCGTTTGACCCGAGGGCCACCAACTACCGCGGGCTGGCCGTCGCCGTCGCCGACATCCACCCCGACTGCGTCCTGATCAGCGCCCTGACCCAGAACAACGCCGCGCAGGTCTCCGCCCAGGTCGCCCGGGCGGTGCCGGACGCCCAGTTCTTCGCCTGGTCCGGGCTGGCCGAGAGCACCTTCACCGACCCCGCGCAGGGCGGCATCCCGGCCTGGCTGGATCCCCGCATGGTGGTGACGGTCGCCACGCTGTCGCGCGCCGGCTACCCGCCCGCGGGCCGGCGCTTCCTCGACGCCTACACCCGCCGCTACGGGCCGCCCCAGCCGCCGGCGATCTTCGGCTACGAGGCGATGAGCCTGATGCTCGATGCCGTCTCCCGCGCCACGGATCACGGGCGCCGGCCCGCGGTGCGCTCCAAGGTCCTCGCCGAGCTGTTCGCCACTCACGACCGATCCAGCGTGCTCGGGACCTACAGCATCGATTCCAGCGGCGACACGACCATCGACACCTACGGGGTCTACCACGTGGTCGACGGGCGGCTGGTGTTCTGGAAGGCGATGACCGGCTGATCGATCGGCGTGGGCGAACCCCAACCCCCGATGGCCGCCGCTGCCAAGCCCTGAGCAACCGTCCGAGCCCGGGTCCAGGGGCTACCGCCCCTGCAGGATCTCCTCCGTGAACTCCAGCTCCACCCCGGCCTCCGCCATCCCCGTGTCGCGCGCCTCGTCCGCCACCGCGGCGGCGACCGCCGGCGCCACCTCGCGGTTGAACACCGACGGGATGATGTAGTCCTCGCGCAGTTCGTCGCCGGAGACGATGTCCGCGATCGCCCGCGCCGCGGCGGTCTTCATCGTCTCCGTGATGTGGCTGGCCCGTACGTCGAGCGCGCCGCGGAAGATGCCGGGGAAGCAGAGCACGTTGTTGATCTGGTTGGGGTAGTCCGACCGGCCGGTGGCCAGGATCCTCACGAACGGCAGCGCCTCCTCGGGCGAGATCTCCGGATCGGGGTTGGCCATCGCGAAGACGATCGGGTCGGGGTTCATCCGCTGCAGCGCCGACGCATCGAGCACCCGGGCGCCGCTCAGCCCGATCAGCAGGTCGGCGCCCTCGATCACGTCGGCGGGGCCGCCGGCCCGCCGCTCCGGGTTGGTGCGCTCGGCGAGGGACCGCTTGACCGGGCTGATCGTCGCGTCAAGGTAGTCCTCGCGCCCGGTGTGGACCGCGCCGCGCGAGTCGCAGCCGATGAGGTGGCGCACGCCGGCGGCGAGCAGGATGTCCGAGACGGCGATCCCGGCCGCCCCGAGGCCGACCACCACCACCCGGATGTCGCCGATGCGCTGGTCGGTCAGGGTCAGCGCGTTCAGGAGCGCGGCCAGCACGACCACCGCGGTCCCGTGCTGGTCGTCGTGGAACACCGGGATGTCGAGCTCGGCCTGCAGCCGCGACTCGATCTCGAAGCAGCGCGGGGCCGAGATGTCCTCCAGGTTGATGCCGCCGAACCCGGGGGCGATGGCCTTGACCACGCCGACGATCTCGTCGACGTCGGTCGTGTCCAGGCAGATCGGGAACGCGTCGACGCCGGCGAACTCCTTGAACAGCATCGCCTTGCCCTCCATCACCGGCATGGCGGCGCGCGGGCCGATGTCGCCCAGCCCCAGCACCGCGGTGCCGTCGGAGACGACCGCGACCGTGTTGCGCTTGATCGAGTACTGAAAGGCCTTGTCGGGATCGTCGCGGATGGCCCCGCAGACGCGGGCGACGCCCGGCGTGTAGGCCATCGAGAGGTCGTCGCGGGTCTTGAGCGGGTGCTTGTTGGCGACCTCGATCTTGCCGCCCATGTGCAGCATGAACGTGCGGTCGGTGGTGTCGAGCACCCGCGCGCCGGGCACGGCGTTGACCGCCGAGGTCAGGCGCGGCCAGTCGGCCGCGTCGCCGGTCTCGACGGTGATGTCGCGGATCGTGTGCGGGGAGCGGGAGGCGGGCGGGCTCTTGATATGGACGAGGTCGACGGCGCCGATCGTCCCGCCGGCGTCGCCGATGGCGCTGGCCACCTTGCCCAGCATCCCGGGGAGGTGATCGATCTCCACCCGGAGGGTCAGGCTGTACTGGGCGCTCGGCGTGGCAGCCATGGCGGTGCCATCTTATGCCTCGGCCGGCTCCGCGGGGATCGGTTTCGCCCGCCGGTTTTCCACCGCCCGGCGAGATAGCCTCAGCGGTGATGGCCGATGAGCTCTTTCTGATCGACGGCAACAGCCTCGCCTACCGGGCGTTCTTCGCGCTGCCCGAGTCGCTGGCCACCTCGACGGGCGTGCCCACCAACGCGATCTTCGGGTTCGCGTCGATGCTGGTCAAGATCCTGACCGACTACGGGCCCAAGGCCACCGTCGTCGTCTGGGACGCCGGCTCCAGCGGGCGCAAGGAGGTCTACTCCGAGTACAAGGCCCAGCGCGCCAGCCGTCCGGACCTGCTCCGCGAGCAGTGGCCCCACCTGGAACCGCTGGTGTCCGCGTTCGGCTACCTCAACTGGCGCGTCGACGGCTACGAGGCCGACGACGTGATCGCCTCGATCGCCGAGATCGCCAAGACCCAGGACCCGCCGATCGAGGTCATGGTCGTCACCGGCGACCGCGACGCCTACCAGCTGGTCGACGAGCAGGTGCGCATCATGACCACCTCGCGGGGCATCACCGACACCCGGGTCTACGACCGCGACGGCGTGATCGACCGCTACGGCATCCCGCCCGAGCTGGTGCCCGACTTCATCGGGCTCAAGGGCGACACGTCGGACAACATCCCGGGCGTCCCCGGGATCGGCGACAAGACCGCCGCCGACCTGCTCCAGCGCTTCGGCTCGCTCGAGGAGGTGCTCGACCACATCGACGACATCAGCGGCGCCAAGCGCAAGCAGAACCTGACCGAGCACGCCGACGACGCGCGGCTGTCCAAGCACCTGGCCACCGCCAAGCGCGACATCGAGGTCGACATCGACGTCCCCGGCCTGGTGTCCGAGCCCCCCGACCGCTCCCGGCTGCGCGAGGTCTTCCGTCAGTTCGAGCTGCGCGACCCGCTGCGCCGGCTCGAGGAGGCGCTGGGCTCCGCCAACGCCGCCGCCCCCGCTCCGGTGGCCGAGCACGCCATCACCGCCCGCAAGCGCGCCGGGACGCTCGCCGACGTCGCCAAGCTCGAGCAGGCCGAGGTCGCGGTCGCGGTCCGCCCGCCGTCGGTCCCCGAAGGCGCCCTGTTCGCGGCCGACGAGGACCAGTGGCGCTTCGGCGCCTACACCGACGACGCCCACGGCGTGCTCGTCGGCGCCGCCCCCCGCCCGGAGGACGTCGTCGCCGCCCTCGGCGCGCGCCCGGTCATCGCCCACGACGCCAAGTCGCTGGGCGCGGTCCCGGAGAACCTGGCCCACGACACCGAGGTGGCCGCCTACCTGCTGGAGCCGGCCGCCCGCTCCTATCCGTTCCGCGAGCTGTGCGAGGAGCGCGGACTGGCCGCCGACGTCGACGACGAGGCCGGCGCGGACGCCGTGCTCGCGCAGGCGCTGGCCGCCTGGCAGCGGGAGGAGATCCGGGGCCGCGGCCTCACGGACCTGCTCATCGACGTCGAGCTGCCGATCGTCCGGATCCTGCGCGACATGGAGCTGGCCGGGGTCAAGCTCGACACCGAGCGCCTGAAGGAGATCTCCGACCGGGTCAAGGCCGAGGCCGACACGCTGGAATCCGAGATCTTCGAGCTGGCCGGGGAGGAGTTCACGCTGGGCTCGCCCAGGCAGCTGGAGGAGATCCTGTTCGGCAAGCTGGGCCTGTCACGCAAGCGCCGGGGCAAGACCGGCTACTCGACCGACGCCCGCGTGCTCCAGGCGATCCGCGCCGAGCACGAGATCATTCCCAAGATCGAGCGGTGGCGGGAGCTGACCAAGCTGGCGCAGACCTACCTCGACGCCCTGCCGCTCCTGGTCGACTCCGGCAACCGGCTGCACACCACGTTCAACCAGACGGCCGCCACCACCGGTCGGCTGTCATCCAACAACCCCAACCTCCAGAACATCCCGATCCGCACCGAACTGGGCCGCGAGATCCGGGCGTGCTTCGTGGCCGAGCCGGGCAACCTGCTCGTCTCCGCCGACTACTCGCAGGTCGAGCTGCGGATCCTGGCGCACATCGCGGGCGAGGACGTGCTCAAGGAGATCTTCCGCCGCGGCGAGGACGTGCACACCGCCACCGCCTGCCGCGTGTTCCGGGTGCAGGCCGACGAGATCGACCCCGGGATGCGCTCGAAGTCCAAGATGATCAACTACGGGATCGTCTACGGCCTGTCGGCCTACGGGATGGCCGACCGGCTCGACATCCCGCAGGAGGAGGCGGCGGAGTTCATCGATCGGTACATGGCCGGGTTCCCGGCCGTCGCCCGGTTCATCGAGGAGACGATCGCTCAGGGGACCGAGCACGGCTACGTGTCGACCCTGTTCGGCCGCCGCCGTCAGGTGCCGGAGCTGCGCGCCCGCCGCTGGGACCTGCGCAAGCAGGGCGAGCGCTTCGCGGTCAACATGGTGATCCAGGGAACCGCCGCCGACATCATGAAGATGGCGATGGTCCGCTGCGACCAGGCGCTGGCGCAGGCCGGTCTGCACACCAAGCTCGTGCTCCAGATCCATGACGAGCTGCTGTTCGAGGGCCCGGCCGACGAGGCCGAGCGCGTCGAGGCGATCGCGGTCCGCGAGATGGCCGATGCCTACCAGCTCGACCCGCCGCTCGCGGTCGACGCCGGCATCGGCACGGACTGGCTGTCCGCGAAGTAGCGGCGGTGGGGTGCCCCCGCGTGGAGGCACCCCAAGGTCACCGCCAGGCCCGGAATTTGCCGCCAGGCAAACCCGCCGGCCAATCGGCGCCAGCCGATTGGCCTACATCAGCTGGAAGATGAAGTCGTACTCGTGGCCCCCGTCACGCGACAGCAGCTTCATCTGGCCGCGCGCGCCGTCATAGATCCCGGTACCGCCGGTGATCGACAGCACGCTGTTGCGGGTGTCGTAGTACGGGCCCTGGACGGTGATCTGGCCACCCTTGAGGAACGTGGTCCACAGGCACTCCCAGATCCCCAGCTTGACCTGGATCCGGGTGCAGAAGCCCTCGTCGTGGCCCACCTGGACCGTGTTGGCGGTGTTGAACACCGGGTTGTTGAAGGTCAGGATGTCGCCCTTCTCGTCCTTGCCGCCCGGGGCCAGGGGGACCTCGGTGTCTGTCTTCGCGTGCTCGATCACATGGACGGTGGTCCCCGCGGCGCGGGCGGTCTTGGCGTAGCTCGACGCGGTGCCGACCGCGCCGGCCAGGGCCAGGGCCAGGGCGCCGGTGACGGTGAACGCGACAGCGCGCAGCCGTGCGGTGTGGTGCATTGCCAGCCTCCCTCGATGAAACGATGGTGAAGCGGGCGATCCTACGCGCGGGCGCGCGGCGCGTCCATTGGCCGCGCGGTCTGAGCCGAGGGTCAGACGGGCGCCGGCGCGGTGCGCGTGGCGGCGGGCGCCGCCGTTCCCCCGGCGGCGGCAAACGCGGGATGGGCGACGTTGAGGTAGTGGTCAAACGACCAGTCGACGAACCGCTTGGCGCCCATCGCCCGCAGCGACGGGGCCAGCAGGCGCGGCGCGACACGCGGGACGAGCCGCTGCACCCGCAGCATCCACTCGAACGGCACGGCGTGGCCGGCCGAGAACTGGTGGTAGCGCGCCAGCGCCTCGGCGCGGGTCTGCTCGCCGGCGATCACCCGGGCCAGCTCGCGCCCACAGGCCAGGCCGAAGTACAGCGCGGTGCGGATCCCCTCCGCGGTCAGCGGCAGGCAGTGGCCGGCCGAGTCGCCGGCGAAGAAGATCCCGTCGTCGGTGGCCGGACGCAGCGCGTGCGGGATCCAGTTGCCCTGGTAGCGGACCGTGTCCGCGTCGAGGTCCCGGGCCAGACGGACCGTCGGCTCGCGCACGTGAAAGCGAGGGTCGAACGAGCCGACGCCGATCCGCACCTCCTCGCCGGCCGGGAAGCTCCAGCCGTAGCCGGCGGGGACGTAGGACCGGTCGATCCAGACCTCGAGGTCCTGACCGCCGCCGAACGGATGCACCTCCAGGCCGCGCGACAGCAGGGCATCGGGAGGCTGGATGTTGGCGCCGGTGCCCAGCACCCGCCGCCAGCCGAGCGCATCGACGATCAGCGGGGCGCGGATCACGCCCCGGTCCGTGAGGACCCCCCCGAGTTCGGCGTCAGGCGAACTCGCAAGCCGATCCGCGCCAGCGGATCGGCCCTGCACCGCGGCCGTCTCGAACTCGAAGCGGCCCTGGGCGGCCAGCGCGCCGCACAGTGTCCGGTAGTCGAAGGTCGAGAACGTCCACGGCAGGTCGTAGCGGACCGTGGTGTGCGGCGTGTGGAGGACCAGTTCGCCGAACGTCTGCTGCAGCGCCTCCTCGAGTTCCAGCGCGGTCAGCCAGGTCGTCGGGATCCCGCAGGCCGAGGTCTGGCGCTCGCCGATCTCGTAGCGGTCGATGATCAGAACGTCGGCGCCGGTCGCGGCCAGCTCCCGCGCCACCGCCAGCCCGGCGAAGCTGGCGCCGCAGATCAGGACGTCGCAGTCGCGATCCAGCGGCGTCCGCTCGTGACCGCGCTTGGTGGCACGCGTGGGCATCGCGGCGATGATAGGGACCCGCCCGCTCCGCGCCGCGATGCCACCGCACAAAACCCCAACAAGGCGGCTATCCTCCGATAACCCATGTCTTCAACTTCAACCCTGACGCCGCCCGCCGATCAATCCAACGCGAAGGTCGTCGAAGGCTCCGACGGCCTTCTGCTCGAGATTGACGGTCAGATCGTCCCCAACTACGACGCGACGATTCACCCCTTCCAGGAGGGCGACGTCGTCACCGGCCACGTCGTCCGGATCGACAACGACGAAGTCCTGGTCGACATCGGCTACAAGTCCGAGGGGGTCATCCCGGTCGGCGAGCTGTCGATCCGCAAGTCCGTCGACCCCGGCGACGAGGTGTCGCTGGGCGAGGAGGTCGACGCGCTCGTCCTCACCAAGGAGGACCAGGACGGCCGCCTGATCCTGTCCAAGAAGCGCGCCCGCTTCGAGAAGGCGTGGCGCCGGATCGAGGCCGCGGCCGAGTCGGGCGAGCCGGTCGAGGGCAGCGTGATCGAGGTCGTCAAGGGCGGCCTGATCATCGACCTGGGCGTCCGCGGGTTCCTGCCCGCCTCGCTGGTCGATATCCGCCGGGTGCCGAACCTGGACGAGTACATGGGGCAGGCGATCGAGTGCAAGGTGATCGAGCTCAACCGCAGCCGCAACAACGTCGTGCTGTCGCGCCGCGCGGTGCTCGAGGAGCAGCGCAAGGAGGACCGCGAGCGGATCCTCGACCGGTTGCAACCGGGCCAGACCGTCGAGGGCACGATCTCGAACATCGTCGACTTCGGCGCGTTCGTCGACCTGGACGGGATCGACGGCCTGATCCACATCTCCGAGCTCTCGTGGTCCCACGTCAACCATCCGTCAGAGATCCTCAACATCGGCGACACCGTCAGCGTCAAGGTGCTCGACATCGACCGCCAGCGCCAGCGCATCTCCCTGGGCCTCAAGCAGACCCAGGAGGACCCGTGGCAGCGCGTCGTCGACACCTACAACATCGGTGACGAGCTCGAGGGCAACGTGACCAAGGTGGTCACATTCGGCGCGTTCGTCGAGATCCTGGACGGCGTCGAGGGTCTGGTCCACATCTCCGAGCTCGCCCAGCACCACGTCGACAACCCGCGGGAGATCATCCAGCCGGGCGATCCGGTCCGCGTCAAGATCCTGGAGATCGACTCCGAGCGCCGGCGCCTGTCGCTGTCGATCAAGCGAGTCGAGGGCCAGGTGCTCCCGGTGCGGCCGATCGAGCCCCCGGTGGGCGCTGACAGCTTCGACGACGTGCCAGAGCTGGGGCTGTCCGAGGACGTGTTCGCCGGTGCGGACGACGCCCCCGTCGCCGAGGCGGAGAATGCCGCCGAGACCGTCGTGCTGGACCCGACCGAGATCGTGGAGGCCGACGCCACCGCCGATCCCGACGCCGACGTCCCCTCCGAGCCGGTGGCCGACGAGGCGCCGGTTGATGAGGCGCCGGTTGATGAGGCGCCGGTTGATGAGGCGCCGGTTGATGAGGCGCCGGTTGATGAGGCGCCGGTTGACGAGGCGCCGGTTGACGAGGCGCCGGTTGACGAGGCGCCGGTTGATGAGGCGCCGGTTGATGAGGCGCCGGCTGACGAGGCGCCGGCTGACGAGGCGCCGGTGGACGAGGCGCCGGCCGACGAGGCGCCGGCCGCACCGCCCGAGCCCGAGGCGGGCGCGGACGGCGAAGCGCCCTCCGCCTGAGGGCCGACCCGGACCGGGGTGGTCCCCTTCATCGGGCTCACGGGCGGCATCGGCGCAGGCAAGTCGACTGCACTCGCACAGCTCGAGTCGCTGGGGGCGGTCACCCTCTCGACCGACCGGGTCGTCCACGACCTGTATGAGTCCGGCGACGTGCGCGACGCGGTCGTCGCGCGCTTCGGCGCCGGGGTGCTGAACGGCGAGGACCGGGTCGACCGGCCCGCACTGGCCCGCGCGGCCTTCGCCACCGACGATGGCCGCGCCTGGCTCGAGCAGCTGCTGTGGCCGCGGGTGGGCGAGCGCATCGCCGCGTTCCGGCGCGACGCCGCCGCGGCCGCCCCACCGCCGCGGGCGGCGGTGGTCGAGGTGCCGCTGCTGTTCGAGTCGGGCTCCGACCATGGATTCGACGCGACGATCGCGGTGATCGCCGACGAGGCCGTCCGCCACGAGCGCGCCGCGGCGCGTGGTCACGAGGCCCTGTCCGAGCGCGCTGCGCGGCAGCTCAGCCAACAGGAAAAGTCGCAGCGTGCGACGTATACCGTCGTCAACGATGGCAGCCAGAGGGACCTGGCAGAGAAGCTGTCGTCGATCCTTGACATGCTGGACCCCTGAAACCGCTGCCCATCTCCGCATGAGTCCGCCCACCGCAACCGCGTCCGCGCGCCGTCGCCCTTCGCGCAGTGCGGCGACCGCGCGCCGCCGGGCGGTCGCCCGCCGGCGGCGGCGAATCGGGCTCGCGCTCGTGGCCGGGGTGGCGGTGGTGGTACTGATCGTGATGGCGCTCCCGCTGGCCAAGCGGGCGGTCAACGACCTGGGCCTCCCGTTGAGCTACTCGAGCGTGATCCGCCAGGAGGCGGCCCAGAAGCATCTCGATCCGGCGCTCGTGGCGGCGGTCATCTACGCGGAGACGAAGTTCGACCCGCGCACCTCCTCGGCCGGGGCCGAGGGCCTGATGCAGCTGATGCCCGAGACGGCCAGCTTCCTGGCCCACCGCTCCGGAGCGACGACGTTCACCACCGCCGATCTGGCCACGCCCCGGGTCAACATCGCCTACGGCAGCTACTACCTGCGTTACCTGCTCGACGAGTTCCACGGCAACGTGATCGAGGCGCTCGCCGCCTACAACGGCGGCGAGGCCAACGTCCACGCCTGGATCGCCGCGGCCCGTGCCGGCGGGCGGCCGTTCCGGGTCGACGACATCCCGTTCCCCGAGACCCGGGACTACGTCCAGCGCGTGCTCCAGGCGCGCGGCGAGTATCGCCAGACCTATCCGGGCCAGCTCGGGTACGGATAGTGGTCGCTCGCGGCGACCAGCTAGTGTCCTGAGTCGCAAATTCGATGGCAGCCTCGCGGCGTCTGGACGCGCCTGGCGCGGGGCGGCGAACCCGCCGGACCACCAGTACGACTTGGTTCGCCGCCCCACCCCAGCCACGCCCAGCCACTCGCGACGCTGC
>DATAWL010000023.1:0-71099 GCA_036267215.1 Solirubrobacteraceae bacterium | reverse complement strand
ACTACGCATTCGACTTCTACTGCGACACCGAAATCGTCCACATCGCGCTGGGATCCCACCACATCCCCCAGCTCGGACTCGGACTCGACGAGGACCAGGCATGAGCATCAACACCGCCGAACAACTCGTCAACACCCCGCCCGTCAGCGCGCGGGCAGGACGGTAGCCAGCTGGGCCACGAGCTGGAGGACTCCGACCCGCCCGTCGGACAGGTTGGCCGCCAGGTTGCGGGACATCTCGGCGAATGCCGGGCCCATGATCACCGGCAGCCCGAACGGAGGCGCGCCGCCACCGGCCGGCGTCGCGAACCGCGCCCCGGCCCAGTCGGCGCTGACCTGTGTCTGGTCGCGGTCGCTGACCTCCGTGAACCCGGCCCGCGCCACCGCCGCCCGCGTCTGATCAGCGGTCAGCAGGTGGCTGGTCTCGGGCGTGCGCGACCACGGGACCGGGAAGCGCAGCGGCTGACCATCGCCGGCGACGACGTCGTGGATGGCCAACCGCCCACCGGGCGCGAGCACGCGAGCGATCTCGGCGTACAGCCGCGCGCGGTCGGCGATGTTCATCGCCGCGTGTTGGGTGATGACGTGGTCGAACTCGCCGTCGGCGAACGGCAACGCGAGCGCATCGGCTCCGACGAACCGCACCCGCTCCTCCAGCCCGCACCGGCGGGTCAGCTGGGTGGCCACGTCGACGAACTCCGGGTTGAGGTCCGCGCCGGTGACTGAGCAGTCGTACTCGGCGGCCAGCAGACGCGCCGGGCCGCCCAGACCGCTCCCGACATCGAGCACCGCCGCTCCCGGTCGCGGCCCCAGCGCCTCGGCCAGCTCCCGGGTGGCGACCAACCCGCGGAGGTGGAACTCGTCGACCGGCGCCAGCTGCGCCCACGCGATCCGATCGCCGCCGAGCCCGGCCGCGTCCAGCGCGTCGCGCACCCGTTCCCACAGCGGCGCGGTGCCGTAGTGCTCGAGGACCCGGCCGGCGCTCACCGCGGTCACGCCTCCGTCTGAGCCCGGCGCGCGCGCCGATGCAGCGGATGGTCGGGCGAGACGCTGGCCCCCGGCCGGGCCCACACGTCGTTGGGGCCGAGCTGCATCCCGCACTCCGAGCAGGTCCGATGCGCGTCCATCGCCCCGCCGCAGTCGCGGTGCTCGATCGTGACCGGGGGCCCGCCGGGAAGGCCGGCGTGCTTGTCGCCCCAGTGCATCAACGCCACCACCACGGGCCACAGGTCGAGCCCCGTGGCGGTCAGGTGGTACTCGAAGCGCTCCGGCCGATCCCGGTAGGGGCGCCGCTCGAGGATGCCGTTGGCCAGCAGGCGCTCCAGGCGCGATTGGAGAACATTGCGCGCGATCCCGAGGTCGCCCTGGATCTCGTCGAAGCGATGCACGCCCAGCAGGGCCTCTCGCACGATCAGCAGCGTCCACCGCTCGCCGATCAGCTCCAGCGCGGCGGCGACACTGCACTCCTGGCCGTCATACGTGCTCTGGAGCGGCATCGAGCGCGAGTCTATCGCCGTTAGTTGCATGATGCAACTGTCGTTTGCTACCGTTCCGCCGGCGCGATGAACGGCAACGGGCGAACACGCACCTTCACCTGGGAGGACCCGGGCGTCACCGCCGGCGCGGCGCTCCAGCGCAGCGGCATCGAGCTGTTGCGTGCAGTGGCCGCCGGCGAGCTGCCACCGCCACCGATCGCCGCCACGATGGGCATGACCATGGTCGCGGTCGACGAGGGTCGCGCGGTGTTCGCGCTCGAGCCGGCCGAGTGGATGTACAACCCGATCGGGTCGATCCACGGCGGCGTGGCGGCCACCCTGCTGGACTCGTGCATGGGCTGCGCGGTGCACTCGACCCTGCCCGCCGGCGTCGGCTACACGACGACCGACCTCCAGGTCCGTTACTCGCGCGGCATGACGCTTGAGACCGGCCGGGTGCTGGCCGAGGGCACCGTCGTCCACGCCGGCCGGCGTCTGGTGACGGCCGAGGGTCGGCTAACCGCCGAGTCAGACGGCAAGCTCATCGCCCACGCCACCACCGGCTGCATCGTCCTGCGCTAGTGCCAGGAGTCGTCCACCGGCGCGCGCGTCGTCGGGTGCAGCAGCGGCACCGCGCCCCGCCAGCCCGCGCGCAGGATCGCGACCAGTGAGGGTGGCGTCAGCACCACCGCCGTCTGGCCGCGTGGACGCGGCCACCGCTCCCCGACGTACCCGGCCGGCGTCCACTCCAGCAGCTCGTCGCCGAGCACCAGCCACGCCTGCTCGTCGGCAACCACGAACGTCCCGTCCGGCAGGTCGTCGAACGGCAGCTCGTGGAGCCGCGGCTCCCGCCCCTGCGAATCGAAGCGTTCGGCGTGCAACAGCTCGTCGATCGCGTCCGCGCCGACCGCGCCGGGATGCAGCGCGCTCCAAAGCGCGCTGAACCGGTTGTAGTCCTCGCGCCGGCACTCGGCGCACGGCCGGTGCCCGGCGGCGAACGCGGTGGCCTCGTCGAGGAAGAACAGCTCGGTGTAGCGCCCGGGCACCATCAGCGGTGAGCGACGGCGTCCCTTGAACTCGAGCCGACAGGCGATCCACCGGCGCACCGCGTAACGGCGGCGGATGTGCCCGGCGGCGTCGTGCAGGCAGCCGCGGTTGCCGTAGACCAGCCCGCGGGCGGGATCGCTGATCAGCTCTCCGAACGGTGTGACCCGGTTGCGCAGCGGCATCCACTCAGACGCTAGATGGTTGCTTGATTGCGCGGCCGGGAGCTCAGCGCAGCCAGCCCGGCAGGTCGCCGAGCTTGGCCGGGCCGCCCGCGGCGGCGATCCGCTCGAGATCGTCCTCGAGCGCCCGGACCCGGTCGGCGCCCAGCTGCGCGATCCACGCCGCCCGCTGGCGGTCGAAGATCTCGGCGCTCAGGACCAGCAGCTCCTCGCCGCGGGGCGTTCGCCGCAGCCGGACCGCCCGTCCGTCTGCGGGATCCGGCTCGCGCGCGACGTAGCCGAGCCGCTCGAGCGCCGCCGCCGTCTTGGCCGCCGCCTGCTTGCTCACCCCGAGCCGCCGAGCGAGATCGGAGACGCGCGCGTCGTCGCCGCCGATCGCCTGCAGCGCGAACCCGTGCACCGGCCGCGCGTCGGGATGGCCACGCTGCGCCAGCTCGCGATGCAGGTCGTCGATCAGCGCGCGAAAGGCGCCGGCCATCAGGAGGGGCAGCTCGAAGCCGAAGCGATCGGTCGACACCGCCGGGATCCTCGCGGATCGAGCGGTCGCCAACAAGACAACCTGGTTGTATAGTTAGTCAATTAGGTTGTCTATTCCCGTCCTCAGGAGCTCGCCATGCCCGCCACCCCCGTCCGTGCCGGCCACACCCGCCGGATCGAAACCCCCAACGCCACGATGACCACGCTGGCCTCGCCCACCCTCGGCTCCAGCGGCGGGCTATCGCTGTGGACCGTCGAGATGGAGGCCGGCGCCCGCGGCCCGCTGCACGTGTTCGACTCCGAGCAGCTGTGGACCGTGCTGGCCGGCGAGCTGTCGATCGCGGTCGGCGAGGACAGCCTGGCGCTGTTCGCCGGCGACACGATCGTCCTGCCCGCTGGGGCCGAGCGTCAGGTGACCGCGACGACGGCGGCGCGCATAGTCGTCTGCGGACACGGCGGCGGGCGGGTCACCGTGGCGGGCGAAGCGGCTTCGCGGGGGACGCCGGCCTGGATCGCGTGAGGGTCGCCGGGCAGGATCGCGTGAGGGTCGCCGGCCTGGATCGCGTGAGGGTCGCCGGCTGACGCGGCGGGTTTGTGACCGTGCGTCCGGTCGCCGTCATGCGAAAAACGGCGGGCTATCGAACGGGGAATCGGCCTGCAGGCCGTCCTGGCAGACCCCACAGACCAGACGTCCGGCCATCTGGGGACGTCTGGTCTGTGATGTCGGGAATCCGCGCCTCTCAGACCAGACCCCCTCGCCGAGGTCAGACGTCCGGTCTCCACAGTCGGTTTCGTTGCCCAGGACGCAACACCCGGGCTCAAACCGTCGGCAACGTCCCAACCAACCCCTGCCCCCGGCCCAATGGGGCGTTTGCCGTCGTCACGGCGGCAAACGCCCCACCCGACTTCCAGCGGCCATCCACTGGGACGTTTGCCGACGCCCCGGGACCGCCAAGCACCATCCATGCCACATTCGATAGCCGCCGTTGACGTTCGCCGATACCCCGCTCACCGCCCCACGGACGACGGCCCCCGACCACGGCCCCCGACCACGGCACCCCCGAAGGCCGGCTACGACGGATCGTGGCGCATGGTGAACGTCACCGTCCCGGTGGCCCACCGGCCACTGAGGGTCACGCCGTCGACCCGGGGATCGCGCAGCGCCCCGTGGGCGCTCTTGAGGTAGACGGCGCAGCTGACCTTCAGCCGGGTGCGGCGGCAGCTGTCGACCATCGCCTGACCGCTGCGGCCGTTGGTGCCCGACTGGGTGCAGCGTGTCGCGGTCACACAGCCGGCCGGCGCGCCCTCATAGGTGGAGACGGTGCCGGCGGCGGCGCCGCAGGTGACGGCGGTGGCCCGCACCTGGGTGGCGTTGCGCTCGGCGCGGCAGCTGACCGTGCGCGCCGCGGCGAGAGCCCGGCCCGAGGCACCGGCCGCGAACCCGGGCGCAACCACCAGGGCGGCGACGCCGAGCCCCGCCGCCGCTGTCACCGTCACGACCACCGACCTCGCTCGCCTCGCACCTGCCATTCACCCGGCGACTCTACTGGAGGCCGGGATGAGCGCCGCCGTCACCGCCGCGCCCCACAGGAACACCCCGGCGGCGATGGCCGCGGCGGCGTGGAAGCCCGCCACGAAGCCCGCGCCGGCGGGCGGACCGGCCAGCGCCCCGAAGGCGGCGATGCCGACCGCTCCCCCCGCCTGCCGGGCGGTGTTGTTGACCGCTGACGCCAGCCCCGACCGCGCGCCCGGGACGGCGCCGATCGCCGCGGCGACGACCGCCGGGGTGAGCACACCGATGCCGGCGCCCCCCAGCAGCAGCGCCGGGAGCAGCACCTCGTACCCCGAGCGGCGGCCGGAGGCGAGCATCAGCGCGACCCCGCAGGCCGCGACCAGCAGCCCCGCCAGCATCGGCCGGCGCGGGCCGATCCGCGCGGTCAGCCGCCCGGCCACCGGCGCGAGCACGCTGAGCGGAGCGAACAGCGGCAGCAGGGCCAGGCCGGCGATGAGCGCCGAGTCGCCGCGGACGTCCTGGAGGTAGAGCGTGAGCACGAACAGCAGGCCCAGCGTCGCCAGATTCATCGCCAGGGCGACGGCGTTGGCGGCGGCGAAGTCGCGCCGGCGCAGCAGCGAGATCGGGAACATGGGATGCGCGGTGGAGCGCTCGACGCGCACGAAGGCCGCGCCGGCCGCGAGCGCCAGGCACGCCGCCGCGGCGACCGCCGGGCCGGCGCCGCCGTGACCGGCCTCGATGACCGCGAAGGTGAGGAGCGCCAGCGCGGCCGTCCCCAGCACGGTGCCGCGCCGGTCGAGCCGGCCCGATCCACTCGGCGTGGTCCGGGGCACGGTGCGCGTGGCCAGCACCAGTGCGAGCGCCACGATCGGCACGTTGACGAAGAACACGGCCCGCCACCCCACCGCCTGGGTCAGCGCTCCGCCCACCAGCGGGCCGGCCGGCAGGGCGGCGCCGCCGATGGCCGCCCAGATCCCGATCGCCCGCGCGCGTTCGCCGGCGATGGGGAAGGCGTCCGCGATCACCGCGAGAGTCCCGGGCAGCATCAGCGCCGCTCCCGCTCCCTGGACGACGCGGCAGCCGATCAGCGCGCCGGTCACCGGCGCCACCCCGCAACCGAGCGACGCCGCACCGAATACGGCCAGCCCCGTGAGGACCACTGGCCGGTGCCCGTACAGGTCGCCCACCGTGCCGCCGGCCAGCATCAGCGAGGCCAGCGCGATCGCGTACCCATCGACGACCCACTGCAGCCCGCTCACGCCCGCGCCGAGGCCGGCCCCGATGCTCGGCAGAGCGACGTTGACGATCGTCACGTCGAGCAGCACCAGGAAATAGCCGGCGCACATCACCACCAGCACGACGTGCCGGCGGGTCTGCTCGGCGTTCGCCGGAGCGTTTGCGGCCAGCAGCTGGGTCATCGGTGCGCCTCCCGTCGCGGGTGCCGTCCCAGTCTGGGCGTTGATCGTTTCGGTGCCCGCCGAAAGATCGGAGGCCTACGATCGACGGCATGCAGGGAGACACGGACATCGCCGCGGTCGGGGCAATGCTCAGCGATCCCAGCCGCTGCCGGGTCCTGCTGGCGCTCGGCGACGGCCGCGCGCTGTCGGCCAGCGTCCTGGCCGCCGAGGCGGGCGTCGCGCCCTCGACCGCGAGCGAACATCTGGGCAAGCTGCTGGATGCGCGGCTGCTGCACGTGGAGGCGCACGGCCGCCACCGCTACTACCGGCTGGCCGGACCCGAGGTCGGCCGCCTGCTGGAGGCGATGGCCGAGCACGCGCCGACCACGCCGGTCCGGTCGCTGCGTCAGGGCACCCGGGCTCACGCGGTGCGCCGCGCCCGCTGCTGCTACGACCACATCGGCGGCCGCCTGGGCGTCGCCGTGATGGACGGACTGCTGGCGCAGGGGATCCTCGCCGGCGGCGACGGCCGCTTCCATCCCGAGCGAGCGGTGGCCGACCGGCTCTCGGCGCCCGGGCGCGACGTGGACTACACGGTCACGACCGACGGGGCCATGTGGCTGACCGAATTCGGCATCGACCTGGATGCGCTCGCCGCTCGCCGCCGGCCGCTGATCCGCTACTGCCTGGACTGGAGCGAGCAGCGCCATCACCTCGCCGGCGGGCTCGGCGCCGCGCTGGCCCAGCGGATGTTCGCGCTGGGCTGGCTGGAGCCGGCGCCGGCCGGGCGCGCGGTGACGGTCACCGACGCCGGCGCGGGACAGCTGGGCGCGACGTTCGGCTTCGACGCCGCTCGCCTGGCCGCCTAGTGCACGGTGCACCGGCCGGGGAGCGGCTCCACACCGTAGATTGACGCGCGTGAGCGCGATCCGCCGCTGCACCGACGACGAGCGCGAGACGATCGCGGCGATCGTCAACGCCGCCGCCGAGGCCTATCGCGGCGTGATCCCCGCCGACCGCTGGCACGAGCCCTACATGCGCGAGGCCCAGCTGGCGGCTGAGATCGCCGCCGGCGTGGTGTTCTGGGGTTACGAGCAGGACGGTGAGCTCGCGGGCGTGATGGGGATCCAACCCGTGCAGGACGTCGACCTCATCCGCCACGCCTACGTCCGCCCCGGCGGCCAGGGCCGCGGCGTCGGCGGCGCGCTGCTCGAGCATCTACGGCCGCTGAGCCGCGGGCGGATGCTGGTCGGCACCTGGGCGGCGGCCGAGTGGGCGATCCGGTTCTACCGTCGGCACGGGTTCGCGCCGGTGCCGGATGCGCTGATCGCGCCG
Organism: Solirubrobacteraceae bacterium; assembly: GCA_036267215.1. Taxonomy (GTDB): domain Bacteria; phylum Actinomycetota; class Thermoleophilia; order Solirubrobacterales; family Solirubrobacteraceae; genus Palsa-465. The sequence goes on along the minus strand of DATAWL010000023.1, from coordinate 63,677 downwards.
CTGCTGAAGCGCTACTGGGACATTCCGGAACGCCAGGTGCAGACGTCGGTCGTGCTCGCAGACCCGCCGATGACCGCCGCGGCGCTGCCTCAGTCCGGAGGGCGGCCGGCCCGCCGCTCGGACGGGGCGATCGGCAGGCCGATGCCGTAGCGCACGCCGAGGAGCCGGGTGGCGATGCACAGCGCCGCGCCCACCAGCGGATAGATGGCGCTGCGGCTGTTGGCCACGTGCCCGAGGACGACGACGGTCGCGCCCATCAGAGCGGGGACCGCGTACAGGTCGGAGGTGAGCACGGTGGGGATCTTGCGCAGCAGCACGTCGCGGACCATGCCGCCGCCCACCCCGGTGATCCCTCCGAGGATGACCGCCTGGACCGGCCCCAGCCGGTGGCTGAGCGCGTCGCTGGCACCGGTGACACAGAACAGGCCCAGCCCGATGGCGTCAAACACGAGGAAGGCGTTGTCGGCGCGCTCCAGTCCGGGCCGGGCGAAGAAGCTGACCAGGCCGGCGGCAGCGGCCGCCGCCAGGTAACGCCCATTGCGGAAGGTGACCGGCGGCACGCCGATCAGCAGGTCGCGGATGACCCCGCCGGCCAGCGCCACCACGAACGCCAGCACCACCACGCCCAGCAGGTCCAGCCGGGCGCGGACGCCGGCCAGGCCGCCGCTGAGGCCGAACCCGAACGTGCCGATCAGGTTCAGAACGAGGATCAGATGGGCGTTGAAGCCGGGGACCACGCCCGCAGTCTCCCAGCCCGCTCGCGGCCGGGCGGAGTCATTCAGGGCGCCGGCGACGAGAGGTTGGGCGTGTGGCGGACGGTGAGGCGCCGAATCTCACCCGCGAAGCGGCTCTTCCAGCCTGAGCGTCCGCACACGGTCAACCCAATCCCTATGTCGGCAGCGACGGGCGGGCTGTGACCGTAGTTCGCCACAGATCAGGGAAATCCTGGAGGCACGCCACAGTAGAAGGCCGGGATCAGACCGACCGGCCGCAGGTGGGCGCAGTGCGCGCCGACCCATCGCATGCGCGGGTCGGTCCCGGCGGGCCCGAGGACGATGTGCAGCTGACCGGAGGCGATCAAGTGACGCAGTGACGCCAGTGAGGGCGAGGGGTTGGTCCCGCGGAAGCCGCCGATCGGGAGCACCTCGTCGCCGGTGGCATAGATGAGCGGCGCGGCGACCAGCGACGTGTAGGTGGCCAGCGGGTAGCGCGTTCCCTGGCCCCCTCGCTTGAACGTCGCCACCACTTGGGGCGAGAGGTCCTGGGCCCGGCGCGCCAGGCCCTGGGTCACGGCGGTCACCGCCGGCGTCTGGAACGGGGTGTCGAACGGGCCTCGGCCGCCGCAGACCAGCGACGCCGAGGCGACCACGGGGGCGAGCGCCGCCGCGATCAGGACGGCGCCGACGGCGAGGGCGGCCCGGCGGGGCGCCGGCGCCAGCAGGGCCCATAGCGCCATGAGCGCCGCGGCCGCCCCCAGCACGACAACGCCCGCGGGCAGCCAGCCGGGCCGGTCGCGGGCGGGCAGCAGGGCGAGCGCGTAGACGGCGGTGGCGATGGCCGCGGTCAACAACCAGCCGAGCGCCGCGCGGCCCTGCCCACGACGGCGCCAGGCGACGCTCACGCCGATGCCGCACAGGGCCGCGATCGGCGGCGACAGCGCGCCCAGGTAGTACGGGTTGATCGCACCGGCCGCGCTGAACAGGACGAACAGCGTCGCCAGCCACACCGCCCACATGACGGCCCCGGACCTGACCGGGTCACGGCGATCGCGCCGGCGGCGGGCCAGCAGCACCCCCACCACAGACAACAGCGCAGCCGGTAGCAGCCAGGCGCCGTCGCGGCCGGCAGCGCCCACCACCAGGCGATCGGCGCCGGGACCGTGGCGGACGCTGAACAGCGACAGCAGCGCCGCTGCGGTGGGACCCGCGCCGGCGGACGCGACCGGCGCGTCGATCCGGCCGAAGCCGTTGTACTGGAAGACCTGCTGGTAGATCGAGTTGTGGGTGGTGCCGTCGACATCGGGTCGCGAGCCGGCCGGCACCAGGCTCACGAACGTCATCCAGCTCAGCGACACCACGGCCACGACGAGGCCGGCAGCCGCCACGGCGGCCACCCGTCGCCGCATGGTCCCGGGGGCGCTGAGGATGTAGAAGACGGCCAGAGCCGGCAGGATCGCCCAGGCCTCGATCATCTTGGCCTGGAAGGCCAGCCCCACCAGCGCGCCCGCCAGCAACAGCGTGCGCAGTCGCCCGGTCGTGGCCGCCCGAGTGGTCGCGTCGGCGGCGAGCACCAGCAGCATGATCAGCAGCGAGTCGGCGACGTTGCCGCGATCGAGCGCCACCAGCGCGGGGCTGACCGCCGCCAGCGCGGCCGCCACCAGGCCGGCCAGCGTCCCCGCCTGCCGGCGGACCACGACGTAGAGGGCGAGGACGGTGGCGATGCCCTCGAGGATCTGCGGCAACACGATCGTCCATGTGTGCAGGCCGAAGATCCTCACCGACAGGGCCTGCAGCCAGAAGGCGCCCGGCAGCTTGTCCAGCGTGATCGTGCCCGCCGGGTCAAACGCGCCGAACAGGAAGTCGTGCCAGCTCGCCGCCATCGAGCGCACCGCAGCGGCGTAGTAGATCTCCAGCGCCTGACCATTGGCGCCCCAGGCGAACGCCAGCCCGGCAATGACGAGGACGGCTGCCAGCGTGATCGTGACCCGCCGTCGTTCGCCCGGCGCGGCCAGCCAGGCGGGCATCACGCCGCCCCCGGCGGGGCGGCGTCCGATCCAGCCGCGGGCCGGGCGAGCACCAGCGCCGAGCGTCCGTCCGCGGCGCCCGCCACCAGGTCGGCCGACGCCACCCCCCGTTCCTCTCGCCAACCCGCTGCCCGCAGCACGGCCAGCCACTCGGGCAGCGGCATGATGGTCAGCCAGGGCTCGCTCCCGGCGAACCGGCGGCCGGCGTTGGCGTCGGCGATGACGGTGGCGCTGTCGAGACCGTGCGCATGCATGGCCAGGCTCAGCGCCAGCGTGCTGCCAGAGCCGGCGCGAGCCGCCAGGCCACCGAGCAACGCGGCGATCGCCTCGCGCGTCAAGTACACGAGCAGGCCCTCGCAGATGAACAGGCTGGGCCGATCGGCGGCGTGGCCGATGCCGTCCAGCACCCTGGCGACGTCATCGTCGCGCAGATCGAGCGGGGCGAGGACCGGGGCGCCGGGGCCGCCCTGACCGCCGGCGGTCGCCTCCAGCCGCCGGCGCTTGTCGGCCTGCGTGGCGGGATGGTCGAGCTCGAAGAACGTGGCGCCGGCGGTTCGAAACCGCAGCGCCCGGTCGTCGTAGCCCGCGCCGACGATCACCACCTGGCCGATCCCGGCGCCGAGCGCGTCGAGCACGGCCCGGTCGAAGAACCTCGTCCGGGCCAGCAGTTGGCGACGCCGGCCCGGAGCGCGCGAGGGGCGCATGCCGCGGCACATCGCCCGCTGAGCATCGGGGTCGCCCTCCGGAGTGCTCGGGCGATCGAACCCGGCTCGCAGCGCCGCGACCCGTTGCGCCGTCTCCGAGCCGCCTGCGTCCCGCTGCCCCATTCGATCCGACCGCCACATTTCGTACGCTAAGCGTACTGATTTTTCGCCCACCATCGCCGTAAGTATCGTGTTATCGATCAACCAGTCCTGACGCAAAGCGTATGAACCCTCCGGAGGACGACCTCCATGCCACCGCCCGCGAGCTGCGACGGGGAACGCTCCGCCTCAGCCGGCGGCTCCGCACCGAGCGCCCCCGTCAGGCGGTCACGTTGCAACGGCTGGCGCTGCTCGTGCACCTCAACCGACACGGCTCTCTGACCCCCGGCGAGCTGGCTCAACTCGAGAACGTCCAGCCCCAGTCGCTCAGCCGGCCGCTCGTCGGCCTGGAGCGCGACGGGCTGATCACCCGCACGCCCGACCCCGACGATCGCCGCCGGGCGCGGCTGGAGATCACCGCCGCCGGGATCAGGACCGTGCGCGAGGACATGCGCCGGCGCGACCAATGGCTGATGTCGGCCATGAGCGCGCAGCTGACCCCCACCGAGCGCCAGTTGCTGGGACTCGCCGGCGAGCTCATGCAGCGCCTCGCCGCCGCCAGGTGACGCGATGCCACCGCCGCCGGTGCCGCCACCGATGCCGGCGTGGGTGCCGGTGCCGGCTATCTGGTCGCGGAGGCGATGTGGGCGGCGGTCCGGACCCGGACCTCACCATCGCCGGCAGCGCCCAGGCGCTCGGCGAGCATCCCGGTGAAGCGCTCGTGCTCGACCGGCGTCAGACCCGCAATCAGCGGACCGAACGGCGTCCCGAACACGGTGCCCAGCACCGCGTCGCGGGTTGCCCAGACGCATTCGAGCTCGACCAACTCGACGGTCACGTCGCGCCAGCCGCCTCCGGCCAGCAGGTCGCGCAGAGCGGGGGCGCCCAGCGCGTAGCTGTCGGGCTCGAATGCTCGCGGGTAGGGCTCCGGCACTCCACAGTCGCGCACGGTCTCGCCGATCGGCCCGAACAGGCCCAGCGGACGCTCGACGGCCCAGACCGCCAGCGCCACGGTCCCGCCGTCGCGCAACGCCCGGCGCATCTCGTTCAGCGCGGCCGGCCGGTCGGGGAAGAACTGCAGGCCCTGCTGACAGACGACCACATCGCAGGCGGCGTCGGCGACGGGCAGGGCGTCCGCGGAGGACTCGACGTACTCGATCGGGGCGGCGCCGGGGACGCCGGGCACGGCGGACGCCACCGCGAGCATCGCCGGACTGATGTCGCAGGCGACGACGCGGCCCGCTGTGCCGATCCGCTCGGCGACGAGCCGGGCGACGGTTCCCGGGCCGCACGCCAGATCGAGCACGGTGGCCCCCGGCGCGGGCGCGACTCGCCGTACCAGCTCTCGCGCCCACGGTTCGAACACCGGGCCCACCAGGAGCCGGTCATACGCCTCCGGGACCGATGCGGTGACGAATGCCTCGCTGCGAGCGCCGCTCATGGTCCAAGCCTCGCACAGCGCCGGTCCCCGCCGTTTGCCCGAACCTACTCGCGGGTAGCCGAACCGGTGCGATGCGCGGGTGGCTGATCGGTCTGACGGTGGCGCTGCTGTGCGGCGCGGCGGCCTCCTCGGCGGGAGCCGCGACGACACTGCCGGTGATCTACAGCAGCGCCAACGGGTTCGCGCACGCGAGCCCGACGGCCAGCCCGCCCGGCGCCAACGACTGGTCCTGCAAGCCGGCGGCGTCGCACCCGCGCCCGGTCATCCTCGTCCACGGCACGTTCGAGGACATGGCCGACAACTGGCAGGCGCTCTCGCCCCTGCTCTACGACAACGGCTACTGCGTGTTCGCCCTCAACTACGGCTCGTACGCCGGGAGCGGATTGGCCGGCGTCGACGCCACCGGCCCGATCGAGAGCTCGGCGTCCCAGCTGGCCGCGTTCGTCAAGAAGGTGCTGGCGGCGACCGGCGCGCGCCAGGTCGACATGGTCGGCCACTCGCAGGGCGGGATGATGCCCCGCTACTACCTGAGGTTCCTGGGCGGGGCGCCCTACGTCCACACGCTCGTCGGGCTGGCCCCCTCCAACCACGGCACGACGCTCGACGGCTTCTTCACGCTCGCCGGTGACGTGCCGGGCGCCGACGCGTTCCTCGCCGAGTGCCCGGCGTGCCAGGAGCAGGCGGCCGGCTCGCCGTTCATCACCGCGCTCAACGCCGGCGGTGACACCGTGCCCGGCGTCCACTACACGGTGATCGAGTCCGAGAATGACGAGGTGGTCACGCCCTATCAGTCGGCGTTCCTGACCGGCCCCGACGTGACCAACATCGACCTGCAGAAGCAATGCTCGCTGGACCAGGGCGAGCACCTGTCGATGGCCTACGACCACATCGCCGACGCGGACGTGCTCACCGCGCTGGATCCGGCGCATCCGGTCACTCCGGCGTGCACCCCGGTGGCGCCGGTGCTGGGCGGCTGATCGCCGTCGATCGACCCGGACGTTCTTGACAGCGCCGTCGCGGTCGACGAGCCTCATCGCACGATGGCCGATCCCGTCGCCCACGACCGCGCCAACGCGCTGCAGCGCTTCGTACGCGGCTTCGCCGCCAGCGGGCCCGGCTCGTGGCTGTTCGCGCGGATCATGCACCACGTCGATCGACCGGTGGCCCGGCTCACGGCGGGGCGGCACACGCTCAGCGGCCTGGTGTCAGGGATGCCGACGGTGATGCTCACGACGACCGGCGCGCGCACCGGCCGGCCGCGGACCGTGCCGGTCCTCGGCATCCCCACGTCCGACGGCTTGGCGGTCATCGCCTCCAACTTCGGCCAGCATCGCCACCCCGCCTGGTACCACAACCTCTGCGCGCAGCCGCGGGCCGAGGTCACCGTCGACGGCCGGCACCGTCCGGTCCGCGCGGTCGAGGCGCGGGGCGAGCGGCGGGCCCAGATCTGGCAGCTGGGGCTGCGCGTCTACCCCGGCTTCAGCCAGTACGAGCGTCGCGCCGCCCACCGCGACATCGGCGTGTTCGTGCTCGAGCCGTCCGACGCCGGCTGAGCCGCGTCCCGGTCCGCGACCGTCAGGTGGGCGACGACGCGCTCCAGCGCTCCTCGATCCGGCCGACCCGCCAGACGACGAGCGCGACCGCCCAGGTGACGACGAACAGGCCGACGATCACGTAGCCGATCGTGTTGATGTCGATCCCGGCGACGAGCCGCCAGAACCCGCCGCGGAGCCCGAGCTGGCCGGCGGCGAGACCGAGCAGCTCGATGGTTCCCACCAGCAGCGCGATCGCCACTGAGAGCCCGGTGATCGTCAGGTTGTAGAAGACCTTGCGCACCGGCTGGGAGAACGCCCAGCCGTAGGTGAAGTTCATGAACGAGCCGTCGATCGTGTCGAGCAGTGACATGCCGGCGGCGAACAGGATCGGCAGGCAGAGGATCGCGTAGAACGGCAGGCCGGCCCCCGCGGCCCCCGCGGCCAGGAACAGGAGCGCCACCTCGGTGGCGGTGTCGAACCCGAGCCCGAAGAGAACCCCGAGCGGGTACATGTGCCACGACCGGGTGACAAGTCGCGTCAGCCGCCCGCACACCCGGTTCATCAGCCCGCGCTGGTCCAGGCGCCGCTCGAGCTCGGCCTCGTCGAAGACGCCGCGGCGCATGTCGGCCAGCACGCGCACGATGCCCAGCAGGACCACCGTGTTCAGCGCCGCGATCACGTAGAGGAAGCCGCCCGAGACGCCGGTGCCGATCAGGTTGGTGACGCTGTGCAGCGCCGAGCCGCTGTGGCGGACCGGCCCGCTGAGCGCCCCGATCCCGACCGCGAACAGCAGCGCGAGGGCGAAGACGACGGTGGAGTGGCCCAGCGAGAACCAGAAGCCGACGCTGAGCGGCCGCCGCTGTTGCGCCATCAGCTTGCGCGTCGTGTTATCGATGGCCGAGATGTGGTCGGCGTCGAACGCGTGGCGCAGACCCAGCGTGTATGCGGTCAGCCCCAACCCGACGGTGAACGCGCCCGAGGAGCCCAGCGCGTAGTGGTGGGGCGCGACGACGGCGATGAGGATGACGAACCCGACGACGTGCAGAGCCAGTACGACGCCGCCCATCGCCAGGACCGTGCGCCGCTCGCCGCGCGTCAGCCTGGTCGCCCTTGCTCTCATCTCGTCTCCTGTCTATCAGTGGTTCAGGACCGCCGGCCCGCGCGCGGTGGCGGCGCGGCCGGGGGACGACGACGGGCGCCCGCTCGGGGAACGGCGGGCGCCCGGCGTCGCGTCGTCAGTTGAGGTGAACCTCCGTGATGACACCCTCGGCGACCGAGACCGTCATCCCCACGGTGGTCTCGTCCGCCCAGACGACGTAGCCGCCTGCGGCGAGGCTGCCGAAGATCGCGGTCAGCGCCGACCCGGCTCGCGTCGAGCGCTCATGGACCCCGGTGTGGACCCGGCGCGCGTCGCCGGGCACCGGGCTGATCTCGATCTCGCCATCGCGATAGCGCTCGTCCGGATAGATGACGAGCGCGCCCCGTCCGGCGCCGATGTCCAGCGCGACGCTGGTCATGGTCATCGTCCTCACCCCTCTCAGGCCGCCAGCGGCGTCGTCTGGTACCCGCTCTGCGGCATCCCCAGGTAGGGGAACTGCGTCAGGTACGTGGTGTCGGCGTCGGTCAGCCCGTCGGTGACGGCCGAGGCCGCCGCGTCCGGCGTATAGCTCGGATTGACCAGCGGATAGGTCAGGCCGGCGATCGCCCGCAGCTCCACCGTGACGACGTCGTCGAACACGCGCCGCCCGTTGGGGAAGCCGGCCAGATCGCCGCCGACCACGCCCAGCGGACTGGGCTTGCCCGACGGCGGCACGGCCAGGTTGAGCCGCAGCTGATCGGCGTATGTCTTGCCGGTGTAGTTCTGGAAACCCGGCACGACGCCGGCGGGCAGCCCGGTCAGCAGGATCGCGACCAGGTCGGCCCGGGCGGCGGTGAGCCCGGCCAGGTGGGGGAACACCCCGGAATAGAGCACCGGCAGCAACGAGGCGAGCTCGGGGTGCTGGACGCGCGACAGGAACTGGCCGTCCTCCCAGGGCGGCAGCGCATTCCAGCGATCCTTGTCCCCCAGCGGGACGATGACCTCGTTGAACAGCGGGTTGCCCAGCCGGGAGACCTGGACCCAGGGACCGGCCTCGCACTCCTGCCCGGTGCCCGGTTCGCGGACCAACGCCCGCCGGCGGCTGGCCGCCGCCCAGACGCCGATCACCGCCTTGGCCTGGGTCGGGTCGCTCGGCACGGACCCGTCGCGAGTCAGCGCCCCGATCGGGATCTTGAGCGCGATCGAGTGCACGCCGAACCCGTTGGTGGCGTTGACGCCGGGCGCCGCCGCCATCGAGGCGATGTGCAGACTCTGGAACGGGCGCAGATCGCCGAGGTCGAAGATCGCCCCCAGGTCGACGTAGAACCCCTCCAGCCGCTGACCGGCGAACACGGTGTGGCCGCCGGCGATGTTCAGCACCGCCTGCGACGCCAGCGCGGCGTAGTCAGGCGTCGATGCCGGGCCGATGTTGCACGGCGGGCACGGCAGCCGGCTGCCCAGCAACCGGCGGCGCCCGTCCTGCACGCGGGTGATGGTGTAGAACTGGCGCCGGTTCCAGTTCGAGCTGCCGATCGAGGTGATCGGGCCGGTGTTGTAGAGGAACGTGTTCGGGTTGAGCACCTCGGTCTCGAACTCGAACTCGTAGCTGATGTCCGGCCGGCCGTCGGCGTTGTTGTCGATGTGAATCTCGTAGCGGACGTCGTCGCCGAACTCGAAGAAGTTCGGTCCCCCGAACGGCGCCTCGAGCGGCAGGTAGTTGGAGATGATCGTGACCGTGCCGGGATCGTCAGGGCTGACGAACGCGTATGTGTCGGTGTTGTCGGCGACCGGGTCCTGACTGATCGCCGGCGCCTCGCGGTGAGACGACATGTTTGCTCTACCTCCGATGGAAATGTCGTGACAAACGACGGATGGGTGCGGCTCCCGCCCAGCCCGCGGCGGCGCGGGCGGCGCGGGCGGCGCGGGCGGCGCGGGCGGCGCGCGAGTGGACGTGCGTCAGCGAACGGCGCCGGCGATCCGGGCCGCCAGAAGGCGATCGTGGATGTGAACCTCGCGGTCGCCGGACAGCACCGAGATCTCCCCCTTGGCCGGATCACGGATGTAGGCCACCACCGCCCGGGAGCCGGACGCGTCCGCGTCGGCGTCCGCCTGCTGGCTGAGCAACGCGCCGAGCACGGTGATGCCGGCCGTCGCCGCCGCGGAGTTCTTGACGAACCCGCGCCTGGTGAGGTCACTCATGGGGTCCTCCTGATGTGGGTTTGCGCCGAGCGACCGGTCCATCGCCTCGCTGCTCCCGCCTCGACCAGACGTCCTTCGTTGTGGCCGGGTTCTCGACTCTCTCAGTCGCCACTACGGCGCCCGGCCGCCGGCGGATCACCACTTCACGAAATCGTCATCGACCCATCGCCTATGGTCCACGCCATGTCCGCGATGAAATGGTGGGGCTGGGGGCTGGAGGGGGTCGAGTTCACCCACGAGGACAAGCCCGAGCTGGGACCGTTCATCGAGTATGCGATCGGCCTGCGAGTGGGCCCGGTGACCGCGTGGCCGCCGCGGCTCGAGGATCTCAACGTGCCCGAGCCGCAGCTGCCCGACGGGCTGCGCCGGAGCCTGGAGCGCGCGGTCGGCCCGGAGTTCGTCTCCACCGACCGCCTCGATCGCGTCGTTCACGCGCGCGGCAAGTCGCTGCGCGACCTCATCCTCCAGCGCCGCGGGGAGTTTCAGCGGATCCCGGACGTCGTCGTCCGGCCGGCCGCGGAAGAGCAGGTCGCAGACGTGGTCGCGGCCGCGCTCGCGCAGGACGCGGTGGTGATCGCGTTCGGGGGCGGCTCGTCGATCTCGGGCTCGCTGGAGGCGCCCGCCGGCGAGACGCGCCCAGTCATCTCGCTGGACCTCGCGCGGCTGGACAGGGTGCTGGAGATCGACGCGCCCTCCCGGCTGGCACGCGTCCAGGCCGGCGTGTTCGGCCCGCACCTCGAGCAGCAACTGGCCGCTCGCGGATACACGCTGGGCCACTTCCCGGATTCGTTTGAGCACTCGACGCTCGGCGGCTGGATCGCCACCCGCTCATCGGGCATGCAGTCCGACCGCTACGGCGACATCGCCGACCTGGCCAAGGGTCTGCGGATGGTGACCCCGACGGGCACGCTGGTGACTCGCCCGATCCCGGCCGCCTCCACCGGTCCCAGCGTGCGCCAGATGGTGCTCGGCAGCGAGGGCCGGCTCGGGATCATCACCGAGGCGACCGTCGAGGTCCGGCGCCTGCCCGCGGAGCGGACCATCCTCGGCTACCTGTTCCCGACCTTCGCCGACGGGCTGGCGGCGATGCGCGACATCGCCGAGTCAGAGGCCTCGCCGTCGGTCACCCGCGTCTCGGACGCCAACGAGACGCAGTTCTCGTTCGCCACCCGCAAGCGCCCGACGCTGATCGACAAGCTCCAGTCGACCGCGCTGCGCACGTTCCTGAGCCGGCGCCTGGGCTGGGACCTGCACCGGATGGCGCTGGCGTTCATCGGCTTTGAGGGCACCGCCCCCCACGTCGCTCATCAGCGCAAGGCGGTGGGCCGGATCGTCAAGCGCCACGGCGGGCTGTGCATCGGCTCGAGCCCAGGCGCCCTGTATGACCAGAAGAAGTTCGACACGCCCTACATCCGCGACTTCCTGCTCAGTCGCGGAGCGGCCGGCGACGTGTCGGAGACGGCCATGCCCTGGAGCCGGCTGACGCCGGTCTACGACGCCGTGATCGCCGCCGGCCACGCCGCCTTCGAGCAGGTCGGCGTCCACGGCTACCTGATGTGTCACCTCTCGCACAGCTACCACGCGGGGGCCTGCCTGTATTTCACGTTCGCGTTCGTCCCCACCCCGGGTGGCGACATGCTGAGCGAGTACGACGTCGTCAAGTCCGCCATCCAGCAGGCGTTCGTCGACCACGGCGCGACGCTGTCGCATCACCACGCGGTCGGCACCGAGCATGCGCGCTGGCTCGAGCAGGACATCTCGGCACCGGGGGTGGCCATGCTGGAGGCGCTGTTCGCGGGCACCGACCCGGGCCGCCACCTCAACCCGGGCAAGATCGTCTGAGCGCGCGTCGCCCCGGCTCAGTACCGCAGCCGCCCACACCCCGGGTTGGTCTGGATCGCAGAGGCGAACGCCTCGAGCGTGCCCGGCCCCACCGCGCCGTACTGGGCGTCGGTGCCGAACGTCTGGCCGTACCGGACGTTTCCGAACTCCCAGGCGCAGCCCCACGGGGTGTTGGACAGTGTCCAGTAGGGGTAGAAGTTGCCCGGCCCCGGGGGCGGCAGGGTGCAGCCGGCGCCGGTGGCGACGTTGCAGGCGGGCTCGGTCGCCGCAAGATCGGTCTCGAACTGGATCTGGGGATAGGTGTGACCCAGGCTGGTCGGCTGGTCCTCGGCGAACGCGCCTGGAAGGCGGCCGGCGAACACCGAGGTCGGCCAGTCGGCCCGGTAGGAGGAGCCGTCATGGTTCAGGTCGCCGGCCCCGTCGAGAAAGACGTCGCAACCGGCGACGAGATCGGGCGCCCCGGCGCCACCGTGGGCATCGCCCGCCGGATAGCACGGCGCATCGCTCGGCTCCAGGCTGAGGTTGTCTCTCCGGGACGCGTAGGGGCCATGGCAGGTCGTCCAGTAGGTGTCGTGCAACGACCCCACGCGCAACGTCTCGGGCCCGGTCACGTTGGTGCACGGCTCGAAGTGACCGATCTCGAACCCGGTGTCGACACCCAGCGGTCCCGGACCCCACGGCAGGACATTGCCGGGTGCGGCGCTCGAGTACTGGGGCTGGAAGTTGAACGGCGTGCCGCTGCAGTCGGTGGGGCTGGTGTCCATGAACCCGTTGGCCGCCGACGCGATCATGTGCCCGCTGCGGTGGGTCGTCAGGTCGCGTTCTGAGATCTCCAGCGCCCGGCCCGCGCCGGGCAGCCGCGCGTCGAACATGTGGACCGCCACCAGGTCGCCCGGGTTGATCAGGAGCGTGTGCGCGTTGGGCGTCATGCTGGCCCGGTCGGACTCCTGCGGGCTCGGCGGCCCGGTGGGCACCCCGTTGTCCTGGATGAAGGCGAAGTTGACCGGCTCTTCGCAGTTGACGTTGCAGGCCCCGGACGTGGAGCACTCCAGGCTGTCGATGGTCAGCGCCGAGCACCAGTGGGCGTCGTCGCAGCTGGCGGCATCGATGAACGGGGCAAAGCCGGGCGGGTAGAACTGGACCTGCATCAACGCGGCCCCGCCACCCGGATCCGACGCGGTTGGCGCGTTGGCATCAGACACCGGTGTGCACGCCATCCCAGGAAACGAGGCGGGGTCACACACGTCCATCGACAACCACGACGCGGGCGACAGCTCGAACCAGTGTGTGACATCGCTCCCGGGGTGTCGCACGGTCGGCCGCCGCGCCGGATCGGTCCCCAGGCGCTCGGTGAACGTGACGTCCGCGCCTGACAGGCGCCGGCCCGAGATGAACCGCAGCGCCGGCTGGTCATGACCGACGAACCAGCCGTTGTCGTACTGGCGTCCGCCGTCGCCCCCGCGGATGCCGGCGCAGTCGGCCGTCGGGCGCAGCTCCTGCTGGATCCGGCTGAAGCCATTGCAGTCCAGCTGGCCGATTCGCCGGGGCCTGACGCCGGCCTGGGCCATGGCCGGAAGGGCCAGCGCGAGCACCATCGCGAACGCCCACCCGCGCCGTCCCCCACGCCACATGCGACTCAGCTCGCTCCCCGGGGCTGCCGTGTGGGGCGCCCCGCGAGGTTGCTCAGCTCGAGTCGCGGGGAGGGAGGCACCGGCACTCGCTCACCGGCAGGCCGCACCGCGCGCAGGACACGTTGACCGCGCCCGCCGACCGGAAGGGCCAGCCGGTCGCGGAGGAGCGCAACCACCGCAACTGCCCGCCGCGGCCACCCGGTCTCACCGCCTGACCCCCGAGCCGCTCGTTGTACTCCTGCTCGGATCTGATCCGCAAGCGGCGTCGCAGCTCATCCCTCACGCCGGCCAATCCGGGACGCTCGGGGCTCGTCATGCGGCGGACTATACGCACGTGCGGCGGTTTGTCCGGCGGGGTGACGGGTACGCAATGCAACGGTTAGAGCATCCGCCTCGGGAGGGAGAGTCATGTCCAGGAGGGCGATTCTGGGGGCCGCGGCCGCGGTCGCGACGATGGCGATCGGGATGACCGGGGCCGCCGTATCGGCGGGCTCCCCGGGCGCTCGCTCGGGCGCCGGCATGTCCCCGTCGGGCCAGGCGCCCGGTGGCCCGGGCACCACCGCCTACCTCGACGAGGCCCGCAAGGACTGCTTCGGTACCGCGCGCAACACCACCTCGAAGGTCTGGTTCACCGTGGCCGACGGCGTGCTCTCGGACGTGTTCAGCCCCACGATCGAGAACACCAACGTCAACACCGTCCAGTACATCGTCACCGACGGCCGGACCTTCGCGGCGCTGCAGCAGCGCGACATGACCTACGCCGCCGGCTCGCCCGACGCCGGCGGGATGGTCTGCCAGGTGACCAGCACCGACCGTGCCCACCGCTTCGCCCTGGTCAGCGACTACGTCACCGATCCGGCGCGCGACAGCGTGGTCGTGCACACCACGCTCGAGCCGCTGGCCGGCGCCGGGCGCGCCTTCCGGCATCTGAAGGTCTACGTCCGCTACGACGCGACCATCGACAACACCGGGGGCGGGGGCCCGGCCAACGGGGGGCCCAACAACGCGACCGTGGATCCCGCGACGACCGCGCTGGTCTCCTCGGACACGGACATGCCGACCGGACCGTTCGCCGCCCAGGTGGTCGGGGCGCTGGTGGCCAACCGGCCGTTCCAGGCCGAGTCCAGCGGGTTTGTCGGGACCCCCAGCGACGGCCTCGATCAGCTCGACGCCGACCACCGGTTGGTCGACCGCTACCGCTCGGCGCTCGACGGCAACGTCGTCCAGACCGCGCTGATCGACGCCGCTCCGGGACGGCCGTTCACGCTCGCCCTCGGCTTCGGGCCCGACGCCGCCGGAGCGATCGCCACCGCGCGCACCAGCGCCGCCCAGCCGTTCGGGCGCACGCTGGCGGCCTACGAGGCCGGCTGGCGCGCCTACGACGCCGGCCTGATCGCGCCGCCGCGGCAGCTCACCGGCCTGAGCGCGGCGCAGGACGCCGCCATGCAGCGCACCTACTGGGTGTCGGCCAACGTCATCAAGGCGGCCGAGGACAAGACGCACATCGGCGCATTCGTGGCCTCGCCCACCGATCCGTGGGGCCAGTCGGTGCCCGCATCGACGACCCACGCCGGCTGGACCTATCGCGAGGTGTTCGCGCGCGACAGCTACGAGACGTTCACCGGCCTGGAGGCCGACGGCGATCGGGTCAGCGCCCGCGACATGGTGCTGTTCCTGTTCGATCACGCCCAGCAGCCGGACGGCAGCTTCCCGCGCGACTCCGAGCTCGACGGCTCGGTGGCGCCGGACACGTTCGGCCTGTCGGAGATCGACGAGGTGGCCTACCCGCTGTTGATGGCCTGGGACGCCGGGCTGGCCGGCGACGCCGCCTTCTACCGCGACCACATCCGGCCCGCGGCCGACTACATCGTCGATCACGGACCGTCGACCGGCGCCGAGCGCTGGGAGGAGCATCCCGGCTACTCGCCCTCGACGATCGCCGCGGAGATCGCCGGGCTGGTGGCGGCCGGCCACCTGGCGGCCGCCGCGGGGGACACCGCCCGCGCCGACCTGTACGACGCGACCGCCGACGACTACGAGCGCAACGTCAAGAGCTGGACGGTGACCACCACCGGCCCCTACGCGCCGCGCTACTTCATCCGCGAGTCCCCTGACGGCGATCCCAACGCCGCCGAGACCTACAACCTGGGCAACGGCAGCCAGGCCGACGTGGACCAGCGACGGATCATCGACGCCGGCTTCCTCGAGCTGACCCGCCTGGGCGAGCTCTCAGCGCAGGACCCCGACGTCCAGGCATCGCTGCGCGTCGTGGACTCGGTGCTGGAGAGCCAGACCGCCTCGGGGCCCGGCTGGCACCGCTACGGCATCCAGGCCAACGGGAGCACCGACGGCTACGGCGACTGCTACGAGCCGGACCCCACCGACTGCTCGCCCACCGGTGAGCCGTGGTTCACCGGCGCCGTCGGCTCGGGTCACCTGTGGCCGCTGCTGGACGGCGAGCGGGCCGAGCAGGACCTGCAGGCCGGCGACCCGGCCGGCGCCGCGAGCCTGGCGGTGACGATGCAGCGCATGACCTGGGGGCTGGGCTACGTCCCCGAGCAGGTGTGGGAGGACCCGAGCACGCCCGCCTCGCCCTACGGATCGGACCCGACCACCGCGTCGATCGGATTCACCAACGGGCAGGCCGCCGGCTCGGCCACCCCGCTGATCTGGGGCCAGGCCCAGTACGTCCGCCTGATCCGCGACCTGCAGACCGGGACGATCGTGGACCAGCCGGCGATCACGCGCGACCGCTACCTGCGCAACGGGCCGCCGGCCGCGCTGGCGGTGTCGATCAGCTCCCCGGCGCCGGGCGCGACCCTGCCCGGCGCCACCACGGTGGTCAGCGGCCGGACCGTTCCGGGCGCGGACGTGGTCGTCACGACGGGTCAGCCGGGAACGCCCAACAACCTGACCAATGTGGTGACGACGACCTCCGCCACGCAGGGGACGTTCTCGGCCGGCGTGCCGACGCCGGCGGGACAGACCGTGCTCACCGTCGCGGCCGCCAGTGCCGGCGCCACCGGCTGGGCCCAGCAGACGATCACTGGCGGCTGAGGACGTGCCGGCCGCGGGCCGATCGCTCAGCTCAGCTCAGCTCAGCGCCACTGCCAGCCGGCCATGAGCTGGCCGAGCGCGCCGTCAGCGAGCTTGGCCTTGGCGGCGTTGGAGTCGGTCTCCATGAAGTAGACCTCCTTGCCGTGCCGGGCCACGGTGTCGATCTGCACATTGCCCTGCCCGTGGTAGATGTAGCTGATCGCCAGCGTCGCCGCGGGGGCGCCGTCCAGCGTGCTGGCCGAGTCGGGGCTGATTCGCCCGAGCTGCTTGTACCCCTTGGGGAACCCGACGTTGTAGAGGAGGAACTCCCCCGGGGTCTGGGTGGCCCAGTCGTGGTCCACCTTGGCGACGGCGGAGAGCGGATAGGCCACCATCGTCAGCGACACCTCACCGGCGGGCGGGATCTCGTAGCCATCCGGCATCTGCTGCCCGGACACGAAGACATAAGCGGAGACGTGGAGGCCCTTGTGGGTGATGCTCCTGGTCACGTGCCGCCACCCGGCCGGGTACTCGGTGGCGAACCCCGGGCCGGTGACCTCACGGTACCCGGGGGTGGCGTGGTACGCGACCGCGACGTGCGCGGTGGCCGGTGCGCTGCTCGTGCTCGGCGCCGACGCCGGAGCGTGCGACGCGTCGGACACGCCGGTCTTGATCTGGTTGGCGATGCTGAACAGGCCACCGAAGACGACGAGCATGATGACGAGGCCCACCGCCAGGCTGATGAGAGCCACCAGGCGGGTCCGACGGGCGCCGAGGAGGGCGTGCAGGAGGATTGGCATACGCCCCTCGTCGGCCGTCCGCGCCGCGTACCTGAGCCGTGGAACGCGAAGGGCGAACAGGCGGCCAGAATCAGCCGTCGGCGCCGGGCCCGGCGGGCTCGTCGGGCTCGTCGGGCTCGTCGGAGACGAACACCGCGTCGGCGGCGCGGTTGGCCCACTCCAGTGCGGACAGGTAAAGGTCCCCCGCGTCGGCGACGATCGCCTCGGCGCGCTCCACGTCTCCGCTCTCGAGCGCGATCACCGCGTCGAGCAGCGCGCCCTTGGACCCGGCGTGGGTGATCAGCGCCTGGCGGGTGTCGTCGGGGAAGGGAATGCGCTCCAGCACCTCCTGCATCGGGAGGTCCATGAGCGCATCGATGACGGAGAACAGCCCGACCGTGAACAGCTCCCCGGCGCTTGCACCGTCGACCGGCCCCGCGGCGAGCTCGCAGAAGCGGGCCCGGATCAGCGCGGTGAGCGTCAGCTCGGCGGGCTTGGCGTCGATGCTGGCGAACACGCTCAGCGCGGCCCACTGCTTGAGGTTCTGCACCCCGAGCAGCGCCAGCGCCTGGCCGATCGAGCGCACCTCCTGGCGCAGGCCGAAGAACGCCGAGTTGATATAGGTCAATAGGCGGTAGCTGAGGCCGACGTCGAGCGCGATCGTCCGTTCCAGGTCGGGCAGCTCGATCGTCGGGTCCTGCAAGGCCGCCAGCAGCTGGAGCAGCGACAGACGGTTGGCGTCCACGGCGCGGCCGCTGACCAGCTCGGGCCGGCAGAAGAAGTAGCCCTGGAACAGGTCACATCCCGCCCGGGCGCAGAAGGCGAAGTCCTCCTGGGACTCGAGCTTCTCAGCCAGGAGGGTCACGCCGTACGGGCGCAGGCGGCGAACCTCGCCGGCCAGGTTGTCCCGCCCGAGCTCGACCAGGTCGAGCTTGACCACGTCGGCCAGCTCCAACAGCGGGTCCGCGCTCGGGTGGTAGCGGAAGTCGTCGAGCGCCAGGTGGTATCCGGCCTGCTTCAGCGACCGGATCGCGACCACCAGCTCCTCGTCGATCAGCTGATCCTCGAGGATCTCGAGCAGGACCAGCGCGGGCGGCACCGACCGGGCGAACCCGTGCAGGATGAACTCCCGTGAGACGTTGATCCACGCCGGCCGGGTGCCCACGATGCGCTCGAGCCCCAGTTCGGTGAACGAGTTGAGCACCACCGTGGCCGTCGCGCCCTCGGGATCGGCGACCACCGCGGTGGTGGCATGCCCGGCCCGGAACAGCAGCTCGTAGCCGACGGCCTCCAGCTGGAGGTCGAAGATGGGCTGGCGGGCGACGAAGACTTCGCTCATAGCCGTGGCTCGGATCGAGGTCGGCGCAATGCTCACGTGTTGTTTATCAACGGCACCGGGCTACCCCACCTGAAACCGGCGCAGCCAATCGCGGACGGCTCGGCCGAGCGCCTCGCGGCGGACAGCCCGGCCGGGCAGCGGACGGCCCGTCCGGGCGCCGGGCAGCGGACGGCTTGGCCGGATCCGGCGCGTCGTCAGCCGCTGATCTCGCCCACGACCGCGGCCCGGGCCAGCGCATGCGCCCGATCCCCGTCGAGCACGCCCGCCCCGGGCAGCTCGGCGCTGGCCGCCGCCGCTCCCAGCGCCAGCCGGGCCGCGTCGGGCCAGGCCTCGCCCCGCTCGAGGGCGACGACGAGGCCGGCCAGGAAGGCGTCGCCGCTGGAGACGGGATACGCACCGCGCGCATCGAGGGTGCCGCGCCAGACGCCGCCCGACGGGTCGACGAGCACCGCCCCGGCCTCTCCCAGCGTGATTGCCACCGCGTGCCCGTCGCCGCCGGTGCGCCCACGGATCGCCCGCGCCGTCGCGACCGCATCCGACGTATCGGCGATCCGCGCGCCGATGAGCTCGGCGCCCTCGGCGGCGTTGATCTTGACCAGCGCGGGCGAGGCGGCGATCCCCCGGGCCAGGAACGCTCCCCGGGAGTCCAGCGCGGCCAGGACGCCGGCGTCGCGGGCGACGCCGATCAACGCCGCGTACCCATCCGCGGGGGCGCCCGGAGGCAGAGACCCGCTGAGCGTCAGCCACGACGCCCCGCGCGCCGACGAACCCAGCAGCGCTCCCACCAGCACGACGAGCTCGTCCCACTCCGCCCGCGTGACCGGCGCCGCGTCCTCGTAGAACTCGGTCAGGCCACCGGTCTCGCGGTCCGCGACGGACAGGCACGAGCGGGTCTCGGCGGCGCTGTGCACGAACCGGGCGGTCAGCGGCTCGGCCATCAGCGCTTCCTGGAGCCAATCGCCGGCGTGCCCCCCGACCAGCCCGGTCGCGACCACCGCGCCGCCCAGGGCGGCGGCCGCGCGGGCGGCGTTGAGACCCTTGCCGCCCGGCCGCGCCACCACCGCCAGCGGACGGTGGATCTCGCCGGGCGCCAGGCGCTGCACCTGAAACAGCGTGTCGATGGCCGGGTTAGCGGCGACGCAGAGGATCATCGGCGGGGCCCGGCGGGCCGGACGGCGGGAGACAGCCTCTCCAACGGCGATCCGGACTCACGCGATGGCCACGAAATGTGCACGAGAGATTTGGCGGCACCGAGTGAGTTCGCCTAGAGTGGACGACTATGAGCAATGAACAAGCAGACACGAGCGTATTAGAAGCAGAGGTGCGCAGTCAGCCCCGCGCGTGGCGGCAGGCGGCGGAGCTGGCCTCAGACGCAACGCTGCCACATGCGGGCGAGCGCGTGATGATCGTGGGCTGCGGGACATCGCTCTTCGCCGGGCAGGCGATCGCCGCCTGGCGTGAATCGGCGGGCCAGGGCGAGACCGATGCGTTCGCCGGCTCGGAGGTGCCGACCGGTCGCCGGTATGACCGCGTCGTGGTCATCTCGCGCTCGGGGACGACGACCGAGGTGCTGCGCGCGCTCGACGCGCTCGAGCATCGCTCCCCGGTCCTCGCGCTGACGGCGACCGACCCCAGCCCCGTCGTCGACGCCGCCGACGACGTGGTGACGCTCGACTTCGCCGACGAGGTCGCGATTCCGCAGACGCGGTTCCCGACCAGCGTCATCGCTCTGTGGCGGGCGCAGCTCGGACACGACGTCGGCGCGCTGGCCCAGCGCGCCGACGCCGCTCTGGAGGCCCCGCTGCCCGCCGACCTGGAACGCTGCCGGCAATTCGTGTTCCTGGGAACCGGGCCGGCCGCGGGGCTGGCCAGCGAGGCGTCGCTGAAGTTCCGCGAGACGGCGCTGGTGTGGACCGAGGCCTACCCGGCGATGGAGCTCCGCCATGGCCCGATCAGCCTGCTGGGTCCCGAGAGCCAGGTGTGGGCGCTCGGTGCGCTGCCCCCCGGACTGAGCGACGAGATCCTGGCGACGGGCGCGCATCTGGAGGTCTCCGGCGAGGACCCGCTGGTCGAGCTGGTTCGGATCCATCGCGCCGCGCTCGCCCTGGCCCGGGCCAAGGATCTGGACCCGGACAATCCGCCGCGCCTCCAGCGCTCGATCGTCCTGGGCTAACTGGTATCCCTCCGGGCATGGATGACCGACGGCCCCCGTCACGGGCTGAGCGGGTCCTGGCCATCGACATCGGCGGGACCAAGCTGGCCACCGGCTTCGTCGACCGCGCGGGCGGACTGTCCGAGCGGCGCGAGGTCGCGACCGACGCCGCCGCCGGCGCTCAGTCGGCCCTCGACCGCGCGCTGTCCCTCGGCGAGGAGCTCATGCGCGACGGGGGCGGCGCCCCGGCGCTGGGACTGTCGACCAACGGCCTGACCCGCGAGGACGGCGTCGCGCTCGCGCCGGCCGTGCCGGGGTGGTCGGCGCTGCGGATCCCGGCTCGCCTGAGGGAGCGCTTCCCCGGCCTGCCCGCCGCGATCCTCAACGACGTCAAGGCGGCCACGCTCGCCGAGCTGCGGTGGGGAGCGCTGCGCGGCATCCGCGACGGGCTCTACGTGAACCTGGGGACCGGCATCGCCGCCGGGCTCGTGGTCGGCGGGCAGCTGTGCCAGGGCGCCAACGGCGCCGCCGGCGAGATCGGCTACCTCGCCCCTTCGCCCGATGCCGTCGATCGCCGCCGGCCCGGCGAGGCGCTGCTCGAGGAGCGGCTCGGCGGCCGGGGCGTCGCCACCTGGGCCGGTGCCGAGTTGGGCCGTCCGGTGACGATGGCGGACCTGTTCGCCCCCGAGCCCGGCGACGAGCGGATCGGACGGCTGCGCGACCGGCTGCTCGAGGAGATCTACTTCTGGGTCGCCAACGTCACCGTGGTGCTCGATCCCCAGCGGGTCGCGGTGGGTGGCGGGCTGATGCGGGCCGCCTCATCGCTGTGCGCCCAGATCGAGCGCGCCATCGCGCGGGTGGGGCCGTTCGCGGTCGAGGTGGTCCCGGCGCGGTTCGGGGCCGAGTCCTCCCTGCTGGGCGCGGGCGCGATCGCCTTCGACGCGCTCGACGGCGGCGGGGCCCAGGCGTAGGTCCCAGTGACCCTAGGCGAGGCGGACGTCGACCCCGGCGGCGCCGATCGCCGCGACCTCGATCGGATCGGCCTCGGAGTCGGTGATGAGCACGTCGACGTCGGCGATGTTGCAGATCCGCGCGAACTTGACCTGGCCGAGCTTGCTGCGATCGGCGACGACCACCACCCGCGCGGCGCGACGCACCAGCGCGGCGTTGGTCAGCGACTCCCAGTCGTTGTGCGTGGTGCACCCGGCCCGCACGCTGATCCCGTCCACGCCGACGAAGGCGATGTCGACGTTGAACTCCTCGATCGTGCGCTCCGCCACCGGGCCCGACAGCTCAAACGACGCGGGCCTGGCGATCCCGCCGGTCACCACCAGCCGCAGGTTGGGACGCAGCGCCAGCTCGGCGCCGATGTTGAGCGCGTTGGTCAGGACGGTCAGCCCGTGGCGGTCGGCCAGCGCGCGGGCGACCTCCATCGTCGTCGTGCCACCGGTCACGCCGACGACGGCCCCATCCTCGGCCAGGGTGGCGGCGAGGGCGGCGATCCGCTTCTTCTCCGCCGCGCGATCGGTCTCGCGATAGCGGATCGGCAGCTCGTAACCCCGGTCGACGCGCATGGCGCCGCCGTGGGAGCGGACCACCAGCCCCTGGCTGTCGAGCTGGGCGAGGTCACGGCGCACCGTCGCGCTGGACACCGCCAGCGCCTCCGCCAGCTCATCCACCGAGGAGGTGGCCTCGGTATCGACCAGTTCGAGGATCAGGCGCAGCCGGTCGGCGCGTCGTCGCGGCCGCTCGGGCGTGGGCGCCGGCCCTGGCTCACCAATCATTCACGTCGACCGGTTCTGCGCAAACGGACAGCGCTGCGGACGGGTCATCACCTGCACTGTAACGTCCGCAATCACGCGCTGTCTAGGCCATTGGGAGGACGTTGCGATCGCGCGGCTGTTCGTTGACAGCCTGTCCGAAGACGCTTATAGTGGCGCGAATTGAGCAGAATCCACGCAGAATCGCGTGTGATTTGTGCATGATGACAACCAAAACGTCGTAGTGACGCGCACCCCGGACCGCTCCGAGCGCCGCAGCCACCGAAGTCGCCGGAGTCCGAGCGGGTTCCCTCCGTCCCGCCGTCGTGCGCGCCACCCCGGTCCGTCGCGCAAGTAGAGGAGCCGCCGTGGTATCTCGCGTCAAGCCCCTGATGACCATCGCAACCCTGGCCTGCGCCGTATGGGCGCTCGCCGGTTGCGGATCCAACGCGCCCGCCGGCAGCGGCATCGGCACGACATCGAAGGCCGCGGCCAGCAGCTCGGGCGCCGCCGGCGCCTCGGGCGCGTCGAGCGGGCCCAGCAACATCACCGTCGCCGTCGCCTACCCGAGCCCGCCCGCCGCCGAGCTGGCGGCGTTCACCAAGCAGACGGGCATCACCGTCCACTGGGTCAACGTCGGCTGGGACGACCTCCAGACCAAGATCGTCGCCGCCTCTCAGGCTCACACCTACTTCGCCGACGTCACCGACGTCGACTGGTCCAAGGTGGGCGAGTATCACCAGCTCGGCTGGTTCTATCCGCTCAACAAGTACTTCCCGCCCTCCTCGCTGGCCGCGCAGATTCCACAGCTGAGAACCTTCATGGACAACGGCGAGCTGGTGGGGATGCCGATGGACTCGTCGTTCATGGTCACCACCATGAACCAGCCGGACTTCAAGAAGGCGGGCATCAGCTCGCCCCCGGCGACCATCTCCCAGTACACGGCCGACATCCAGCAGCTCAAGAAGTCCGGCGTCCTGGCCCATCCGCTCAACATCCCCCTGCAGGCCCAGGAGGGGCTGTCCACCTACTGGTATGAGACCACCGCCGCCTTCGGCGGCCACGTGCTCACCGCGGACAACCAGCCGGCGTTCACCTCACCGTCCTCCGCCGGCTACAAGGCACTGGCCTGGATCGTCTCGGCCTACAAGGACGGGCTGGTCCCGCCTGGCGACCTCAACACCGCGGACTATGCCGCGCTGGAATCGAACATGGCCCACAACGTGACCGCGAGCTCGCTGTCTGAATACTCCGGCGACGTCAGCACGATCTACGACGTGCCCAGCGACTCGAGCGTGGTGAGCAAGGTCAACTACATCGCGACGCCGTCGCTGGCCGGCGCGGCGCCGAACCTGGGCAACCCGGACGGGATCGGCATCCCCAAGAGCGCCCACAACGTCAAGGCCGCGGTCGAGTTCATCCAGTGGTTCGACAACGCCGCCAACCAGGCGATGTGGGCCGGCGCCGATGGGCCCAAGAAGTCGATCGAGGGCTTCCCGCTGCCGATGCGCAACTCAGCGATGGACCAGCTGGCGTCCACGTCCAAGGGGCAGGGCGGGGTCAGCGAGCTGAGCACGCTGCTGCGCCACAGCCAGTCCGTGTTCCAGAACGGGGCGCCCCCCTGGTACTCGCAGTTCAGCAACGCGGTGAACACCAACATCCACTCCGCCGCCGCCGGCCAGGAGAGCGTCGCCGGCGCGATCAACGCGATCGCCCAGGTGGTCAAGTCGCAGTGACGGCGGGTCCGGCCCGGCGATGAGCACGGCCTCGGAGCCGCGACAGTCGTCGGGCACCCCCTCCAACCCAGTGCAGCACGGCCGGCCGAGCCGATGGCGCGGCCGGACCGTCCGCATCCAGCGCCAGCGGCTGGCCTACGTGCTCCTGGCCCCGCTGGCGCTGTTCATCGGCGTGCTGACGCTGTACCCGACGGCGGTGACGACCGTCGAGGCGTTCTTCCGGGTGGATGCGCTGGATCCCCATCACGGGTTCATCGGGCTGCGCAACTTCCGCAACGCCTTCGCGCAGCCCGCGGTCACTGAGAGCTTCGTCAACACGGTCTTCTACTGCCTGGTCGGCACCATCCTCTCGACGCTGCTGGGCCTGTGGTTCGCGCTGCTGCTGCGGCGCCGGTCGCGCTGGCGGGCGGCGCTGCTGGCGATCGTCATCCTGCCCTGGGCGCTGCCGCCGGTGGTCGAGGCGCTGCTGTGGAGCCGGATCTACGACCCGCAGTTCGGGCCGCTGAACTGGCTGCTGAAGGGCATCGGCGTGATCCACACCAACCAGGTGTGGCTGGGGAGCAACCGCTGGCTGGCGCTGACGCTGACCGAGTTGGTGCAGGTGTGGCAGATGACGCCGCTGTCGGTGCTGCTGATCCTGGCCGCCCTGCAGCTCATCCCCAACGAGCTCTACGAGGCGGCAGCGGTCGACGGCGCCAGCCTCTGGTACAGCTTCCGCTACATCACGCTCCCCTTGCTGCGGCCCGGGATCACCGTCGCGATGGTGGCGGCGATCACGACCACGCTGAACGTCTTCGATCAGCCCTACATCCTCAGCGGCAACGCGACCGCGACGGCCTCGGTCGGGCTGGAGACCTACGTGGTCAGCTTCCAGAACCTCGACTTCGGCCAGGGGTACGCCCTGTCGCTGCTGGTGACCATTGCCACCGCCGCCGCCTCGCTGGTGATCATGCGGCTCGTCTACCGGAGGGTTGAGTTCTGACCGCGATCGAGCATCCGGCCGGCCTGACCACCTCGAGCGTCGCCCAGCGGCGCCGGCGACGGGAGCTGCGCCGGCGGTGGGGGCGACGGGCCTCGCTCGTGATCGTCCTGCTGTGGTCGCTGTTTCCCCTCTACTGGGGGCTGAACACGAGCCTGATGTCGACCGGCGCCGCCGACTCGGTGCCGCTGCGCCTGTACCCACATCCGCTCTACGGCGCCAACTACGCCGACCTGCTCAGCCTCAAGCAATCGGGCTTCAGCGGGCTGGCCAGCCAGCTGCAGAAGGCCCTGCTCAACTCGACGATCGAGTCGGTCGGCTCCACCCTGCTGACCGTGGTGGTGGCCATCTTCAGCGCCTACGCGTTCGCGCGGCTCGAGTTCCGCTTCAAGCGCCTGATCCTGGTCACCACCATCGCCACGCTGCTGCTGCCGGCGTACGCCACGTTGCTGCCGCTCTACAAGATCATGAGCGGCTGGGGGCTGGTCAACACCTACCTCGGGGTGATCCTGGTCAACGCCTCGGGCTTCATCCCGCTGGCGGTGTGGGTGCTCTACAACTACTTCACCGGGTTACCCCGGGAGCTCGAGGAGGCGGCGCTGGTCGACGGCGCCAGCCCGCTGGGCACCCTGTGGCGAATCATCCTGCCGCTGTCGGTGCCGGGCATCGCCGCCGCGGCGGCGATCACGTTCCTGTTCAGCTGGGCTCAGTTCCTGTTCCCGCTGATCATGACCACGGACCTCGGCTCCCAGCCGGCGACGGTCACCATCGCCGCGCTCTACGGCCCGCGCCTGGTCGCGTTCAGCGTCATGGCCGCAGCCGGAATGCTGGCCATCGCCATCCCCGGCGCCCTGTCGCTGCTGCTCAACCGCTACATCGTCACCGGCCTGACGGCCGGCAGCAACCGCTGACCGACCCCGGCCGCGCCGGAGAAAGGACCCGAACATGACGGACACGAGCCTGGAGAACCGCGTGGCGATCGTCACCGGAGCCAGCTCCGGCGTGGGCGAGGCGACGGTCCGCGCGCTGGCTCGCGCGGGCGCCGGCGTCACCGCGGTCGCCCGCTCCGTCGAGGGGATGGCGGGCCTGGCCGGCGAGGGGGCGGTCGAGATCGTCGGCGCGGACGTGCGCTCGCTCGCGGACATGGAGCTTGCGGCGCAGGCCACGCTGGACCGGTTCGGCCGCATCGACACGATCGTCGCCAACGCCGGGATCGGCGAGTACGCGGACTTCCTGGACCAGACCCCGGAGTCGGCCCGCGACATCGTCGAGACCAACTTCCTGGGGACGGTGTGGTCGATCCGGGCGGCGCTCCCGCACCTGCTCGCCGCCGGCCGCGGCGACATCGTCGTCGTCAGCTCGGTGGCGGCGGTGATGGACTCCGCCGGCGAGGCCGTCTACGCCGCGACCAAGGCGGCCCAGAAGTCGCTGGCCGGCTGCCTCGATCTGGAGCTGCGGCAGCACAACATCCGCGTCACCACCCTCTGCCCGGGCGGGATCCGCACCCGATTCGCCATCGGCCGCGGCCGCGAGGAGGGCTCCGCGGAGATGGACACGATGCTCGACGCCGAGGACGTGGCGGCCGCCATCCTCACCGTGCTGACCCAGCCGGCGACGGTCCGCACCACCGTGTGGGGGATGTCGCACCTGGCCGAGGAGTAGGCGGTCTTTCGGCCGTGAGCGTGCCGCTGTCGTTCGGTGGTCCGCCGTGGGGCCTTGAGAGGGGTATGGGCGAACGTCAACGGCGGCTATCGAGGGCGGCACGGATGGTGCCTGACGGTCCCGGGGCGTCGGCAAACGTCCCAGTGGATGGCCGCTGGAAGTCGGGTGGGGCGTTTGCCGCCGTGACGACGGCAAACGCCCCAATGGGCGGGGGGGAGGGGTTGGTTGGGACGTTTGCCGACGGTGTTCGGCGATGTGTTGCGTCCTGGGCAACGAAACCGACTCTGTAGACCAGACGTCTGACCTCGGCGAGGGGGTCTGGTCTGAGAGGCGCGGATTCCCGACATCACAGACCGGACGTCGCGCGCCGGCTGGGGGTGTGGTCTGTGGTGACCGCTCCGCCGGCACCACGGTGCTCCCCGCTCGTTGCCCGCCGTTTTTCGCATGACAGCGACCGGACGCATGGCCACAAACCCGCCGCGTCAGCCGGCAATCCCCGCCCGCGCGGCTGACCTGCGCCAGTCTCAGCCGCCTAGTCCCGGATCGCCTCGTGGCTGGAGGCGTCGAAGAAGTGCAGCCGGTCGGCCATCACGCCGAACCGGCCATGCCCGCTGTGGGTCATGTCCGAGCGCGAGTCGACCCGGGCCACCCCGTCGGCGTAGGAGGAGACCTCGGCCGAGGCCTCCGCGGCCAGGTCGTCGTCCTCGCCCGCGGCGGCGGTGTCATCGGTGTGCACGCGGACGGCGTCGAGGCGGAAGTGGACCATCAGCTCGGAGCCGAGCGCCTCGACGAGCCGGATGTCGCCGCTCAGGTAGGCGCCTTCGCGGTCCTCGGGATCCAGCGCGGCGTCGGTGAGGTGCTCGGGCCGGATGCCGAGCAGCAGCGTCCGGTCGCGGTAGCGGCGCAGGCCGGGCAGCCGCTCGTCGACCGCGGCGGGCAGAGCGATCGTCTGGGACCCGAGCTTCACGGTGCGGCCGTCGGGCGCGAGCGTCGCCTCGTAGAGGTTCATCGCCGGCGAGCCGATGAACGAGGCGACGAACACGTTGACCGGGCTGTCGTACAGCGTCTGGGGCCGGTCGCACTGCTGCAGGCGCCCGGAGCGCAGCACGGCGACCCGGTCACCCATCGTCATCGCCTCGACCTGGTCGTGGGTGACGTAGAACGTGGCCACGCCGAGCCGGCGCTGGACGTGGGCGATCTCCGCGCGCATCTGCACGCGCAGCTTGGCGTCGAGGTTGGACAGCGGCTCGTCCATCAGGAACACGGCCGGCTCGCGCACGATCGCCCGGCCCATCGCGACGCGCTGGCGCTGCCCGCCCGACAGCTGGCCGGGCTTGCGCTCGAGCTGCTCGATCAGCCCGAGGATGCGGGCGGCGGCGCCGACGTCCTCGGCGCGCTTGTCTTTGGGGATCTTGCGCAGCTTCAGCGCGAAGCCGATGTTGCTGGCCACGCTCATGTGCGGATACAGCGCGTAGTTCTGGAAGATCATCGCGATGTCGCGTTCCTTGGGCGAGAGGTCGTTGACGACCCGCCCGCCCATCCGCAGCTCGCCCGCGGTGATCTCCTCCAGCCCGGCGATCATCCGCAGCGCCGTGGTCTTGCCGCAGCCGGACGGGCCCACCAACACCATGAACTCGCCCTCGGCCACCTCGAGGTCCAGCTCCGACACGGCGGTGGTCCCGTTGGGATAGACCTTGGTCAGCTTGTCGAGGTCAACGGTGGTCATCGGGGCGTCCCTGCTCGGGCGCTGCTCATTTCGTAATCATACGTGCCCGGTGGTTAGACTACTGCGCATTCCTGCTCAAAAATTGCGCATATGACCATCTCGAGCTCGGCGCACCCGCTGGATCCGCTCACCGTGGACGAGATTGCGGCGGCCGCCGCGGCGATCCGTGCCGCCCCGGAGTTCCGGGAATGCGGCGATCGCACCCGCTTCGTCACCCTCGATCTGCGCGAGCCGGCCAAGGACGCGGTGCTGGCCTGGGGTCAGACCGGGGCGCCGCCGCCCCGCGAGGCCGAGGCCGTGCTGCTCGACCACGACAGCGGGACCACCCAGGAGGTGACGGTCGCGCTGGCCAACCATGGCGACAACGCCGCGGCCGAGGCCCGCGTCAGCGACTGGAGACGGCGCGACGACGTGCAGCCCCTGGCCACCGTCACCGAGCTGATGGAGGCCGAGGAGCTGGTCAGGCGCGACCCGCGCTTCCAACGGGCGCTGGCACTGCGCGGCGTCGACGACTTCGAGGCGGTCCAGATCGACGCCTGGCCCGCCGGGAACTTCGGCGACCCCGACGAAGCCGGCCTGCGCCTGGCTCGGTGCATCCCGTTTCTGCGCCCGGCGCCCGCCGACAACGACTGGGCGCATCCCGTCGACGGGCTGATCGCGCTCGTCGACCTCAACCGGCTCGAGATCCTGCGCATCGAGGACCACGGGGTCGTGCCCGTCCCGCCCGAGCCCGGGAACTTCGACCCCGGCGCGGTCCCGGCCCTGCGCGACGACATCGCGCCGCTGGAGATCACCCAGCCCGACGGCCCCGGCTTCACCGTCGAGGGCAACGTCGTCACCTGGCAGCGCTGGCGGCTGCACGTGGGTTTCAATTCCCGCGAGGGGCTGGTCCTCAGCCAGATCAGCTACGACGACCAGGGAAGCGAGCGGTCGATCCTGTACCGGGCGTCGCTGTCGGAGATGATCGTCCCCTACGGCGACCCCAGTCCGACGCACTACTTCAAGAACGCGATCGACGCCGGGGAGAACGGCGTGGGCATCTCCGCCTCGCCGCTGACGCTGGGCTGCGACTGCCTGGGCGAGATCCGCTACTTCGACGCGACCGTGGCCGACGCCGACGGCGCCCCGATCACGATCCCCAACGCCATCTGCATGCACGAGGAGGACGTCGGCGTCCTGTGGCGCCACATCGAATGGCGCAACGGGCAGGGCGAGGTCCGGCGATCCCGGCGGCTCGTCATCTCGTCGTTCTCCGCGATCGGCAACTACGACTACGGCTTCTTCTGGTACCTGCAACAGGACGGGACCATCGAATACGAGATCAAGCTGACCGGGGTGCTCTCGACCGGCGCCGTCGCGCCCGGCGTCGTCCCCGCGCACGGCACGCTCGTCGCGCCCGGCCTCAACGCGATGGTCCACCAGCACTTCTTCAACGTGCGCCTGGACCTCGACATCGACGGCGTCGACAACGCGGTCGAGGAGGTGTGGACCGAGTCTGACCCGCCGGGACCCGACAATCCCCACGGCAACGCCTTCCGCGCCCACCGCCGGCGGTTCACCCGCGAGCTCGAGGCGCAGCGACGGCTCGATCCGGCCTGCGCTCGATGGTGGGAGATCGTCAACCCCAACGTCCGCCATCGCCTGGGCGCGCCGGTGTCCTACCGGCTGGTGGCCGGCGAGAACACCGTCCCCTTCGCCTCGCCCGACGCCGCGGTCAGCCGCCGGGCCGGCTTCATCGGGCGCCACCTGTGGGTCACGCCGTACGCGCCCGGCGAGCGCTACGCCGCCGGCGAGTACCCCAACCAGCACGCCGGCGGGGCGGGACTGCCCGAGTGGACCAGCGCCGACCGCGCGATCGACAACACCGACGTCGTGGTCTGGTACACGTTCGGCCACCATCACGTCCCCCGCCCCGAGGACTGGCCGGTCATGCCGGTGGCGACGATCGGCTTCATGCTCAAGCCGGTCGGTTTCTTTGAGCGCAACCCGGCGCTCGACGTGCCTCCGCCGGTGGCCCACCCGCCCGGCTGTCACATGGACTGATCGCGGCTCGCGCAGGCGCTTGCGGCTTGGTAGCGTGGGCGCATGTCCCGGGCATGGCCGGCGCTGGCCTATGGGGAGTGGGCTCAGACCCGCGACACGCTGCACGCCCACACTCAGGTCCTGGGCAAGCTGGCGGTGGCGCTGGCTCCGCCCGAGCCCCAGCTGCAGCACGCCGCGCTCCGGCTGACCGCGCGCGGCTGGGAGACCGCGCCCCTCCCGGCGCCCGACGGGTCCGGCGCCCTGGTGGTGGCGCTTGACCTGCGCGCCCACGAGGCGGTGGCCGAGCACAGCGACGGCCGCTCCGTCCGGGTCGCGCTGACGCCCGACCGCGCCGTGGGGCACGTCACCCGCGAGCTGCTGCGCGGCGTGGAGACGCTCGGCGGCGCGGTGCGGATCGACCCCACCCCGCAGGAGGTCGGCTGGACGGTGGCGCTCGACGCCGACGAGGAGCACACCCACTACAACGCCGGGCAGGTCGGGACCTACTTCGCCATGGCCACCCAGGCGGCGCTGGTCCTGGCCGCCTTCCGCGCGCCGTTCCGTGGTCGCTCGACCCCGGTCAACGCGTGGTGGGGATCGTTCGACCTGGCCGTCAACCTCTTCTCCGGGCGCCCCGCCGACCCGCCGTCCGCGGACTTCATCATGCGCAACGCGATGGATGCCCAGGAGATCGCCGTCGGGTGGTGGCCGGGCGATCCGCGCTATCCCCAGGCGGCGTTCTATGCCTACGCGCACCCGGCGCCGCCTGGATTCGCGGAGGCCACCCTGGCGCCGCCGCCGGCCCGCTGGGACGGAGCGCTGGGCGAGTACATCCTGGATTGGGACGACGCGTGCGCCGCCGATGACCCGCACGAGCTCGCGCTGACCTTCGCCCGCTCGGCGTTCCAGAACGCCTGCGTGGTCTGCGACTGGGATCCGGCGCTGGCAGCCACCACGCGTGGCTCACCCCCGCCCGTGCGATAGGACGCGGACGGATCGTCTCGGGCGCCAGGTGGCGTCACCCGCGCAGCGCATCTGGACCGTCGCCGACCCCGACGTCGCGGCGGTCCTCGATTGGTGGTCGGCCGAGGCCCGGCCGCTGCCCTGGCGCGCGACGCGCGACGTGTACGCGGTGTGGGTGTCGGAGGTCATGTCCGCCCAGACCACGGCCGGGCGGGCGGCCGCCGCCTGGGAGCGCTGGATGGCCCGATGGCCCGCAGTGCAGTCGCTGGCGTCGGCCTCACTGGCCGAGGTGCTCGCCCAATGGCAGGGTCTCGGCTACCCGCGCCGCGCCCGCGACCTCCACCGCTCCGCACGGATCGTCGTCGCGGCCGGCTGGCCGTGCGATCTGACCGAGCTACCCGGCGTGGGCGCCTACATCGCCGCCGCCATCCGCTGCTTCGCCCGCGAGGGACCGGTGCTGCCGCTCGACGTCAACGTCCGCCGTGTTCTGGAGCGCCGGTTCCCGGGCGGCGTCGACATCTCCGGCGACCCGTGGCGCGCGGGCCAGGCCATGATGGAGTTCGGCCAGCGGATCTGCGCAGCGCGCCCCCGCTGCGACGCCTGCCCCGTGCGCCACGGCTGTGGCGGCCCGGACGCCGTCGCGCGTCGTTCCGGTTCCCGACGGCGTCAGGCCCGATTCGAGGGCAGCCTGCGCCAGCGACGTGGACAGCTGCTGCGCGAGGTGATCGCCACCGGCGGCGTCGCCGCTGCGGACGCCGATGCCCAGGCCGCGGACGGGCTGGCGACCGACGGCCTGGTCGCTCTCGAGGACGGGTGGTTGCGCCCACCCCGCTGACCGGCGTCAGGTCGCCGGACGCCACTCGGGCGGCAGTGCGGCCGGGATGCGCCAGTACTCGGGGATCGCCCGGCGGGCGAATGCCTCGGCCGGCCGCCCCGCGACCACCGCGGCCACGTCGTCCATCGCCAGCAGCATGCGCACGGAGCAGGCGATCTGGAAGTCGGCCGCGCCCGGCGGGTCGGCACCGATGACGCCGTCGGCCAGCAGCCGGTCGACTTCGTCGAGCAGGCCGGGCAGCTGGGCCAGGTCCCGGCGCACCCGCTCCTCGGACGCGCCCACCTGCCGCGCGAACAGCGGCACCAGCGGGGACATCACCACCGCGGTGACGGCCGGCGCCGGCAGCGGGCTGCCCACCTCGGCAAACCACCGGCGCTGGCTGAAGCGATGGGCGAGCCCCCACCGAATGATCCGCCGCGGGACCGGCTGGAGCACCGCCTCGCCCCAACGTTCAGCGTCCTGCGCCGCGCGGCGGGCGGCCGGATCCGCCGGGTACAGCGACGGCTCCGGGGCGACCTCCTCCAGGGCCTGGGCGATCGCCAGCGAGCCCTGCACCGGGCGGCCGTCGGAGAGCTTGATCGCCGGCACGGTCAGTCCCCTGAACCCCACCGCCAGCAGCGCCGGCGGATGCAGCCCGGCCAGCAGCTCGATGTACCGGTACGGCAGGCCCTTGACGTCGAGCATGCCGCGCGCCGCGACGACCGGGTGTGAGAGCGGAATCCCGTACAGGCGGATCTGGGGCACGGCGGGGACACTACCCGCGGTCGCCGCCCCCCGTCAGCCGCGTCCAGACGCGGTCGGCGCAAGCGGTGATTCTCGCTCGTGCCCTAACGTGACCGGGCATGGCCAACGACGACGTGATCACCGATGGGCAGCGGGTGCGACTCGCGGATGGCAACACGATCCCGGCGCTCGGGCTGGGCGTGTGGCAGGTCCCCGACGGGCCCGAGTGCGTGAACGCGGTGCGCTGGGCCCTGGAGGCCGGCTACCGCCACATCGACACCGCGCAGGCGTACGGCAACGAGGCCAGCGTCGGGCAGGCGTTGCGCGAGAGCGGCGTCGCCCGCGACGAGGTGTTCATCACCACCAAGTTCTTTCCCCGCCACCGCGACCCGGTCGCCGAGGCCGAGAACAGCCTGCGGCGCCTGGGCGTCGACCAGGTGGATCTCTACATCATCCACTGGCCCCAGGGCGGGCCGACCTGGGCCTGGCCCGGGATGGAGGCGGCCCGCGAGCGCGGCTACGCCCGCTCGATCGGCGTCTCGAACTTCAGCCTGGAGGAGCTCGACGAGGTGCGCGCGGTCGCCGGGACGCCCCCGGTGATCAACCAGGTCCAGTTCAGCCCGTTCGAGTACCGGCGAGCGCTGCTGGAGGCCTGCCGCGAGTGCGACGTGGCGCTCGAGGCCTACAGCCCGCTGGGCACCGGGCGCCACCTGTCCGATGCCGCCGTCGGCGCCATCGCGCAGCGGCACGGCCGGACGCCGGCCCAGGTGCTGCTGCGCTGGTGCATCCAGCGGGGCACCATCGTCCTGCCCAAGTCCACCCACCAGGAGCGCATCGTGCAGAACGCGCAGGTGTTCGACCTCGCCCTGACCGACGGCGATATGACGGCGCTGGACGCCCTGGACCGGACCGAGGGCACCGGGAGGGCGCGCGAGGGCAAGTGGTGGTGACGATCGCCGCTCAGGGCAGCGCGTAGGCGCGCCCCGTCAGCGGATCGCCGGGCTCACCGATCTCCGGAAAGCGCCGCCGGTGGAGCACGGCGACATCGAAGATCTCCTGCACCAGGCCGTCGAAGCGCAGGAACCCGCTCACCGCGCCGGTCCCCAGGTCGACGGCCCACACCCCGCACTGGCGCTCGCCCGGCCGCCGGGTGACCGGCAGCTCGCCGAACGTGGCCGACTCGCGGATCTGGGAGAGGCCGACGAACGCGGTCTGACCGGCGAACGCCAGCCCGCGGGTGAATCCGGGCAGCTCGGCCACGATCTCGACGGTCCCGGCGGCGGGGTCGGCGGCGCACAGGGTCCCCCGCCCCGACTCGAGCAGCCACAGCCGGCCCTGGTGCCACCGCGGCGAGTGGGGCATCGACAGGCCGGCGATCGCCACCTGTGAAGAGCCGACGTCGATCAGCACGCCGCCGCCGGCCTTGGCCGGACGCCAGCCGCCCGGCTCGTCGGTCGTGCCCACCGCCGTCACATACGCCGGCCGGTCGTCGATCACCGCGACGCCGTTGAGATGACACCGGTCCTCGGGCGCCAGGGCGGTGATGAACGGCGGCCGCCAGCGGGGGACGAAGCTGTGCGTGTCGTCGAGTGTCGCCAGGCACGAGAACGCGGTGGCCACCAGCCACAACTCGCCGCCGGCGAAGGCGAGGTCGTGGACGGCGATGTCGCCGGTCACGTGACGGCGGCGCGGCAGGTAACAGGCGTCGTGACTGCCGGCCGGCTCGATCTGCGCGGCCACGCGGGGCATGTCGCGCAGGTCCCACACCTCGTTCCGGGTCCCGAGCGCGATCCGGCCGGGCGCGACCGCGATACCCATCGGCTTGTCATAGGTGCGGAAGTGGGTGTTGACGGCGCCGTCGCGTATCCGGGCGCAGACCAGGCGGTTGGTCTGGTAGGTGGAGATGAGCAGGGAGCCGGCGGTCCGCTCCAGGGTCTCGCCGAACGACGGCGTCGACGCGCTCGTCAGCGGCGTGCGCAGCTCGCCGCCCGCAGCGGCCGCCCGTGCCGCCCGGCCGGCTCGCTCGACCGGGCCGAGCATCGCCTGGTCATACGCGATCTCCAGGAATCGGCAGACCCGCTGCAGCTCATCGCTCGGCTCCGCCAGCAGGCGGGGCCGCTCCACCCGGCACCACCGGCCGGGCGCCAGCGCATCGAGGCCGGGGGGCGTGAGCTCGCCCGCGTCGGCGGCCAGGAAGACGCAGCGCGTGTCCGGGAGCGCGCCGTCGAGAAACACGCGGGCGGGGTCGTCGCGCGCCCCGTCGATGGCGACGGTGGCGACCGCGATCGCCCGGCTGGTCGCCAGCGACTCGGCCAGGAACGCGGTCGCGATGCCAGGCGCGCCGGCCACGAAGACCGCCATCGGTGAGGGTGACCCGGGCACGCGGCCAGGCTAGCCCGCCACGCGGCATGTCGCGCCGCTCAGCGGCGAGGTCCGCCGAAGTTACAGGCCTTGGCCGCCTGCATGAAGGCCGGCGACTGCGGGTTCAGCGAGTTGGGAATTGCCAGATACACCCCGCCGCGTCCCATCACCAGCGCGAAGTTGCCGGGGCCGCCGGGCGGGGTCGTCGTCGGATCGGGGAATCCGGTGATCCCGTGGCTGCGCATGCACTGGGAGATCTGGAGCATCTGCCTCTTGGCCTGCTCGGACGGGGGGCCGGCGCCCGGTCCGCCGCCGGGCAGCAGCTTGCGGCAGGCGCTCTGGGCGCTCTTGAACGACGGTGAGAACGGGTTGATCCCGGAGCTGGAGCTGATCTGGATCCCGCCGCCGGCGCTGGGGTCCGGGAAGTTGGTCACCCCGTGCGCGCGCATGCACTTGGAGAACGCGACCGCCTGCGAGGAGCGCTGGGGCGAGACGGCGCCCGCGGCGGTGCCGGTCGCGGTGCCCGACGAGCCGCCGCACGCGGCGAGGACCAGCCCGGTCGTGCCGGCGAGGAACAGGGCCAGAGATGCGCGGCGGAGGGCTAGGCGGTGTCGGTGCATGTGCCGGTCTCGTTGTACGCGCCGGGCCATAACAGCGTCGTAACGGCGTTACGTACCTGTGACACCTCCACCCGTGGGCGGAGATCAAGATCAGCCCACGAGCCGAAGACGGCCCGGCCCGGCGAACGTACGCTGACGACATGTCAGGAATCAGAATCGCCATCCCCGTCGTTTGGCTCGTGTTCTGGGTCTACTGGCTGATCTCAGCAGCTGGGGCCAAGAAGGCCGTCGGCGGGCGAGTCAGGCCGCCCGGACTGATCATCATCGTGCTGGTCGGTGCCGCGCTGCGGGTCTTCCACACTGGCGGCTACGCGGTGCACAGCACCGTCGCTCAGGTCATCGGCGCTGTCGTGTTCGCCGCCGGACTCGCCCTCGCCGTGTGGGCCCGCCTTTACCTGGGGCGCAACTGGGGCATGCCGATGACCCACAAGGAGGAGCCCGAGCTGGTCACCTCCGGGCCCTACCGGTTCGTCCGCCACCCGATCTACTCGGGCATCCTGCTGGGGATGGTGGGCACCGCGCTGGCCACCAACCTGTGGTGGCTGATCGCCTTCCTGATGACTGGGGCGTACTTCGTCCACAGCGCCCGGGTCGAGGAGGGAATCATGGCGAAGACGTTCCCGGACGCGTATCCGAGCTACCGGATGCAGACCAAGATGATCATCCCGTTCGTGCTGTAAGGGGATCGGCTAGGTTCAGTCCGTGGCTCCACTGCGGATTGGCCTGGCCGGTTACGGCTTTGGCGGACGGGTCTTCCACGCTCCCCTGATCGCCGCCGCGCCCGAGTGTGAGTTCCTGGGCGTGATCACCACCTCCCCCCAACGGCGCGAGGGGTTTCACCAGCGATTTCCCGGCCGGGCGGTGTTCGACTCGCTGGAGAACCTGGCCGGCGGCGGCGCGGAGGCGGTCACCATCTGCACGCCCGCCGGCAACCACGCCGAGCTGACCCAGCGAGCCCTGAGGATGGGGCTCGCGGTCGTCTGCGACAAGCCGTTCGCGCTCGATGCCGCCTCCGCACGCGAGACCGTCCTGCTCGCCCGGGACCTCGGCCGACCGCTGACGGTCTTCCAGAACCGCCGCTGGGATTCGGACTTTCGCACCGTGCACCGCGCGCTCAGCGACGGGCTCCTGGGCGAGCCGGTGCGCTTCGAGTCGCGCTTCGAGCGCTTTGCGCCGGATCCGGGGCCGTCGCCGTCGGGCGGCGGTGCGCTGCGCGACTTCGGCAGTCACCTCGCCGACCAGGCGCTGACGCTCTTCGGCCCGGCCCGATCGGTCTACGCGGAGATGCACACCAACGCTCGCGGGCTGGACGACGACGTGTTCGTCGCCATCACCCACGAGCGCGGCGTGCGGTCGCACCTGTGGGGCAGCTGGCGCCAGAACGCCCCCGGGCCTCGGTTTCGCGTGACCGGGACGTCCGCCAGCTACATCGTGGTCGCCGATATGGACGGGCAGGAGCCCCGACTGGTCGCCGGGGAGTCGCCGGCGTCCGGCGGCGAGTGGGGACGCGAGCCGCCCGAGCGATGGGGACGCCTGGTCCGCGCCGGCGAGTCCGAGCCGATCGCGTCCGAGCGCGGGGCCTGGGACCTCTTCTACCCGGCGTTCGCGGGCGCGGTCCGCGGCCGCGGCCCGCTGCCGGTCGACCCGTGGGATGCCGTGGCGACAGCGGAGGTCCTGGATGCAGCTCGCCAGAGCGCCGCCACCGGTCGGGTCGTCGATCTCCTGGGACGAGCGGGCGACGGGGAGGACTGACGGTCGCGTCCGGAGACTGGAGCACTTTCGCGGCGATCGTGGGTGCCGCCAGCGGCGCGCTGACCGGACTGCTGTTCGTCGCCGTGTCCGTCAACGCAAAGGCCATCGCGACGCGCCCGGCCCTGCGCGCCCGCGCCGCCCAGACCCTGGTGCTGTTCGCCTCAGCCCTGCTGGTCTCGATCGTAGTGGCGATCCCCGGCCAGTCGGGCTGGGTGCTGGGCGCCGAGCTGACCGCGCTCGGCTGCCTCACCGGTATCGCGCTGGCGGTGGTCGAGCCCGGGGAATCCACCGAGACGCACGACGAGTGTGGGCGCCTCAACCGGTTGCTCGATCGGGTCAGTCCCAACACGCTGACCTCGGTGGCGATCGCCTTCGCCGGGATCTCGAAGCTGGTCGGAGTCGGCGGCGGTCTGTACTGGCTGGTGCCGGCGGTCATGCTCGCGCTGATCGGCGGCGTGGCCAACACCTGGCTGTTCCTCATCCGCCTGTCGAGCTGACGCACTGCGGGTCGGCTGAGGGTCGGTCGCTCGGATGGTCCGCGTCACGCTCGGTGGCGAGGGCCTGAGCGGCTTCTCCGCCAGTCCCGTCACGTCAAGCTCCAGCTCCCGCCCGTCGGCGCCTCGTATTCCGAGCTCGCACCGTTCCTCAACCCGCGGTAGGCACCGACGCGGGGCTGTCGGCCGCCGCCCGACGTCCGCGCGACAGGAAGCGCTTGAGCAGCCGCGAACAAGATGGCGTGGAGAGCCAGTCATCGCCTCATCGGTCCGAGCGGTGGTTGGATAAACGGACCGAGCAGAAGGGCCTGCGCCCTCGTGAAGCCGCGTATGTGATCGGTGCTTTCTGGGCGATCGCGGTGGTGGTGTTCGGTGTCGTGGAACGGCTCGTCGACCCGAAGACGTTCCACAGTGTCTGGCTGGGAATGTGGTGGGCGGTCGAAACTGTGACGACGGTCGGGTACGGCGACATCGTTCCCAACCAAACCGCCGGCAAGATCATCGCGGGCTTCCTCATGCTCGGGGGGCTCTCGCTGCTCTCAGTGGTGACGGCCGCGATCACCAGCGGCTTTGTGTCTCGCTCGGAGGCCCACCGGCGGGCCACCGGGGAGGATCCGGTCATTCTGAAACTCGACGACCTGGCTGCACAACTGCGTGACGTCAAAGCCGAGCTCGAACAGCTTCGGAGAGGGGATGACGCAGAGGAGCCGTCCTGAAGGAGCCTTCAGCCCACCAGGCCAACTATTCCCTTGATGATGAGCGCGCCGCCGATCACGCTAAGCGCGATGACCGCTGCCTGGTGACCGTTCCGGGCGGCCCACGCTTTCGCTCGCTCCACGGCGCCGGGGGTCCAGTCGGGGGCGATGGTTAGCTGAGCAGCGGGAGCTCGAGGAGTATCAGCATGATCAGGTTGAATCCGATGATCGTGAGCACGGTGGCGGTCGTGCTGAGCTTCTGCTTTTCGATGTGATGCAGTCCGGCGAGGTACGAGGCACCGGGTAGCGTCAGCACGGCGCCGACGGCGAACGTGGTGCGCGGTGAGCCTTTGCTGAGAGCCCGCTGCCAGCGCGGGGGGCCCTTGTCCTGCTTGGGGCCCTTGCGTGCTTGCCGACGCTCGGCGATGCGTTTGTCGCGTCCGGTGGACAGCACGAACGCGGCGACCAACAGGATCGCTCCGAGCGCGAGGTCGACCGCCGGGCTGATGGTGTTCTGGGTCGTGCTGACGGTGCTGGACCCCTTCAACGCGAAGACGATCACCAGGCCGAGCGTGATGCTCGTCGTCAGTGCGCCGAGCAGATATCCCAGCATGAGCTTGCGCGGATTGGGCAGCAGCAGCATGACGGTCGAAGCCCCTACCAGAATCGGGTTCAGCGCAGCCGTCAGTGAAAGGAGGAAAACCTGACCCACCCGGGGATTGCTACCGCAGAGTCTCGCTGGGCGCCTCATCCCGCACAGGTGATGCGGTTCGAAGGGCTCGGGTGCCGCAGTCGTTCGGTTGGGTTACCAGTTGATGATTCCGCGCGCGATCAGCAAGGCTCCCATCACTGTCGCGCCGATCACGGCGACCTGTCCGCCCCTGCGCGTCAACGAGTCGCTGAAGCGTTGCACGGCCGCGGCGGTCAACTCCGGTCTTGTCGCGTACCCAAGGAGCGGGAGTTCTAACAGCGTCAGACTGATCAGGTTGAACGCGAGGACGGCGATCACCGTGACCGCCGTCCCGACCTGCTGTTTGTGCAGCAGATCCATGCCGGCGATGTAAGACGCTCCCGGGAAGCTGAGCAGAACGCCGACGACAAACGTGTCTCGGGCCGAGCCCTTCATGAGTAGGCGCCGCCACCGGGGCGGGGCCTTGTCCTTGGCCCGCTCGCGTTTGCGCTCGCTCCAAGCCCGGCGCCGCGTATCGCGCCCGGTCGCGACCACAAAGACGATCACCAAGACCAGCGCTCCGAGAGCGATGTTCAGGATGGGATCGATACCACGTTTCGCGGTGCTCGAGGTGCTCGAGCCGGGCAGCGCGAACACCAGCAACAGACCGCAACTAATGCTCGTCAGCAGCGCTCCGAGGAGGTAGCCCGTCAGGAGCCGCTCTGGCTTTTCCAGCGTCAGCATGACCGTCACGGCGGTCAGGAGAGAGGGGTTCAGCGCGGCCGTCAGAGAGAAGACGAAGACTTGCCCCACGCGCTGCTCCCCGGTTGGGTCATCGGCCGCGGGCGACGTCAGGCGGGGCGGAGACCGAGACCGCCCGCAGACGTGTCCCGCTGGTTGTGCTGACACCCGGTCGCGCATCGAGGCCGTCGGCGACACACGCCATCCATTTGCGAACTGATCTCTTGTCTCCGGTTCGAATCACCATGACAAGAAAACTTCCCACCGACTCCCGCGACGACCATCACCCAAAGTGGACGATCCCGACGACCGCCGGCCCCACCGACCGGCTTCCAACGCATCCAACGCTCCCCCGGCCTCCCGCAACACGCACGCAGCCGATCCGTTCATGGGCACCGCGATCACCAAGCCAGTCCTGCCAGCGCGGCGGGGAACCGGGGGCAGGGCAGCCCGATGGCAACGGATCAGACGGCGGACAGACCTACGGGGCCACTCGGGTCGGCGCTCGGCGACGGCCTCGAGATCAGTACGCCGGCACGCTGCGATCGCCAACGAGGTAGGCGCTAATCAGCGCAAGCGGAAAAAAGATCAAGCTGAAGATGAAATAACCAATGAAGCTGTGTCCTTTGCGCCGAGCAACCCGCGCCGGCCAGAACGCGATCGCCACCCAGATGACGAGAAAAGCGACCGCCGAGACGGTCCAGCCAAACGCTGAGAATGCATAGACGGTAACCATGAGATCTCCCGGTCGGTCCCTCGTGATCCAGTCCGCCAACCATGTCGCCACCTTCGACGATCCGCATCCCCCCAATCGGATGACATTGACCCTCGCGCCGACGACCACGACCGCGCCGTCCTCCGAGCGGGACTGCGGATCGGGATGCCCTTCGCTCGCCAGCCAACGCTGTGCGAGCGCTGGCATGGTGCTACGCCTTGAGAACGAACTCGCGGCTGATGATCTCCACGGGCACGGTGCGCAGTTCAGCGACGGCCTCGGCGAGATAGGTCGAGAACCGGTCGAAGATCGCGTCGCCCTTCTCGGCGGTCGCCCGCAGCGGGTTGCCGATCACGCCTCGGTCGGCGAACTCGTTGTGGTCCATGGGGAAGTAGAAGTACTCGTACCCCTTGAACTGGGCGTCCCACGCCCCGTCCTCCTTGCCGAACGCCTCTGGCAGCCAGGCCGGCGCGTGGGCCTTGGCGCTCACCGCCCGATCCATCCTGACGTTGGCCGCGTTGTAGGCCATCATGATCGAGGTCTCCTGCTCGCTGGCGTGCCAGCCGGGCGTTTCCTCGGGCGGGTTCTCCATGAGGTCCTCGATCAGGCCGAGGTAGCGCTCGCCGTAGGGCTTGAACATGGCGATCAGCGCGCCGGTCTCGTAGCGAAGGTTGCGCATGATCGGATCGGTCACCTTGGTGTTCGACGTGTGGCCGTTGACAAAGATGAGCCGGTTGAACCCGTGGTGGATCAGGGACCGCGCCGTGTCGTGGATGACGCTCTCGATCGTGTGGCTGCGCATGGTGATGGTGCCCATGCCGCGGTTGGGCTCGCGCAGGTGCTGGGGGCTGTATCCGGTCCAGATCGGCGGGGCGTAGACCGTGTCTGCCTTCTCGGCGGCGCGCCGGCAGACCTCGACGGCGTTGTAGATGTCGGTGCCCAGCGGCATGTGGTCGCCGTGCATCTCCACGGATCCCAGGGGGATCAGGATGGTGTCATCGTGGCTCAGATGCTCGCGGAGATCCGGGGGCGCCAGGTCCATCAGCGCTCGTGAGTGAAGTTCGGTCATACGGCTCCCTTCGTTTCGATGTCGTGTTGCTTCAGCCCGGCTGCCACTGTCAGCCGGTCCATCACCGTCAAAGTGCGCACCGTGTGTCTCCCGGCTGGCAGTGACAGCTACGGCAGCTCGGGCTTGACGAGGATCTTGCCGTCCTTGCGGCGCTTGGTCTCCTCGACCGCATCGACCAGCTCCGCCAGCGGGTAGCGGCGCGTGATGGCCTCGTGCATGTTGATCCTGCCCGACGCCATCAGGCGGATGACGTTGGGGAAGTCCCACGAGCCGCAGTGCCCGACCGTGCCGTACACGGACGCCGCCTTGAGCTGATGATCGATGAAGTTCAGCGTCGCGGGCCGTCCGTCCATCCCGATGACCACCACTTTGCCGCCGACGCCCAGCGACAGCTCGATCGCCCGCATCACCGCCGGGAAGTTGCCGGTGCACTCCACCGCCATGGCGACGCCCTCGCCGTTCGTCTCCTCGGCGACGAGCTGCTCGACGTCGACGCTCAGCGGATCGACGGCGTGGGTGGCGCCGAGCTTCTCGGCCACCGCCCGGCGCTCGGCGATGGGCTCAAAGCAGAACACCTTCGACGCGCCGGCGGCCTGGGCCAGGGCGACGGCGGCGAGGCCGATCGGGCCACCGCCGAATACCGCGACCGGGCTACCGGGAAGGAAGCCGCCCGCCCGGGTGAACATGCCCTCGTAGGAGACGCTCGTCGGCTCCGACATCGAGCCGACCTCCAGCGCCGTCCGGTTGTCGCCGTAGCGCTCGAGCACGCTGTTGAGCGACCAGCAGTAGCGCGCGTTGACCTTGGCGTACTCGGCGAAGCCGCCGTTGATGGTGAAACCGAGATCCTCGATGTAGCGGCACTGATTCCAGTACCCGCCGCGACACGGCGTGCACTCTCCACACCACTGGATCTCCTCGGCGGTCACGAGATCGCCGACCTGGAACTCGGTGACCTCCTTGCCCAGGGCGACCACCTCGCCGGCGAACTCGTGC
The DNA here is from genome assembly GCA_036267215.1 of Solirubrobacteraceae bacterium. Lineage (GTDB taxonomy): Bacteria > Actinomycetota > Thermoleophilia > Solirubrobacterales > Solirubrobacteraceae > Palsa-465. Next base: position 20,583 of record DATAWL010000023.1, on the reverse strand, counting down.
CCGGTGACGACCGGCGCGCGGAGATGGTAGGGCAGCAGCATGTATCCGTCGGAATCGGTCTCGAACATGTGGACGTCCGATCCGCAGATGCCGCACGCCCCGACCTTCATCACCAGCTCCCGCGGGCCGGGCTCGCCGGGGTCGTCGACCGTCTCCAGCGACGCCGACGGGTTGCGATAGACAAGGTTGGCGTTGACCGCCCACCGGCGCGCCTGATTGTGCGGGTCCACCCTGACCCCGTCCTTCGGAGCCCACTCGGCGTTGAGAACGACAGCTTTCATGTCTGGACCTCTCCGGTTTGCGCTCAGGCGCTGAGCTGGAGCGCCCCGAGGTGCTCGGAGATGGCCCGCTCGGGGGTATGCGTTCCGCGGATGACCGCGCTCACGGCGCGGGTCATCGCCTCCGGATTGTCGTGCTGGAAGATGTTGCGGCCGACCGAGCATCCGATGGCGCCGGCAACGCGGGCCTCGGCGAGCTTGGTGAGCAGGTCCAGGTCTGACTCCCGCGAGCCGCCGGCGACGACCACCGGCACCGACACCGAGTCCACGATCTCCTGGAACTGCTCGCCCGAGCCGGGCCAGTTGCTCTTCACGATGTCGGCGCCGAGCTCGGCGCACAGGCGGGCGCTGCGACGGAGGTACGGCAGGCCCCAGGTCTCGGCGTAATCCTCGTCGCCGTAGTAGGCGTTGGGGAACTCGGCCTCGGCGATGAACGGCATCCCCAGCCGGCTGCACGACTCGCCGAGCTGAGCCGCCAGCGAGATGACGTCGGGCTCGTTCTCCGGCGAGAACGCCACCATCGCCACCACGCCGTCGGCGCCAAGGGCCATGCAGTGCTCGACGGTGGCGATCAGGCGCTCCTGGTGCTTGACGCCGCCGCGGCTGGCGGTGGCGGTGATCTTGGCCACGACGGCCAGGTCCGGCACCTCGGCGATCGCCGGGGCCAGGCACTCGATCAGGCCGGGCGCGAGGAAGATGCAGTCCGCCCCGCCGGCGCGCACCGCGCGCAGCTGCACCTCGGCGTTCTCGATGCCGGGCAGGACCTCGGGGGCGCTCGTCCCGTGCGAGAACGCGAACATGACCGCGCTCTTGGACTCGCCGTCGATGATCCGGCGCAGGCGCAAGAGCTTTCCAGTGGACATTGGGTGTCTGTCTCCTAACGTGGGTGCTTGATCGGGCTCAGTTGGTGGACGTTGGCGTGCGCGACGGGTGCGGTCGAGCTGTCGATCAGCTCCACCAGCCGCTGCACGACGACGTCGACGAACGCGTGGTCGTTGACGTGCGCCGGCACCAGCTCGACGGCCACATTGGCGTTGACCCGGTCACGCAGGGTCTGGGTGAAGATGGCGTCGGCCTCCGGGTCCCAGAACGCACCGCCCTCGGTGTCCGGCACCGAGAAGCCGTGGGTGGGGACGCAGATCACCGTCGACCCGGCGGCGAGGTTGGCCTTCTCGGCGAACAGCTCGCCCATCTGGCGCATCTCGTCGCGGTTGAGTCGAACGAGTGTCAGCTCCGGGTTGTGGCGGAACAGCGGTCGATCCGGAAACTGCCGCTCGGTCTCCTCCCACCGCCCACAGGTGATGAAATCGACACAGCCGGGGACCAGCACCTGCGGGATGCCGTGGCGGCCCGCCGCCTCCATCCGGCTCGGCCCCGGGTCCATCAGCCCGCCGACGACGCGGGCGGCGAGCTCGGTGGTGGTGTAGTCCAGGACGCCGACGGCCTGGCCGGATGCGATGAAGCCCTCCAGGGCGCGCCCGCCGACGCCGTTGGCGTGAAAGGCAACACAGCTCATGCTCAGCTGCTCGAGCCGGTCCTTGGCCCGCACCAGCGCCGGGGTGGTGTTGCCGTTCATGGAGAATGCGATCGTCGGGCCGAATCGATCGGGCGTGCGGTTGTCGGCGCAGGCCCGGGCGGCCCCGACGATGTAGCCCGCCGTCTCCCGGTAGACGCGCGAGGTGACCGAGTTGACGCCCGCGATGTCGACGACCGAGTGCAGGACCGCGACGTCGCGGAGCCCCACATAGGGCTCGAACGTCCGGATGCCCGACGCCAGCGGCGAGACCACGAGCTTGGGAAACCCGAGCGGGAGCGCCTGAAACGCGGGGCCGGCGAGGTGCGCGCCCGCGCCGCCGACGCACACCGCGCCGTGGATCTCGCGGCGCTGCGCCAGGCCGGTGCAGAGCGTCTCGATTCCGGCCCGCATGGCCGAGACCGCATCGCCGCGGGGCATGGCGGCGATCGTCTCCATTGACGACCCCGCGGCGCGGGCGACCGTCTCGCGCGAGATGAGACCGACCCCGGCCGGGAGGTCCTCGACGCCCTCCCGGGTCGAGGCGTCCATGACGATGCACCGAGCCCCCAGCTGTTCGATCAAGCCCGACAGGTAGGCGATGTCCTCGACCTTTGTGTCGAGCGTGGCGATCACCAGGACCGCCACGTCGCTGATATCCGACTGTCCAAGATCTCGAACGTTCTGGCGGTTTTCAGGCCTTAGCACGCGAGATATCGTACAGTCGACGCCTGGGCCGGTCAAGCCGCGTCAGACGGTCAGAACGTCTTCGGCGTGTCGATCCAGATGTACTCGGTCGGCTCGTCGGCCACGTTCTCCATCCGGTGGGGCATCGTGCTCCGGAACCAGATCGAGTCGCCGGGGTCGAGGAAGTGGATCTCGTCCCCCACCCACACCTTGAGCCGCCCTCGCAACACCATCCCCCACTCCTCGCCCTCATGGGTCACCGGCTCGTCGCCGAGCGACGCGCCGACGTCGTACGCGCCGTAGATCGCCTCGATGGTCTCGCTCTGCCGGGGTGACGCCAGCTCGAGGCGAATTCCGCCGGTCCTCAGGCCGGTGGGAGCGGCCACGTCCGGCGCCTGCGCGCCCTCGATCACCGTCCGCTCGGACGCGCGCACGACGCGGTGGCCGTAGATCTCCGGCTCGGCGAAGAAATACATGAGCGTCGTCCCCAGCGAGCTCGCCAGGCGCTTGAGCGTCGAGATCGACGGCTCGACCTTCCCGCGCTCGACGTCGCTGATCAGCGACGCCGACACGCCGGCCAGCTCGGCGAGCTTGCGAATGCTGTACCGGTGCTCCCGTCGCAGGCGCTCCACGCGACTGCCGATCGATCGCGAATCTCTGCCGCCGTCGACGCGATTGGCCGTCGCGCCTCCGTTGGCGGACGGGCCCGGAGGTGGGTTCTTCATCCTCGACTCCTCCGCGTGATGCGGGTCACGCCGGGCTCGTGATCGTCTTCCCCGATCCCAGCGTCACGCTCAGGACGCCGGGGCGGCCGGCCGGAACACATTCGATCGGCAGCTCGGCGCCATCCAGCCAGCGCGCCAGCTCGTCGGGGGCGCAACCGACCCGCAGCGACGCGATACCTCCCTCGGCGGACTCGGCGCCCGGCACCGGCATATCGTCGGCGCGCTCGATGAAGAACGGGAAACCCGGCGAGGCCATGGCCTCGGCCACGCCGGCGATCCGCATCGCGATGTCCCCGCGGCGCAGCGTGAGCTCGCTCAGACCGAGCCGCCGCACGTGCGCCGTCACGTCGGGCACGGCCACCACCCACCCGTACAACCCCTCGCCGGCCAGCGCCACCCCGCGGCCGATCGGCGAGCCGGCAGCGACGTCGGCATCCTCGATGGCGAGCACCTCCAGGAACCCACCGCCGAGCGGCACGATCCGGTTGTGGGTCCCGTGACCGGCATGCGTGCCGCCCCCGGCGGCCACGAGTCCGTGGTCGCGCTCGATCCGGGCCGTGGCGGCCCCGAGGTCGGCGGTGGTCCAGACCACGTGGTCGATCCCCACCGGCGCCCCCGGCGGGCTCGGCGGACCCAGGGATCCGATCGGGGCGGCCGTGTCGTCATGTCGGCCGGCCGGCCGGCGGTGCGGGGCGAAGCAAGGGTCAGGGTCCATCGTCCGGCTGAAGCGAACATATACCGCGTGACGATGAACATTCGCTCAGCATATCGTACGTCACCACTCTGATCACCCCTAAACGCACGCCCTCGACCAACGACGGATGCCGGCGACGGCCGGCGATCCGGACGGTTTGGCGGGGCCCTCAGCGCGCCTGGCGGATCGGCGCCCGGCGCGCTTAGCCGCCGAGTCCCGAGCGGCTCAGAACGACTTGGGCGTGTCGATCCAGATGTACTCGGTCGACTCGCGGGCGACGTTCTCCATCCGATGCGGGATGGTGCTCGGAAACCAGATCGAGTCGCCGGCGTCGAGGAAGTGGATCTCGTCACCCACCCACACCTTGAGCCGCCCCCGCAACACCATCCCCCACTCCTCGCCCTCATGGGTCACCGGCTCGTCGCCCATCGACGCCCCGATGTCGTAGACGCCGTAGATCGCCTCGATGTTCTCGGCCTGCTCGGGCGAGGCGAGCTCGAAGCGGATGCCGCTGGCCTTCATCCCGCTGCGGACCTCGCCCTTGAGCTTGGCGCCCCGGGTCCCGGACAGATCGAGGCGCTCGTCGGCGCGGACCACCCGTCCGTTGGACTGCGCCGGATCGGAGAAGAAGTAGGTGAGCGTCGTCCCCAGGGCACTGGCGACGCGTTTGAGCGTCGAGATCGACGGCTCGACCTTCCCCCGCTCGACGTCGCTGATCAGCGACGCGGACACGTTGGCCCGGCCCGCCAGCGCCCGGATGCTGTACCGATGCTCCTTGCGCAGTTCGGCCAGACGACTGCCGATCGACGGCTCGCCGTCGAGGACCGCCCGGCGCGCCGAGACAGCGCGGCCGCCGCCCGAACCCCCGCGAGGCTCCTGCGGTGGCCGTTGTTTCGAGGTAGCCATTGGTCTTCTCCAGTGGACAGATTGAGAGCCTGGCCATAGCCTACCCGCGCGGGTTCGATTGCGACGGACGCGCCGAGCGGTTCGCCGATCTTTCGCCGGTGAGGCTGATCGCCGTTGGTCGCAGACGACGTCATCGTCCGATGCGGCCAACCGGGCCGGGACCCACCCGTGAAGGGCGGGTCCCGGTGCGGGGGGAGGGAGCGACGCGAGGTCGCTCGACGAGGGCGATGCGGCGGGTCCCGGTCGACCCGTCGCCCTCGACGGTGGTGTCACTCCGGCGGCAGCTCCTTCATCGCCAGGTCGAGGTCGATGCCCTCCGTGCGCTGCAGGCGGACCTTGGCGATGAAGTACGCGACCGGGCCGAACAGCCCGATGACCGCCAGGGCGATGATCGACTGGATCGGGAAGTTCCCGGAGAACGCGTGATTGCGGGCAACGACGACGAACAGGACGACGCAGATCACCGCTGACAGCCCGCTGGCGATGGTGATCATCGGCACGCCGGCGATCTTGCCGCCGATCATCTTCGGCGATGCGGCGTAGAGCTCGGGTCTGATGTAGGGCAACAGTGCCGCCGCCAGGCTCGAGGCGAACCAGAACACGCAGAACACGAGCAGGGCGTTGGCGACCACCGTCAGCGCCGTGGTGTAGATCGACAGCACGGCGAGCGCCACGGCGAGGACGAACACCACCACCAGCGCGTTGACGGGGCTCGACAGCCGCGGATTGACGTCGGCGACCCAGCGCGGAAGAAGCCGATCGAACGAGAAGGCGAACAGCAGCCGCGACGCCGGGAGGAATGTGGCCAGGGCGGCCGAGAACAGTCCGGACAGGAACGACAGAGCGACGATGATCCGGGTCACCGGATCAGCGGTCAGTGCGCCGTAGAACACGCCGCCGAACGAGGTGGGCGCGGTCGAGTACTTGGCGTAGGTCGCGGGATCGGCCTGGTTGAGCCCCGAGGCCCCGGCCAGGAACTTGTAGGAGACGAAGTGGCGCATCGCCAGGTAGGAGATGACGACGAATATGGTGATGAACGCCACCGCCGCAAAGCTGGCGTTGCGGAAGGTCTTGTTGGCGCTCTTGATCTCGCCGGCGGTATAGACGCCAAAGGTCAGGCCGGTGTAGTTGAAGATCCCCAACGGGATGGCCGCAATCACCGCCGAGCCGATGATCTTGCTGGGGATGTTGGCCTTGTGGGCGGCGGCGAGGATGTTGTTGTAGGCGTTCGGGGTCGAGTACGCGTTGAACGCGTGCTGGAGGTCGGCGTTGCTGTGGATGACGAATTGCACCAGCAGCAGGATGCCGCCGAGCGTGCACAGGGCGAACGACCAGAAGATCACCGCCAGGGCGCGCCGCGTCGGCAGCATCGCGGCGCCCATCACCAGCAGCAGGAAGACGAGGGACACGATGAACTCGGTGGTGTGGCTCGACGGGATGTCCGCCGCCCACCGGTTGAAGGTCGACTTGGCGAATACCAGGCCGAGTATCTGCAGCGCCACCGGGAGCCACGCCGTGTACAGATAGGCGCCGAGAGCCACCAGCAGCAGCAGGAAGACACCGAGGACACAGCCGCCAACGAACGCCCCGACCAGCGGACCAAAGATGCGGGACGCGAACACGTAGTCGCCACCCGAGCGGGGGAACGCGGCCACGAGCTGGTGGTAGGGGATCATGATCAGACCGGCGAACAGTCCGCCCAGCAGCAGCGGCACGGCGAAGTCACTGCCGGGGAACAGCGTGATGCTGCCCCCCGCCAGGAAATAGAAGGACGTGGGCAGCATCGCGCCGAGCGCGAGCCCGAACAGCGTCGTCGAGCTGATGTTGCGCACCAGCCCCGACGCCTGCCGGGTGTACAGCTGCGAACGCTCCTTGATGGGAGCGGTGCTGGGGGCGATGTCTGTCACGTGTCCTCTCCTGTTTGCCGGCCCGAGATCATCAGCATCGTTGCGTCTGAGAGTCCAACCCAAAGGGGATGCGCGGGGTGTCCGGACGGGCAGCCGACCCGAACACGGCATCGTTCGCGACGTGCAACGTCCCCGTCAGCTGGAGGGACGACATACGCCACGGAGTCCTCCCCAACGTGAGTCCCCGGTCCGTTTGTTGGTGATGCCCGAGATGTCGAACAATTTTGCCGTCTCATCCAGCTATTCGCGGCTGCCACCGTACATCCATTTCGGAATGACGTCAAGCGGATCGTGCAAGGTGTGGGCGAACGGCCAAGGATGGCCACCGCGCGGGGGGTCGCGGATCGTCGCGCCGCACGCCGGACGGGCGCGCGAGCTCACGCCACCGGCCGCGGCGGGCCGGCGCAGACGCGAGTCAGCGTCGCGGGGACGGAGAGGTCCGCGCCTGGATCGATCCGCTCGAGCCACCACGTGAGCCCGGCGGCGGCATAGGCGTCGTGTCCGGCGAGCGGCCGGCCGGGGACCGAGACGCCGCCGACGACGATGTCGAACGGGTCGAGCCGCGGAACCTGCCCGCCGGCCGGCGCGGCGCTCGCCCGCTGCACGGCGATGAACGACCCCAGCGCGGCGACCTCGGCCGGCGTCGGCGTTCCGCCGGCGCGCCGCTCGGGGAACGCCCCGTCCCAGCGCGCGGCGCGGACGAACGGCCGCCGGTGGGGCAGCAGACCGGCGATCCAGATCGGAATGCGCGGCGACTGCACCGGCCGCGGGAGGAACTGTGCGTCGTCAACCCGATAATGGGTGCCGGCGAACGAGAACGGCTCGCCGGTCCACAGGCCGTCGACGATGGCGAGGCTCTCGTCGAGCCGCTCCGCCCTAACGCGGTCGCCGGTCGCCTCGCCGAAGGGGGCGAACTCGAGCCCGGCGCGCCACCCGAGACCGGCGCCGAGGACGAGTCGTCCCGCCGAAAGCTGGTCCAGGGTCACCGTCTCGCGTGCCACCTTCCATGGCCGGCGGCGGGCCAATGGGGTGATCAGGGCGCCGAGCCGGATCCGGGTGGTCGACGCGGCGATGGCCGCGAGCGCGATCCAGGGATCGGCCATCGGTACCCGCCCGTTATCCCAGGCGATGTGGTCCCATACGAACAACCCGTCCCAGCCGGCAGCCTCGGCCTCGCGGGCGACGGCGACGAGCGCCGCCGGATCCGACAGCGGCCCGAAGTTGGGAAGGTGGACTCCGAAACGCATAGTGTCTGCCGTCCGGCCTGACCGTACCGGGATGCCGTTGAGTGGTCAAGCTGTGAGCCAATTACGGACACGCTCTTCCGCCAATCCCGAATCCGGTGTACGCGCAAGACGGACGGGGCCCTCGACGGCCGCGGGCGTGGGTGTCCGTGCGAGTCAGACGACGCCGGCCACCGGGCGGCCCAGTCTTATGGACAACAACGGACAAAAACGTTAGATTCCCGCCAAGCTGTCCGACTAAGACGATCAACAAGCGAGGATCCAGCCCAATGTGTCCGACGGTCTCCCACGTTGACGAGCCGATCACGTACGACCCATTCGAGTTCCACGAGGATCCGTATCCGATGTACGCGCGGCTCCGCGAGGAGGATCCGGCCCATTACAACCGGGAGCGGGACCTGTGGGCGCTCACCCGGTTCGCAGACATCCAGCTCGCCTCCCGCCAGTGGAAGACCTACTCCAGCGGCGAGGGCGTCGTGCTCGACGACGAGAGCGACTTCTACGCCCCGGGCGGCTTCGTCGACCAGGACCCGCCGTCACATGACCGTCTGCGCAAGGTCATCGCCAAGTACTTCACCCCCAAGTCCTCCGCCCAGCTCACCGACTTCGTCCGCGCGCGGGCACAGGCCCTGCTCGAGCCGGCGCGTGAGACCGGGTCGATGGACGTGGTCGCCGACCTCGCCCGCCCCCTCCCGACCGACGTTGTCAGCAAGATCATCGGCGTCCCCGAGGAGGACCACAGCCTCACGTCGGCCTGGTTCATCGACATGCTGGAGCGCGTGCCCGGCCAGATCGAGGCTCCGCCGGAGGCGTGGGCGGCAAACCAGGCGATGCGCGACTACATGGCCGCGCTCATCGCCGAGCGGCTCAAGCAGCCGCGGGACGACCTGGCGACGATCCTCGCGGAGGCCGAGCACGACGGCCGGCTGTCCAACGACGAGACGGTCGGCATGTGCGTGTTCATGTTCTACTCCGGGATCATCACCACCGCCGCGCTGCTGGCAAACTCGGTGCTCAACCTCCTCGACTTCCCCGACGAGCTGGAGAAGATCCGGCGCGGCGACCAGCCGATGTCGGCGGTGGTGGAGGAACTGCTCCGCTACGACGCGCCGATCCAGTCGCTGCGGCGGGTCATGCTGGAGCCGGCGACGCTGCACGACAAGGAGATCCCCGCCGGTGCCAGCGTCCTGCTGATGTGGGCGTCGGCCAACCGGGACGATCGCCGCTGGCCGGACCCCAACCGGATCGACATCAACCGGCCCGGGCAGCGCCACCTGGCCTTCGGCGAGGGGATCCACCACTGCCTGGGCGCGCCGCTGGCGCGCCTGGAGGCGATCATCGCGTTCGACGAGCTGTTCACCAACATGCCGCGCTACGAGCTGGCCGGCCCGGTGAGCCGGTTGCACACCCCGCACGAGCGCGGGCTGCGGACGATGCCGATCGTGTTTGAGGCGGCCTGAATCGTCGACCCGTCGCCGGCTACTCGCCGGCGACCCGGGCCCACACGGAGGCGACCTCGCGCTTGAGCATGAGCGCCTCCTGCCAGCGATCCGACATCTCCTCGCCATCCGGACCGCTGATGGCGTACCACTCCGGCGGCCCGAGCTCGGTGGTGAAGGTCAGGATCTCGTCCGCGCCGGCGCGTTCGCGCCAACTGCGGAAGCCCTGTTCCCACCAGCCGAGGAACAGGTCCAGCCAGGGGCGGTGATGGGGCCAGCTGATCTGGATCTGCACCTGCTCACGGGAGGCGACCCGGCCGTGGAAGGCCCACGCCCGCTCCAGGACGCGCGCGATCAGCGCGTGGTCCTCGTCGCTGACCGGCCACCGGAACTCCCGCCCGACCACGGCGTGTGACACGTCGGCGGTGAGGCGCATCTCCGGCACCGCGTCCATGAGCTGGAGCGTGAACAGGAGGTCCGTGGTCATTCGATCGCGGTGGGTCTCGAACAGCACCGGGACGGGCAGCTCCCGCGCCAGCTCCAGCCAGCCGAGGATGAGCGGGATCGCGTCGAGGACGCGGGCCGGGCGGACATTGGGCTGCAGGTTGACGTGGGTCACGCCGTCGAACCCGAGCTCGGTCGCGTCCTCGATCACGGGCTTGAGCTCGTCGACGGTCTTGGGGTAGCACTCCACGCTCCACTTCAGCCCCCGTTCGCGCAGCAGCTGGGTGGTCCGCTTGGCGCCCTCGTAGTCGTCGAACTCCACCGCCGCGCCGTCAAAGCCGGCGTCGGCGATGCGGGTCACCTTCTCCTCCAGCGACCATTCCGGGGCCTTCCACGGCAGGCATTCCATCGCCCACATCGACTGCATGATCAGGAATGGCATCGGCGTCAGCGGTCCTCCGGTTGCGCCGCCGCGCCCGGCGGCGCCGACAGCTCGTTGGGCGACACGGCGCGGTGCTCGGCGGCCGACCGGTAGGCGGCCTCCAGCAGCGCCATCGTGGCGAGGTTGTCCTGGGCGGCGATGTCGAGCGGCGCGCCGTCGGCGACGTGGCGCAGCAGCGCGCCCATCGTCTGAGCGAACGCGTCCGGGAACCATCGCTCGGGCCACCGGGGCGAGAACCAGCGGGCGGGCGCGTCGGCGGCGACGAAGTCGAGGGTGCTGGGGCTTCCCCAGGGGTGGTCGGGCCAGCCAATCGTGCCCTTGGCGATGCCCGCGGTCCCCTCGACCCGCCAGCTGATCCCGATGTCGGCCCAGCTGTGGCAGTCGTCGATCCCGATCGCGCGCAGCCCGTCGGCGTACTCGAGGATGTAGGCCGCGCTCTCGTCGGGCCCGCCGTCCGGCGCCGGCGCCGGCCCGGCGACCGAGGCCAGGATCCGCTCGGGCTCGCCGAACAGGTACCGGAAGCAGTCGAGGTGGTGGATGCTCATGATCAGCATCCCCTTGCGCTCGTACTCGCGCGCGTACTCCATCCATGCCACCGGCGCGTGCATATTGATCTGCGCGAACAGCAGCCGCCCGAACCGACCGTCGTCCAGCAGCGCCCGGAGCGACCGGATCGACCGGTCATAGCGCATGTTCTGGTTGACGGCCAGCGCGATGCCGGCCGACTCGGCGGCCCGGGCAACCGCGGTCGCGGTGGCCAGATCCGGGGCGAGCGGCTTCTGGGCCAGGATTCCCCGGATGTGATCCCCGTGGCGACATGCCTCGAGGATCACCTCCGGCTGCCTGTCCGGCGGGTACGCGATGTCGAGGATCGCCACCTCTGGCGAGGCGACGAGCTCCTGCCAGGAGCCGACCGCACGGCATCCGCGCTCCCGGACCAGCTCCTCGGCGTGCTGGCGCCGGCGTGAGGCGATCCCGACCACGTTCACGCCCGCCTGCCGGTAGGCGGGCAGATGACACTCCCGCGCGATCCAGCCGGCGCCGATCAGCCCCACCGGAAGCGGAGGGACGGCGTCGCGCACCGGTGGCCGGATCACGTCCTCCAGCTCCAGCGGCCGCCGGCCGGGCGCGGCGTGGTCGGAGGCCACGATCACTCCATGACCATGCCGCCGGTGATGTTGATCGCCTGGCCGGTCATCTCGCTGGCGTCGTCGGAAGCGATGAACAGCGCCACCCGGGCGATGTGCTCCGGCTCCTGGAAGCGGCCCATGGGGATGCCGGACATCCACCGCTCCTTGATGCTCTCCTGGGGCTCGCCGGTCATGGCCTCCTCCCAGGCGTACTCCCGGTCCATCATCTCGGTGTTGACGATGCCGGGGCACAGGCAGTTGATGCGGACCGTCGGAGCCACCTCCAGGGCGACGCCCTTGCTGAACACGATCACCGCTGCCTTGGAGGCGCAGTAGTGGGTGAACAGCTTGTACCCGCGCTTGCCCGCCTGCGAGGCGATGTTGACGATGTTGCCCGTCTCGCGCTCGAGCATGCCGGGCAGCGCGGCCTGGACCATCAGGAACACGCCCTTGGCGTTGACGTCCATGACGGCGTCCCAGTTCTCCTCCGGGATGTCGACGACCGGTTCCATGGTGATCACGCCGGCGTTGTTGACCAGCACGTCGATGCCGCCGAGTGTCTCCTGCGCCTTGCGCACCGTGTCGCGGACCTGGTCAGACTTCGTCACGTCACAGTGCAGCGACGAGACGCGGCCGGCCGCCCCGTTGTCAGCGAGCTCCTGGGCGGTGGCGTCGACGCGGTCACCATTGACGTCGACGAGCACGACGCGGGCGCCCTCGGAGAGAAACGCCTCGGTGATGGCGCGCCCCATGCCGGTCGCGGCGCCGGTCACCAGCACCCCACGATCCTTGAACCTGTCACTCATGTTCTGCTCCCATCTCCTGTGCGGGTCGGGTGTTGACGATGTACTGACAACTGACACCGGCGGGGACCCGCCTGGCGTGGGCGTGCCGGTTCACGGCTACAGCTCCCCCGGGTCCACGACGTAGCAGGGCAGCTGGGCGGCCCGCGCCAGGTCGTCCATGACCGCGAGGTTGCGGTGGGTCTCGGGGCCGGCGATCCGCGGCGTCGCGGCCCCGGCCACGACGTCGCAGAAGTGCTCGATCTCGAGCCGGTACGGGTTGTCGGCGGAGACGACGATGTCCTGCGCCCCGTCCGGACCGCGGACCTCGATCACCGCCGGGGCCAGGTGGGGATACCACGGGGTCTGCACCCGCGCGGTGGCCGCCGACCCCACCACCATCAGGCCCAGGCCGACCGGCGCGCGCATGTTGCAGTCGAACACCGCGGTGGCGCCGGAGGGGAACCGCAGCGCGCCGGCGAAGGACGCGTCGACCCCGCCGTCGCTGAGCCGGGCGACGGCGGCCACGCCGATCGGCGCGGCGCCGATCAGGAACAGGGTCGCGCTCGTGCAGTAGCAGCCGATGTCGCGCAGCGCGCCGCCGGCCAAGTCGGCCCGGAAGCGGATGTCGGACCCGGGATCCTCGGCCCGGAAGTGAAACCACGACCGAATGGTCTCGATGTCACCGAGACGGCCGGCGGCGATCAGCTCGGCCAGCCGCAGCGTCTTGTCGTGGTGGCGGTACATGAACGCCTCCATCAACACACGCTCGGATCGGGCCGCGACCTCGAACAGCCGCTCGCCCTCATCGGCCGACACCGCCAGCGGCTTCTCGCACAGGACGTGCTTGCCGGCGCGCAGCGCCCGCGCCGCCACCGGCGCGTGAAGGCGGTTGGGCAGCGAGATGTAGACGCAGTCGACGTCCGGATCGGCGAACAGCTCGTCGTAGCTCCCGTAGGAACGGGGGATCCCCGCCCGCTCCGCATAGTCGCTGGCGCGCTGTGGGGCCCGGCTGGCGACGGCGAGCAGGTTGGCTCGGTCGCTGGCACGGATCTCGGGCAGCACGTTGTCGTTGATGCGCGCCGTGGAGACGACGCCCCAATTGAGCGGGGTCCCAGAAGTCATCGTCCTCCCTACCGTGATCGGCCCAGTTCCGGGGTTCGCTGCTCCTCGACGCCGGCGGGCGGCTCCAACAGCGCCATCAGCTCGGTCACGACGCGGTCGACGAAGTCCGGGCTGTTGACGTGGGCGTCGATGAGCACCAGCCGGGCCGGGTCGTCGAGGCCCGCCGCAAGCGCGTCGATGAACGCGGCATCGGCGGTGGGATCCCAGAACGCGCCGCCCTCCACATCGGAGATGGAAAAGCCCCGCGTCGGGACGCAGATGACGGTGGCGGCGGCGGCCAGGTTCGCCTTGCCGGCGAACGCGTCGCCCAATCGGCGCATCTCCTCCTCGGTGAGCCGGACGAGGGTCAGCTCGGGGTTGTGGCGAAACATCGACCGCCCCGGGAAGTCGCGCCGGGCCTCGTCCCATCGCCCGCAGGTGATGAAGTCGACGCAGCCCGGGACCAGCACCTGGGGCACCCCGCGCCGGCCGGCGGCCTCCATCCGCGAGGGGCCCGGGTCCATCAGCCCACCCACGAGGTGGGCGCCGAGCTCCGTCGTCGTGTAGTCCAGCACCGCGACCGCCTTGCCGGAGGCGACGAAGTCCTCGAGCGCGCGGCCGCCGACGCCGTTGGCGTGAAACGAGACGCAGCTGATGCCGCGGGCCCGCAGCGCCGCCATCGCGCGTGAAAGGCCCGGCGTGGTGTTGCCGTTCATCGAGACGGCGACGGTCGGCGCGATCGGTGCGTCCGCGCCGGAGGCGTACGCGCGCGCGGCGCCGACGATGTACCCGGCGGTGGCGCGGTACACCGGCCCGGTCACCGCGTTGACCCCCGCGATATCGGCGACCGAGTGCAGGACGGCGACGTCGCGGAGACCCACGTAGGGCTCGAACCGGCGGTCGCCCGATGCGAGCGGCGAGACGATCATCTTGGGGAATCCGATCTCCAGCGCCTTGAACGCCGGGCCCGCGAGGTGGGCACCGGCGCCGCCGACGCACACCGCCCCCTGGATGCGGCCCGACGCCGCCATCTGTCCGGTGAGCGCGAGCACGCCGGCCTGCATCACCTCCACCGCCTCGCCGCGCGGCAGCCCATCGACGGCCCGGATCGACGACCCGGCGGCCCGCGCCACCTCGGCCCGGGAGATGAGCTGGACATCGCCGCTGAGGCGGGTCGAGCCCATCCGGGTCGAGGCATCCATGACCACCGGCTCGGCGCCGAGTTCCCTGATGATCGCCGCGAGGTGCTCCAGGTCCTCGAGCTTGGTGTCGAGGGTGCCGATGATCAGCAACCGGACCATGGTCCGTCCGTCATATCGAACGTTGGCCGGGTCTTTTGCGTGATCCATCCGGCCCGATCGTACAGTCGGGCCGGAAGTGGGTCAAGCTCGTCGGGATGATCTGCGCGCGCGGGGCCGCAGCGGGCGACGCGACGTCAGCCCTCGGCCTGGAGCTGACCGCTCAGCGCCGCGTCCGCGCGGTTCGGATCCTCGGGCAGCTCGTACCAGATCTTCCGGTCGCCGATCCGGTTGCGCAGCCTCCACTTCTGACTCTTGGGAGCGTCGTCGATGGCGGTCCGCAGGCCGGCGATCCGCTCGGCGGTGACCGCGCGCGTCCGATCGGCGACGTCCATCTCCGGCAGCAGCGTGTCCACCTGAGACAGCGTCCGATGCAGCGTCCGCCACAGGCCCCAGTCGCGACTACACAGGTCGGCCACGTGCCCGGCGTTGATCACACCATCGTCGTGGCCGCCGAGCTCGTGATCGCTGAGCAGCGCCACCAGGTCGACGGCGTCCTTGTGGGTGAGCTGCACCACCTGCGCCTTTGTGACGACCAGCTCGGCCAGCGGCGCCGTGGGGGCGTCGAGCACCAGCCGGTCCTCGTCCATCGGCACGATGTGGCACATCCGGAACTGACCGAGGAAGACGTCGGCCTTGAGGCCGTCGGGCGTGTGGTAGATCCGGCGCTCGGCGCCGTTGAGCGAGTTGAACCGGCGGTCGGGCTCGAGCTCGACCTCCGCGAACACGCCGTCGAGCTTGGACCGGCCGCTCTTGGCCACGATGAAGTCCAGGTCGGCGGTGGAGCGGCACAGCCCGGGCTCCAGCTCGCCCGCGGCATGCATGGCCACCGCCACGCCGCCGATGACCCGGACCACGACACCGGCGCGGTCCCCGGCCTCGACGACCGCGCGGCCGATCTGATGCAGGTCGGGATCGGGAGACACGATCAGCTCGCTGCGGTCATCCCGCCGTGAACAGGTGGCCGGTGATCCCTCCGTCGGCGGCGAAGTCGACGATCAGGCCCTTGAGCACGCCCGCCGAGTAGTCGCTGCCGGGGTTGAAGCAGGCGGTCTTGCCGATCTGCCGCATTCCCTGGGCCTCGTGGATGTGCCCGTGCAGCGCGGCGACCGGCTGGTAGCGGCCGATGGCGTCCCGAACCGCCGTGCTGCCCACCGGGATCTCGACGACCGCGTTGTTGCGGACGACCGGGCGGAGGTTCTCATCGAGCGCCTGGACGGTGTCGAGGCCGCTGTCATGCGGCGGGCAGTGGAAGTTGAACACCAGCGGCCGGCCGTCAGCGAACGGCCGCACCATCTCGTCGATCTGCTCCTGAAGCTCTGACTCCTGAAACTCCCGCTCGGTGTTCCAGGGGGTTGGGTTGGTGTTGCCGAGGCTGGCCAGCCACACCGGTCCCACCTCGACCGTCCGCCGCTCGGTGAACTCGACCCGCTCAGAGGTGGCGAACACGTCGTCGACGATCGGCGGGTCGTCGTTGCCCGGGGTGACGATGCAGCGGACGTTGTCCGGGACGCGCTCGGCGACCATCCGGTCCCAGCTGCGCATCTGCTCGGCGATCAGGTCGGTGAACACCTGGGTGCGCAACGCCTCGTCGTTGTCCATGCGGTCAAGCTGCGCGCGGTCGAACACGGCGGGATAGAAGCCGTTGAAGTTGATGTCGGCCTTGACCCGGTCAAGCTCGTCGGCGCCGACGACGAGCGTCTCGTTGAAGAGGGTGTAGCGGTAGGTGCCGTCCGCCAGCGCCTCCACCGGGAGCATGGCCTTGCCGACGACGTCGCCGCCGAGGAGGAGCACGTCGGCCTCATAGGTCTTGGCCGCCGCCAGGAACTTGCGGAAGCACCGGTCCGAGCCGTGGATGTCCGTGGTGAAGAACCACCGCACCGCGCGCTTGGGCGCGCGTGAGAAGATTCGCATCAGCGCGCCCGTGACCCGGTCATGACGGTCTGGGCGCTACGGCACGGGGCGTGGATTTCAACGGACGTCTCTCCTCATGGGCGGCCGATTTGGACGGGATCTCGAACATATTCAGCCCCGCAACTCATTCTCAACGGTCATGACCGTACAATGAGACGTCCCGACGGTCAAGGCTGCGAGTGTGGTTCGGGGCGGTGCGGGGGACGATCCGCACCCCGCGCCGGCGCCTGATGAAATGGGCGGTGGCGGGCTCGAACCGCCGACCCCGTGCTTGTAAGGCACGTGCTCTACCAGCTGAGCTAACCGCCCGGCCCGGCGAAGGCTAGACATCACGAGCACTCAGCTCGTCGCGACAACTCCGCGGGCTCGTCGCGACAACTCCGCGGGCTCGTCGCGACAACTCCGCGGGCTCGTCGCGACAACCCCGCTGCCGGACCCGGCCCGTCGCCGGCTCCTGGACCCGGCCCGTCCCCGGGGGAGTTAGGATCGGCGGGCGATGAAGGCGTTCGTGACCGGCGCCAGCGGGTTCGTCGGACAGGCGGTGTGTGCCGAGTTGATCGCGCGCGGCCACGAGGTGACGGCGCTGGTGCGCCGGCCGGGGTCAGAGCCGGAGGGGACGACGGCGGCGACCGGCGATCTCAGCCACACCGATCCGCTGGATCGGGCGCTGACCCAGGCTGAGCCGGACTGGATCTTCCACCTCGCGGCGGAGATCGCCACGCAGCGCGACGAGCACAAGATCGACGAGATCAACGTCCACGGCACCAGCCGCCTGCTGGGCGCGTGCCAGGCGGCCGGCGGAGCGCGGTTGGTGTTCATGTCGAGCGTGGTGACCGGCGATGCCGGAGGAGCGCTGCTCGACGAGAGCTCGGACCTGCCGGTGCAGACCGCGTACGGGCGCTCCAAGCAGCGGGGCGAGCGGCTGGTGCGCGAGTCCGGGCTGGCCAGCGTGATCATCCGGCCCAGTCACATCTACGGCGCCGGGGGCTGGTACGCCGCGGAGATGGTCAAGCGGCTGCGTGCCCCGGGGCGGTTCGTGGTGATCGGCTCGGGCGAGAACTGGTGGGACGTGGTGCGGGTGGAGGACGTGGCCACCGCATGCGTCGACGCCGCTGAGCGCGGGCCCGACGACGCCGTCTACCACGTGGTCGACGACGAACCGATCACGCAGTACGACTTCGTCGCTCTGACCGCCGAGGCCCTCGGGGTGGGCAAGCCGCGGCGCGTCTCACCCTGGCTGGCCAGGCGGGTCGCCGGCGCCGATCCGGTCAGCGCCGTCGTCCGCTCGGCTCGCAGCTCCAACCAGCACCTCAAGGATGAGCTGGACTGGAAGCCGCGCTTCCCCAGCGCCAAGCAGGGGGTGCCGGACGCCATCGCGCACCTTCCCGCCTGATCGCCACCTCGGCCGCTGACCGAATCGGGAGGCTGGGGCGGTCGACGCCGGCTGGACGGCCGCGTGCACGTTGTACCGTCTCTCCCATCATGGAGTTCGGGTTTGACCCCCAGCGCGCGCTGGACCAGATCAAGAAGCTGGCCGCTGACGCGCCGTCCCAGCTCGCCGACGGCCTCGGCCGCCTGGTCCGCGATGCGTCGCCCGAGCGGCTGGAGCAGCTGATGCGCTCCCCGGCGCGCCGTGCCCTGCTCGACGGGGTCTTCTGGCAGATGCCCAAGCAGCTGGACGCCAAACAGGCGGCCGGCGTGAAGACCGCGATCCGCTGGGACATCACCGGCCGCCACGACGAGGGCGTCGACACCTACCTGCTGCAGGTGGAGAACGGCGCCGCGCGAACCTCGCGCGGCACCGACGGGCCCGAGCCGCGCCTGACCATCACCATGGACGGGGTCGAGTTCCTGCGCCTGATCAGCGGTAACTCCGACCCGATGTCCGCCTACTTCAAGGGCCGCATCCAGCTGGCGGGCGACATCATGGTCGCCGCCCAGATGGCCCAGATGTTCCGGATGCCGGGCGCCGGCAGCGGCGGCACCGGCGGCAACGGCGGTCAGGAGCCCGGCTCCGCCAACGGCGACAGCGAGTTCGACGAGCCCTCGAGCTGAGCCCGGCGCGCGCCGGAACCGCGCGTCTATTCTGCAGATGGTGCACGAGGAGAGGGCGTCGATCGAACTGCGCGGAGTCGTCAAGCGGTTCGGCGAAATCGTCGCCGTGGCCGGGTTGGACCTGGTCGTGCCCCCGGGCGTCTGCTTCGGCCTGCTCGGCCCCAACGGTGCGGGCAAGTCGACGACGATGCGGATGCTCACCGCCCAGTCGCTGGCCGACGAGGGCTCGATCCGAGTGATGGGCTACACGCTGCCGGGCGAGTCCAAGCAGGCCCGGATGGCGATGGGCGTCGTGCCCCAGCAGGACAACCTCGACGTCGAGCTGACGTGCCGTCAGATCCTGGGCGTGTTCGCCCAGCTGTACCGCGTGCCCCGGGCCGAGCGGCCCGCCGCGGTCGACCGCGCGCTCGAGATCGCCAACCTCAGGTCGCGCGCTGACACGATCGTCCGCGAGCTCTCGGGCGGGATGCGGCGACGGCTGCTGGTCGCGCGCGGTCTGATCCATCGCCCGCAGCTCGTGCTGCTCGACGAGCCGACGGTGGGCCTGGATCCGCAGGTGCGCCAGGAGCTGTGGTCGCTGATCGACAGCCTACGGGCCGGCGGGGTGACGGTGCTGATGTCCACGCACTACATCGAGGAGGCCGAGCGGCTCGCCGACACCGTGGCGGTCATGTCCGGCGGGCGCATCATCGCGCAGGGCACGCCACCCCAGCTCATCTCCGCCCACGCCGGCCGCGAGGTACTCGAGGTCTACGGTCCGCCGGCCCGGCTGGCCGAGCTCGAGGCGCTCGCCGTCGCCCGCGGCTGGCGCCATCGCCGCAGCGGCCCGGCGGTGGCGTTGCTCGGTGCCGAGCAGCTCAACGGTGAAGCGCCCGAGGGCGTGCGGCGACCGGCCAACCTCGAGGACGCGTTCGTCGCCCTGACCGGACAGGAGATCGAATGAGCTCGATCACCGACGCCCCGGCGGCGCCGGCCACCCAGACGCGTCGGGTGCGCCGCCTCGAGCCGGCGGCGCTGGCGGGCGTGATGACCCGCGACGTGGTGCTGTTCAAGCGCTACTGGAAGGCGACGACGTTCTCCTCGATCGTCCAGCCGACGATCTACCTGCTGGCGTTCGGGCTCGGGTTCGGCTCGCTGGTCCACTCGGTCGGCCACATCAAGTACGTCGAGTACGTGGCCACCGGGGTGGTCGCCACCGCGGTGTTGTTCTCGTCGGCCTTCCCCGGCATGTTCAACACGTTCATCCGCTGGCAGTTCCAGCGCACGTACGACGCGCTGCTGGCCGCGCCCGTCGATGTCGAGGAGCTGGTCACCGCGGAGATCCTGTGGATCTCGATCCGCGCCGGGATCTACGGGCTCGCGCCGCTGATCGTCGGTCTGGCGTTCGGACTCAAGCCTGAGCCCGGGATGCTGCTGGTGCCGCTGATCGGGTTCGTCACCGGCTTCGGGTTCGCCGCCTTCGGGGTGCTCATCGCCGCGGTGGCCAAGACGATCGACAACTTCAACTACGTCACCAGCGCGGTGCTGACCCCGATGTTCCTGGTCGCCGGGACGTTCTTTCCCATCACGACGCTGCCGCCCGTCCTGCAGGAGATCGCCAAGTTCAACCCGCTGTATCACTGCGTGGCCCTGGTCCGCGACGTGTCGCTGGGCACCTTCTCGACGGCCGATCTGGGGCACATCGCCTTCCTGCTCGTGTTCGCGGCGGTGATGTGGCGGCTGGCCATCTGGCGGCTGCAGGCGCGGCTGATCGACTGACGCGGGGCGCCCGGAGCGGTTCTGAGACAAACTCTAAGATGGGCCGCGACCCCGCCGGAGGAGACTCGTCCGCGATGAAGCAACCGTCAGCGCTGGCCCCAACCGATGCTGCCCATGGCGCCTATGGCGTGCAGGAGCATTTCATTGGTGGGCGGTTTCGCGCGAGCGTGTCGGGCGAGACGTTCGCGTCGATCAATCCGGCGAGCAACCAGGTGCTGGCGCTGGCGGCGTCGGGGGAGGCAGCGGACGTCGACGCGGCGGTC
>DATAWL010000022.1:0-13698 GCA_036267215.1 Solirubrobacteraceae bacterium | reverse complement strand
CGCGGCGAGCTCCGGGATCGACGTCAACACTCCGGCCTTCGTCCGGGCCAACCAGATCTGCAACCGCGTGGGCGTGCCGCTTCCCGGTGGCGGCTGACCACGCCACCGCGCTCGACACTCCCTGAAACCGCTCCTCGACACTCTCTGAAACCGCCCTATCAGGGTGCCCTAATACGCGCGGTCGCGTAGCGTTGGCGCCGTGTTCAACGGATTCGAGGCCCGCGACCTGGCGACCGACCGCGGGACGATTCACGCCCGGGTCGGCGGCGACGGCCCGCCGCTGCTGCTCCTGCACGGCTACCCGCAGACCCATCTGATGTGGCACGGCGCGGCGGCGCAGCTGGCCGAGCGCCACACGGTGGTCGTCGCCGACCTCTCGGGCTACGGCAACTCGTTTCGGCCCCCCACCGCCGAGGACCATGCGCCGCACTCCAAGCGGGCACTGGCGCTGGACCAGGTTCAGGCGATGGCCGCGCTCGGCCACGATCGGTTCGCCGTGGCCGGCCACGATCGCGGCGGCCGCGTCGGCTACCGGATGGCGCTGGATCACCCGTCGACCGTGACCGCCCTGGCGGTGCTCGACATCGTCCCGACCGCCGACGTCTGGGCCCGTGCCGACGACCGCCTGGCCATCTTCTACTGGCACTGGGGCTTTCTGGCCCAGCCGGCCCCGCTGCCCGAGCGCCTCATCTCCGGCGACCGCGAGGTCTTCTTCGACCGGCACCTCGCCGCGATCGGGCTCGGCTCGGACCCCGAGCGCTACCCCGCGGAGGTCATGGACGCCTACCGCCGCCAGCTGGCCGACGTCAGCGCCGTGCACGCCATCTGCGAGGACTACCGCGCCGGCGCCACGATCGACCGGGCGCTCGATGAGGCCGACCGGGGCCGCACCATCGAGTGTCCGGTCCTGTGCCTGTGGGGCACCCGGGGCGCGCTGCCTGCGTTCTACGGCGACGTCCTCGAGGTCTGGCGCCCGTGGGCTCCGCAGGTCACCGGCCGCGCCGTCGACGCGTCGCACTTCCTGGTCGAGGACCGGCCCGACGAGGTCGCCGGCGAGCTCGTCGCCTTCTTCGGCGCCGCACGCTGACCCGCGCGCCGGCGCGCGAGCTCAGTCGCGGTGGGCGACGCCGGGGTTGGCGTTCGGGGCCAGCTGCGGCCCGGTCACCGGCGCATCGCCGAGGGCGGCGTCGATCGCGGCCAGCGTGTCGTCGGTCAGCGCGATGCCGCTGGCGGCGGCGTTGGCGCGCACCTGCTCGGGCCGGCTGGCGCCGATGATCGCGGAGGCGACGTTCGGTTGGCGCAGGACCCAGGCGAGCGCCAGGTCAGCCATGCTCAGCCCGGCCTGCTCGGCGACCGGCACGAGCCGCTGGACGGCGTCGAGCGTCTCATCGCCCATGAGCCGGTCGATGAAGCCGCTCATCTCGTCGCTGGCTGCGCGGGAATCGGCCGGCGGCTGCTCCCCCGCCCGGTACTTGCCGGTCAGCACCCCCTGGGCCAGCGGCGACCAGCAGACCTGGGAGATCCCCTCCCGCGCGCAGAGCGCGAGCAGCTCGGCCTCGGGCGCGCGCCACAGCATCGAGTACTGCGGCTGCGATGACACCAGCCGCGCCGCGCCGGGCACCGCCAGGGCGGCCTCGATCTGCTCCACCGTCCACTCGCTGAAGCCGATGTAGCGCGCCTTGCCGGCGTTCACCACGTCGGTGAGCGCCTCCATCGTCTCCTCGATCGGGGTCTCGACATCGAAACGGTGGCATTGGTAGAGGTCCACGTGGTCGGTTCGCAGGCGCGCCAGCGAGGCGTCGATCTGCTTGTGGATCTGGGCCGCCGACAACCCGCCGTCGCCCGGTTCGTCCGACATCGGGAAGTACAACTTGGTGGCCAGCACGTATGAGTCGCGCGGGTATCCGGAGAGAATCTCGCCCCACGCCGATTCGGCGGCCCCGCGCCCGTAGGCGTTGGCGGTGTCGAAGAAGTTGATCCCGACCTCGAAGGCGGCGCGCGTGCACGCCTCGGTCTGCTCGCGCTCCACCCCGCCCGAGTAGGTCAGCCACGAGCCGAGCGAGATCTCCGAGACCTCCAGGTCGCTGTTGCCGAGTCGTCGTCGCTGCATCGCGTCAGGCATACCCATCCCGCTCGCGCCCAATCATCGGGCGACTCGCCCGGGCGCAACTTCTGGCCAGGACCGGGTATTGAACGGCCGGAGAACCTGCGAGGAGGTTGCAATGAGGCGTGTGCCGAGGCTGGTCGTCGTGTCGATCGTGTTGGTCCTGGGCGCCACGGGGGTGGCCTGGGCGGTGTCGTCGCCCACCGTGGTCACCGGCAAGGCGACGAGCATCACCAACACCAGCGCCGTGCTCACCGGCACCGTCAACCCCAACGGGCGCACGACCAACTACGCGTTCGCCTACGGCCCCACCACCGCCTACGGCGCGGCCACCGCCCCCCATTCGGCGGGCAGCGGCGTCAAGGGGGTGTCCGTGACCCGCACCATCGCCGGCCTGACCCCCGGCACCGTCTAC
The DNA here is from genome assembly GCA_036267215.1 of Solirubrobacteraceae bacterium. Lineage (GTDB taxonomy): Bacteria > Actinomycetota > Thermoleophilia > Solirubrobacterales > Solirubrobacteraceae > Palsa-465. The sequence goes on along the minus strand of DATAWL010000022.1, from coordinate 11,179 downwards.
CACTACCGCATCAGCGCGCTCAACGGCTCGGGCTCCACCGTCGGGGTCGATCGCAGCTTCACCACCACCGGGCATCCGCCGGCCGAGGCGGTCACCGGCGGCCCCAGCGCCGTCGGCAAGACCGTGGCCACGCTGACGGGCACGATCGACCCCGAGGGCGCCGCGACGACCTGGGTCATCCAGTATGGGCTGGCCGCCACCTACGGCTTCGAGACGTTCGCCGGCACGGTCCCGGCCGGCGCCGTCCCGGTTCCGGTCGCCACTCAGCTGGTCGGACTCGCGCCCGCCACCCTGTTCCACTACCGGCTGGTCGCGTTTCACGGCGGCAGCGTCGCCTCCTACGGCTCCGACGCGACGTTCTTCACCGAACCCGCCAAGCGGCCGGTCCCGAGGCTGCGCGCCCGCACCTCACCCGGCACCGCGCGGCGCTCGCCGTACACCTTCACCACTCGCGGCACCCTGGGCGGCGCCGGCTCGATCCCGGCGGCCCAGCGTTGCACCGGCAACGTCGGGATCCGCTACTACAACGGCCGCCGTCAGCTCGCCTTCGTGGTGGCGCCCGTCGCCCCCAACTGCACCTTCAGCATCTCGGCCGGCCTCACCCGCCTGCACGGTTCCAAGCCGGCGGCGCTGAACGTCCGCCTCGACTTCCGCGGCAACAACTACATCGCGCCGGCGACGCGGACCGATCACGTCGTGGCCGGCTGAGCCCGGCCGCGGCGGCGCCGGGCCGTCCCCCGCTGCCGGGCCGTTCGGCGCCGCCGGGCCGTCCTGCGCCGCCGGGGGCCGGTAAGGCCCATTAGTCTTGCCCGCCATGCCGAATGGTGGGCCGCGAGTCTCGCGCGCTGAGATCGTGCTGCTGGCGGCCCTGGCCGGCTGGGCGCTGTTCCCGCTGGTCCTGCTGCTGGTCCACGCCGCCCACCTCCACGCCCAGTTCACCGGCGCCGACGGGCTGATCGGCGCCAACGGCGTCCTCGGCGCCGACCAGCTCCAGTACCTGGCCTGGGCCCGCGACGCGAGCGCCCACGGCGGGCTGGCCGCCGACCTGTTCAGCTTCGCCCCCAGCGGCCACGTCTATTTGGAGCCGGTGTTCGCCATCACCGGCTGGCTGTACCGCCTCGGGGTCTCGCTGCCGGTGGCCTACCTGCTGTGGAAGCCGGTCGGGATCGTCGCCCTGTTCGCCGCCGTCACCGCCTGGGCCCGGCGTACCTTCGCCGACCAGCTGGGGCCACGGGCCGCCGTGGTGATCCTGTCGCTGTTCCTCTACACCCCGCTGACGGCGTTCTTCAGCTGGACCCAGCTGGCCTCCGGGTCGTTTCGCTTCTCGCTCTACCTGCTCGGCGACGAGCTGCTGGCCGCCGACAAGCTATGGGGATACGTGCCCAGCGCCCTGGGCCTGGCGCTGGTCCCCGTCGCGCTGCTGGCCGTCGAACGGGCGATCGATCCCGGCCGGACCGGCGCGCCGTCATCGCCGCCTCGCGGGCGCCGGCACCGGGTGGCGGCAGGCCCGCTCGCAGTGGCCGCCGCCGCGGCGCTTCTGGCCTCGTGGCTGCACCCCTGGCAGGGGATCACGTTGGTGCTGATCTTCGCCGGACTGGCCGTCGTCCGGCGGATGCGCAACTGGATGGCCCTGGCGGTCCCGGCGATCGCCGCCGCACTGCCCCTGGCCTACTACTACCTGCTCTCCCACCACGATCCCGCCTGGCAGCTGGCGTCGCACTACGAGGTGATCGCCCGCCTGCCCGCGATCGTGTTGCTGGCGGGCTTTGGCCCGCTGGCCGCCGTGGCCGCGTTCGGGGTCCGCCGGCCTGACGGCATCGTCATCGAACAGGCTCTGCTGCTGTGGGTGGTGGCCTGCTTTGTCACCTACTTCGTCAACGACTCGTTCGCTCCCCATGCCCTGCAGGGCCTCAGCCTGCCGTTGGCCGTCCTGCTCGTCCGCGCCGGCCAGCGCCTGCGGCTGGGACCGCTGCTCGGCGGGCTGGCGGTGATCCTGGTCACCATCCCGGGGCTGGCCTACAACGCGCGCAAGTTCGTCCGCACCGCCGACAGCTCCGTCGTCCAGTACTACCTCCCCCAGTCCGACGTCCACGCCCTGGACTGGATCAACACCCAGGCCCCGCGGGGCGGCGTGCTGGCCCCCACCCCGTTCGCCGCCATCGTGCCCGCCCGCACCGGGCGGGCAGTGTGGGTCGGCGACGGCTACTGGAGCCGCGACTACGGGGGGCGCGCCCGCGAGGTCGACCGGCTGTTCGGCGGGCGCATGTCGCACTCGGAGGCCCGGCAGTTCGTCTCCTCGACGGGCGCGAGCCTGTTGGTGTCCGACTGCAAGCACCCCAAGGACCTGACCAAGGCGCTGGCGCCGCTGCTGGGCACCGTGCACCGGTTCGGCTGCGCCCGGGTGTACGTGCTGCGCTCCCGCTGAGAGCGTCGCGCCGTCGTAGCTTGAGGTCTGCCGTGGGGCCGTCAGAGGGGTATCGGCGAACGTCAACTGCGCTATCGAGTGGAGGACGGACGGTGCCTGAGGTCCCTGGGCGTCGGCAAACGTCCCAACCAGCGCCCCCCAGAAGGTGGCTGGGGCGTTTGCGTTCGTGACGACGGCAAACGCCCCACCGGGCTGGGGGCAGGGGTCGGTTGGGACGTTTGCCGACAGTCGTCAGCCAGGTGTTGCGTGATGTGCTCCAGAGTGCAGGTCTCGTCGGCGCCACAATGCAGGTCTCGTCGGCGCCACAGTGCCCACCAATCGATAGCCCGCCGTTTTTCGCACCGCACCAGCCGCCCGCACGGCCACCCACCCGCCGTGTCAGCCGGCAACGCCCCAACACGGCCAGGTTCCTCTACCGACCCCCGGTCCGGTCGGCCAGCCGGTAGACGAACCGCAGCCCCGACCAGGTCTCGTCGATCGCGCACACCTTGTTGTCGACCAGCCCGGCGGCCAGCCCCACCTCGCGCACCGGCCCGTCGCCCAGGTCGGTGGCCACCCCGGAGCTGCGCTTGGGCCAGGCCACCCACAGCCCGCCGGCCTCGGCCAGCGCGGCCCGCCAGGCCGGCAGCCGCCGCTCGAGCTCCGGGCGCCGCGTGCAGAAGGCCACGATCACGTCGAACGTCCCCTGCGCCCGCCGGCGCACCGTCACGCCCGGCGGGAGCTCGCCCAGCACCTCGTCGAACCCGTCAGGCGCGCCGAACAGCCCCAGCCGCGCCTCGGGCTTGATCCCCAGCTTGCGCACCAGCGGCGTGCCCGAATAGCCGGCCGGCGCCCCCGGACTCACGCCTCCTCGGCCTCCTCGGCGACCTCGGCGATCAGCTCCGACAGCCGGCTGCCCTGCCAGGCCACGGGCGAGCGCCCCGGCTGGTCGGTGACCAGCCGCGCCCTGGGGATCGTCGCCGCGTAGGCCTCCCCGACCGCGCGCGGATGCTCGGGATCGGCCTCGTCGTCGGAGGCGACGACGACCGTGGGCACGCTGATCGCGCTCAGATCCGCGAGTGACCCGAACGGATGTGATCGCGGCACCGCGTGCAGCGCGTCGGCGACCGCCTCGGGATGCTCGTGCTGCGACAGCCGCTGCTCGATCACCTTGACCACGGTCTCGCGCCAGCGCTCGGGCACCTCGGGCTCCCCGTAGGCGGCGAGAAAGCCGTCGACGCCGCCGTCGCGCAGCCCGGCGGACAGCGCGTCCCAGCGGGCCAGGCGCTCAGGGTCGTCCTCCCCGCCCGCGAACGCCGGCGTGATGACCACCAACCCCCCCACCCGCTCGGGGCGCTGCAGGGCCAGCCAGACCGCGGTGTGGGCGCCCATCGAGGCGCCGGCCAGCACCGCGCGGTCCACGCCGGCGCGGTCCATCACCGCCTCGAGGTCCCGGCCCAGCTCCTCGTAGGTGTAGGCGTCCGGCGTTGGCGCCGGCGAGGAGGCGCTGTGGCCGCGGGCGTCGTAGGCCAGCACGCGATGTCCGCCGCGCTGCAGCGCGGTCGACCCCATCACGACGTAGCGCCGGGTGGCGGTCAGCCCGTGGGCGAGGACCACCGCCGGCCCCTCGCCGGTGTCTGAGACCTGCAGCGAGACCCCGTCGCGCTCTGCCGCGTATTCGGCCACGGTGGCTGTCTACCACGATCGCGGGGAGCAGCGTCCGGTCGTGGCTACCATCAATGACACACCATGGACGTCACCGACAACACCTTCCAAGCCGCCGTCATCGACCGCTCGCACCAGGTCCCCGTCGTGGTGGACTTCTGGGCCGAGTGGTGCGGCCCCTGCCGCCAGCTCGGTCCGGTGCTCGAGCGCGCCGTCGCCGCCCGCAACGGGCAGGTCGAACTGGCCAAGATCGACGTCGATTCCAACCCCGCCGTCGCCCAGTCGTTCGGCATCCAGAGCATCCCTGCGGTCAAGGCGTTTCGCGACGGCCAGATGGCCGCCGAGTTCGTCGGGGCCCAGCCCCCGGCCGCCGTCGACGCCTTCCTGGACTCGCTGCTGCCCTCCGAGGCGGACGGCCTGGTCGCCGCCGGCGACGAGGAGTCGCTGCGTCGTGCGGTCGACCTTGAGCCCTCGCGGGCCGACGCCGCGGTACCCCTGGCCCGGATCCTCTACGGCCGCGGCGATCCCGACGCCGCGCTCGCGATCCTGCACGAGGTGCCGGGCAGCTTCGCCGCCGACGGGCTGGCCGCGCGGATCGCGCTCGAGCAGGCCGGCGCCCCCGAGGCCGTCCAGGACGCGTTCGCCGCCCTCGACACCGGTGACGAGGAGCGGGCGCTCGACCTGCTGATCGGCTACCTGCCGTCCGCCGACGGAGCGCGGGACGACATCCGGCGCGTCGTCGTCGGAATCCTGGACGAGCTCGGCGTCGAGAACCCGCTGGCCCGCGAGTCGCGGCGCCGGCTGGCCAGCGCCCTCTACTAGCCCCCACGCCCCCGCGCTCCGCGCCCGCGCCACCGACGCACTCGACCGCGAGCCGCACTAGACCGCGAGGCTGAGCTGCTCGGCGGACTCGGCTGACGCCGGCTCCAGTCCCGCCACCCGCACGCCCAGCAGCCGCACCGGGCGCGGCGCCGCGAACCGGCGCAGCAGGTCCAGCGCGACCGGCAGCACCCGATCGGCCGACGCGACCGGGTGCGCCAGCGTCCGGGCGCGGGTGTGAGTCGAGAAGTCGTCGAGCCGGACCTTGATCCCGATCGTGCGCCCGCGTCGCTCCTGGCGGACCAGCGTCTCGCACAGCTGCTCAGTCAGCTGGATCAGGATCGGCTCCAGCGCGCGGGCGTCGGCGATGTCGTGGTCGAACGTCGTCTCCCGCGATTCGGAGACGACCTTGCGCTCCTGGGTCACCGGCGCGTCATCCTCGAAGCGCGCCCGGCTCTGCAGCGCCGCCCCCAGGCGCGCCCCGAAGCGGTCGGCCAGCTGCTCGGGCGCCGCCGCCGCCAGCTTGCCGAGCGTGTCCAGACCGCAGGCGTTCAGGCGCTCGGCTGTCTTGGGCCCGATCCCCGGGATCAGGCCGCACGGCGAGCCGGCGAACCGGGCGCATGCCTGCCGGCGGTCCAGGACGACGAAGCCGCGCGGCTTCTCGGCGTCGGAGGCGACCTTGGCCACCAGCTTGTTGGGCCCGATCCCGATCGAGCAGTGCAGTCCCGTCTCGCGTTCGATCACCAGCGCCAGACGCCGCATCTCCGCCCGTGGCGCGGGCTGGCCCGAGAGGTCGAGGTAGGCCTCGTCGAGCCCGATCACCTCGACGTCATCCGAGCAGGCCCGCACGAGCGCCATCACCTCGGCCGACGCGGCGCGGTAGTACGGGAAATCCGGCGGCAGGTAGATCCCGTCGGGGCACAGTCGCCGGGCTCGCGCCGCCGGCATCGCCGAGCCCACGCCGAAGCGCCGCGCCTCATACGACGCGGTGGTGACGACCGCCCGCGGACCGGTGCCGGCGACGATCACCGGTCGTCCGCGCAGCTCGGGCCGGCGCCGCAGCTCGACCGACACGTAGAACGCGTCCATGTCGACATGGGCGATGCAGCGTCCGGACACCACCCCTCACAGTACGGACGCCGCCAGACGGCGCGCCCGGCGCCGCGGACGCCGTGATCACGGCGTCCGCGGGCCACCAGACACGGGTCAGCCGGCGCTGCTCCACACCGTCCCGACGCCGGCAAAGCCCAGCGCGGACGCGGTGTTCTGGTTGAGGTCCCAGTCGCGTCCCCCGACGTAGGGGCCGCGGTCGTCGACGACTGCCGTCACCGTCCGGTCGCCGTACTGCAGGACGACCCTGGTGCCGCAGGGCAGGCTGCGGTTGGCCACGCCGAGCCCGGCGTGAAAGCCGCAGGCGGTGTTGCCGGCGTCGTCATACCAGGACGCCAGGGTGGGCGTGAGCACGCTCACGTTTCCGGCGGGCTTCACCGTTCGGGCGTTGCGGTCGTCGCCGGCGAACAGCATCCGGAGGCGCTGAGCGCCTCCCGTGGGGCGGAAATGCAGGCCAAAGCCGCCCTTGCGGCCGGTGCGGCCGCGGGTCAGCGTCCGCCAGCCGTGGGCGGTGTGCGCCTGAAGGGTCACCACCCGGCCGGTCACCGCCGGCAGCAGGGCGCCGCGCATCTGCACGGGGCCGGCGCCGCGCACCGCCGCCTGGCCCGAGGCCAGCGCGAAGCGCGCCGTCACCGTCACCGCCCGCAGCGGGCTCGACGCCGCGCCGGGGACGTCCCCGGCTGACGCGATGCTCGCCAGCGGCGCCGTGCTCGGCACGGCCGGCGAGACGACGCGCATCAGCGCCGAGCGCCGCGGCACGACGCGGAAGCGGAAATGGCCACGGCGGCCAATCGCGGCCGTGGCGGCCTGCCGCCACGTCGAGGCGCCGCGAGACGCGGTTTCCAGCACCACGCGCTTCCCGGCGTCGGTCGCCGGCGCGCTGCCGGTGACGCTGACGGCGTGCCCGAAGGTCACGCGCCCCGGGGCGACTCGTAGGTTGAGAGGGGTATCGGTCTGGCCGGGGGCCGCCGCGACGCCGGTGAGGGCGAACGCGGATGCCGGCACGGCCAGCATTGTCGTAGCAATGATCACTTGCACCAAGCGCGTCCTGCGCAACTTCCAAATGGGCCTCAAACCGAGGACCTCCTTGACGTCTCGACCGGGTGCCTGCGTGGTTAGCTGTCGGGCTCGCGGCCGCCTCGAAACGCCGATGGGCACTTCTTCAGAGGTCGCTACGGTCGCGGCTGGGCGCTAGGCCCAGGCAATCGATTCGCCCCGGCCGGGATGCGGTTTCGTGGGCATCCGGCAGTGGGTCCCCCGCTCGCCGCCGCACCGGGCAGAGGCGATTAGGCAGGTCGTTTTCGAACTCGGCGAGGCTGGCAGGAGCTTGAGCCGTTTTAAGTGAGCCTGATCACACGCGGGAAGGCGTGTCAGAATCACCCGGTGGCCAATCCGGACCGCCTGACCGGGCTCGATACGTCGTTTCTGCACCTCGAGCGCGACTCCGCGCACATGCACGTCGCGGGCTGCATGGTGTTCGACGGCGACGCCCCCGGCTACGACGAGCTCGTCGCCCAGATCATGTCCCGGCTGCACCTCGTGCCCCGCTACCGCCAGCGTCTGGCCTTTGTCCCGTTCAACCAGGGCCGGCCGGTGTGGGTCGACGACCCGCACTTCAACGTCGGCTTCCACGTGCGCCATACCGCCCTGCCGAGCCCCGGCGGAGAGGAGCAGCTCAAGCGGCTGGCCGGGCGGGTGTTCTCCCAAGCGCTCGATCGCAGCCGCCCGCTGTGGGAGATCTGGCTGGTTGAGGGCCTGTCCGACGATCGCTTCGCCATGTTGTCCAAGACCCACCACGCGCTGGTCGACGGCATCTCCGGTGTCGACATCGCCACTGTTCTGTTCGACACCTCCCCCGATCCGATGCCGGTGGCGGCCCCCGACCACGAATGGCTCCCCCGTCCCCTGCCCACCGGCGCCCAGCTGCTCGCTGACGCGCTGCTCGAGCGCGCCACCGTTCCCGGCGAGATCGTGCGGGGGTTCAAGGCGACGCTGCGGGGGCCCCGCCACGTCGTGGCCCGGGTGGGCCGCGCGGTCGGCGGCGTGGGCGCGATGGCTCGGGCCGGCCTGCAGGCGGCGCCGCCCAGCCCTCTGAACGTGCGGATCGGGCCCCACCGCCGCTTCACCTGGGTACGCGGCGACCTGGATCAGTTCAAGGCGATCAAGAACGCGCTGGGCGGCACCGTCAACGACGTGGTGCTGGCGTCGGTGGCGGGCGCCCTGGGCCGCTATCTGCGCATGCACGGCGAGTCGACCGAGGACATCGTGCTGCGGGCGATGGTCCCCGTGTCGGTCCGCGCCGAGGTCGAGCGAGGGGCCCTGGGCAACAAGGTGGCCGCCATGTGGGTGCCGTTGCCCATCGGCCTGTCTGACCCGGTGGCCCGGCTGCTCGACATCAGCCGGTCCATGGACGGGATCAAGGCGTCGGGGCAGGCGGTGGGGGCCCAGGTGCTCACCGAGCTGACGGGCTTCGCCCCGCCGACGATCATGGCCCAGGCGGCTCGCCTCCAGGCCCGCCAGCGCCTGTTCAACCTGGTGGTCACCAACGTCCCCGGACCCCAGTTCTCCCTGTACATGCTGGGTCGCCGCCTCGAGGCCATGTACCCGATGGTGCCCCTGGCCGAGAACCAGGCGCTGGGCATCGCGATCATGAGCTACGACGGCCAGCTCAACTTCGGTCTCAACGCCGACTACGACGCCGTGCCCGATCTCGAGGCGCTGGCCGACGAGCTGCGCGCGGCGATCGACGAGCTCGCGGCCGCCGCCCGCGAGGACGTTCCCGACCGCACCGTCCGCCCCCGCCGCCCGGTCCGCGCGGCGGAGTGACCCGCGACCGCCGCCCGACCTCGATGAGACGCTGGCTCGAGCGGCTGTTGATCGTGGCTGCCTCGTTCGCGATCGCGATCGGGGTCATCGCCCTGCTGTCCGGAGGACTGCTCGCCGGACACGACTCGCCCGGGATCTCCGGCGCCGACACCGGCCCGGGGGTGCAATACCGCGATCAGGGCGACGCCCAGCTGCGGCCGGGCGAGCTCACCCCGGTCTACGACTCCGATCCGCCCACCAGCGGGCCACACGTACCCTCGCCGATCGAGGCCAACGGCGCTCAGCTGACCAACGATCAGCTGCTCCAGGGACTCGAGGTCGGCGACGTCGTGCTCATGTACGGGACCAAGCGCCCGCCCCCCGGGTTGGCCACCCTGGCCGCATCGCTGGCCCCGCCGTTCACGCCGGCGCTGGCCGCGTCCGGCGGCGCGGTGGTCCTGGCCTACCGGTCCGGGACCACCGGCGTGCTCGCGCTGGCCTGGACCCACGTGCTCCACGTCGCCTCCGCGCAGGACCCGTCGCTCCGGCCGTTCGTGCAGTTCTGGCTGGGGCGCGGCGCCCCGCGGACGCTGCACTGACCGGCGCGAGCGCCGAGCGCTACCCCGGGAGCGGGCGCACGGCCACGGTCACCCGGGTGAGCACGCACAATCGGCCGTCATCGTCGGTCAGCTCGACCTCCCACACCCAGGTGGTCCGGCCCCGATGGCGCGCCCGGGCCACCGCAGTGATCGCGCCCGCGGTGACCGGGCGCAGGAAGCTCGTCTGGTTGGACATGCCCATCGCCGTGTTGCCGGCCGCGTGGACGGCCAGCCCGGTCCCGTTGGTCGCCAGGCTCTCGGCCACCGCGGCATACACCCCGCCGTGGACCAGGCCGGCGGGCTGCTTGAGCGCGTTGCGCACCGGCACCCGCCCGCAGATCACGCCGTCGCCGATCTCGGTGATCTCCAACCCGTAGAGCCGGTCGAACCCGACATCGAGGGCGTAGGGCAGCTCGATGGTCATCGCGCCGCACGTTAGAGCTTTGGCTGGCGTAAGGGCCGCGCGGCTCAACAACCCCATTCCGCTGGACGCTGAACTACCCTCCAGTACAGCGATGCCATCGTTGGACAGCCTGCCGGGCGACCAGCGCGCGGTACTCCAGCTCGTGCTCGGCCGAGGTCGCAGCTACGACGAGATCGCGCGCATGCTCTCCATGAACGCCTCTGCCGTGCGCGAGCGCGCGGTGTCGGCGCTGCGCGCGCTGGGCCCTTACACGACGGTCGACCCCGACCATCAGGCGCTGATCGGCGATTACCTGCTCGGCCAGGCCTCTGACGACGACGTCGCGCGCGCCCGCGACCTGCTGGCCGACTCCCCCAGCGAGCGCGCCTGGGCCCGGGTCGTCGCCTCCGAGCTGGCGTCGGTGGCCAGCGGGCCGCTGCCGGAGATCCCGCTGCAGCGCTCCGGTCCGCCCGCGGCCGACGCCGCGGCGCCCGAGCCGACGGCACCCGCGGGGCCCGAGCCGACAGCACCCGCAGCGCCCGAGCCGGCAGCGCCCGTCGAGCCACCGGCGGGCGATGAGCCGGGCGGGCCCCCATCTCCCCCGTCCTCGCGCGGCGGGCGGCGCGTCTCCAAGGTCGGCGGCGCGATCATCATCGGCCTGGCCGTCCTGATCGCCGCCGCGGTCGTCGTGTTCTTCGTCACCCGCAGCAACTCCAGCAAGCACCCGTCGTCGGCGGCGTCGGCCTCGACCTCAACCTCGACGCCGGCGGCGAGCGCCAGCTCGACGACGGCCACCACCTCGGCCACGACCACCAGCTCCACCTCGTCGGCCAAGGTCGTCGCCCAGATCAACCTCTCGCCGCCCAGCGGCGGCAAGGCGTCCAAGGCGGCCGGCATCGCCGAGATCCTCAACGAGGGATCCGCTGACGGCGTGGCCATCGTCGCCGACAACGTCCCCGCCAACACCACCCACCCGCCCAACGCCTACGCCGTCTGGCTCTACAACTCGCCCAGCGACGCGCAGATCCTCGGCTTCGTCAACCCGGGCGTCGGCAAGACCGGGCGGCTGTCGACCGCCGGCGGGCTGCCGAGCAACGCGTCGCACTACAAGAAGCTGATCGTGACGCTCGAGACCTCGGCCAAGCCCAAGCAGCCCGGCACGATCGTCCTCCAGGGCACCCTGACAGGCCTGTAGCCGATGACTGGTGCCACGGCCCGGGTCCTGCTCTGGCCTGGGTCGCCGGCCGTGCTGATCGGGAGCTTGGCCGGCGGTCCTGACCGCGAAGCGTCGGCAAACGTCCCACCCAACGGGCTCCCGCGACCCACTGAGGCGTTTGCCTTCGTCACGGCGGCAAACGCCCCACCCAACTCCCA
>DATAWL010000021.1:0-160816 GCA_036267215.1 Solirubrobacteraceae bacterium | reverse complement strand
AAGGCGTTCATCGTCGTCACCAATTACGCCGAGGTCGGCGCCGGCCGCTGCATGTCGATGCTGATGAGCGCGGTCCCGAACAACGAGCTGCGCAACGGCTATCACGTCCAGTTCGTCGACGAGATCCGCCACACCGGGATGCAGATGGCGCTGGCGCGGTGGTACGCCCAGAACGTGCCCGACCCGGCCGGCTGGCACCTGGGTCCCAAGGCGTTCTCGGGATCGGTGCTGACCAACCCCGGCCTCAACATGCTCTCGCACTTCATCGTCGGGGACCCGATCCAGTGCGCGTTCACCCTCCAGGTGGTGGCCGAGACGGCGTTCACCAACGTCGTGTTCGTGGCCACCCCGGACGTCGCCGCCCGCAACGGGGACTTCACGCTGCCCACCACCTACCTCAGCGTCCAGTCCGACGAGGCGCGCCACATCTCCAACGGCTACGCGACGCTGCTGACCGTGCTCCAGGACGATCACAACGCGCCGCTGATCGAGCGCGACCTCCAGCAGGCGTTCTGGATCAATCACGCGTTCATCGACGTGTTCAGCGCGGTGGTCATCGAGTACTTCAGTCGCGACCGCTCCGATCCCGAGTCGTTTTTGGACAAGTGGGACCGCTGGGTGCGCGACGACTGGCACCGCGCCTACATCATGAAGCTGGGCAAGCTGGGACTGGACATCCCGCCCGACATGTTCGAGCGAGCCCGCGAGCGGCTGGTCAACGGCCTGCACCATCGCCACGCCATCCTCGCCTTCGCCGGCTGGCCGCTTAGCTTCTGGCGCTTCGACCCGCTCGACGAGCGCGACTTCGAATGGTTCGAGTCCAAGTACCCGGGGTGGTACGCGCAGTACGGGGGCTTCTGGGAGGCGTTCCGCCACGGCGCCGACCCCCGCAATCGCTTCCTGCCGCTGGACTTCATCAATATGGCGCCGCCGTTCTGCTGGACCTGCCAGGGGCTGTGCGTGTCCGAGGCCGACCGCGTGCACCGCATCGTCGGCGACCGCACGCGCTTCTACTGCTCCAAGGAGTGCCGCTGGCTCGACGAGTCCAATCCGGGCCGCTACACGGGCGATCGCAACTACCTGGACCGCTATCACGGCTGGGAGGCGTCGGCGGTCATCCAGGATCTCGGCTTCGTCCGCTCCGACGGCGAGACGCTGATCGGCCAGCCCCATCTGCGCGACGAGCATCGCTGGACCCTGTCGGACATCCGTGCTCACAACCTCAAGCTGATCAGCCCCAACATCCGCGTGGCCCGCGAACTGGGCCTGCCCTCCGGCGACTGGTCCGGGGTGCCTCGCTCAAGCGGCGCGGTGCCGCTGGAGCTGGCCACCGCGGTCCTGTAGGAGCGCTCGTGCGGGTCCGCTTTGAGCCGATCGGCGAAGAGATCGACTGCGCGGCCGGCGAGACGGTGCTCGACGCCGCGTTCCGCCAGGGCTACAACCTCGCCTACGGCTGCCGGGAGGGGCAGTGCTCGGCGTGCAAATGCTACCTGCTGGCCGGCGAGGTCGACCTCGCGCCGTACTCGAACTTCGCGCTCTCAGACGCCGAGCTTGGGAACGGCTACGCGCTCATGTGCCGGGCCCGGCCGGAGTCCGACCTGACGGTCGAGCTGCTCCACCACGACCCTGACAACTACCGCCTCGAGACGGCGATCAGGACCGTGCCGGGCACCGTGTCGGCGGTGACCGCGCTGGCCGCGGACATCGTGGCCGTGACGCTGACGGTCGATGAGGCGTTTCACTGGGCCCCGGGCCAGTTCATCGACCTGCACGCCGCCGGCGTCACCCGCTCGTACTCGATCGCCAACCTCCCCGGCGACGGAACGGTGGAGCTCATCGTCCGGCGCTATCCGGACGGGCGCCTCTCCGGCCGGCTCGGGACGCAGATCGTCGCCGGCACCACGGTCAGCTTGACCGGGCCCTACGGAACGCTGCGCCTGCGCGACGCCGAGCGTCCGATGGCGATGATCGCGGGCGGCTCGGGCCTGGGGCCGGTGCTCGCCCTGCTGCGCCGCCTGGCCGCCGACGGGATCGCCGCGCCGCCGCTGTACTTCGCCGCCCGCGAGCCGTTCCTGCTGCCGGAACTGCAGGAGCTGGGCTGCGAGCCGGTGGTCGTGTCCGGGCGCGCGATCGCCGAGGCGCTGAGCGACGTGCAGGGCGATCTCGACGTCTACATGTGTGGACCGCCGGGCCTGCTCGACGCCGCCGAGGCTGCGCTGACCCGGCAGGGAGTGGACGCGTCGCGGATCTTCACCGATCGGTTCACGACGGCCGCCGCGGCGGGCAAGACTCAGGGTCAGGCTGAGCCTGAGAATGGCGGATCGGCGGCCGCGTCGGAGCGGGAGTTCGCGTGGTTTGAGCCAACCGGGCGACGGGCGACGCTCTACGAGGACGTCACCGTCGACACGCAGCCTTCGATCCATCGCCACCTGACGCGGGGCTGGCCGCTGCACTTCGCCGATGGGCGCGGGACCTGGAACGACGCCTCCACCGCGCTGCGCTGCCCGGACTGGTTCGCGTTCCGCGACCCGGGCGGCCAGTGGGAGCGTCCGTTCTACCAGGCCGGGGCCGCCGCCGAGCACCAACTCGAGGGCGCGCTGCGCTCGGCGGCGCAGCAGGGCCTGATCGACGATTTCGCCCCCGAATGGGTGCGGTTCCTGCAGACCAACCTCCAGATCCCGGCATTCGTCGAGCACGGCCTGTGGTTCGCCCTGGCGACCGCGGCGCGCGATTGCCTGTCTGACTCGGTGGCCACCTGCGTATGCCTCCAGGCCGCGCACAAGCAGCGCTCGGCACAGGCGATCGTCCTGTATGCGATGGACCTCGAACCCCATCTGGGCTGCGAACTGCCGACGGCGCCGGCCCGGCGGGCGTTTTTGACCGACGACGCCTGGCAGCCCACGCGCCGCTTTCTCGAGCGCCTCGCCGCCACCCCGGACTGGGGCGAGGTCATCGTCGCCGCCAACCTCTGTTTCGAGCCCACGGTGGGGACGCTGCTGCGCCGCGAGCTGGGGACCCGCGCGGCGGCCGCCAGCGGCGACATCGTCACTCCGGTCCTGGCCCGGGTCGCGTCGCTGGAATGGGAGTGGGCGCGCGACTGGACGGTCGCCCTGGTCCGCTTCCTGCTTCCCGAGAACCGGGCGGTGATCGATGGCTGGGTGGCGGACTGGATGCCCCGGGCGGTCGCCGCCTGCGAGGCGCTCGCTTCCGACACCGCCGGGGTCCGCAGCTACGCCGACGCGATGCTGACCCAGGCGCTGGCCGGCGGCCAGGCCGATCCCGTGGGGCCCGACGCGCGGCCGGCGGGGCCCGCCCGGCCGTCGGGGCCCGCGCGGCCGGCGGGGTCCGCCCGGCCGTCACCGTCCGCCCGGCCGTCACCGTCCGCCCGGCCGTCACCGTCCGCCCGGCCGTCACCGTCCGCCCGGCCGTCACCGTCCGCGGCATCGCCTCCGGCGGCCGCCGACGGGGGCTACGACTACGTCGGGATCGTCATGGCCAAGAGCGCCGAGGGAGACGCCGTGGCCCGCTTCTTCGCCGGGCGCGCCGAGGTGATCGAGCAACCGGCGTTCTGGGAGATCCGCGCCCGCGACCGGCTCGTCATCCCCTATGGCGAGGTGTCCGACGAGCTGGGGTACGCGATCGACGCGTACTCCATCCAGCACGAGATGTCGACCCATTACGGGCGCATGGTCGCCACCGACGACGCGCTCATGCTGTTCTCCGATCCCACCGAGGCGATGGAGCATCTGCTCACGTGAGGCGCGCCCTGGGACGGCGCCTGGCGGCGATCAGCCACGGGCGCATGGCGCACTGGCTGCTGCTGCGGGCCCTGGCGCCGGCGATCCGGATGCGGTTCGATCCGCTCGCCGCCGACGACCTCGATGCCACGCTGGAGCTCGCCGTCCGCGACCCTCAGGGCCGTCCCAGCGCCCGCTATGAGCTGACGATCGCCGACGCCCGCTGCCAGGTCAGGCCGGGGGCGCCAGCGGAGCCGGCGGCGCGGGCGACGATCGGCGGCGACGATCTGATCCTGCTGGCCGGCGGGGCCGTCGGCTGGCCGGAGCTGCTCTCCAGCGGCCGGTTCGAGCTGACCGGCGACCCGTTCCTGGCGCTGCGCTTCGCCACCCTGTTCCGGCTGCCGGTCGTGCTGCACCCGCTCTAGCCCCACCACGACCATCTCCGGCGGCTGGGGCCGGCCGGTGACCGGGTCGCCGCCAGGAGCCTGGGCGAGCGTCAACGACGGCCAACGACCGCGGTCCGGTCGGTCGTCTGCCGCGCCTGCGTCGGCAAACGTCCCACTCGAGCCCCGCTGACGGGCAGGTGGGGCGTTTGCCGTCGTCACGGCGGCAAACGCCCCAGTCGGTCGCGAGCGCCCGTTCGGTGGGACGTTTGCCGACGCTGCGGGGTCACGACGCGACGTTGCGGTTGGGGCCACTAGTTGGTGCCCTCCGACATGACCGCGTTGGGCTCCGAGCCGTCCGGAATGACGCTCCGGGCGAGCGGCAGATGGGTCTTGACGATCACGCAGTAGAACCTCAGCCCGGCCTGGCCGGGGACGCAGGTGCGGTAGATGGCGCCGGGCTGGATCGTGAACGTGTCCGTGCGGGTGGCGTTGACGCGGAACGTCGCCGGGGCGTGATCGCCGATGTAGGCCTCGGCGCGCGCGATGGCGTCGTCGAGCGCATGCTCGCCGCTGACGATGCCCTGGTGCCGGGCCAGGCCGATGGCCAGCAGCCCGGCGGTGATCGCCGCCACGAGCACGGTGCCGCCGTAATTGCGGGCGACGAGCACCGGCATATCCGGGCGGATGCGACGCACCAGGGCGCCGGCCGGCCGCGAGCCCAGCACGACCGCGAGCAGGTTGAGGATGAGGCCGGCCAGGACCGCGCCCACCACGCTCTGGCGATCGCCCAGGAACGGGCGCGCGTGGGCGATCACCCCGTCCAGCACGGCCGCCCCGATGAACGTCGGCCACAGCCATGCGCCACGCCACCGCCAGCGCGCACGGGCCAGCCAGGCAGCTTCCATCCCCACACAGTAGCCCGCGGGCACCGCGCCGGGAACGGGTGAATCAACGTTCACCAATCGGGGTTGACAGCGTGGTGTAGGGTTAATCGCTGCGTAGAGCTCATGAAAGCTCCGCGCAGCCGGCTCGGGGACGAGAGCCGCGTCCGATGTTTTCGGGGACCACATCAGGAGCCAGACGTGAGGTCATTTCCGCGCTCGCGCGGGTTGCCGCGCCCATCGCCGGATCTGATCGAACACCGCTCATGGCCGCCAACGCCGTAGCCGTGCCCGAACCGCCCAACGAGCCGGTTCGGGTTGCGATCGCGGACGGACGGCGGCTGATCGCCGAGGCGCTCGCGGCGCTGATCGGCGAGCGCGACGGCTTTCTCGTCACCGGGGCCAGCGTCGGGCGCAGCGCGGTCGCGGCGATCGTCGAGCAGCAGCCCGACGTGGTCGTCGTGGGGGTGGGCGCCGAGTCCCAGGAGGCACTGGACCTCGTCCGCGCGCTGCGCGCCCGCGTGCCCAAGGCCGCGATCGTGATCGTCGCCGACGTCCTGGCACCGGAACTGGTCAGCTTCGTCCTGGATCAGGGGATCAGCGGGCTGCTGCTCACCGACGCTCCGGCGCGCGAGGTGGCCGCCTGCCTGGACCAGGTGGCCCGCGGTCGAGCCGTCCTGCCGAGCGGGTGGCACGGCGCGCTCGTCGCCGATCGCAACGACCCGCTCGACTCGCTCAGCGAGCGCCAGATGCAGGTGCTGCTGCTTCTGGCCGACGGGTACTCCTACGAGGAGATCGGCTCACGACTGTTCATCACACTGAACACGGTCAAGTTCCACGTCAGGTCGATCTTCCTGCGCCTCGGCGTGCGCAACCGGATGGCGGCGGCACGCCTGCTGGCCAACCGGCGCACGCCGTGACGGTTGGATGACCCTCCACCGTGCCCGCCCGACATGCGTCCGGGCCCCGCGACGCGCCCGTGTCAGGGAGTAAGCTCGGCTTCCCTGCCCATCGGCGGGCCGACCGGCGATCCCGGAAAGCCCGAAAGAGCGACGCCGAACGGAAACCCCGGACGGCTCATCGACGAAAGGGACGTAACTGAAGATGGCCACCGAAACGGCTCAGGCCGCCGGCAGCACGGCTCCGGCAAGCGGGCATGAGCATCTCAGGCTCGAGGACCGGATCTGGCTGCTGCGCGCGATGCTCCTGATGCGCGGCATCGAGGAGCGGGCCATGAGCCTCTATCGCCAGGGCAAGGTCCCCGGCTCCTTCTATGACGGCTTCGGGCAGGAGGCGGTGTCGGCGGGCGCCGCGTTCGCCATGGCCCCCGAGGACCGGCTGTGCATCCTGCACCGCGACCTGGCGGCCCACCTGATCCGTGGGGTGACGCCGGTGCGGATCCTGTCGCAGTACATGGGACGCGCGGCCGGGATCACCCGGGGCCGCGACGGCAACGTGCACTTCGGCGACCGCTCGCTGGGCTGCGTCGGGATGGTCTCGATGCTCCCGGACATGATGCTGGTGGCCACCGGGATGGCGATGGCGTTCAAGCTGCGCGGCGAGCGCCGCTGCGCGCTGACTTGGTTCGGGGACGGCTCGACCTCGCGCGGGGACTTCCATGAGGCGATGAACTGGGCCGGCGTCCAGAAGCTGCCGGTGGTGTTCATCCTGGAGAACAACCAGTACGCCTACTCCACCCCGCTGGACAAGCAGTTCGCGGTCGACCCGGTCGAGCGCGCCGCGGCCTACGGCTTCACCGGGGTGACCGTCGACGGCAACGACGCCGAGGCGATGTTCGACGCCACCCGCGAGGCCCGGCAGCGGGCCATCGACGGCCGCGGGCCGACGCTGATCGAGGCGGTGACGATGCGCATGCACGGCCACGCCGCCCACGACGACATGAAGTACGTGCCCAAGGAGCAGGTGGAGGAGTGGCGCCGGCGCGACCCGGTGGAGCGCCAGGAACGGCGCCTGCGCGAGCTCGACGTCGACGTCGACGCGCTGCGGGCCGAGGTCGCGGCCGCGATCGACACCGCCGCCACCGAGGCATTGGCGGGGCCGATGCCGACCCCGGACGACGTCCTGGAGGGCGTGTTCTGCGCCGGCGAGGCCGAGCCGCTGGGCGACGGCCAGGCGCCATGGAGCGGGTTCGCGGCGGCGGGAGGTGGCGCCTGATGGCGGTCATGACCTACCTGCAGGCCATCTCGGCGGCGCTGCGCGACGAGCTGCGCGCTGACGAGCGGGTCCTGATGATGGGCGAGGACATCGGGGTGTTCGGCGGTGCGTTCAAGGTCACCGACGGGTTCGCCGCCGAGTTCGGCACCGACCGGGTGATGGACACGCCGCTGGCCGAGTCGGCCATCATCGGCTGCGCCGTCGGCGCGGCGGTGGTCGGCATGCGCCCGGTGTGCGAGATGCAGTTCGCGGACTTCATCTCCTGCGGCTTCGATCAGCTGGTCAACGTGGCCGGCAAGATGCACTACCGCCAGGGCCTGGCGGTGCCGATCGTCGTGCGCCTGCCGTCCGGCGGCGGCTTCTCCGGCGGGCCGTTTCACTCACAGAATCCGGAGGCGCTGTTCATGCACTCTCCCGGGATCAAGGTGGTGGCGCCGTCGACCGCGGAGGACGCCAAGGGCCTGCTGCACGCCGCGATCCACGACCCTAACCCGGTCTGCTTCATGGAGCACAAGCACCTGTACCGCCGGGTCAAGGGCGAGGTCCCGGACGGCGTGTTCGAGACGCCGTTCTCCGCGCGCGTGGCCCGGTCGGGCTCCGACCTGGTGGTGATCGCCTACGGCGCCATGGTCGACGTGGCGTTGGCGGCCACCGAGGACCTCGAGGGGGCATCGATCGAGGTGCTCGATCTGCGCTCGCTGGTCCCGCTCGACGAGGCGGCGATCCTCGACTCGGTGGCGCGCTGCTCGAAGGTGGTGATCGTCGACGAGGCCAACATGACCTGCGCGGCGGGCGCTCAGGTGGCGGCGCTGGTCGCCGAGAAGGCGTTCGAGGATCTGGACGGCCCGGTGGTCCGCGTGGCCACGCCGGACGTGCCCATCCCGTTCTCCCCGCCGCTCGAGCAGGCCGTGCTGCCCGGCGTGGACCGCGTCAAGGAGGCGTGCCGTGAGCTCCTTGCGTACTGAGAGCCTGGTCGACGTCACGATGCCCCAGATGGGGGTGTCGGTCGCGGAGGGCACCGTGGTCGCCTGGCGGGTCGCCGTCGGCGACCGGATCGAGGCCGAGCAGACGATCTGCGACATCTCGACCGACAAGATCGACACCGAGGTGCCCGCCCCGGCCACCGGGGTGGTCGCTGAGCTGCTGGTCGACGTCGACCAGACCGTCGAGGTGGGCGTCGTGATGGCGCGGATCGCCACCGGCGACGGGGCGGCGGGCGCGCCGGCGGAGACCCAGCCCGCGCCCGCAGCGGCAGCGTCGGCGCAGACCCAGCCCGCGCCCGCAGCGGCAGTGTCGGCGGAGGGCGAGCCCACGGCGGCCGTGGCAGCAGCGGGCGCGCCCGCGGCGGGGCCGGGGCGGGGCGACGCTCCCGGCCGGCGCTATTCACCGGTCGTCTCCCGCATCGCCGCCGAGCACGGCGTCGACCTCTCCGCGGTGCGAGGTACCGGCCGCGGCGGCCGGGTGCGCAAGCAGGACGTCCTGGCGGTCGTCAACGGCAACGGGCACGCTGCGGCGGCCGAGGAGCCGCCGCTGCACATCGAGAGCCCCTACCGGCCCGACCCGCCGGCGGCGCCGCGCGCCCCGGCCGCCCCGGCCGTCGTCGCCGATGGCGGCCTGTCACGGATGCGCCGCCAGATCGGCCAGCACATGAAGCGCTCGCTGGACACGGCCGCCACCTGCACCACATGGGCGGAGGTCGACATGAGCCGGGTGCAGGCGGCGCGGCGGACGCTCGGGGTCACCGCCCTGGCGTTCGTGGCCCGGGCGACGATCGACGCCCTGCGCGAGCACCCCGCGCTCAACGCGTGGCTCGACGGCGATGACTACACCCGATGCGAGGACGTCAACCTGGGCATCGCGGTGTCGCTGGGCGACGACGGGCTGATCGTCCCGGTCATCCACCGGGCCCACGAGCTGTCGGTCGAGGGCCTGGCGGCCCGGATCAAGGACATCGCGCGCCGCGCCCGGTCGCGTGAGCTGACGGCAGACGACGTCCAGGGCGGGACGTTCACGATCACCAACCCGGGCCAGTTCGGCTCGATCATGGCCACGCCGATCATCAACCTGCCGCAGGTGGGAATCCTCGATCTGGAGGCGATCGTCAAGCGGCCGGTGGTGGTCACCGACGCCGACGGCAACGACTCGATCGCGATTCGCCCGATGACGATCCTGGGGCTCAGCTGGGACCACCGGGCGCTCGACGGGGCACTCTCGGCCCAGTTTTTGGCCACCGTGCGCCGGCGGCTGGAGGACCTACCCGCGTAGCGGTGACGATCATGGGCGAGCTCTGGGTGTGCCATCTGGGAACGGTCGAGTACCGCGAGGCGCTCGAGCTCCAGCATCGCGTCCGTGCCGCCCGCCAGGCCGACGTCGTGCCCGACGTCATGCTGATGCTGGAGCACCCACCGGTCTACACGCGGGGACGGCGCTCGGCGGACGGTGAGCTGCCGATGGGCGAGGACTGGTACCGGGCGCAGGGGATCGACGTCGTCGAGGTCGATCGCGGCGGCAAGATCACCTACCACGGACCGGGACAGCTGGTCGGCTATCCGATCGTCCGCGTCGACGACGTGCTCTCATACGTGCGGGCGCTGGAGGGCGCGATCGCGGCCGCCCTGCACGAGGAGGGCCTGACCGCCGCCCACAACCGGCCGCAGGACGGGCCCGACTACACCGGCGTGTGGCTCGGGGACCGCAAGATCGCGTCGATCGGCGTGCACCTGGCCAGGGGGGTGACCACCCACGGCTGGGCGGTCAACGTCGAAAATGATCTGGCGCCGTTTGGCTGGGTGGTTCCCTGCGGCCTGCACGGCGTGACCATGACCTCGCTGATCGCGGAGACCGGACGCGGCCCCGGGCAGATGCCCTGCTTTCGCAAGCGGGCGGCCCATCAGGTGGCCCAGGCCCTGGGCCGGCGCCAGCGGCTGATGTCGCCCGCGCGGCTGGAGACGGCCATCGATGCGGCCGGCGTCCCGGCGTGAGTAGCCTTAATGCAGTGACGGACCGACGACATCAGACACGGTCCCGGGCGAATCCCGGTGGGATCGCCGACGTCCTGACCGTGCTCGGAGTCGGCGGCGACGACGTCCAGCCGCACCGGGGCCGCAAGCCCCCGTGGTTCAAGGTGCCGGCCCCGGGCGGGCACCGTTACCGCGAGCTCAACGCGCTGATCGAGTCCGAGAACCTGCACACGGTCTGCCGGGAGGCCGCCTGCCCGAACATCGGAGAGTGCTGGCAGCGGGGCACCGCAACGTTCATGATCCTGGGCGACACCTGCACGCGCCGGTGCGGCTTCTGCAATGTCAAGACCGGCAAGCCGACGTGGAACGACCCGCTGGAGCCGGCCCGGGTGGCCCGGTCAGTCGCCCGGATGGGGCTGCGCCACGCGGTGATCACCAGCGTCGACCGCGACGACCTGCCCGACTACGGCGCGTCGGCGTTCGTCGGCGTCATCCGCCAGATCCGCCGGCAGTCGCCTCAGACCAAGGTCGAGGTGCTGACCCCCGACTTCCGCGGCTCCGAGATGCCGCTGGCCAAGGTCATCGCTGAGCGGCCCGACGTGTTCAACCACAACGTCGAGGTTGTGCCCCGCCTGTATCCGGTGGCCCGTCGCGGCTCGACCTGGGAGCGCTCCAAGCGGGTCCTGCGCAACGCCAAGGAGTACGGCGGTGACGAGGTCACGACCAAGTCAGGCCTGATGGTGGGGTTGGGCGAGTCGCTCGACGAGATGGTCGACGCGCTGGGCCAGCTGCGCGACAGCCACGTCCAGGTGCTGACCGTCGGCCAGTACCTGCGCCCGACCGAGCGTCACCTCCCGATCGTCCGCTACTGGCACCCGGACGAGTTCACCCAACTGGAACAGGCCGCCTACGGGCTCGGGTTCGAGCACGTCGCGGCCGGGCCGCTGGTGCGCTCCAGCTACCACGCCGACCAGCACATCGCCCAGACCGAGCCCGGGATCGGGCCGTTGAAGGAGATCGCATGAAGAGACGGTTGATAGTGGCGGCGCTCGCGGTGCTGGTCATCGCGCTGCTGGCCGCGCCGGTGGCGCTGGCCGCGGCCGGCGGCGGCTCGGCGGGCTTCAGCGGCGGGGGCGGCGGAGGCGGCGGAGGCGGCGGCAGCGGGTTCGCGCTCTTCATCGTGTTCGAGCTGTTATTCCGGATCGCCCTGCTCGGCCACGGCCTGGGCGCACTGGTGCTGATCGCGGTCGGCCTCATGTGGCTGTTCGCCACGCGGGTGATGCCGCGCATGCAGGAGAACTTCGCCGCCAGGGCCGCCAAGCGATCCGGCGGCAGGCACCGCAGTTCCGAGCGCGAGCGCCGGGTCGAGCTGGCCGCGGCCGAGGCGGCCGAGGAGGACCCGGACTATGAGCCCGAGCGGGTCAAGGCCAGTGCGCGCGAGCTGTTCATGGCGATCGAGACGGCCTGGGACAACCAGGACCGGATCCACATGCGCGGCCTGGTATCGCCGGACCTGCTGGTCGAGTGGGAGCGCCGCCTGGATGACTTCGAGCGCCGCGGCTGGCGCAACCACGTCGAGCCGCTGGGCGAGCCGACGATCGAATACGTCGGACTCAGCCACAAGGGCGACGCCGAGACCGATCATGTCGTCGTCAAGATCGACGCTCGGGTCAAGGATTACGTCGTCGATCCCTACGGCCGGCACCTCAAGCGCAGCGGCTCGATCAGCGAGGTGACGCGGATCCGTGAGTTCTGGCGGCTGCAGAAGCGCGGCGGACACTGGATCCTCGCCTCGATCGAGCAGGGCGCCGAGGGCAAGCATGCGCTCGACGACGAGATCGTCGCCACGCCATGGGCGGATGAGACCGGGATGCGCGACGCGGCGCTGATCGAAGGCGCCGTCGCCGACCAGGTTCCCGACGGCACCAGCGTGGCCGAGGTGGCCGACGTCCAGTACGACGGCGACGCCCACGCCGCGGCCATGGACCTCAGCCTGGCCGATGGCCGGTTCGCTCCCGACGTGCTCGAGGTCGCCGCTCGCCGGGCGGTCGACGCCTGGGCCCAGGCCGTCGATGGGGACGACGCGCTGCTCAACGCGATCGCCACGCCGGCGGCCAAGCGCGCGCTGCTGTACGCGGGCGACACGAGCGGGACGGTGCGGTTGGTGGTCCGCGGACCGGTGGTCAACCGGATCAGGGTCATCAACCTCGACGCCGCCTCCGACCCGCCCACGATGACCATCGAGGTCGACCTCACCGGCCGCCGCTACGTCGAGAACCGCGACACGACGGCGGTGCTGGCCGGCAGCCGCACGCGCAAGACGAGCTTCACCGAGCGCTGGACGCTGAGCGTCACCGGCGACGACCGGCAGCCGTGGCGGATCACCGCGGTCGCCGAGCCGGTGGGCCTGGTCTAGCGGATCCCGGCGCCGGGCGAGACGGCTCGGCGCAGCCCGGCGACCGGCCGCGGCGGCGTCCGCCCGGGCCACCCGTACGGGCGGGCCGCCAGACCATAAGCTCTGCGCGCGCACGTGATCCCGATCAAGGACAACATCCCCAACGACCGGTTCCCGCTGGTCACGGTGGCCCTGATCGTGGCCAACATCGTGGTCTACGTCGTGGCCGTGGCCCACGGCGGATCGCTGATCAGCGGCCCCGACGCCCACCAGATGGCCCAGTACGGGGCGACGCCGAACGCGCTCACGGTCAGGACCGCGATCACGAGCATGTTCACCCAGGGCTCGATCATCCAGCTGCTGGGGAACATGCTGTTCCTGTGGCTGTTCGGGGCCAACGTCGAGGACTCGATGGGTCCAGCCCGGTTTTTGGCCTTCTACCTCGTCGGCGGCCTGGTGGCCCTGGGGCTCCAGGTGGCGCTTGCGCCTCACTCGGCCACCCCCACGGTGGGGGCGTCGGGGGCGATCGCGGCGGTCATCGGCGGCTATCTGGCGCTGTATCCGCGGGCCCGGATGTTGACGCTCGTCCTGATCATCTTCCTGTTCGGCGTGATCGAGATCCCGGCGCTGGTGATGCTGGCGGTCTGGCTGGGCATGCAGGCCGCGTTCGGCAACGGCCTGGAGGTGTACCTCGCCCATCTGGGCACCCTGGCGCTGGGCGCGGCGACGATCCGGCTGGTGGCGACCCGGCGCAAGCCGACTCCGCCGACCGCGGCCGCCTACCGATGAGGCTCCTGCTGCTGGCCGTGGTGCTGGTGTTCGCCGCGGGCATCGCAGTGCTGACCGTGCTCGACATCACCCGCAACGGGGTCACCTGGCTCGACGTGCTGGCCATCCTGGTCGTGATCCTGTTCGCGACCGGGATGGTCGGGTCGCTGCTGCACAAGCCGCCGCGTCAGTGAACCTCGGCGGGCTCGGTACCCGGGCGCCGCGAGCTGCTCGATGACCCGGGCAGCAGCACCGCCAGCAGCGATCTGAGGTCGACGTCACGCTGGCAGGGGAGCGCAATCTGCAGCTCGGTGCGCACCGTGTAGGTGTTGCGGCGGCCCGTCCGGGTGCGTTGCACGTAGCCGGCCTCGATCAGGTCCGACACGATCCGCTGGGCCGCGCGCTCGGTGATCTGCACGGTCGCGGCGATCTCCCGCACGCGGATCCGCGGATCCTCGGCGATGCACAGCAGCACCGCCGCGTGGTTGGTCAGGAACGCCACGGGGGGAGCCACAGGCGCGATCCTACCCACGAGCGGCGATCTACTCACGAATGGTAATACACGACTCTTTATTCAGGTATGATTGGTTGCCATGGCATCGTCGGCCAGGCCTGACTTCCATCTCGACGCGATCGAGAACGGGCCGGTCACCGTGCTCCGCCCCAGCGGCGAGCTCGACCTGGTCCACGGGTCGCGGCTGACCGCCGCGCTCGAGCCGGCGCTCGCGCGGCGGCCGGCGACCCTGGCCATCGACCTGCGGCAGCTGTCGTTCATGGACTCCAGCGGCATCCACGCGATCATCGCCGCCGAGCTGCGCTGCCGGCTGCAGGGCACGCGCTTCTACCTGATCCGGGGGTCGGCGACGATCGATCGGCTGATGGCGGTCTGCGGGCTGGACCGGGCCTTCCCCACGGTCAGCGGGCCCGAGCAGCTGCCCGCCGGCGACGACACGCCCCTGCGCATCGCGGTCTGAGGCGGAGGCCGCCTCCGGGAGCGCGCACCGGCGGCTGGTAGATTCGCCGGGGTGACGGAGGTAAGGGAGCGGCTGGTCACGGCCGCCTATGAGCTGTTCGCCCGCCGCGGCGTGCAGGCGGTGGGCGTGGACGCCATCATCGAGCGCTCCGGCGTCGCCCGCCAGACGCTGTATCGCCACTTCGACTCCAAGCAGGACCTGGTCCTGGCGTTTCTGGAGCGCCGCGAGCAGATCTGGACCTACGGCTGGCTGGCCTCCGAGGTGCGACGGCGCGAGCGCGATCCGGGCCGGCGCCTGCTGGCCGTCTTCGACGTGTTCGACGAGTGGTTCCGCACGCCCGAGTTCGAGGGCTGCTCGTTCATCAACGTGATGCTCGAGTACCCGGCGCCGGCCCACCCGTTGCACCGCGCCGCAGCGATGCACCTGGCACGGATCCGGGCGTTCCTGTCCGAGCTGGCCGCCGCGGCCGGGGTCGCCGATCCCGACCGGTTTGCGGCCCAGTGGCACATCCTCATGAAGGGCTCGATCGTGGCCGCGGGCGAGGGCGACCACGAGGCCGCCCGCCGGGCCCAGGAGATCGGGCGGACCCTGCTGGCGCAGGCGACGGCCTCAGATCGGCCGGACCAGGTAGTGAAAGCCGCGCGAGGGGTCCCGGCGTAGCGTTCCCAGCTCGCCGGTCCGCACGAACCCGAGCCGCTCGTAGAACGGGGTCGGGTCGTCGGCGGCGGTGACCACGCCGAGGCGCAGGAACCGGCCGCCGCGCGCCGCCGCCCACGCCTGAACCTCGGCCACCAGGCGCTCGCCGAGCCGACGGCCGCGCATCGCCGGCTCCACCCACATGCTCCACAGCCCGGCGATCCCGCGCTCGCGCTCATACCAGCGCCCGGCGGCCATGCCGACCCAGCGATCGCCGTCGACGACCACGTAGATGACGATCGTGTCGGCCTCCTCGCTGCGGCGAGCCAGCTGGGCCCAGTGGGCGGTGGGCTCGGCCATCTCATCCTCGATGGCGGCGCCGAACGCATCGGGCGCGTCGGCCAGCGCCCGCAGGCGCAGCGCGCGCAGGCGCAGCGCGCGCAGCGGCTCCGCGTCGCCGGCGCCGACCGCCCGGATCGTCACCACCGCGACGTGTCTAACGCCTGAGCTCGACCTCGATCGGATCAAACCGCGCGAAGCGATCGAGGTCGCGGACCCGTTCGAGCACCGCCGCCGGCTGCACCGCCTCCAGACCCTCGGTGCCGAACCGCTCGACGTTGAACGACGCCAGCGCGGTGCCGTAGGCCATCGCATTGCGCAGCAGATCGCCGGTGAGCGGCTTGCCGACCTGGCCGGCGATGAACCCGACGAACCCGCCCGCGAAGGTGTCGCCGGCACCCGTCGGGTCGACAACCTCGTGCAGCGGGTAGGCCGGCAGGGCGAAGAAATCGTCCTTGGTGATCAGCGCGCTGCCGTACTCGCCCTGCTTGGCGACGATCATCGACGGGCCGTACCCGAGCACCTGGTGGGCGGCCGAGATGAGGTTGGGCTTCTGGGTCAGCTGGCGCAGCTCCTCGTCGTTGAGGATCAGGCAGTCGACGCGGGCGATGATGGCCATCAGCTCCTCGCGGGCGATGTCGATCCACAGGTTCATCGAGTCCAGCGCGACGAACCGAGCGCCCTCGCACTGCTCGCGGACCTGGAGCTGGAGCCCCGGCTGGATGTTGGCCAAGAACAGCACATCGGACGAGCGCGACGCCTCCGATAGCTTGGGCGCGAAGTGCTCGAACACGTTGAGCTGGGTGTCGAGGGTCTCGCGAGTGTTGAGGTCCCAGCCGTACTTGCCCTTCCAGAAGAACGTCTTGCCGCCGGCGACGCGCTCGACATCGTCGACGTTGGTGCCGCGCGTCTGCAGCACGGCCATCTCGGCGTCGCCGAAGTCGTCGCCCACCGGGCCGACGACGCGCACCTGATCCAGCAGCGACGCGGCCAGCGCGAAATGGGTGGCGGCCCCGCCCAGCATCCGATCGCGCTGGCCGAACGGCGTCTCGACGGCGTCGTAGGCGATCGACCCGACCACCGTGATACTCACGCGGCCACCTCCTCTGCGCGCCGCTCACCGAGGCCGGCGGCATCCCGCAGGGCGGCCGCCTCGTCGGTTCGCTCCCACGTGAAGTCGGCCTCGTCGCGTCCGAAGTGGCCGTAGGCGGCGGTCTTCTGGTAGATGGGCCGGTGCAGGTCCAGTCGGCGGCGGAACGCGGCCGGGCGCAGGTCGAAGTGGGCGTTGACCAGCTCCTCGATCCGCTCCGGTGAGACGCCCGGCGCCTCGGTGCCGAAGGTCTCGACCATGACCGACACCGGACGGGCCACCCCGATGGCGTAGGCCACCTGGACCTCGGCCCGGCCGGCCAACCCGGCGGCGACGAGGTTCTTGGCGACCCAGCGCGCCGCGTACGCGGCCGAGCGGTCGACCTTGGACGGGTCCTTGCCGCTGAAGGCGCCGCCCCCGTGGCGGGCCATGCCGCCGTACGTGTCGACGATGATCTTGCGTCCGGTCAGCCCGCAATCGCCGACCGGCCCGCCGATGACGAAGCGCCCGGTGGGGTTGACCAGGAAGCCGCGGCGGAGCGCGGTGGCGTCGTACATGTCGCCGGGCAGCGAGGGGACGACGACGTGCTCCCACAGGTCCTCGCGGATGGCGCCGTCAGCCCCCTCGGCGTGCTGGGTGGAGATGAGCAGCTTCTCGATCGCGACCGGCTTGCCGTCGGCGTAGCGGACCGACACCTGGGTCTTGCCGTCCGGGCGCAGGTAATCCAGCGTGCCGTCCTTGCGCACCTCGGCCAGCCGCCGGGCCAGCCGGTGGGCCAGCGCGATCGGAAGCGGCATCAGCTCGGGCGTCTCGTCGGATGCGTAGCCGAACATCATCCCCTGGTCGCCGGCACCCGCGGCGTCGAACTCGTCTCCGGTGGCGCTGTCCTGGCGCGCCTCGTAGGCGGCGTCGACGCCCTGCGCGATGTCAGCGGACTGCTTGTCAACCGCATTGAGCACGGCGCACGAGTCGGCGCTGAAGCCCAGGGCGGCGTCGACGTAGCCGATGCGGCGAATCGTCTCGCGCGCGACGTCCTGGACGTCAAAGATCGCGGTCGTCGAGATCTCGCCGGAGACGACGACGAGGCCGGTGTTGACCAGCGTCTCGCAGGCGACGCGACCGTGCGGATCCTGGGCCAGTACGGCGTCCAGGACACCGTCGGAGATCTGATCGGCGACCTTGTCGGGATGGCCCTCGGTGACCGATTCCGATGTGAAGAGGTACTGCCTGCTGGGGACGGCCATCGTCGGGCCTCGCTTTCTGTCGGCTCCTGGAGCGGCGGCCGAGCAGGTTAGCGGCCGCGGGCGGGCCGCGGACCGCCCGTGACCGCCGGTGGGCGCGTCACGGCCGGTCGCCGGGGCTCCGCGCCCCGTCTTGACGGGACCGCGCGGCGCGAGTATGTTGCCGCCTGAGGGAGACTGGTCAGTCTCGCGGAGCGTGAAGCCGCGCGGGAGCACGGCATCCGCGCATAGGGCCACCTCCCCACATCACCCCCACGAGGAGAGGACTCCGTCGTGCCCATCCCCACCGAGCTGGTCGGGTCGCTGCCTCGCCCGATGTCGCTCCAGCAGGCCTACGCCGACTACGACGAGGGCAAGATCTCGTTCGACGAGCTGCAGACCGCCCAGGACGCCGCGGCCGAGGACTCGATCAAGCGTCTGGAGGCCACCGGCGAGCCGATCGTGACCGACGGCGAGCAGCGCGAGTCGAGCTTTGCCACCTACAACCTCACGGACACGCTGGCCGGTACCGGTCTGGCCGACGGCCTGGCCGGCGACGGGCAGTTCTTCGCGATCTTCGACGACGGTCACGACCGCCAGCTGCCGCGGATCACCCAGGGCCCGTTCCGCTACAAGACCTACGCATCCGAGTTCGTGGGCAAGAACCGCAAGATCGCCAGCCATCCGGTCAAGCAGGCGGTCATCTCCCCGTCGATGATGATGCTCCTGTACCCGCTGGAGGGCGAGATCGACGGCTACTCGCGCGAGGAGTTCCTCGCCGATTGCGTCAACGAGGCCGAGAAGGACATCCGCCAGTGCTTCGATGCCGGCGCGGTGCGGGTATCGGTCGACTTCACCGAAGGTCGTCTGGCCAACAAGAACGACAGCCGCAACCCCTGGACCGGCAAGAACATGCTTCAGGAGTTCATCGACCTCAACAACCAGCTGTTCGCCCGCTTCAGCCCCGAGGAACGCATGAACATCGGGATCCACACCTGCCCGGGCGGCGACTGCGACTCGGTGCACTCCAAGGAGGTCCCCTATGGGCTGCTGCTCGAGCACATGTTCGATATGAACGCCGGGTACTTCCTGATCCAATGCGCATCGGAGGAGGACCGCGAGAGCGTCTACCGGATGTGCGGCGAGTATCGGCGCGACGACGCCGACGGCGTCTCCCAGATGTGCTTCATGGGCGTGATCAACCCCCTGAGCCCCGAGGTCGAGACGCCCGAGCACGTCCGCGACGAGCTGATGATGGCCGCGAAGTACGTCCCGATGGAGCGCCTGGGCGCCACCGACGACTGCGGCTTCTCGCCGTTCAGCCGCGACGTCAAGCCCCAGCACGGCTCGCCGGACTTCGCCCGCGACGTCGCCATGCAGAAGATCTCGGCGCGCCTGGAGGGCGCCCGGATGGCGTCGGAGGAGATGGGGCTCTAGACCGCGCCCCTGCCCGGGCGCCGGGCCCCCCTGCTATCACTCGGGCCGTGCCGCTGCGCGCGATGCCAGAGCTGGGGGGCTCGGTCCTGGTCGACTACCTGGGCACGACCGTCGCCGGAACGGTCAGGCAGATCAGCGACGGCGGCCGCGAGCTCGAGGTCCTGACCGAGGACGGGACGACCGTCACGTTCACGTTGAACCGGGCCACTGCCACGTTCACCACCGATGGCGGCCAGACGGCGCCGCGGCTGCGATTTGCCCCCGGCGGGCACTAGCGATCCATAGGATTGCGCCGCCCGTCTTCCAGCGCGCGTGTGGCGCGTGCCCGGTGGAGACCGTCCAGCATCAGCGCATCAGCTTCACCAAGACGCTGAAGCTGACCGGTCAAGCCGAAGTCAAAGCACAGGTGAGCGCGCCGAAGGCGCGGAACATCGGCCGGGCCGCGGCCATCTGAGTCTCCAGGTGGCGGCGGCTGGCCGCCCGGAACTGCTCGATGTCGTGGCCCGCCCCCGTGATGTCGGCCACATCTTCCGGGTCGACGAGCCATGCGTCGAGCATTGCCGGGGTCAGCTCGACGTGGGCCTGACTGCCCCAGGCCGAGGCCCCCACCCGGAACAGCGCCGCGCCGGGGCCCGGCGTGACGCCCAGCGGCAGCGCTCCCGGCGGCAGATCGATGATGTCCTCGTGCCACTTGAGCACGGGCAGGCGTGCCGGGAACGGGCCGAACACGGGATCGGCGGCGGCGGCGGGCAGCAGCTCGAGGTCCGGCCAGCCGGCGTTCATGCGACCGGCCGGGCGGACCCGGCCGCCGGCGGCGACGGCCAGCAGCTGGGCCCCCAGACACATGCCCAGCACCGGCACCGCGCGGTCCAGCGCCTGCGCCATGAGGTCGACCTCGGCGGCCAGGAACGGGTCGGCATCCACGCGCGTGGCGCTCTGGCGACCGCCCAGCGACACCAGCCCGGAGATCTCATCGATGGCCGGGAGGGCGCCCGGGTCGCCGGGGTTGCGCTCGACCACGGCGCAGCCGGCGGCGTGCAGGCAGTCGCGCACGAGGCCCACGCCCCGGTCGGCGAGATGGGTGATGATCAACGTCGGCTTCACGCCGCAGCAGGATAGAAGCGCGTCGGCATGACAGGCTTACGGGATGCGCACGCGCCTGGTGATATTCGTGGCCGCGGTTGCCGTGCTCACGACCGTGATCGTGGTCGGCGCCGAGGGAGCCGCCGCACCGCGACGGGCGGCGCGGGCCCGCCCCGTCGCCGCGCTGCCCCCCAAGCCGCGGATCGTGTGGGATCCGATTCCGTTCGGGCCGGTCCGCAAGGCCCAGATGGTGGCCTACGTCCGGCGCCACTACGGCAGCTTCATGAAGCCCACCTGGCGGCTGGTGGATCCGCACGTGATCGTGATCCACTACACCGACGGGAGCTACGACTCGACGTTCAACACCTTCGCCAACGACGTGCCGGACTCCGAGCTGCACGAGCTGCCCGCCGACTGCGCCCACTTCGTGATCGACACCGACGGCACGATTCATCAGCTCGTGTCGCTGGGCACCATGTGCCGCCATACGGTGGGCCTGAACTGGACCGCGATCGGGATTGAGCACGTCGGTTACAGCGATCAGCAGATCCTCGGCGACCGCCGGCAGATGTCCTCGAGCCTGAAGCTCGTACATTGGTTGCAATGTCGCTTCCACATCACGACCAAGAACGTGATCGGCCACAACGAGAGCCTGTCCAGCCCGTACCACCACGAGGACGTCCCGTCGCTGCGCACCCAGACGCACGCCGACTTCAACCACCACGACATGCAGACCTACCGCGCGCGACTGCGGGCGCTGGGAGGCTGCTGACCCCCCATGGGCGATGACGCCATCTCCCGGATCGCAGTCGTGGGGGCGGGCTTCATGGGGTCGGGGATCGCCGAGTCGGCCGCGTCGGCCGGAATCGACGTCACCGTCTTCGAGCCCGAGGCGCCGCCACTGGAGCGCTCACGCCGGCGACTGAGCCAGTCGGTGTCGCGGGCGGTATCGCGCGGGAAGGTCAGCCAGGACGACGCCGACGTGTTGATCGGCCGGATCGCCTACACGTCAGAGCTCGGGGACCTGGCCGGCGTCGACGCGGTCGTGGAGGCGGTCACCGAGGACCCGCGGGTCAAGGGCAAGCTGTTCCAGCAGCTCGACGACCAGCTCCCGGACGCGCGCTTTCTCGCGTCCAACACCTCCTCGATCCCGATCGCCGAGCTGGCCGCCTGGACCCAGCGCCCGGCCCGCGTGCTCGGATTGCACTTCTTCTCCCCCGTGCCGGTGATGAAGCTCGTCGAGGTCGTCGTCGGCCTCGACACCAGCGAGCAGACCATCACCACCGCCGAGTCGTTTGCCGCGGAGATCGGCAAGACGCCGATCCGCACCAAGGACCGGTCGGGCTTCATCGTCAACATGCTGCTGGTGCCCTATCTGATGGCGGCGGTCCGCATGTACGAGGACGGGTTCGCCAGCCGCGAGGACATCGACGAGGGCATGCGGCTGGGCTGCGGGCATCCGATGGGTCCGCTGACGCTGTGCGACTTCATCGGGCTCGACGTCCTCTACGCGGTGTGCGACTCGCTCTATGAGGAGTTCAAGCGCCCCGAGTACGCTCCGCCGCCGCTGCTCAAGCGGATGGTCGTCTCCGGCCACCACGGGCGCAAGGCCGGCAAGGGCTTCTACGAGTACGCGTAGTCAGTCCGCGTCCGGTGCCGGCGCGGCCGGTGGCAGGGGATGGCCGTCGTTGCGGGCGACGAGCGCGGCCGCCTGAACGCGGGTGCGGGCGCCCAGCTTGGTGGTGGCGTTGCGGATGTGGGTGCGCACCGTCTCCAGCGACAGGTGCAGATGCGCGGCGATGTCCGGGCCGGCATAACCGTCGGCCAGCAGCCTGAGCACCTCCCACTCGCGCCGGGTCAGCGCAGCCAGCCGCGATGACTGCGGGTTGGCGGCCAGCCGGGCGTCGACCTCCGGGTCGCGATACGTGGCGCCGCCGGCGACCGCCCGGACGGCATCGATCAGGGCCTCGGGCGGCGAGGCGGTGAGCACCAGCCCCGGCACGCCCAGGCCCGCGGCTGCGGCCAGGCCTGCGAACGGGTCGGCGTAGCCGGTGTAGAGCAGCAGCGGGGCGTCGGGGCGCTCGCGCAACACGTCGCGAGCGAGCTGGAGGCCATCGCCGCGGTCCAGGCGCAGCTCCAGCAGGGCCACGTCGTACTGGCCGTGCAGGAGGAGCGAGCGCGCCCCGGCCGGCGGTTCGGCACTGGAGGCGATGGCGAAGCCGGCGTCGCGCAGCAGCAGCTCGAGGGCGCGCCTGACCGCGAGGTGGTCGTCCACGATCAGCACCTGCGGCCGGCTCGGGTCCATTCGTCTCCGGGGAGTGGTGAGCGAGCCCGGGGTTCTACCGCAAAGTGGGGATCAAGGAAAGCCGCGCTCCGGTCGACATATTTCCGGGGTGTTCAGCGACCGTCATCCCAGCGCCGGGAGCCGCCCGTCAGGGCAACCGGCTGCTTTTTCGCTTCGTTGCAATCAAAAGTGGGTGAGATGACTGTCAAGGAACGTTCTGGCCGGCTCTCCGCAGAGGAGACGCTCGACCTCTGGCACGACTACCGGCGCACCGGCGATCCCCGGCTGCGCGACCGCCTCGTGCTGACCTTCGCCCCGATGGTCAAGTACATCGTCTACCGCAAGGTGCGCGAGATGCCATCCCACGCCGAGGTCGACGACTTCATCTCCTGCGGCCTGGAGGCGCTCATCCGCTCCATCGACCGCTACGACCCGGACAAGGGCGCCACGCTCGAGCAGTTCGCCTGGACCCGGATCCACGGCGCGGTGCTCGACGAGCTGCGGCGCAACGACTGGGCCCCGCGCTCGCTGCGCCGTCTCGATCGTGAGATGGGCAAGGCGCGCGACACCTTCTTCCGCCTCTACGGGCGCCGTCCCACCCGTGAGGAGCTGGCCGACGCGCTCGCGATCACCACCGCCGAGCTCGTCTCCCGCCAGGACGAGATCGCCCGGGCCAACGTCGGCTCGCTCAACATCCTCGTCAATGGCGAGGAGGACAACGCCACCGAGAAGATCGACACCCTGACCAGCGACGACATCGCCACCGATCCCGAGCACTCCGCCCTCAACGGCGAGGCCAAGGAGCGCTTCCGCGCCGCGTTCGACCTGCTCGCCCCCCGCGAGCGCAAGATCGCCGTCCTGCTCTACGTCTACAACCTCACCCTGCGCGAGATCGGCGAGATCCTCGGCGTCACCGAGAGCCGCGTCTGCCAGATCCACGCGCAGATCCTGCGCACCCTGCGGGCGCAGCTGTCGTCTGACGAGCAGCTGTTCACGGCGCTGGCCGCCTGACGCCCGCCGGCGGCGTTGCCCCGGCGGGCCGCTTCGGCGTGTTTGGCTGACGCGGCGGGTTTGGTGGCCGTGCGTGCGGCCGCGGTCGTGCGATAACCGGCGGGCCATCGATGGAGGCACCGGTGCCGGCGCTTGCGGCGAGGCCCCGGGACGTGGAAAACGCGCCACACCTCGGGGGCGCCTGTAGGTTTGTCCCCAAAACGCCGTGGGGCGTGGAAAACGTGACAAACCTCGTGGGGGCCTGCAGATTTGTCCGCGTTTGCCGCCAAACGTCCGACGGCCGGCGAGGTTTGTCGGGTTCTGCGCCCCGCCGACGGACGGCCGCGCCCGCTCCGCGCCCCATTCGATAGCCAAGCCGCTGCGCCGGGGCCCATCCCCCGGTCACACGGATGACCCCGGTCACACGGAGGACCGAACCGGCCGAACCGACCGACCGGGGCGGTCGGCGGGAGAGCTAGTCCTCGGCCCGGGGGGCCCGGTTGATGGAGACCGAGCGGGTCTCCTCGTCGCCGGAGTCGGTCTTCAGCGGGGCCGGCATGTCCTTGGGCAGCTCGGCGGAGGCGGCCTGGGCGGCGGCCTCGTTCTCGCGCTTGACCTCGAGCCAGATCTCCTCGCGGTAGACGCGAACGGAGCGGGGGGCGTCGATGCCGAGGCGGACGGTCTGGCCGGACACCTCCAGGACGGAGATGAAGACGTCGTCGCCGAGGACGACCCGCTCGCCGCGCCGGCGCGTGATGTTGAGCATCAGCCGCCGTCCCCGTCGGCGGGGGCGGCGCCGCCGAGGACCTCGGCGAACAGGGGGGCGCGCAGATCGCAGCCGGGCGCCTGGTTGATGACCTGGTGGCCCTGGCCGTTCCAGATCAGGATCGGAGCCTTCTGGTTGGCGGTGAACTCGGCGAGCTCGGCGCGGGCGACGACGGTCACGTAGACGTCCACGGCGGTCGCGTCGTCGAGCCCGAGGCGCTCGGCGTCGTCGTCGGTGAGCTCGACCTGGTAGTCCGAGAAGAACCGTTGCGGATCGGTGACGGGCAACGACAGGGACGGATCATCGATGCAATGCAACCACACGAAGGGGCTGCCGGGGTCCGAGGTCAGCAGGGCGTACCTGGTGCCGCCCAGGCCGATCAGTCCGTCAGGGAACTCGATCACGGACTCGGGGTCGATCTCGACGTGCCCGAACCGTGGACTGTCAATCGCCAGTGCCACAGCGTCTCCTCTACCCGCTAACCGGGGGCCAACTAGTTGCTCAGGAAGTCCATCAGCGAAGACTGGACGATACTGGCACCGGCACGGAGAGCGGCGGAGAACGCGGCCTGCTCGTTGGAATAGGTCGTGTAGGTCGCCGCGACGTTGGCGTCTTCGTCGTTGGACAGCGCCGCGGTGTCGCTGGTCTGAAGGCTCTGGATCGTGCTCGACGCCTGAGTCAGTCGGTCCTGCGCAGCGCCGACGTTGGCCTGGAGCCCCTCGAGCGTATTGAGATTGCTGGAGAGGTTGTTCAGCTGATTGTTGGAGAGGTCCGCGACGTCGGCGCTGGTGCCACCGTTGAGGTCGGAGGTGATCTGGTCCAGCGTGTCCAGCAGCTTGCCGTCGTCGGCGCTCGAGCCGCTGCCCAGCAGCGAGGAGATGTTCGCGTTGACCTGGAGCGCGGTGTTGGGGCCGATTTCGCGCATGACCGTCCCGGTGTTGCCCTGGTAGACATCGCCGGTGGAATCCGAGTAGGGCGCGGTGGTGGTGGCGGTCCCGGAGAAGATGTACTGGCCGTTGTACTGGGTATTGGCCGCCTGCTTGATGGACTGGGTCAGCTGCGTGACCTCGGCGCCGATGGAGGACAGGTCGCTGGCCGACTCGCCGCCGCTGGCGGCCTCCGTGACCAGCGACTGGACCCGCTGGACCATGCTCTGGATGTTGTCGAGCGCCGTGTTGGCGGACGAGGTCCAGGCGGTGCCGTCAGTGATGTTGTTGGTGTAATCGTTCAGCCCGGAGAGGTCGGTGTTGAGCTGGACCGCCAGGCTGGCGCCGTAGGGGTTGTCGGACGGCTGGTTGATGGTCTTGCCGGTGGAGAGCTGCTCCTCCGTCGTGTCCATCTGGTCCTGGAGCGAGTTGATGTTCGACAGGACCTGCGCCGTGGTCATGAGCGGGGTGATGCGTCCGATCATCTCGCTCACATCCCCGAGCTGCCCACGCTGGTGATGAGCGTGTTGAGCGTGCTGTCGATCGCGTTCATGACCCGCGCGGAGGCCTCGTAGGCCTGCTGGTAGTTGATCAGGTTGGTCATCTCCTCGTCCAGCGAGACGCCCGAGACGCTCTGACGCTGGTTGGAGACCGCGGTCAGCACCGCCTGGGCGGTGGTCTGCGTGGTCTCGGCGGACGAGACGCTGCTGCCCACCTGGGCCACGAACGCCGAGTAGGCCTGGTCGGCGGCGCCGCCCTTGAGGTTGGCGATGGACTGGGCCAGGTCGGGGCCCGAGCTGCTGGTAGACGAGGTCTGGATCGACGAGGTTGTCGCCGAGACGGCGATCGTCGACGCCGAGGTGCCGCTGAAGAACGGGCTCGACGGCTGCAGGGCGTTGACCGAGCTGATCACCTGGCTGGCCACGCCGTCCAGCGACGAGAGGTACTGGCCGATCGGCCCGCTGGAGGACGAGAGGGTCTGCAGCGCGCCCAGCTGGCCGCCCGACGCCGAGGTCAGCGTCTGGGGCCAGGTCACCGTGGTGCCGCTGACCAGCGGGCTCGAGGCGTCGCCGAAGTTGACCGTGACCGACCCGTCGCTCTGGTTGGTGACCGAGATCTGGGCCAGACCGGAAAGGTCGTCGAGCAGGTTGTCGCGCTCGTCGAGCAGGCTGTTGGGGGTCTGGCCGGCCTCGGTCGCCTGCGAGATCTGGCCGTTGAGGGTGGCGATCTGCTGGGCATCCTGCTCGACCTGGCCGTTGGTCCCGGTCAGCGACGCGTACTCCTGGGAGGCCTGGCTCTGGACCGTCGACATCTGCGACGAGACGGAGTTGAACATCGACGCCAGCGTCTGGCCGTCGTCGATGACCGCGGTCTGGGCCGCCTGGCTGGTCGGGTCGTTGGCCAGCGCCGACCAGTCGCCGTAGAACGTGTCCAGCTGGTTCTGCAGGCCGTTGCTGGTGGGCTCGTTCAGCGCCGTCTGCGCCTGCTGGAGCTGGGTCGACATCGTGTTGGCGCTGCTGGTCTGGGTGTTCTGGGCGCGGTACTGCACGTCCAGGAACTGGTCGCGCATGCGCGTGATCGACGTGACGTCGACGCCGGTGCCCAGCTCAGCGCCGGCCCCCGGCTCTGACAGCGCGGGGATCGACAGCGGGCCGGACTCGCCGGTGTTGACAACCTGGCGGGTGTAGCCCGCCGTGTTGGCGTTCGAGATGTTCTCGCCGGTGGTGTCAATGGCGGCCTGGGCCGCCTCCAGTCCGCTGAGCGCGGTCTGATAACCGGTGAAGGACGGGATGGCCATCGGCGCTAGACCTCCAGGTCCAGGACGCGGTGACGGCTGGCCAGACGCGGCGCGGTCATCCGGTTGTGGTCGCCGGCGGAGTCATAGCCCAGATGGCGATCGGAGTCGGCCAGGCGCAGGAGGTGGTCCAGGAACGACAGCTCCTGGTTCATCAGCGCCCGGTTGACATGATGCTCGCGCTGGACCTCGTCGAGCAGCCCGCGAAGCTCGGCGCTGCGCGCCTGGGCCTGCTGGGCCCGCAGCGGGTCCATCACGGCGTCGAGCATCCCGATGCTCACGGCCCCCGGGGCCACGCCCAGGCGGACGCCGGCCCGCTCGAGCAGGCGGGCGCGGTCGCGCTCGATCATCGCGCGGCGCTGGAGCTCGACCTGGAGCAGGCCGGTCAGCGACACCACGTTCTGCACGTCGCGCCCGCGGATGGCCACGCCCTGGTCGAGGACGATCTGGAGCAGACGGCGCGCCGAGACGAGCTGGGCCTCGAGGTGGGCCATGACGTCGGTGGTCAGGACCGCGTCGAATTGATCGGTCTGCGCGAGGACGGCGCTCATGACTTGGCGGACTCCTTGGATGGGTTGGCCAGGGCCGGATCGATCGACTGGGCGATCTGCAGCGCGATCCCGGTGCCGCCGCCGGACATGATGCTGGAGGTCAGGGCCTGGGGCAGCAGGGACGAGTACGCGCTGAGCGGCGAGCTGGAGCCCAGCCCGGTCGAGTCGCTGGAGTCGTCGGAGCCACCGAGGCCGTCGTCGGAGCTGTCGTCAGAGCCGCTCAGGCCGGGAACCGTCTGGGTCATCTCCTGGGCCAGCTCGTTGACCAGGATGTTCTCGAAGGACAGTCCCTCCTGGTAGGCGTTCTTGGCCGCCTGGTTGCCGTTGCGGACGCTCTCGGGCTCGAGCGCCGGATCGATCGGCGGCATGCTGGTGGCCGGCAGCGACGACCCGAGGCTGACCGAGGAGAGCGCGCTCATTACTTCTTCAGGGTGTCGGCGATCTCGAGCATCTGGCTCTGGTACTGGATCGCCTGGCTGGACATCTGATAGCTGCGCTCGGCGTTGACCATCGTGCTCATCACCTGGGAGACGTCGACATTGGAGGCCTCCAGCGCGCCCTGCTGGACGGTGGTGCCGGTGGCCGGGCGGGTGGCGCCGCTGCCGGCGGTCACGCTGAACAGGCTGTTGCCGTCGGGCTGGAGCTGGTCGGGCGCCGGCACCGTGACGATGTCGAGCTTGCCCAGCTTCTGGCCCTTGGCGG
The DNA here is from genome assembly GCA_036267215.1 of Solirubrobacteraceae bacterium. GTDB lineage: Bacteria > Actinomycetota > Thermoleophilia > Solirubrobacterales > Solirubrobacteraceae > Palsa-465. The sequence continues at coordinate 132,721 of DATAWL010000021.1, read as the reverse complement.
TCACGTTGCCGCCTGAGTCGATGGTGACGTCCGCGGGCGTGTCGCCCTTGGGCAGCTTGATCGACGGCACGAGCGGGTTGCCCTCCTGATCGGTGATCTCGCCCTGGGCGTCGGTCTGCAGCGAGCCGTTGCGGGTCAGCCCGATGCTCCCGTCGGGGCGGCGGACCTGGAGGTAGCCGTCGCCCTCGACGGCGACGTCGAGCGGGTTGCCGGTGGTGTTCAACGCGCCCTCGGTCTGGCTGCGGCCGACGATCGACGACGACGCGCCGGTGCCGGTGGCCAGGCTGCTGCCGCTGGCCGAGCCGGCGCCGCTGTAGAGCAGGTCCTGAAAACCGACCTCGGTGCCCTGGTAGCCCGGGGTGTTGAGGTTCGCCAGATCATTGGAGATGGCGTTGAACTGATTCTGCTGCGCCTCCATTCCGGCGGACGCGGCGTAAAGCCCCTGCAACATGACTAGCCTCCGATCTCGCCGACCTGGCTGGCGTTTTCCTGCATCGTCTGATCGATCGACTGGATGGCGCTCTGCCCGGCCTGATAGGCGCGCAGCGACGAGATCATGTCGGTCATGGTCTGGACCGGATCGACGCCGGACTCGTTGAGCTCGCCACCCTCGACGGTGCCGGTGGCGCGACCGGTCGCCCGGCCGGTGAAGAGATTGTTGCCCTGCTCGGCGGCGTTGGGCACGTTGAAGACGCCCAGCGCCGAGGCGCTGACCGTCCCCTTGGCGCTGACCGTGATCGGCTGGCCGGACTGGCTGAGCACCAGGTTGCCGTTGGCGTCGGTCAGCTCATTTTTGTTGTTGGACTGGAACTGGCCGTCGCGGGCGTACTGGACCCCGTTGGTGGTGCGCACGGCGAAGTAGCCTTCGCCGGAGATGCCGAAGTCCAGCGGCTGCCCGGTCTGCTGCAGCGACGTGGGCGCCGACTGGTCGACATAGGTGCTGGCAGTGACCCCGGTGTTGAGCGTGCCGACCGGCTGGCCGGTCGCCGTGTTGGCGAGCAGCAGCGAGCCGAAGCTCTGCTGAGAGACGTTCTGGGGCTCGTAGCCCGGGGTCGAGGCGTTGGCCAGATTGTTGGAGAGCGCGTTCTGCTGGACCTGCTCGGCGAGCATTCCCGACGCGGCGATGTAGAGACCCGGATCCATCGTATGGGGATATTCGACAGGTCCGCGATCATTCTTGAGCCCCATGCAGCCGATGGCCGTCGACCTGCGCGTCCTGCGCGCGCTGCTGACCCCGGACATCAAGATCGTCCCGGGACGGGCGATGATGGCCCGGGTGGTCGTCGCCGATGGGAGCGGGAAGGGCTCGCTCAGCATCGCCGGCTATCTGCTGGAGGCCGAGCTGCCCAAGGAGGTGCGCGCCGGTCAGGACCTGCGGCTGGTGGTCCGCGACGTCAGCGCCGAACGGGTGCTGCTGGGCATCGCCGACCAGCACGAGGCGCCCGCGCAGCAGACGCAGGCGCCGGTCGCGCCGCCCCCGGCGGTGCCGCTGCCGGGCGGCGGGACGCTCCAGGTCACCGAGCGTGACGCCCAGGGCGGCCCGGCTGGATCGCCTGACTCGCACACCCTCACGCTGCGCTACGACGCGCCCGCGCTGGGCGCGGTCGACCTGCGCTTCGAGCTCGACCCCGGCGCGCTGCGCCTCGGGGTCACCGTCTCTCCCCGCGCGCTGGCGGCGGCCCAGGGCGACGCCGACGACCTGCGCCAGGCGCTGGCCGACGAGCTGCACCGGGCGATCAGCGTCGTCATCTCCCCCCGGCGCGAGCCGCTGGATGTGTATGCCTGAGCGACCCCCGCCGCGGCGGCGGGCCAGCGCGCTGCGCTACGAGCCCGGCGACTCCGCCCCGCGGGTGCTGGCCAGCGGCTCGGGCCTGGTCGCCGAGCGCATCATCGCGGCCGCGCGCGAGGCGGGCGTGCCCGTCCGGGAGGATCCGGCATTGGTGGAGGCGCTGGCCAAGCTCGACCTCGGCGACGCCGTGCCGGAGGCGCTGTGGCGGGCGGTCGCCGAGGTGCTGGCATGGGCCTACCGGCTCGATGCGCAGGCCGCGCGGCGGCACATGCGTCCGTGAGCGCCGCTCCCGGCCGCCTCAACTTCTGTTCGATGCGGCCGATGATGGGAGTGCTCCCTCGAGAAGGATGATCTTCCTATGGCCCTTCGCCTGACCGGCACCACCCTGCAGTCGTCCAGCCCGGCGTCCACGCCGGGCGCGTCCGCGTTGTCCAGCGAGGCGCTGGTCGCTCAGGCGCGCGCGATGCTGCCCCGAGGGGACGTGGACGGCTTCGCCGGGTTGTTCGGTCAGGCCGACACGCTGGCCGAGCCCCAGCGACAGTTCCACGCCCGCCTGGCCCTGATCGACGCCGGCGTCCGCGCCACCCGGGAGGTCTCGGAGGCGCAGGCCACCCGCATCTTCGTCGCGATCGCCGACGCCACGCTCACCATGCTCGAGCGCGAGCCGGCCGAGCCGCTGATGCTCAACCTGGCCGGCGTCGCCTGCTACGAGCTGTGGAGCCTGGACGCGGCCCAGGCGCTGTTCAAGGCCGCCCGCGGCCTGGACCCGGCGCTGCGCGACGCGGAGCGCAACCTGGTTGAGGTGGCCCGCCGCAAGCGAGGCGGCCGACACACCAAGCCGTTGCACGCCGCCGTCCCGGCGCTGGCCCGCCGCGCCCAGAGCGTGGCCCAGCGCGCCCGGCCGGCCACCGGCCTGACGATCAGCCTGTGCATGATCGTGCGCGACGAGGAGGAGATGCTGCCGCGCTGCCTGGCGGCGGCCGCCCCGGCGGTCGACGAGATCGTGATCGTCGACACCGGCTCCAAGGACGCCACGATCGAGATCGCGCGCTCATTCGGCGCCCGGGTGATCGAGCACGAGTGGACGGGCTCGTTCAGCGAGGCCCGCAACGTCTCGTTGCAGGCGGCGACCGGCGATTGGCTGATCTACCTGGACGCGGACGAGATCCTGGCCGTCGAGGACGCCCCGCGCCTGCGCGAGCTGACCGGGCAGACATGGCGCGAGGCCTTCTACCTGGTCGAGACCAGCTACACCGGCGAGGTCGGCGACGGGACGGCCGTCGCCAACAACGCGCTGCGCGTGTTCCGCAACCGTGCCGAATACCGCTTCAAGGACCGTTTGCACGAGCAGATCGCCCACACCCTGCCCACCTACGTTCCCGGACGGGTCGCCCAGACCGCCGTCCGCGTCACGCACTACGGCTACCTGGGCTCGGTCCGCGAGGCCAAGGAGAAGTCTCAGCGCAACGTCGAGCTGCTGCGCCGCCAGGCCGCCGAGTCGACCCCGACGCCGTTCCTGCACTTCAACCTCGGCTCGGAGTACGCCGCCGCCGGCGACGTCGCCGCCGCGGTCGAGGAGCTCCAGCGCGCCAAGGCGATGCTGGCCGGGGACGGCAGCCTGCTGACCTGCGAGTATGCGCCGGCGCTGTTCGGGCGGCTGGTTCTGGTGCAGCGGATGTGCGGACGGCTCGACGACGCGCGCCGCACCGCGACCGAGGCGCTGGAGCTGTTCCCCGACCTCACCGACATGGTGCTGGCCCAGGCCCGCGTGGCCCAGGCCCTGGGCCAGCTCGACGAGGCGGTCTCGCTGTATGACCGCTGCCTGGAGATGGGCGACGCGCCGGCCCGCTACGGCGCCATGGTCGGCGGCGGCACCTTCCTGCCCCGGCTGGCCCGCGCCGAGCTCGAGCTCGAGCGAGGCGACGCCGGAGCCGCCCGCACCGCGCTGGAGTGGTGCGTCGAACACCACCCGGACTTCCTGGCCGTCGCCGGGCCCTACGCGACCGCGCTGCTGCGCGACGGCGTGGCGCCCGACGCGGTCGTGGTCGAGCTCGCGCGGCTCGACTCACTGCCCGCCATGGTCCGGATCGCCGTCGCCGGCGTCCTGCGCCAGGCCGGCGCCGCCTCGACCGCGGCGGAGCAGTTCCGCCTGGCGCTTGAGGCCGCCCCCAAGAACACCCGCGCCCGCGTCGCCCTGGCCGAGCTGGAGCTGACCCGCGGGGAGTGGGCGGCCGCCGCCGAGCAGGCGCATCTCGTCCCCGCCGACGACGCCCATGCCGCGCTGGCCTGCCGGCTGGAGCTGTGCGGGCTGATCGGCCGCGCCGGCCCAGACCGAGTGGCGCCCGCGCTGGGGCGGGCACAGCAGGCCGGCGTCCCCGCCGCCGAGCGTCAGGTGTTCGAGGCCTGGGCGGCGATCGCCGCCGGTGGCGAGGCCCCCGAAGGCCTGCCGGTCGCCGGCGCGCCGCTGCTGGGAGTGCTGCTCGAGATGCTGCTGCGCGGCGCCGACGGCGCGCGGTTCGTCGCGCTGCTGCCGGCGCTCCAGCGCTCGCAGCTGCCGCGCCGTGACCAGCAGGAGCTGCTGGCGGAGATGTACCTCGCCCACGGACTGCTCGCCCAGGCTGCCCAGGAGTGGATGGCCGCCTGCTCGCCGGCGCCCGATGCCCGCGGGCTGATCGGGCTGGCGCGGGTCGCCGAGCGCCACGGGATGCTCGAGGATGCCGCCAACTTCATCGCCGGGGCGCTCGAACTCGATCCGCAGTCAGCGGCCGCCCGCGCCGTGGCGGGGCGCCTGCCGGTCCCGGCCTCGGCATAGGTTCGAGGAAGCTTGGACAGATAGATGAGCACGCTCAAGTTGTGTCCCGGGTCGCTCGATTATCCCCAGCATGGACCTTCCGACGGCTCGCATCACCGGCTCATCCGCGATTCCCGATTCGCCGCCCCCCGGGGTGCTGCGAGCGATCGCTGGGGCCGGAACCGCCTACGACCGCCTGGAGGCGTCGGGCCGCAGGTTGCATTTCCAACTCGCCCCCGACACCGGGGAGCTGACCGTGGTGGTGCTCGATCTCGAGGGCACGCCGGTCGGCACCGTCCCGGCGCGCCGGGTACTCGACCTCGCCGCCGGGGCACCGCTGGACTGACCGGAAAGGACTAGGAACACCATGTCGTCAAGCTCCGTCTCGTCCACCTCGAGCTCCACCACCTCCGCCAACCAGACCGGCTACATGCTGAGCTCGCTGGGCTCCGGCGCGGCCCAGCAGATCACCGGCCTGGCCTCCGGCCTGGATACCGATCAGATCATCCAGGAGGAGATGGCGATCTATGAGCAGCCGGTCACCAATCTCCAGAACCAGACGACGAACCTGACCGCGGAGAACACCGCGCTGACCAACATCCAGAGCCAGCTGCAGACCCTGTCAGCCGACGCTCAGGCCCTGGGGGACCCCAGCCTGTTCAACACCACGCAGGCGGTCACCTCGTCCGACGCCACACGGGTGCAGGCGACCAGCAGCACGGGCGCCGGCATCGGCGGCTACCAGGTGTCGGTGACTCAGCTGGCCAACTCCGCACAGCGGACCTTCACCTATGCCAGCCCGGCCAGTGCCGACACGGTCGGGATCGACGGGCAGCAGGTGTCGGTGTCCGCCGGCGAGTCGATCTCGAGCTTCGTCAACTCGATCAACTCCAACTCCAACCTCGACGTCTACGCCGCGGCCACCAACTCCGGGACCGTCGTTCTGTCAAGCCGTGCCACGGGTGATACCGGTACCAACTTCATTCAGGTGCAGGACTCGGGCGGCACGATGACCGAGCAGACGTCGCTGGCCAAGGAGGGACAAAACGCCGAGTACAGCGTCGACGGCGTCAGCGGTACGTCAGCCTCCAACACGGTCACAGGCGCCATCGCCGGCGTGTCGCTCTCGCTCACGGGCGTCACCACCACCACGGGGCCGGTGACGATCAACGTCGCCGCGCCGGCACCCTCGAGCAGCAACATTCAGTCGGCCCTGAACACCTTCATGACTCAGTACAACTCGACGATCAGCTCGATCGAGTCCGCGCTGACCACGGCACCCACGAGCGGCACCCCGGGCACCGGCACCCTGTACCAGGATCCCGAGCTCCAGGACCTGCTGACGTCGATGCGGTCGGCGATGTACACCGGAGGGTCGGGCCTGCCCACCGGCCTGTCCACGATGCTCGACATCGGCGTCAGCACCGGTGCCACCACCGGCAGCGCCGCAGAGTCACAGTCGGCTTTGGACGGCAACCTGACCCTGGACGCGACCACGCTCACCAACCAGCTGGCGTCCAATCCCGAGGGCGTGCAGAACGTACTGTCCAAGTGGGCCTCATCGTTCAGCATCATGGTCAACAACTCCGCGGATCCCGGGGGCACGATCGACGCTCGCATCACCGGTGACACGGCGGAGGTCACGCAGCTCAACAACCAGATCTCGTCGATGCAGTCGGCACTCACTGACAAGCAGAACACGCTGGTACAGGAGTACGCCACGCTCGAGTCCGCGCTGTCGACCAACCAGTCGACATCGAGCTGGCTGACCAGCCAGATCGCGGCGCTGCCGTCGTCGTAGGACCCCTTCGCCCGCGCCGAGTCACCCGCGCCGGCAGGGAACCTGCTCAATTTCTGGTGATCGTTGTCGATGACACTGGCATGAGCCCTGGGACACACACCGCCGACGACGCGGCCACCGGCAGCGGCCACCACCGCGCCGACCTTGTCACCTCCGCCGGCGCCGGGCCCGCCCTGCCGTCGTTCGTCGCCCGTCTGGGCGTGCGCGGCCGCCTGTTCGGCATGGCGATCGCGCTCGTCATGCTCGGCGCGATCTGCGTGGTCGTGGCCACCAGCGGCCTGATGGGCCAGAAGACGAGGGTCCATTCGGTCAACACCGCGTTCAAGGACTTCCGCACCGAGCACGGCGCGTACGAGGGTTGGCTCACCGCCGACGACCAGATGAACATGTACGCGGCGCTCGCGGTTCTGCACGATCCCAAGCAGCGCAAGCTGGCGAGCGCCACCTGGGGCCAGGTCGTCCAGGGCCACGCCCAGGCGGTCACCGCGCTGCATTGGCTCATCGTCAACGCCGTCGATCCCAAGATCCGCGCCGCGGCCAACGCCACGCTCGCCGAGCTGAACACCTACTACGCCTTCACCATGCGGATGCACGCCGCCGCGCTCGCCGGCCACGACGTCAAGGCGGTGCGGCTGGTGACGGTCGACAACGCGCGGTCCTCGAACCGGACTCAGGCCGACTTCGACCGGATGGGGCAGACGATCACCGATGAGGCCGCGGCGATCGACGCCCAGGCCGACTCGGCGGCGTCGAGCTCGGTGCAGCTGGTGATCATCGTCGCGCTCATCGTGATCGTGCTCGCCGTGCTGATCACCCTGTGGCTGGCGCGGTCGATCACCCGACCGCTGGAGGAGATGACGGCCGCGGCTGAGAAGATCTCCGAGGGCGACCTCGAGGTCGTCGTCACGGCGGACACCGACGACGAGATCGGCCGCCTGGCCCACGCCTTCCGCAGCTCCGTCGCCTACCTGGGCGAGATGGCCGGCGCCGCCGAGCAGGTGGCCGACGGCGACCTGACCGCCGAGATCACGCCCCGGTCCGAACGCGACGTGCTCGGGCAGGCGTTCTCGCGCATGCGCGCCAAGCTGGCGGCGACGATCCACGACATCGCGCTGAGCTCCGACAGCGTCGGCACCGCCTCCAGCGAGATGGCTCAGTCCAGCCAGCAGGCCGGCATGGCCGTGGGCGAGATCGCCAACGCCGTCGGCTCGGTCGCCGAAGGCGCAGAACGGCAGGTCCGGTCGCTGGAGAGAGCGCGGGCGATGACCGCCCAGGTGGCCGCGGCGTCCGAGGCCTCCGCCGGCGACGCCGGCGAGACCGCCGCCGCCGCCCGGCAGGCCCGCGAGGTCGCCGAGGAGGGCGCCGAGGCCGTTCGCCGTGCCACCGACGCCATGCGCGCGGTGCACGAGTCCTCGGGCGAGATCACCTCCCAGATGCACGAGCTGGGCTCGATGAGCGAGCAGATCGGCGGAATCGTCGACACCATCACCGGCATCGCGGAGCAGACCAACCTGTTGGCGCTCAACGCAGCGATCGAGGCCGCCCGCGCCGGCGAGCAGGGTAGGGGATTCGCCGTCGTGGCCGAAGAGGTCCGCAAGCTCGCCGAGGAATCCCAGACCGCCGCGGGCTCGATCGCCGACCTCATCGGCCAGATCCAGGCCGGCACGACCAAGGCCATCGACGTGGTCTCCGCCGGCGCCCGCCAGACCCAGGACGGCGTGGCGATCGTCGAGCAGGCCCGCGACGCGTTCGAGCGCATCGACTCCAGCGTGCAGGATATGGATGAGCGCGTCCAGCGGATCAACGCCGCGGTCGCCCAGATCGTCGCCTCGGGCACTGAGATGCAGGAGAGCATCGAGGCCGTCCTGAGCGTCGCCGAGCAGTCGTCGGCTTCGGCCGAGCAGGTCTCGGCAACCACCGAGCAGACCAGTGCCTCCGCACAGCAGATCGCGGCCTCGGCCGGCGAGCTGGCGAGTACCGCGGAGAGCCTGCAGGGTGTCGTTCGTCAATTCAAACTGTCCTGAGGACTGACCACCAAGCACACAATGAGCCCCTACGCCGCCACCTACTCCCCCAATGCCTACCGCGCCAACTCGGTGCTGACCGCATCGTCGGGCCAGCTGATCGTGATGCTCTACGACGGTGCCCGGAGGTTCCTCCACCAGGCCGCCGTGGCCATGGGCGAGAGCGACATCGTGGTGGCGCACAACAAGCTCACCCGGGCCGAGAACATCATCCGCCACCTGCGCAACACGCTGGACATGGAGCAGGGGCAGATCTCGGAGCGGCTGTACGCCATCTACACGTTCTCGCTCGGTCACCTGCGCCAGGCCCGCATCGCACAGGACCCGGCCAAGCTCGATGAGATCAACGAGCTGCTCGGGAAGCTGCGCGAGTCGTGGGCGGCGATCGCCGACCATGAGTGATCCGAGCACACAGCCCTACGAGCGGCTCGCCTCGCTGATCGAGTACGAGCTGCAGCTGGTGGGCGAACGGCGACTCGGAGAGCTGCCGGCCGTCCAGCAGGCCCGCGTCGCGCTCCAGGACTCCCTGCCGGCCGCGCCGCCGGCGAGCGCCGGCGATGTGCTCGTGCGCTGCTCACGGCTGAGCAAGCGCGTTGAGATCGAGTTGCTGCGAGTCCGCGAGGTCCTCCTGCTCGAGGCCGGGCAGCTGCGCCGGGCCCAGCGGACCGCCGACGGCTACGCGCCGGTGCGCGCCACCGGCCGGCGAATCGTCGCCCGCGCCTGAATCTCCGTGAGGAGCGCGGTTTTCGCCGTCTCCTCACCGATTCACCGCTAAAGAAGTTCGGCGAAACGCCGACATATGTGGTGACCGCACGGAGCGGTCATGGAGAGCCCAAGGAGGGCCAGTGCTACGCGACCTGAACCTATGTCCCTCCTTGATACCACTCAGCTTGCGCTCGAATCCGCCATGCAGGGTTCCGAGCTTCGCCAGACCCTGCTGACCAACAACCTGGCCAACGCCGACACCCCCGGCTACCAGGCGACGGACGTCAACTTCCAGAGCACGCTGGCCAACGCCATGGCGGCCGGCCAGTCGCCCACGTCGGTCAGCTACAGCCCGTCCAACGTCGGCGGCGCCGTCGACGCCGACGGCAACAGCGTCAACGACGAGCAGACCTCGGCCGAGCTGGCCTCCAACGGCCTGCTCTACGAGGACCTCACCGCCGTCGCCGCCCAGCGCGAATCGATCCTGCAGACCGCGATCGGCAACGGCTCATGAGCTTCTTCGACGCGATCGACATCGCCGCCAGCGGGCTGACCGCCGAGCGTACTCGGATGGACGTGACCTCCGAGAACCTCGCCAACGCGCAGACCACCGACAGCACCAACGGCCAGCCGTACCAGCGCCAGGAGGTCGTCCTGCAGCAGGTCGGCGGCAACACCTTCTCCAACACCCTCGCCGGCGCGATGGGCAGCTCGCCCACGCCGGGGGGCGTTGAGGTGGCCGGGATCGTCAACGACCCGACGCCCGATCAGCTCGTCTACGACCCCGGTCACCCCGGGGCCAACGCGCAGGGCTACGTGAAGATGCCGAATGTCAACCCCGTCACCGAGATGACCGACTTGATCGATGAATCCGACTCCTACCAGGCTGACGTGACCGCCATGGACACGGCCAAGACCATGTTCTCCAAGACCCTGGATCTCCTCAAATGATCCCGGCGATCTCAGGCGCGATCAACGCGTTGGGCTCGGGGGGAGTCGGCTCCGTCGGCACGCTCGGCAGCGGGGCCAACGTCTCGGCCGGCACCAACGCCACTGCCCCCGGCGGCTTCAGCGGCGCGCTGTCGAGCGCGATGAACTCGCTCGAGGCCACCCAGGCCAACGCGACCAGCGCGGCCCAGGGGCTGGCCACCGGCACGGTCAGCGATCCCACCACGGCGATCACCGCCGTCGAGAACGCGTCGCTGTCGATGGATCTCGCGTCCCAGATCCGCGACAAGCTGACCGACGCGACCAACACCATCTTCCAGACCCAGATGTAGGCCATGGGAAATCTCGCTGACACCTTCAAGAAGATGTCGCCCAAGGGCTGGGCGATGATCGGCGGCTCGGTCGCCGTGGCGATCGTGTTCCTCGTGGTCGTCATGCAGATGGCCTCCTCGCCGAGCTACTCGACGCTCATGGCCGGCATCGATCCGACCCAGACGGGCAAGATCACCAGCACCCTCAGCGCCCAGGGCATCTCCTACCAGCTGCAGAACAACGGCACCGCCATCGCTGTCCAGTCGGGCCAGACCGCCCAGGCCCGCGTGGCGCTGGCCACGGCCGGCCTGCTGACCACCCAGCAGCCGGGCTTCACGCTGATGGACAGCCAGCAGTTGGGCCAGAGCAACTTCCAGCAGCAGATCACCTACGAGCGCGCGCTCGAGGGCCAGCTGGCCTCGACCATCGACACCATCAACGGCGTCTCCTCGGCCGAGGTCAACCTGGTGCTGCCCAACAGCCAGGACCAGCTGTTCTCGGACTCGACCCAGCCGGCCACCGCCTCGGTGCTGCTGGGCGGGAGCTCGCTGGACGCCAGCCAGGTCCGCGGCATCGCCCAGCTGGTCTCCTCCAGCGTTCCCGGGCTGTCGCTGAACAAGGTGACCATCACCGGCGCGGACGGCTCGCTGCTGTGGCCCTCGTCGAGCACCTCGAGCTCCGGCGGTCTGCTCTCCCAGGAAGCCGCCGAGCAGAAGTACGACTCGACCATGTCCAGCGAGGTCGACGCGATGCTGGCCCAGACGCTCGGCGCGGGCAAGGCCCAGGTCGTGGTCAACTCAACCGTCAACGCCAACCAGGCGACCCAGGACACGCTGGCCTACGCCAAGAAGGGTGTGCCGCTGACCCAGCAGACGTCGACCGAGACGCTCAAGGGTGGCAGCCCAACCGCGTCGGGCACGGCCGGGACGGCCTCCAACATCCCCGCATACACGGCGACCAGCGGTTCGGGCAGCAGCAACTCCAGCTACAAGAATCAGACGACCAACACCTCCTACGGCGTCGACAAGACGATCACCCACTCGGTGATCGCCCCGGGCGCGATCACCCAGCAGAGCGTGTCGGTGCTGGTCGACAAGACGGTGCCCGCCGCCGAGCTGCCGGCGATCAAGTCCGCGGTGTCCAACGCCGTGGGCCTCAACGCCAAGCGCGGCGACGTGCTGTCGCTCGGTCAGCTGTCCTTCGCCAAGACGGCGACCCCGACCCCGGCGGCCACCTCCAGCACGAGCAAGATGGTGAGCTACGCCAAGTACGGCGTGATCGGCCTGGGCTCGCTGATCTTCCTGATCTTCAGCGGGCGGATGCTGCGCCGGCGCGAGCGTGAGAACTTCGCCGGCCAGCCGACCTGGCTGCGCGAGCTCGAGTCGCCCCGGACGCTGGCCTCGCTCGAGGCCCGTCAGGGCGGCAACGGCGCGGTGAACGTCGTCGGCGGCCCGGACACCGAGGTCATGGCGCTCAAATCGCCGGTCAACGTGGCCCGCCGCCAGGTCGAGGACCTGGTGGAGCGCGACCCCGATCGCGTCGCCCAGCAGGTGCGCGCCTGGATGACCGAGGAGGACTAGCGCCCGATGTCCGCTGTCGAGGTCTATAAGCCCAACTCGCCGGCCGTCAACGCGGCGGCATCGGCCGCGCTGGCCAAGATCAAGGGCCGCCAGAAGGCGGCGGTGCTGCTGGTCTCGATCGGGACCGAGCGCGCGGCGCAGGTCTTCTCGCGGCTGCGCGACGAGGAGATCGAATCCCTCTCGCTCGAGATGGCCAAGCTGCAGTTCCTGGAGCCGGGCGTGGCGGACGGCGTGCTGGGCGAGATGGCCGCGATGGTCGAGGCCTATGACTCGCTCAACGCCGGCGGCGTCGAGTACGCGCGCGAGGTGCTCGAGCGGGCGCTCGGGACCGAGCGCGCCACCGAGATCATCGGGCGCCTGTCGAGCGTGATCGAGAAGCGGCCGTTCGAGTTCCTGCGCCGCACGCCGCCCGAGCAGGTCGTCACCTTCCTGCGCAACGAGTCGCCCCAGACGACCGCGCTGGTGATCGCGAACCTCCACACCACGCTGGCCGCCCAGGTGCTGTCGAACCTGCCCGAGGGCGAGCAGCCCGAGATCGCGCTGCGCATCGCGCGGATGTCGGAGACCAGCCCGGATGTGGTCAAGCAGGTCGAGGGAGTGATGAAGGCCAAGCTGGCCAACGTCGTCCAGCAGGACTTCTCGGCCGCGGGCGGGATCAAATCGCTGGCCGACATCCTCAACCACGCCGACCGCTCGACCGAGCGCAACGTGCTCGACTCGATCACCGAGACCGACGAGAGCCTCGGCGCCGAGGTCCGGCGACTGCTGTTCGTCTTCGAGGACATCACCAAGCTCGACGACCGCGCCATCCAGCTGATCCTGCGCGAGGCCGACCAGAAGGACCTCGCGCTGGCCCTGCGCGGCGTGGCCGAGGACGTCAAGGACCGCATCCTGGCCAACATGTCCGAGCGCGGCGCCCAGATGCTCGTCGAGGAGATGGAGTTCCAGCCCCCGCAGCGCAAACGCGACATCGAGGAGGCGCAGGGCCGGATCGTGGCCATCGTGCGCAAGCTCGAGGAGGCCGGCGCCGTGGTGCTGAGCCGATCGGACGACGACGTTGTCTTCTGAGTCGGCCGCCGCGACGATCGCGGCCTACACCTTCCGCCAGCTCGACGCACCGGTCGGGTCGGTCACCGGCGTGGCCGACGTCCTGTCCGCCGCGCACTCCGAGGCCGAGCAGATCCGCGAGCACGCCCGCGCCGCCGGGGAGGCCGAGGGCCGCGCCGCCGGCCTGGCCTCCGCTCGCGTCGAGACCGAGCCGTCGCTGCAGGCGCTGGCCGGTACCGTCGGCGCCCTGGAGTCGCTTCGCGACGAGATCGTCGCCGAGCTGGAGCGCGACGCGATCACGCTGGCGCTGCGGCTGGCCGAGCAGATCGTCGCCGGCGCGATCGACGTCGAGCCGGAGCGTATGGTCGACATCGCCGCGGTGGCGCTGCGCCGGATCCGCGACCGCCGCCACGTGACGCTCGTCGTCAACCCGGCGGATCTCGACTTGATGATCGAGTCGGTGACCGCACTGCAATCGCAGCTGGGCGGCATCGAACATCTCAACGTCCAGTCCGACCGCCGCGTCGGGCGCGGCGGCGTGCTGGCCCGCACCGACGAGGGCGAGATCGACGCGTCGCTCGAGACCCAGCTGGCCCGGGCGCGCGAGATCGTCGCCGCGGAGCTCGCCGGCCCCGACGAGGACGCCGACGATGGGGAGTGACACGTTCGCGCGTCCGGCCCTCGGCCGGGTGGCGCGTGTGCTGCAGGATGAGGATCTGGCACGCCGCCGCGGGCGGGTGCGCGATCTGATCGGACTGATCATCGAGGCGACCGGCCTCCAGGTGGAGATGGGTGAGATCTGCCTGGTCGGCGACGGTCGCGACCGGGGTGGGACGGGTCAGGTCCCCACCGAGGTGGTCGGATTCCGCGGCGGCCGGACGCTGTTGATGCCGCTCGGCGAGCTGAGCGGCATCGGCCCCGGCACCGCGGTCCACCCGACCGGCAACCCGTTCAAGGTGGCGGTCGGCGACCGCCTGCTCGGACGGGTGCTCGACGGGCTGGGCACACCGCTGGACGGGGTGGGCGAGCTGGAGGACATCACCTGGCGGCGCGCGACCGCGTCGCCGCCGGACGCCCTGACGCGGCCGCGGATCACCGACCGGGTCGGTCTGGGCGTGCGCACGCTCGACACCCTGGTGCCGTGCGGCCAGGGCCAGCGGCTCGGAATCTTCGCCGGCTCGGGGGTGGGCAAGTCATCGCTGCTGGGCATGATCGCCCGCTCCACCACCGCCGACGTCAACGTCATCGCCCTGGTCGGGGAGCGAGGCCGCGAGGTGCGCGAGTTCATCGAGCGCGACCTCGGCGACGCGCTGGCCCACTCGGTCGTCGTCGTGGCCACCTCCGATCAGCCGGCGCTGGTCCGCATCCAGGCGGCGTTCACCGCGACCGCGATCGCCGAGCACTTCCGCGACAAGGGCCACAACGTGATGCTGATGATGGATTCGGTGACCCGCTTCGCCATGGCCCAGCGCGAGGTCGGGCTGGCCATCGGCGAGCCGCCGGCCACCCGTGGCTACACGCCCAGCGTGTTCGCCCTGCTGCCTCGCCTGCTCGAGCGCGCCGGCACCAGCCCGCGCGGCTCGATCACCGGCCTGTACACCGTCCTGGTCGACGGCGACGACATGAACGAGCCGATCGCCGACGCGGTCCGCTCGATCCTCGACGGCCACATCGTGCTGACCCGGTCGCTGGCCCACGCCGGCCACTACCCCGCGATCGACGTGCTGCAGAGCGTCAGCCGGCTGGTGAGCGAGATCACGACCCCCGAGGTACGTCAGGCCGGGCAGCGACTGCGCTCGGCGCTGGCCGCCTACAAGGAGAAGGAGGACCTGATCTCGATCGGCGCCTACCAGCGGGGGACCGATGCGCTGCTGGACGCGGCCATCGCCCTGCGCCCGGCGATGGACGCCTTCCTGCGCCAGCGGGTGGAGGACTTCACGTCGATGCACGACGCCGACGCCGCCCTGATCGAGCTCGGCAGCCAGGTGCCCGGGCCCGCCGACCTGGCCCCCGCGCCAGTCGAGGTGCTGCCCGCGCCGCCCACCGCGCCCGTCCGCCCGCCGCAGGTTCCGGTCGGCGCCGTCGCCGGCGCGCCGGCCGCCATCCCCTCCCTGGCCCTGGCCCGCTGAGCCCGGCGCCGATTCCGACGCGACTCACGCCGACGCCGATGCATCCGTCGAATAACCGTCCACACCCGCTGAAGACCGCGGCCGCGCGGCCGACAACCCGATCATGACCGGTCCCTCGTTCCGATTCAGGCTCGAACGCGTGCGCGCTCTGCGCGAGCGCGCCGAGGATGAGGCCAAGGAGGCGTTCGCCGGCGCGATGCAGGACCGCATCCGCTCCGAGCGCGAGGTCCAGCTGGCCGCCGAGCGGGTGGCCAAGGCCCGCGAGGCCCAGCTCGGCGCGACCGCCATGGCGGTGACCGCCGCCGACCTGATCGCCCGCCAGGCGTACCTGGAGCGCTCCGAGCAGGTCCAGCAGGCCAGCGAGGACGACCTGGGCCGGCGCGAGCAGGCACTGGAAGTGCGCCGCGAGCAGCTGACGACCGCGGCCCGCGAGCGCCAGGCGCTGGAGCGCCTCAAGGAGAACCGGCGCATCGAGCACGAGCGCGAGCAGGCGCGGATCGAAGCGGCGACGCTCGACGAGATCGCGCTCAACGGCTTTCGCCGGAGGGCGGCATGACTCCCTCCATGGGATCGGG
Source organism: Solirubrobacteraceae bacterium (assembly GCA_036267215.1). Taxonomy (GTDB): domain Bacteria; phylum Actinomycetota; class Thermoleophilia; order Solirubrobacterales; family Solirubrobacteraceae; genus Palsa-465. Next base: position 117,020 of record DATAWL010000021.1, on the reverse strand, counting down.
ATCGATGCTGACGATGGCGACCGCTCCGACGAGCTCGCCGGCCGGCGGCCCCGCCCCGACCGGCTCCGTCGCGCCGGGCGCGACCGACCCACAGTCGGCGGCGCTCAGCGGCTCCAACTCCACCGCGGCCCCACCGGGCGCCGGTCCGCCCACACCGGGCGGCCCGCCGGCGGATGCGTTCGCCAGCGTCCTCTCTGATCAGGTGGCCCGGACCGCAGCTGCGGAAGGCCAGACACCGCAGACCGCCACGAAGAGCGGCCCGCGAAACGGGAACTCGGCCTCGCGCGGCTCCGCCCAGCGACAGGGCAGCGCCGCGGCCGCGAGCCAGCCGGGCCAGACGGATGCCAACGCGCTCGTCTCCACCGCGATCGTCAACTCGCTCCCGGCGCCGGCCCCGGCGCCGGCGCAGGGCGCCGCCGGCGCGACTCCGGCCTCCGGGCAGACAGCCGCCGATGCGTCGACGACCCCGGTCGCCGGCACCGCGTCCGGCGCTCCCGCGAGCGCGGGCGCCGCGTCGGGATCGCTGCGCGCGGCGCTGGTGGCATTCGCCGCCGGTGCCGCGACTGCTCCGGCCACGGCCGCTGCGGCGGCGACGGCTCCGGCCTCCACCGGCCCCGATGCGGCGCCCGCCACTTCGGATGCGGCGCCCGCCACTCCCGGTGCGACTCCGGCCGCCGCCGGTGCGACTCCGCCCGCCGCCGGTGCGACTCCGGCCGCCGCCGGCGCCCAGGCGCCCGCCGCCACCCCGGTCGCGACCGCCGGCGCCGGGTCCACCGCCACTGATATGCGGACGGCGCTCAGCAATCTCAGCCAGGCCGTCAGCGGCGGGTCGCCCGCTCCGGCCCAGCCGGCCACGCCGCCCGCGCCCGCCACCCAGCCGGCACCGGCGACCCCCGCCGCCGCTGCGGCGGCGGCCACGACCGCGCCCTCCACCACGACGCCGGCGGCCCCCGCGAGCCCGACCGCGCCGACGCCAACCCCGTCGACCGCCGCCGGCGTGACCCAGACTGTGCCCGCGACCCCCGCTCCTCCCTCCTCTCCGGGGGCCGCATTCCAGTCGGCCGAGGCGGCGACGACCGGCACGACGCCGGCCGCCGTCGCCCCTGCCGGCTCCCACGGCGGCGCGACCACCGGCGGCGACGCCGGCAGCAACGGCGGGGGCAACGCCAACGCCGGAGCCGACAGCTCCGCTCAGAACGCCGGCGCGAACGCCCCGGCGCCCGCCCCCGCGGCGTCCGCCGCGGCGCCGGCCACCACCAGCATCCCCTTCGCCGCGCCCGCCGCGCCGGCCACCCCAGCGCCCGCCCCGCCCAGCCCGGCGGCGGTGCCCACCTCCTACGGGGTCCGCCTGGCCGAGGCCGCCGAGAAGGTCTCGGCGACGATCGCCATGGGCGCCAGCGGCGGCGTCTCGGTGGCCCGCATCCAGCTCTCGCCCGAGTCGCTGGGCACGATCCAGATCCATCTGCAGAAGACCCCCGACGGCCTCGTCGCGCGAGTCGTCACCGAGCACCCCGAGGCGGCGGCGACGCTGTCGCAGAACAGCGACGACCTGCGCCGGCAGCTGCAGCAGAACGGCACCCATCTTCTGCGGCTGGACATCGAGTCATCGAACCAGCAGCGCTCGTCCCGGGAGCAGATGGAGGCCTCCTCGGGGTCCGGCGCCGCCGGGAACGAGGAGACCGACGACGACGCCGGCGCGGACGCGACGGACGCCGTCTCCACTGACATTCCCACCCAGAGCCTCTCCAGCGCCGCACTGGTGAACGTCCTCGCCTGACGGCCGCGACACCGACCGAAAGGATCACGACATGAGCACCACCGGCATCAACGGCTCCTCCACCCTGAGCACGTCGGGTTCCACCCTGACGCCGAGCACGCAGAACAGCGCCGACAGCACCAGCGGGCTGGGCGAGAACGACTTCCTGCAGCTGATGATGGACCAGCTCCAGAACCAGAACCCGCTGTCGCCGGACGATCCGACGCAGTACCTGAGCGAGCTGGCCCAGTTCTCCAGCCTGGAGACCGAGACCAACATCGCCTCCAACACCTCGACGGCCAACAACCAGGGCTCGGCGGCCACCGCGCTGGCGCTGCTGGGCCACACCGTCGACTACACCGACTCCAACGGCCAGTCGGCGAGCGGCACCGTGTCCAAGATCGACTTCACCTCCACCACCGGCCCGACGCTGACGATCGGTTCCGAGACCGGGATCGCGCTGTCCAGCGTCACGGATGCTTCGTGAGCGGGATCGTCCCCAACGTCGCGCTCGTCACACCGGGCGCGGGAGTCGTCGGGCCGACGGCGCCCACGGCGCCGGCCCCGGCCCCAGCGGCCGGCGGCCCGTCGTTCGCCGACGTGCTCGCCCAGAGCACGACGGCGCCGCAGGCTCCGACCTTCTCCCGCCACGCGCTTGAGCGCGTGAACCAGCGGGGGATCCCGCTCGACCAGTCGACCATGCAGCGGCTGACGGGTGGCATGTCCCGGGCGGCGACCAAGGGGTCGCGCGCCGCGGTCGTCTTTGTGGACAACACCGCGTTCGTGGTGTCGGTCCCCAACAACACCGTCGTCACGGCGGTGGGTTCCGAGCACATGCGCGAGCACGTGTTCACAAACATCGACAGTGCCGTAATCGCTTAGGGCGAGAACGGATTCGAACCCGGCCGGACCTCTGTGAGGAGGCCGAGAAAGGAAGTGATGCCCCGATGATGCGAGGCATGTACGCCGCGATCAGCGGCCTCGAAGCATCCCAGACGATGCTGGACGTGACGGCCAACAACCTGGCCAACTCCGACACGATCGGCTACAAGACGCAGTCGACCTCATTCGTCGATGAGCTGTCGCAGACGCTGGCGGCCCCGACCGGGCCCAACGGCTACAACGGCGGCACCAACGCCAAGCAGGTCGGCCTCGGCGTCGAGGTCGGCTCGATCGACAACGAGATGGGCGCCGGCTCGCTGCAGACGACGGGCAACGCGCTGGACATCGCCATCCAGGGCGACGGCTTCCTGGTCGTCGGCAACGGCGATCCCGGCACCACGTCTCCCTACACCTCCAACCTCCCGAACACCGAGCAGTACACCCGGGCCGGGAACCTGACGCTCAACTCGCAGGGCTTCCTGACCACGCAGAGCGGTCAGTACGTGATGGGCGCGACCGCGCCGAGCAGCTCGAGCTCCTCGACCCCGACCTACATCAACGTCCCGCCGGGTTCGTCGAACGTGGCCGTCGGTCAGGACGGAGCGGTCACCTACACGGACGAGAACTCAACCGACACCACCTACGGCCAGACGGTGACCGCCGGCTATCTCTCGCTGGCGACGTTCCCCAACGAGGCGGGCCTCGAGCGCGACGGCGGCTCCCTGTGGAGCTCGACCTCCAGCTCCGGCGCCGCCACCCTGGGCACGCCGAGCGTCGGCGGCTTCGGCGAGACGATCTCCGGGTCGCTGGAGATGTCCAACGTCGACATGGCGACCGAGTTCACCAACATGATCACCGCCGAGCGGACCTACCAGGCCAACTCGCAGGTCATCACCACCGGCAACACGATGCTGAGCACGCTGGTGAACATGGCCCAAGGCTGAGCCGCGCTGAATTGAGGGGGCGGCGTCCGACGGATGCCGCCCCCCTTTTCATCTCACCATCTCACACCCTCAGGAGAACACTCCATGATCACCTTGCACCGCCTGGGACACGCGGTGGACACGTTCCAGATCAATCCCGACGCGATCACCACGATCGAGGCCACGCCCGACACGGTGATCACGCTTCTCAACGGCCAGAAGATCGTCGTCGCCGAGCCGCCCGAGCGGGTCGCCGCCGAGATCGTCGACTACCGGGCCCGCGTGCTGGCCCAAGCGCTCATCCTCCGCCACGAGCTGCGCGAGGAGCGCGGCGCGCTGCGCCGGGTCACCCCGCTGCGCAAGGTCCCCGCCCTGCATCCCGTCAACGGATCACACGAGAGCCACGAAACCGCTTGAGATTTTCGGGCGGCGGTCGATCTTAGAAGAGAAATGAAGCCGGCAACCGCAATCGGTATCGGTGTCGCCGCCGGCGGCATCCTCATGTCCGCGATGATGGGCGGGACAAGTCCCGCTGCCTTCATGGACATCCCCGCCCTGCTGATCATCATCGGCGGCACCGGGGGCGTCACCCTGGCCAGCTGCGGCATGCCCGCCATGAAGCGGATCCCCGCGCTCTACAAGCTGGTGTTCGGGCCGCCGGAGCTCGATCTCAACGCGCGCGTCCAGCAGCTCGTCGGCTTCGCCGAACAGGCGCGCCGCGAAGGCCTGCTGGCCCTCGACGGTCAAACGTCCGAGATCGAGGACAACTTCACCCGCAAGGGTCTGCAGCTCGTCGTCGACGGTTCTGACCCCGAGCTGGTGCGCGAGGTGCTGGAGGCCGAGATCGACGGCATGATGGCCCGCCACCACGAGGGCGTGGCGCCGTTCGAGAAGGCCGGCGGCTTCGCCCCGACCATGGGCATCATCGGCACCGTCATGGGCCTGGTCCACGTGCTGTCCAACCTATCAGCGCCGTCGACCCTGGGGCCCGCCATCTCGTCGGCGTTCATCGCCACGCTGATGGGCGTCGGCTCGGCCAACGTCATCTACCTGCCGATCGCCAACCGGCTCAAGGCGCTGTCCAAGGCCGAGGTCGAGCTGCGCACCCTGACGCTGGAGGGGATCCTCTCCGTCCAGGCCGGCGACAACCCCCGCGTGGTGGCTGAGAAGCTCGGCTCGTTCGTGCCGCCCGAGGAGCGCGGCGGCGAAGAGGGCGGCTCGGTCACCGAGATGCCCCAGAAGGAAGCCGCCTGATGGCCGCGCGCGGACGCCGCAAGCGCGGCCACGACGAGGCGCCGGAGAACGAGGAGCGCTGGCTGCTGACCTACGCGGACATGCTCACGCTGATGTTCGCGCTGTTCATGGTCCTGTACTCGATCTCGTCAGTGAACATCTCCAAGTACCAGACCCTCCAACAGTCGCTGAAGGCCGCCTTCTCCGGCTCGATCCTCTCCGGCGGCCGGGCGATCATGCAGTCAGGGTCGGAGTCGACCAGCGCGCACACGCCGGCCACCGCCGAGGTGCCGTCGATCGTGCCGCTGACGCCCAGCATCCCCAAGCCCGCGAACATCTCGACCCAGCAGACCGCCGAGCAGATCGCCAAGGCGATGTCGCAGACGGCCGCGGCCCAGCAGGAGCAGGCGAGCTTCGTCAAGCTCAAGGCCGAGCTCGACGCCTACGCGCGAGCGCACGGCTTCTCGGCCCAGGTCCAGACCGTCATCGCCCGCCAGGGCCTGGTCGTGCACGTGCTCACCGACAAGCTGCTGTTCGACTCGGGCTCGGACACGTTGCAACCCGCAGGGATGCCGCTGCTGAACGAGATCGGTCATCTGCTCAATGTTGATACGTCGCATCCGATAACTGTGGAAGGAAACACTGACAACCAACCGATCCACAGCGCGCTATTTCCGTCCAACTGGGTCCTGTCGACCGACCGGGCAGTCTCGGTCGTGCAGTACCTGCTCGCCCACGGGGTTGCGGAGCAGCGCCTGGGAGCGGCCGGCTATGCCGATCTGCACCCCCTGGCCTCGAACGCCACCCCGGCGGGCCGGGCGCGAAACCGGCGTGTCGACATCGTGCTTGACCGTATCTATCCCGACGTCTCTTCCTAGGCACCTGACATGAAGAAGAAACTGATCATCATCATCCTGGTCGTCGTGGCCGGCGGTGGCTACGTCGCCAAGACGATGCTGCTACCCAAGCCGGCCGTGGCCAAGCCGAAGATCGCGGGCGAGATCTACGTCCTGCCCAAGGGCTTCACCTTCAACCTGACCGACGGGCGCTACGCCACCGCCACGATCGGCCTCATCCTCGCCCCGGGCCAGAGCGACGGCGCGGGGGCGACGGGTGTGACCACTTCGCCGGCCGGCATCGGCACGCTGCCGGAGGAGCCCGCCATCCGGGCGATCATCACCAACGCCGTCACCAACGAGAGCTCCACCACGCTCCTGTCCGCCGGCGGCCGGGCAACCCTCGAGCACCAGATCCTGAGCACGATCAAGACCACGACCGACGTCAAGGTCACCCAGATCCTGTTCACCGACCTGGCCGTTCAATAATGGAGGCAGCGATGAGCCAGGGCGTTGACTTCGAGCAGCTGAGCGGCGACGGCGCCGGGAACGGGCCGATCGCCGCCGACGCGATCGCCGACCTGCGGCGCCTCAGCGCCGTGCCGGTCGACCTCAGCGTCGAGATCGGCCGCGCGCGCATGTCCGTCGGGGAGACCCTCGAGCTGCGCGAGGGTTCGGTGGTGACGCTGGACCGCATGGCCGGCGAGCCCGTGGACCTGCTGGTCAACGGGACGCCGATCGCCCGCGGCGAGGTCGTGGTCATCGACGAGCAGTTCGGCCTGCGCCTGACGCAGGTCCTGACCGCCGCCGCCGCCGCGGACCAGGGCGACGCGACCGAGGCCGAGCCGGCCTCGCCGGCCTCGCCGGATCCCGTCGCAGGCTGAATTCGCGTCCTTCGTCGCTGCCGGGTTGGGCGTCGGCAAACGCCCCAACGGGTGGCCGCTGCCGGCTGCGCGGGGCGTGAGAAGCCCTCAGGGCCGTAGACGTCCCGGTGGCCTCTGGGGGCGACCCGCCCGCGAAGGCGCCGTCCGCCCACCTCGAAAACCCTCAAGGTGCGGCGTGTGCAGCCGAATATCACGACAGAAGGCCGCGCGCAGGACGCGCCCACGGCTCGTTACGGAAACAAGGAGTGAGACACGATGTCAGAGCAAGCCAATCATCAGCAGTTGGTGGTCTTCACGCTGGGAGCGGAGCATTACGCGCTGCCGATCCAGGCGGTCAACGAGATCATCCGCTACGCGGAGCCGCGGTCAGTGGCCTCGCGGACCGATTGGGTCCGCGGCGTGATCAGCCTGCGCGGGCGGATCGTGCCCGTCTACGACGTGGCCGCCCGGCTCGGGATCAGCTCCGAGCTCACCGAGCAGTCCAAGATCGTCATCGTCGAGGCCGGCGCCGAGACCGCCGGCGTGATCGTCGACTCCGTGGAGGAGGTCCTGACCGTCACCGAGGAGCAGATCGAGGACGCGCCCGGAGCCGACTCGACCATGATCGAGGCCATCGTCCGGATGGACGACCGCCTGATCGTCCTGCTCACCCTGAGCACGATCTTCATCACCAACCCCGACCTCTCGGTCGCGGCGTAGACCGGCGCCGCCCCCTGCCGTTCGCGCGCCGATGAGCACCACCACCAAGCCCAGGGTCGTCGTCGCCGACGACAGCGCCCTGATGCGGCGCATCGTCTCCAACCTGCTGACCCGCGGCGGCATCGACGTCGTCGGGACGGCCAAGGACGGCGACGAGGCTCTGGCGGTGTGCGAGCGCGAGCGGCCGGACGCGATGACGCTCGACCTGGCCATGCCGGGCATGGGCGGCATCGACGTGCTCAAGGCGCTGCGCCACCGCGGCCCCGCCCTGCCGGTGGTGGTCGTGTCCGCGTTCTCGCCGGCACAGGGCGCCTACGCCGTCGACGCGCTGGCCGAGGGGGCGTTCGAGCTGGTCCCCAAGCCGGCCGGCAGCGGCGAGGTCGAAGCCTTCGAGCAGAGCCTGCTGGCCAAGATCAAGCTGGCGACCCGGACCCGCCGGCCGTTCGCGCGCCGGCGCGCCGGCGCGCCGGTCAACGGCGCCGGCAGGGCCCCGCGCGCCGCCGGCGCCCGGGCGCTGCTGATCGCCACCTCGACCGGGGGCCCGCGCGCGCTGGCCACGGTGGTCCCGGCGCTGCCCTCGCCCCTGGGCCTGGGCACGATGATCGTGCAGCACATGCCCGCCGGGTTCACCGCCTCGCTGGCGGCGCGCCTGGACCGCAGCGGCCCGCTCAACGTCCGGGAGGCGCAGGGCGGCGAGACGTGGGATCCCACGGTGGCGCTGGTCGCCCCCGGCGGGCGCCACCTCCGGCTGGGGACCGACGGCCACGTCACGCTGTCCGACGAGGCCCCGCTGGGCGGCCTGCGGCCGCGCGCGGACCTGCTGATCGAGGATGCCGCCGCCAAGTGGGGCGATCGGCTGACCCTCGTCGTGCTCACGGGCATGGGCAACGACGGCCTGCGCGGGGCCAAGGAGGTCCGCCGCCGGGGCGGCCGGATCCTGGTCGAGGCCGAGCAGACCTGCACCGTGTACGGGATGCCGCGGGCGATCGTGGAGGCCAAGCTGGCCGACGAGATCTTCCCGCTGGATCAGATGGCCGCGGCGATCGAGGCGGAGGTGAACCGATGAGCGCCATCGGTTCCAGCGCCGACGACTACATGGCCTTCTGCGAGGGCGTGCGCCAGATCTGCGGCGTCGACCTGACCCAGTACAAGCGCCCGCAGATGGAGCGACGGCTGCGCTCGTTCTTCGCCCGCAAGGGGATCGCGAGGCTGACCGATTGCCTCGACGGCCTGCGCCGGGATACCGCCGAGCTCGACGCGCTGCTGGACCGCGTGACGATCAACGTCTCCCAGCTGTGGCGCCACCCCGAGCAGTGGACTCGCCTGGAGCGCGACGTGCTGCCCGAGCTGGCCGCCGGCGGACAGGTCCGGGCATGGAGCGCGGGCTGCTCCTACGGCGCCGAGGCCTACACGCTGGCCGCCGTCTGCCACAAGACGATCCCGACCGGCTGGCTCAGGATCCTCGGCACCGACATCGACAAGCGCATGATCGAGCGCGCCCGCGCGGCGGTGTTCAGCGCCGAGGACGCCCGCGGCGTCGACGTGGCGGAGATGGAGCGCGGCTTCGAGCGCGTCGACGAGGGCTGGCGCGCCCGCGATGTGCTGCGCCGGATGGCGACCTTCGAGCCGGGCGACCTGCTGCGCCTGCGGCCGCGGAGCGCCAGCCACGACCTGATCATCTGCCGCAACACGGTCATCTACTTCGCCGAGCCGATCCGCGACGAGCTGCACGGCCGTCTTGCGGAGGCCCTGCGTCCGGGGGGTTACCTCGTCGTCGGCGCCACCGAGCGCGTCTCCAAGCCCAGCGATCTCCGCCTGGAGATGGCTCACCCCTTCATCTACCGGAAAGCGTAATGGACACTTCCGAATACATGCCCATGTTCCTGGCCGAGGCGAAGGAGCACCTGCAGGAACTGAACCTCGCGGTCGTGGCACTCGAGGAGGATTCGCAGGACCGGGAGACGGTGGACGAGATCTTCCGGATCGCCCACTCGCTGAAGGGGATGAGCGCGACCATGGGCTTCGCCCAGATCGCCAAGCTCACGCACGAGATGGAGGACGTCTTCGAGCTGCTGCGCCAGCGCACCGAGGCGCTGCCCCGCGAGGCCATCGACACGGTGCTCGCCTGCCTGGATGCGCTGTCCGGCGCATTTGACGCGATCGAGGCCAACGGCGAGGAGTCGCTGGACCCGACGCCGCTGGTGGAGCGGCTGCACGGCCTGGTGCGCGCCCGCACCGCCGAGCAGGAGGTCGACCGCGCCGGCGGCGCCGAGATGCCCGACCTGGTGGCGGCCACGGCCGCCGGAGAGCGCGTGCTGCACGTCGTGGCCGTCCTCGATGACCGGGTGATGATGCCGGCCGTGCGCGCCCACATGGTGTTCGCCGCGCTCGGCGAGCACGGCGAGCTGATCGGCGGGGTCCCATCGACCGAGGAGGTCGAGCTGTTCTCCGGCAAGCGGATCGAGGCGTGGCTGACCTCCGAGCATGAGGAGGAGGCCGTGGCCCGGACGGTCAGCGGCGTCTCCGACATCGTGGCCGTGGAGATCGGCGAGGTGGCGGCGCCCCACGCGGCGCCCGACCCGGCGCCGGCGGTGCAACCGGCCGTCGCCGAGCCTGCGGGCGCACCCGCCGCCGTCCCCACTGCGAACGAGCCGGCCGCGCCGGCCGCGGCCGAGGCTCCGGCACAGCCCGCCGCCGCGGAGGCGCCCAAGGCCCCTGCCGCGCCCGCCAAGGCGGCGTCGGCGACCAAGACCGTGCGCATCGACGCCGAGCGGCTGGACGCGCTCATGCACTCGATGGGCGAGCTGGTCATCCATCGCACCGCGGTGGAGGCCCTGACCTCCAACCTCGACGTGCCCGGACTCCAGCAGGCCATGCAGGACCTGACGCGCAGCTCGCAGGCGCTGCAGTCGATGGTCATGCAGGTTCGGATGATCCCCGTCGACGTCGTGTTCCTGCGCTTCCCGCGCCTGGTCCGCGACCTGTCGGGCAAGCTCGGCAAGGAGGTCAAGCTCGACCTGGTCGGCTCCGAGACCGAGCTGGACCGGACCGTGGTGGACGCGCTGGGCGATCCACTGGTGCACCTGGTCCGCAACTCGCTCGACCACGGCCTGGAGCCGCCCGCGGAGCGTCGCGCCGCGGGCAAGAGCGACGTGGGCACGCTGGAGATCGCGGCTCGGCACGCCGGCGGCAGCGTGGTCATCGAGGTCCGCGACGACGGGCGCGGCATCAACCCCGAGATGGTGGCCCGCAAGGCCCTGGAGCGCGGGCTGATCGACCCCCAGGCGGCCGCGGACATCAACATGAAGAGCGCGGTGGAGCTCCTGTTCGCTCCCGGCTTCTCGACCGCCGAGGCGACCAGCGACATCTCCGGCCGCGGCGTCGGCATGGACGCGGTGCGGGCCAGGATCCGCGAGCTGGGCGGCGAGGTGCTGATCGACTCCGTCCAGGGCGAGGGCACGCTGGCGCAGATCCGCCTGCCGCTGACCCTGGCGATCGTCTCCGCCCTACAGGTGGAGGTGGCCGGCGGCTCCTACGCCGTGCCGCTGAACCGGGTCGAGCGCACCCTGCGCCTGTCCGAGCAGATGGTGCGCTCGGTGGCCGGGCGGCGGATGCTGGTGCTCGACGACGGCGTCCTGCAGCTGCTGGAGGGCGCGACGGTGTTCGGCCGCACGCGCACCGCCGAGCACGACTTCGTCGTCATCGTCCGCGCCCAGGACCAGCGCCTCGCGCTCTCCGTCGACGATCTGATCGGCCAGCGCGAGCTCGTCACCCGCCCCCTGCCACCGGTCGTCTCCAGCGGCGAGCCGGTCTCCGGCGGCGCCGCGCTGGCCGACGGCCGGATCGCCCTCATCGTGGACTGCGACGCGCTCAGCTCGCTCGCTCGCCCGTCGGACAACCGCGAGCTGTCCGGCCGCGGCACTTCGGATACCTCGGTCGTCACCGGCAGTGGACGGGTGGCGGCATGACCCCTTCAACCACAGGAGACCACCCCGTGACCCCGTCCTTGTCCGAAGTCCAGCTCGACGCGTTGCGCGAGCTGGCAAACATCGCTTCCGGCACCGCGGCCACCGCGCTGTCGCAGATGCTCGCCCGGGAAGTGGAGATCAGCGTGCCCCGCGCCCTGGCACTGCCCCCGGCCGACGCCGTCGACGCCTGTGGCGAGCCGGAGGCGCACGTCGCCGGCGTGGTCGTCCCCATCCGGGGCGACATCGAGGGCCTGGTGCTCCTGCTGATCCCGTTCGAGCAGGCCGAGAGCCTGTGCGCGCTGTTGGGTGTCGAGGCCCACACCGAGGTGGGCGACTCCGCTCTGCGCGAGATCGGGAACATCCTGGCCACCTCCTACCTCAACGGGCTGGGCGCGATGACCGGGATGGAGCTCGAGCCCTCGCTGCCGCATCTGCACACGGACATGCTGGCCGCCATCGTGTCGACCCTGTTGATCGGGACCGCCGGGGCCGACGACCTGGCGCTGGTGCTCGACTCCGAGCTGGACGTCTCCGGGGAGCCCTGCTCGATCTCGTTTCTCCTGTTGCCGACCTCCGGACAGATCGCCGATCTGCTGGCTCCGCTCGGTCTGGCGGGGCCGACGGGCTGACCATGGCAGGGGTACGCATGGGAGAAATGGTCGTTTCCGGCACCGCCACTGACGAGCTCGTCGCCCTCGGGCTGGGCTCGTGCATCGGCCTGGCCATCGTCGACCGGTCAGCCGGCATCGCCGGGCTGGCGCATATCGTGCTGCCCGAGTCCGGCGACAAGGCCGACCAGATCGGCAAGTTCGCCGACACCGCGGTGCCCGAGCTGATCGCGCAGATGCGACGGGCGGGAGCGGTGCCGCGTCGGTTCGAGGCCGCGATGGCCGGCGGCGCCCAGATGTTCGAGATGAGCGGCGGGCTGGACATCGGGTCGCGCAACGAGCACGCGGTGCGAACCGCCCTGTCGCAGGCGCGGGTCACCGTCCGCGCCGCCGAGTGCGGCGGCAGTCAAGGTCGCACGATCAAGGTCGCCGTCGGCGATGGGCTGGTCACAGTCCGCGCCGCGCGCCAGACGCCGGTCACGCTGCTAGCGAGCAGGCCTGCCCGGCCCCACCAACCGATGCTCGCGGGAGCCGCACGATGAGCGAGATCCTCACCGCAGACAAGATCGCCGCCCTGGTCGACGCCGCCAAGCAGGGCCAGCTGCCCGAGCCCGGCGCCGGTCAGAAGGCCGCCCGGCGCAGCCCGCGGCTGCGCACCGTCGACTTCTCCCGGCCGACGAAGTTCACCGCCGACCAGCAGCGGCGGATCTCGCGCGCCATGGAGACGTTCTGCCAGACGGCGACCACGCGCCTGTCCACCGAGCTGCGCTGGCCGGTGGAGTTCGAGGTCATCAACACCGCCCAGCTGACCTGGGCGGCCGCGCACACCCAGGTGCCGTCCGGCTCCCTGTCCGTGCTGCTCGACGTCGCGCCGATCGACACCCGCATGCTGATCACCGCCGAGCAGTCGTTCGTCCTGGCCGGCCTGGAAGCGCTGCTGGGCGGCTCGCCGGACCGGCCGCCGCGCGAGCGCCGGCTGAGCGAGATTGACTGGAGCCTGACCCGCCGCCTGTTCGAGTCCATGGTGTTCCAGCTGTCGATGGTGTGGCACGAGCTGGGCGGCGTCACCCTGAGCGCGGGGGAGATCGATCCCCACGACGCCAGCCAGGTGGCCTCGGTGTCAGAGCCGACCTACACGGTGATGATGGAGTGCCGCATCGCCAAGCAGTCGTTCGCGCTGGCGCTGCTGATCCCGTGGCTGGCGATCGAGCCGGTCGAGCTGACGATCTCCGGCCGCGAGGAGGGCAAGCACGAGGACGTGGCCAGGACCTCGCCGATGCAGAGGGCGATGTCCGACGTGCCGGTCACCCTCCGTGCCGAGGTCGCTTCCGTCGATCTGGAGGTGCGGGAGATCCTGGCGCTGGTTCCCGGCAGCATCATCAAGTTCGGCGTCCCCGCCGATGATGGAGTGATGCTGTTCGCCGAGAACACCAAGCTGGCCCGCGCGCAACCGGGGTCCCACGGGCCCCGCCGAGCCGTGCAGATCTGCGGACCCCAGGGGCAGAGCTGATGAGCGGCGCCGATCTGACCCAGCGCGACGCGCTGATGCGCCTGGGCGCCTCGACCGCCGAGGCGATCGCCCAGGTGCTGGAGATGTTCGCCCCGGGCGCCGTCGAGCGCGGCGAGGTGTCCGTGCTCGCCGAGGGCGCGTCGGCGTTCAGCGGGATCAGCCGCGGCTCGGTGGCGGCCAGCGTCTCCTATGTGGACGGCGTCACCGGCGCCAACATCTTCGTGCTCACCTCGGCCGGGGTCCGCAAGCTCGCGCAGGCGATGGGCATGCCCGCCGCCGAAGGCGGGGAGGACGCCGAGCTGTCCGAGCTCGAGCTGTCGGCCGTCGGCGAGGCCTCCAACCAGATGATGGCCGCCGCCGCCTCGGCGATCGGCGTCGTCCTGGGCCAGGAGATCGCGATCTCGCCGCCCGGCATTCGGGTGCTCGACAACCCCGAGGCCGCGGCCGACACCTACGGGACCTCGCCCCACGCGACCTCGACCACGTTCCTGATCGGCGGCGAGTCCTGCCGATTGATCCAGCTCGTGCCCAACGCGTTCGTGGTGCGCATGGCGCGGGCCCTGGACGACCTCAGCGCCGAGCAGGCGGGCGCCGACGACGACCGGGGCGGATCCGACCGCGAGCGCGCGGGCAAAGCCCAGACGGTCGCGTTGGTCGAGGCGCTCACTGAGATCAAGCTGCGGGTGTGGGCGGAGCTCGGTCGGACCGATCTCGCCCTGGGCCGGGCCCTCGGACTGCCGCTCGGGTCGGTGGTCGAGCTCGATCAACCGGCCGATGCACCGGTCGAATTGTTCGTAAACGGACTGCGGTTCGCTCAAGGTCATCTGATCGTCACCGATGACGGCGAGTGGGCGTTCCAATGCGATGCCGTCGGAGGTAGGACCGCCGCTGACGCGATCACCCCCCAACCCCCAACATCCCCCCTCCCGCAAGAAGAAGAAGGAGCACTGACCTGATGGCCCGTGTACTCGTAGTCGACGACGCCGCTTTCATGCGCAAGGTCGTGAGCGACGCGCTCGCCTCCGGCGGCCATGATGTGATCGGCGAAGCAGGAAACGGCGTGGAAGCGATCGATCGCTTCCGCGAGCTGAAGCCCGAGCTGACGATGCTCGACATCACCATGCCCGAGAAGACCGGCCTCGAGGCACTCGCCGAGATCATGGCGATCGATCCATCGGCCCGGGTGCTGATGTGCTCGGCGCTGGGTCAGGAGTCGAAGGTGATCGAGTCGATCAAGCTGGGGGCCAAGGACTTCGTCGTCAAGCCGTTCCAGCCCGACCGCCTGCTCGAGGCCGTCGGCAAGGCCCTGGCCTGACGCCTGTGGCCTGACGCCTGTGGCCTGACGCCCGCGGCCAGGCGGCCGCGGCCGCCGGTCCGGCGCACTGCAAACGGACGGCCTGCGGGGCACAGCCCTCCGCCGGCCGGCACCGTCCGCCGGGCCCTCTCGGCCCCGGATCCCCCTGTTCGCACGGGCGATCCACATCAGTCCAACATCCGGCTAAAGGCCCGGCGCCCATCGGCCGACAAAGAGGATGACTTTCCCTCGAAGTCATCCTCGATGCGATCACTCACGTTGACACGTGGCGCCGCCCTTGGCGGTGCCCTGATGCTCACCTGCGCCTCGGTGGCCAATGCGGCCACCGGCACCGGTGAGAACACGCCCCTGCACCTGAGCTCCGGCTCGGCAGTGCACGCAGCGGCCGGCAGCAGCGGCTCCGGCGTCCTGCGGACGATCATCGCCCTGATCGTCGTCATCGGGATCATCTACGCGATTGCGCGGATCCTGAAGGCGGTCAAGGGCCGTGACGCGGTCCGGGCCAGCGGCAACGGCCTGGAGCAGATCGCGACGCTCCCGCTCGCCCCCGGGCGGTCCCTGTCGCTGGTGCGGTCCGGTCGTGACATCGTGCTGCTGGGCATCGGCGAGTCCGGCGTCTCGGCGATCAAGACCTACACCGAGGAAGAGGCGATCGCCGCGGGATTGGAGATCCCGAGCGACGACGCGTCAGACGACTTCGACCAGGCCGAGCGCCCGATGGATCGGGTCTTGGATGGCATCCGGCGTCTGACGGTCCGCTCGTGAAGATCGACTCCTCCAACGCGCTTCAGATCCTGGTCCTGATCGGCGGCCTGTCGCTGATCCCGGCGATCCTGTTCACGGTCACCGGCTTCACCCGGATCCTCATCGTCCTGGGCTTCATCCGCTCGGCGATGGGCACGACGACCACGCCGCCCAACCAGGTGCTGGTCGGCATCGCTCTGTTCCTCACCCTGTTCGTGATGTCACCCACGATCAGCGCGATCAAGAAGGACGCCTGGGAGCCGCTGCAGCATCACCAGATCACGATGTCGCAGGCGATCACCCGCGGCGAGGAACCGTTGCGCGAGTTCATGTTCCGCCAGGTGCAGAACGAGGACCTGACGCTGTTCGTGTCACTGGCGCACATCAAGACGCCGCAGACGCGCGCGCAGGTGCCGACCTACGTGCTGATCCCCGCGTTCATCATGTCAGAGCTCAAGACGTCCTTCCAGATCGGGTTCCTGATCTTCCTGCCATTCCTGATCATCGACCTGATCGTGTCATCGACCCTGATGAGTGTCGGAATGATGATGCTGCCACCGACGTTCATCTCCCTCCCCTTCAAGATCCTGCTGTTCGTACTGGTTGACGGTTGGGATCTCATCACTCACTCGCTCATCGCGAGCTTCCACTAACCCAGCGTACGAGGCATCTGTCATGGATCAGGACACCGTTGTAAGCCTTGCCACTCAGGCGATGACACTGGCGATCGAGGTCGCCGGCCCCATGATGCTGGTCGGGCTGGTCATCGGACTGGTGGTCAGCATCTTCCAAGCGGTCACCTCCATTCAGGAGCAGAGCCTGTCCTTCATCCCGAAGATCATCGGGCTGGCGGCGCTGATCGTGATCCTCGGGCCGTGGATGCTTGACCAGCTGGTCAACTACGCCCAGAACCTCTACGCCTCGATTCCGCAGCTGATCAACTGATGGATCAGGCGTCGCTCAGCACGCTGGTCAACGCGATCGGCGGCGCGAAGGTGACGGGGTTCTTCCTCGTCCTGGCGCGGATCTCTCCGCTGTTCGTGCTGGCGCCGCTGTTCTCGTCCAAGATGATGCCGGCCAAGGTCAAGACCGTGGTCGCCGTCGGGCTGGCCATGGGGCTGACGCCGATCGCCGTGCGCGGCCAAGCCATCCCGACCGACCCGATGTCCGTCACCGCCCTGCTGGTCGAGCAGTTCCTGGTCGGCCTGGCGTTCGCCTTCGCCGTCGGCGCCGTGCTGTCCGCCATCGAGGCCGCCGGGGCCCTGGCGGACATGGGCGCCGGCTTCTCGTTCGGCTCCCTGGTGGATCCGGTCAACGGCAACCAGGGCGGGACACTGACCAACCTCTACAGCCTCGTCGGACTGGCCATGTTCATCGCCATCGGCGGCGATGCCTGGGTGCTGCGCGGGATGGCCCGCACGTTCACCCTGGTGCCGCTGAC
Organism: Solirubrobacteraceae bacterium; assembly: GCA_036267215.1. Taxonomy (GTDB): domain Bacteria; phylum Actinomycetota; class Thermoleophilia; order Solirubrobacterales; family Solirubrobacteraceae; genus Palsa-465. The sequence continues at coordinate 100,221 of DATAWL010000021.1, read as the reverse complement.
CAAGAGCGCCCCGATCGCGAGCCTCACCTCCGGCGTCGAGCAGGCGTTCGGGTCGATCTTCATCGCGGCCGTCGAGGTCGCCGCCCCGGTGATCCTGGCCATGCTGGTCACCGACATCGCCTTCGGCATGGTCAGCAAGGTCGTGCCCCAGCTCAACGTGTTCGCCGTCGGGTTCGCGCTGAAGGTGGGCGTGGCCATGCTCATCGTGGCCGCCGCATTGCCGTTCATCAGCGGGTTCATGAGCGATCAGCTCTCCACCGCGGTCACGACCGCTCTGCACACGATCTAGTCACCGCCGCTCGCCATGGCCGAAGACCGCACAGAGAAACCAACCGCCAAGCGCAAGACCGAGTCGCGCCGCAAGGGCCAGGTCGCCAAGAGCACCGAGCTGAACTCGGTGGTGATCCTCGGCGCCGGCCTGATCGGGATCATGTTCGTCGGATCAAAGGTCGTCTCCACGACGGCGGGCACGATGGTCGCCGCGTTCGGGATGATCGCGACGCCGCACGCGGTCACCTCCGCCGCCGGGCTCAACGGTCTGTTGCACCTGATGATCCACGCGATGGAGACGACGGTGGCGCCGATCGCCGCCATCTGCCTGGCGTGCGCGCTGCTGGTGAACATCGCCCAGGTGGGGATGCGCCCCTCCCTCCATGCCATCAAGCCCGACTTCAAGCGGATCAACCCGGTGACCGGCGCCAAGAACGTGTTCGGCAAGCAGGTCGGCTTCCAGCTGGCCAAGGTCCTGGCCAAGGTGGCCGTCGTCGGCGGGGTGGTGGCGATGAGCCTGATCCCGCAGCTGACCAACCTGGGCGCGAACGTCGGCACGTCGCCGCTGGCTCTGGGCAGCCTGCTCAAGTCCAACGCCGAGTCGATCATCGAGCGCGTGGTCGCCGTCTACGTCCTGATCGCGATCGCGGACCTGATCTGGAACCGGCGCAAGCACTCCAAGTCGCTGAAGATGACCAAGCACGAGGTCAAGGAGGAGAGCAAGCAGACCCAGACCCCGCCCGAGGTCCGCGCCGCCATCCGCCGCCGCCAGTTCCAGGCGATTCGCCGGCGCATGATGTCCGCGGTCCCCACCGCCGACGTCGTGGTCACCAACCCGACCCACTACGCGGTGGCCCTGCGCTATGACGGCGCCCACCCCGCACCGATCGTGGTGGCCAAGGGCAAGGACCACATCGCCGCCCAGATCCGGCGCATCGCCACTGAGAACAACATCCCGATCGTGCCCGACCCGCCGCTGGCGCGGTCGCTGCACGCGATGGTCGAACTGGACCAGATGATCCCGGCGGAGCTCTTCGCCGCGGTCGCCCAAGTGTTGGCTTACGTCTACAAGATCGCTGGTCGAAGGAGGATCGCCGCATGACCGAGCGCGCCCTACGCAAGCTGCTCGCCCACACCGACCTGCTGGCCGCCGTGGGCGTGGTCCTGGTGGTCACGATGCTCGTGGTGCCGCTCCCGTCGGCGCTGATCGATCTGATGATCACGCTGAACATCTCGGGCGCGCTGGCCATCGTGGTGGCCACGATGTACATCAACGGTGCGCTGGAGTTCTCCGCGTTCCCGACGCTGCTGCTGCTGACGACGATGTTCCGTCTGGCCATCAACGTGTCGGTGACCCGCCTGGTCCTGACCACCGGCGATGCCGGCAGCGTGGTGCGCGACTTCGGTCAGTTCGTGGTCGGTGGCAACGTCGTCGTCGGCCTGGTCATCTTCCTCATCCTGGTCGTGATCCAGTTCATCGTGGTCACCAACGGTGCCGGCCGCGTGGCCGAGGTCTCGGCCCGATTCACCCTGGACGCGATGCCCGGCAAGCAGATGGCGATCGACGCCGACCTCAACGCCGGCCTGATCACGGACGAGCAGGCCCGCACCCGCCGCAAGGAGATCGCCCGCGAGGCCGATTTCTACGGCGCGATGGACGGTGCCTCGAAGTTCGTCAAGGGCGACGCCACGGCCGCCCTCATCATCACCGCCATCAACCTGCTCGGCGGCATCGTGGTCGGCATGCTGCAGCATCACCTCAGCTTCAGCGACGCCACCCACCACTACTCGCTGCTGACCGTCGGCGACGGCCTGGCCGCCCAGATCCCGGCGCTGCTCATCTCCGTGGCCACCGGCATCATCGTCACCCGCTCGGGCTCGCAGACGGACCTGGGCACCGAGCTGGCCACCCAGATCCTGGGCCAGAAGAAGGCTCCGCTGGTGGCCGGCGGGGCGATCATCGCGTTCGCCGCCGTGCCGGGCCTGCCCAAGCTGCCGTTCCTGCTCATCGGCGGCATCCTGTTCGCGATCGGGTGGGCGCTGCGCAAGAAGGGCATCGAGGCGTTCACCACCAAGCCCGAGACCGCCGCGCTCCCCGCCGCCAAGGACGCGCCGAAGACCGCGCCGCGCGACGAGGTGATGAAGGAGCTGCCGATCGATCCGCTCGAGCTGGGCATCGGCTTCGGCCTGGTGCCGCTCGTGGACCGCGGCTCCGGCGGGACCCTGGTGCGGCGCATCTCGCTGATCCGCCGCCAGATCGCGGGCGAGCTCGGCATGGTCATCCCGCCGGTCCGCATCCACGACGAGGTCGACCTGGATTCGCACGAGTACGTGTGCAAGGTCCGCGGCACCGAGGTCGCCCGCGGGCGCATCATGGCGGGCCACAAGCTCGCCATGGATCCGGGCGACGCGGTGGGCAACCTGTCCGGGATCCCGACCACCGAGCCGGCCTTCGGGCTGCCGGCCGTGTGGATCGCCGACGCGCAGCACGCCGAGGCCGAGGCGCTCGGATACACGGTGGTCGACGCGGAGTCGGTGATCGTCACCCACCTGACCGAGACGATCCGCACCCATGCCGCCCAGCTGCTCACCCGCCAGGACGTCCGCCAGCTGCTGGACCAGCTCAAGGAGTCCAACGAGGCGGTGGTCAACGAGGTCGTGCCCGAGATCCTGTCGCTGGGCGAAATCCAGCGAGTCCTGCAAACCTTGTTGTCAGAGGGTGTGTCGATCAGGGATCTGGGCGCTATCGTCGAAGCAGTCGGAGACAAGGCGCGAATCACGCGCGATACCGGGCTTCTCGCCGAGTACGCGCGGCAGGCCCTGGGCCGCGCGATCACCGCCCCCCACCTTGGTGCCGATCACACACTGCGCGCGATAACCCTCGATCCTTCGATTGAGCAAGAAGTGGCGACATCGATAACCCAGACCACTGACGGGGAGTTCCTGGCCCTCGATCCCGCCCGCGCGCAGGCGCTGCTCGGGGCGGTCAAGAGCCAGTCCGAGCATGCCGCCGCCCGCGGCGGCATCCGCCCGGTGCTGCTGTGCTCGGCCCGCGTGCGCCGCCACCTGCGTCGGCTGGTGGAGTCGGCCGTGCCCCACCTGGCGGTCTGCTCCTACAACGAGATCGCGACCGGCATCAGCGTCGAGACGATCGGGGTCATCTCGGCATGAGCTCGTCATCGCCATCGGCCGGTGGCGAGAGCCCGGATGGCGTGCGGACCTACCGCGGCCGCACCATCGAGGAGCTGATCCCCCGGATCCGCGCCGAGCTGGGCCCCGACGCCATCATCCTGCGCGAGCGCGAGGGGCTGACCGGCGGCATCGGCGGCTTCTTCGCCCAGCGGTGCGTCGAGATCGACGCCCAGGCGGCGCCGCGGCTCAACGTGTACGCCGGCGACTTCGACGACGACGAGAACTACGCGGACTTCCAGGGCGAGGAGGAGGACGAGGGACTCGAGGAGGAGTTCGAGGATGCCGTCCCCGCCGACGAGGAGGACTTCGCGCAGGCGACCGTGCCGTTCCCCGCGGTGGGCGCGCCCGAGCCGGCCCCTGCGGCGCCGGTGGAGCCCGCCGCGCCGGAGCCGGTCGCGCCGGAGCCAATCGCCCCGGCACCCGCCGAGCCGGCGCCCGAGCCGGTGGCCGAGGCGCCCGTCGCGCCCGATCCGCCCGTCGCCCCGCCGAGCGCGCCGTTCCTCGACGAGGCGTCGTTCGCCGCCCGTCTGGAGGAGGCCACCTTCGCCGCCGACGGCGAGCCGGAGCCCGAGCCCGAGCCGGTCGCCGAGGAGCCCCCGGTCACCCCGCCCGCGCCGGGCCCCACCCCATCGTTCATCGCCTTCGACGAGCTTGACGACGAGCCGGCCGCGCCGGCCGCCGCTCCCGAGCCGCCGGCCGAGCCCGAGTGGCTGGCCGTCCCCGAGCAGCCCGCCGAGCCTGAGGAGCTCGACGAGCCCGTGCGGTCCGCCGAGCCCGAGTGGCTCGACGAGCCGCCGCCCCCCGCCGCCCCCCGGGATGCAGCCGAGCACGAGGAGCTCGACGCGTTCCCGGCGGCGGAGGAGTCTTCGCCCGCGCCGGAAGTTGAGCCGGTGGCGTTCGACCTGCCCGAGCCGGTGGAGCCCGAGCCGGCGGCGTTCGACGAGCCCGAACCGGATCCGGAACCGGAGCCCGCCCGAGCGTTCTCGCCCGAGCCGCTGGCCCCGGCCCCGTGGCTGACGTTCGCCGAGGAGGACGCGGCCGCCGCCGCGCGCGCCCGGCCGGCGCCTCGGCGCTCACCGATCCAGGCCGCTCCCCCGACCCAGGCGGCCCCCGCGCCCCGGCGCGCCGCGCCGCAGCCGGAGCTCGAGCCGCAGCCGCAGCCGGACCCGCAGCCGCAGCCGGAGCCGGAGCCGGAGCCGGAGCCAACCGTGCCCCCGGCCGCGGCCGCCGCCGCGGCCGCGCCGGCTCCCGCCGCCCCTGAACCGCCCCGGCCGGCCCCCGCGCTTCCGGCGCAGGCCCCGTTTGCCCCGGCGCCGGCCAGTCCCGCCGCCGAGGCCCCTCTGCCCGGCGCCTACGGCTACGGCGCGCGCCGCCGCGGCGGTCTGCTGCCCGCCGCCGAGCGCATGCTCCGCGCCGCGCTGGACGCCACCTCGGCGGCCAACGAGCGGCGCGAGCTCGAGTATCAGGCGCGGCTGGCGGCGCTGCAGCGCACCGCCGCCTACCCGGCGCCGCCCGCGGCGGTCCCGTTCGTGCCCGCGGCGGTCCAGCCCGCCCCACCGGCGATTCAGCCCGCGCCGGAGGCCGTCGAGGCCGCTCCGGCCGCGGTGTCGCCCGCGCCGGCGGCGGTGCAGTCGCCCCCGCCCGCCGTCGACGCCGACCCGGAGACCGGCCGGCGCGAGCAGAACCACCGCCGCGACGCGGGGCTCGAGCGTCGCCTGGTCGCCTGCGGACTGAGCCCCAGCCGGGCGGCCGTGCTCGTCGGCGCCGCCATCTCCCAGCGCGGGCCCTTCAGCAACGGCAGCGCGCTGGCCGACGACGTTCGGGCGACCATCGCCACCTCGCTGCCGACCCCCCACCTGCTGCCGGTCGACCGCGGCGCGGTGGCGATCATCGGCGCCGGCGGATCGGGCAAGACGCGCTGCGTCGCCGCACTGGCGGTCGCGCACGCCCGCGCCGGCAGCCTGGTCAGCGTGGCCAGCTTCGGAACGCCGGGGCGCGAGGACGAGCTCGGCGAGCTGCTGCACGGCGAGGCGGTCAACGTCATCCCGGCGATGCGCACCCGAGCGACCGCCCGCGCCGTGACGTCGGCGCGCGAACGCGGCCTGGTGATCGTCGACACCGCCGCGGTCACCCCCGGCGACGGCTCGACGATCGACGTGATCGCCGAGGCCCTGCACAGCTTCGACCTCGACGGCATCTACCTCGCTGTCCCGGCGACGCTCAGCTCGCCGGCCGGCGCGAAACTGATCGACAGCTTCTCCGCCTTCGATCTGACCGGGCTGGTCGCCACCCACGTCGATGAGACCGACCAGCTGGGCGTCATCGCCGAGCTCTCGATGCTCACCGGGATCCCGCTCAGCTACACGCACACCGGCCTGGACCTTCAGAACGCCGTCGCGCCTGCCGATCCTGAACAGATAGCGGCTGCGCTCCTGCGATGACCGACCAGATCTCCACCCCGACCAGCAACGTGCGGTCGCTGCCCGGCAGCGGCCAGGGCAAGCTGACCACGCCCGATGGCGGCGAGCTGCCGGTGCGGACGTTCGAGCGCGGCCAGGAGGTGGTCCTGGTGGTGCTGATCGATACCGAGCGGGAGCGGCAGCCCGACCGGGTGCAGGCCGCCGACCTCGAGTACACGTCCGTGCGCGGCGTGGTCCGTCTGCACGGCGAGGCGCAGTTCGAGGACCGGTCGCTCATCCGCTTTCGCGCCCAGGGCGAGCCCGAGGTCGAGCAGCGCCGCTCGTTCGTGCGCGTCCACGCTCCCCAGGCGGTCACCCTGGACTCCGGCGATCCCGGCGACCCCCGGGTCCACACGGTCGATCTCAGCGGCGGCGGCATGCTGCTCGCCGGGGCCGACAGCCTCCAGGCCGACCAGACCGTGCACTTCACGATGGCGCTGCAGACCGGCGAGGAGCCGATCGAGGGCGTGGCCCGTGTGGTCCGCGTCCGCGAGGACCACAAGCGCGCGCTGGTGTTCGAGCAGATCGACGAACAGGACCGCCAGCGGCTGATCCGATTCGTCTTCGAGTGCATGCGCACGGCACGTGCGCGCACGCGTGGCGACTTCGTCTAGGTAGAAAGGAGGTAGCTTCGATGGCCAAGGCTGACAAGAGCGACGCCAAGCAGGGCAAGGGCAAGAAGGGCGACAAGAAGAAGAAGGACGGCAAGAAGGGCGGCGCGTCCGACGGCGTCAGCGTCGCGGGGCACCCCCGGGCCTCGGCGGCGGTCAAGCGCGCCAAGGGCTTCGGCGGCATCGCCGGGTTCGCCCTGGCCGCCTACCTGTCCTACCGGGCGGGTGTCCCGACTCACCAGATCGCCGAGCGGGCACTGCTGGTCGGCATCGCCGGCTACCTGGTCGCCTGGGCATGCGCCGTGACCGTATGGCGCCACCTGGTGCTGGCTGAGCTGCGCGCGGCCCTGGAGAGCGGTCGCGCGACGATGACGGCGCCCGCCGCCCCCATGGCTCCCGCCGCGCCGGACGCAGGAAAGAGCGACGTCGACGGCGAATGAGTGAGCGCCGGCCATGGATCCGATTCATCCGATCGTTCCCCAGGCGCCAGTCATTCCCGCGGTGAGCCCGTCGCCGGCCGTGAGCCGGGTGGGCGACCAGGCGCAGCAGCGCCAGCGCGAGGCGGCCGAGCGTGAGCGCCGCCGGCGCGCGCGCCAGGCCGAATCAGAGTCCCAGCGCGCCTACGACGAGGCGTCCGATGAGGACGACGGCGCCGACGATGACGACGGCCGTCCCCACATCGATCTGACCGTCTGAGACGGCGCCGGGCCGCCGCCCGCCGCGGCCGGCGACGAAAGTGTCCAGACGGCCTGGACGCTTCTAAAGTCGCCGCCCCCAGGGTCGATAACCGTGAGTGACCGGCCGCAAGGAGCAGCCGGGGGACAACTCAAAACGACCACACCATGGAGGTGTCTTCATGTCCCTTTCGATTCTGACCAACATCTCGGCGATGAACACTCAGCAGAACCTGCTGAACTCAAGCAACGCCGTCGCGACGTCAATGGAGCGCCTGTCCTCGGGCCTGCGCATCAACAGCGCCGCTGACGACGCCGCCGGGTACGCGATCTCGGAGGGTCTCACCTCTCAGGTCAACGGCCTGGACCAGGCCAGCAGCAACACCGCTGACGCGGTCTCGATGGTGCAGACGGCCTCAAGCTCGCTGAACGACGTCCAGAACATGCTGCAGCGCGTGTATGAGCTGGGCGTTCAGTACTCGAACGGTTCGAACTCGACCACGGATCAGCAGGACATCCAGGACGAGGTCAACCAGCTGACCCAGGAGATCGACCGGCAGCAGTCGTCGTCGAACTTCAACGGCCTCAACCTCCTGAACGGCTCGGCCGGCGGCACTGGCGTCGCCACCGTGACCTTCCAGGTGGGCGCCAACGGGGGCGACACCCTGACCGCCACGTTCTCGAACATCGAGGGCTCGAGCGGCCTGGGCGTCAGCGGATACTGCTGGAGCAGCGCCTCCACCGGCGGCACGGTCATCGACCTGTCGCAGACCGGCGCGCTGGCCAGCCTCACCGATGCCATCAACAACATCTCCAGCATGGCAGCCACGCTGGGTGCGGTGCAGAACCGTCTCCAGTACACCTCTGACTCGATCTCCTCGACCGAGCAGAACCTGGCGGCGTCCAACAGCCAGATCAAGGACGTCAACATGGCTCAGGAGATGACCAACCTGACCCAGGAGCAGATCCTGGAGCAGGCGGGCACGGCGATGTTGGCCCAGGCCCAGTCGCAGCCGCAGCTCATTCTGAAGCTGCTGGGCGGCTGATCCACCTCTCGTCTGGCCGGGCGGCGCCTCTTGAGGCGCCGCCCGCGCCGGGCGAAACTCAAGACTTTCGTCGGATGTGAGACGGCGCCCCGCGAGCGACATCTCCCCCGACGTCCCAAGCTCGTCACGGCAGCTCGGCTGACCGCCACGAGAACAACCGCCTCGCGCTCACCCAGGTCGCAAACCATCGCGAGGCTACATCAGATCCGATCCATCGAGGGAACGGTAGGAAGGGGACGGGCTGCTCGCACATGCCCGTCCCCTTCCATTTTTAAGGACCGGCCGCGGTCACCGCGCTCAAGGGACGCGGCCGCGCAGTCGATGACCCCGAGAAGAACATGAGCTATGCCGATGTAGTGTCCCGGGTCTCGCAGATCGACCAACAGATCGCCGGGCTTCAGACCGCCTTTGTCCCGCCGTCCACGACGTCGTCCGCGACGAGCTCGAGCTCGTCCGCCGACGCGAGCTCCGGCACCGCGTCCATGAGCTTCTCCTCCGCGCTCAACAGCGCTCTGGGCACGACCGGGACCACCGCGACCGGCGGGGCCGGCCTGCCGGCGAGCGCGTCGACGATGCTGACCTCCGACCAGCAGCAGTTCGCCTCGCGGCTGGCGTCCGACACCGGGCTGGACCCGGGCGTGGTCAGCGCCTGGCTGCTGGCCGAGGAATCCGGCGGCGCCGCGGTCTCGCGTCAGAGCGCCAACAACAACGACTGGCTGAACATCGGCTACACGGACAGCGCCACGTACGGTTCGAGCGACTCGATCTGGAGCAACCCGGCCACGGCCGCCGACGCCACCGCCGGCTGGCTGAAGGGCCAGAACACGATTCCCGGCTACGGCACCGCCAGCTCCGGGATCCAGGGGATCGTCGCCACCGCGGGCCAGCCGGCCGCGACCCAGATCTCCGCGCTCCAGAGCTCCGGCTGGGCCTCCAGCGGCTATCCGAGCCTGCCGTCGCTGTACCAGCAGGTCGCCGGCTGAGAGCCGCCGGCGCCTGGCGCCGCCCGGCTAACGGTTTGCTCGTCGCTGCCGATTATTGAGGGTATGGCCCTCGACGGATCCCCGCGCGTCACGCTCGGGATCGCGACCTACAACCGCGACACGTATCTGGCCGCGGCGATCCGCAGCGGCCTGGACCAGGACTTCGCCGATCTGGAGGTGCTGGTCGTCCTGGACGGGACCACCAACCCGGCGACCGACGAGGTGCTGGCCGGCTACGGCGACGACCCGCGGCTGCGGGTGATCCGCCACGAGGCCAACCGCGGCATCGCCGCCGCCTACAACACGTTCATCTCCGAGGGGCGGGGCGAGCTGATCGCGATGATCGGCGACGACGACCTGTGCCTGCCCGGTCGCATCCGCCGCCAGGTCGAGATCTTCGACCGCCACCCTGATACCGGCGTGGTTCACGGTGACGCCACCGTGATCGACTCGGCCGGCAAGCAGACCGGGGTGTGGAACAGCGCCGAGTTCACCCCCAGCGCCCTGGTCCAGTCCTTCTGGCGCAGCCACAACCACATCGTCGACCCCACCCGCATGGTCCACCGCCGCGTGTATGAGACGGTGGGCGGGTACGACGACGCCTACCCGCTGGCCAATGACTTCGACTTCTGGCTGCGCGCCGCCGCCTTCCGCTTCCGCCACTGCGGCGGTGGGCCGCTGGTGGCCGTCCGCCGCCACGGCGAGAACACGTCGGACGAGTCCGCCCGCGCCCGCGAGGTCGACGACGTCCAGCGCGCCCTGGAGGCGGCGCTCGATCGCCAGCCGCTGCGCCAGCTGGTCCCCGAGCTTGACTGGGCGGTGCTGGACCCGGCCCACGCCGAGCGCCAGGCGCTGCTCCGCCTCGCCACCGCACTGGAGGCGCGCCTGCTGGCACTGCCCGGCCTGGCCGCGCGGTTGCGCGAGCGGGCGCGGGCCATCCCGGCCCCACCGCCGGCACCGAGCCGTCGCGCCGCCGCCGGCCGGCGCCATCGGCTGCTGATGACCTCGTTCGGCTTCAACGACTCCGGCGGGGGCACGACCGTTCCCCGCCTGGCCGCCAAGGAGCTGGTACGCCGCGGCTGGGAGGTCACCGTGTTCCACGCCGCCGTGCGGCCGACCGAGGGCAAGCTGCCCTACGAGGTCCGCGAGTGGCAGGAGGACGGCGTGCGCCTGATCGGGGTGCACAACCGTCCCCACGGGCTGCTCGACATCGGCAACCCGCTCCGCGAGATCGACGATCCGCCGATCTCCGCCGCCTTCGCGCAGGCGCTGGATGCGGTCGAACCGGACGTCGTGCACTTCCACAACCTTCACAACCTGGGCGCGTCACTGATCGACCACGTCGCCGCCCGCGGGCTGCCGGCGTACTTCACCACGCACAACTACTGGCTGATCTGCCCGCGGGCCTACCTGCTCGACGCCAACGGCGCCATCTGCCCGGGCCCCGGGGACGGCAGCGCCTGCGCCTCGTGCACCGGCGGCCACGACGTGGCCGGCCACCAGCTGCGGCTGGCCGAGATCCGCACCCGGGCCGAGCGTGGCCTGACCCGGATCCTCAGCGTCTCGGACGCGGTCCGGCGGACGCTGCTCAACGCCGGCTACCCTGGCGATCTCGTCGAGACCGTCCAGCAGGCGATGCCCCACGACGCCGAGATCTGGGAGCGGGTCGGGCGCGATCGCCGGCCCGGCCGGGTGGCGCGGGATCTGACCGTCGCGTTCCTGGGGTCCGCCTATCCCCACAAGGGTCCCCAGCTGCTGGTGCAGGCCGCCCAGCGCAGCCACGCCCGCCTGAACATCAAGATCCTGGGCGAGGTCCCGCCGCGCTTCGCCACCGCGCTCCGGGCACTGGACCGCCGCGGGGTGGTCGAGCTGTGCGGCGCCTTCTCGCCCAGCGAGATCCCCGGACTGCTGGCCGGCGTCGACGCGGTCGCCCTGCCCTCGACCTGGTGGGACTGCGCGCCGCTGGCCGCCGCCGAATGCCTGGCGGCTCGCACCCCGCTGCTGGTGCCTCGCCTGGGCGGGCTGCCCGAGGCGATCCGGGACGGCGTCGACGGCCTGGCATTCGACGGGCTCGACGTCGACGACCTGGCCCGGGCGCTCGATCGCCTGGCGCTCGAGCCGGGGTTGCTGGAGCGGCTCCAGGCCGGCATCGAGGCGCCCCGCGCGTTCGCCGGCTACGTCGACGAGCTGGAGGCCTACTACGACGGCGGGCGCGCGCAACCGCGCGACATCGCGCCCGACCCGGCGCGGCCGGCGATCCGCTGGCAGGGCGACCACGGGCTGCCCACCAGCCTGTCGATCATCAACGACCAGGTCACCGACCGGCTGAACGGCTCGGTCCAGCGCGTGGCCCGCGACGGCACCGACGTGCCCGGCCCGCCACTGCCCCACACCTGCGACGTCGAGGTTCGCCACCAGTGGCCACCCGACTTTCGCGGCGCCCGCGCCGGGCGCCTGGCGGTGATCCAGCCCTGGGAGTTCGGCGCCATCCCGCGCGACTGGTGCGAGCCGCTGAACCGCAACGTCGACGAGATCTGGGTGCCCTCAGACCATGTCCGCCGGATGTACCTCGACGCGGGGATCGACCCCGAGCGCGTGGTCACCATCCCCAACGGCGTCGACCTCGAGCTCTTCGCCCCCGAGGGCCCGCGCCGCGAGCTGCCCGGGGCCGGGGCCGGGACCCGGTTTGTGTTCGTCGGCGGGCTGATCGGCCGCAAGGGGGCGGACATCCTGTTCGACGCCTGGCGTGAGGCGTTCGCCGGGCGCGACGACGTGACCCTGGTGCTCAAGGACTTCGGCGCCAACGGCATCTACGCCGCCGCCGACCGCGAGCCGCTGCGCGAGCACGTCCGGTCCGGCGCGCTGCCGCGCATCGTGCTGCTCGACGAGGAGCTGTCCACCCCGGAGCTGGCCGCGCTGTATCGCGCCTGCGACGTCCTGGTGCACCCCTACCGGGGCGAGGGCTTCGCCATGCCGGTGCTCGAGGCGATGGCCTGTGGGCTGCCGGTGATCGCCACCGCCGGCGGTCCGACCGACGAGTTCCTACCGGCGCAGGCCGGCTGGGCGATCGCCGCCCGCCGCGCGGAGTTCCCCGACGACCGGGTCGACATCTTCCCCACCGCCGGCCGCCCGTGGATGCTGGCGCCCGACCGTGCGCACCTGGTGACGTTGCTGCGCGCCGCCGACGCGGCCGGCGCCGACGAGCGCCGCACTCGCGGTGCGGTCGGCCACGCCGCCGCCCAGCGGTTCTCGTGGGACGCGGTCGCCGCGCGCTACCAGGAGCGGATCGCCGCCCTGGCCGCCCGCCGGCCGCTCGGGGCGAGCGCCGCCGGCGCCGAGCCCTTCCCGCTGCAGGAGGACGTGACGGTGCGCATCCTGGCCACCCCGGCCTGGCGGGCCGACGATCGCCTCGGCGAGCTGCTGGCCGAGTGGACGGCGACGACCACCGCCGCCACCAGCGCCTGCCTGTACCTGCTGGCCGACCCGGCGGTCGACGGCACCCCCGAGGAGCTCGAGGGCCGCGTCCTGGCGGCGGCCGCCGCCGCCGGCGCCGACATCGAGGCCGGCGCGGACATCAACGTCCTGATGGAGCCGGCCCGCCACGACCGCGACGTGCGCCTGCACGCGGCGGTCGACGCCTACGTGCCGCTGCACGACGCCTGCCACGGGCACGCGCGGCTGGCCCGCGAGGCCGGCCACGCGATCCTCGCGCTGGGCGCCGGGCAGCTCGCCGCGCTCGCCGCCGGAGCGGCGGCGCTGGTCACCGTCGCCTGACGGGCAGCGGCTCAGCGGATGGCCGGCACCGGCAGCAGCGCGCGCAGCGCGCTCGCCGATGCCGAGGTCCCGCAGGCGGACAGGACGGCCGCGGATCGCGCCCGGCGGGCGTCGGCCGACGGGTCCCACCCCCGCGCGCGGACGGCGTCCCCGATGGCCTCGGGCCGCGCGGGATCGACGGTCAGCGCCAGGTCGCCCAGCACCCAGGCAGCGGGCCCGCCGGCCCGGACGGCCACCGCCGCGCCCGAGGCGGCGGCGGTGAGGGCGAGCCGGTCGAAGTCATCGGCACGATCGACGGCGATGACCAGGTCGCTGGCGGCGGCCAGGGCGGCCAGGGCGCGCTCGTCAGTCACCGGGGCCAGCAGCTCGGCGTCGGGGCGAGCCGCCAGCAGCGCGCCCCGGATCTCCGGCGTGCGCACCGAGGGCAGCACCCGGACCGGCGCCAGGCCCCAGTGGGACAGGTCGGCGACCAGCCCCGCGGTCAGCCGCGCGTCGTGGGTGGGCGCGAGCACGAGGATGCCGGCGCCGCCGTCGCCGCGGCCGGACTCGATGCCGGCCGGCGCGACGAGCGCGATCGCCTCGGCCGGCCAGCCCTCGCGGGCGAGGGCGTCGGCGATCTCCGGAGACGGCGCCCAGGCCACGGTGCCGGGCCGATGCGGCGGAATCGTCTGGCCGACGCGGAGGATCTCGGCAGCCGCGCCGTCGTCCTCGAGCTCGCCGAAGGACACCGTGACGGCGCCGGAGGCGGCCGGGCGGGCGTGGGCGGCGGCCAGCTCGCGCCAGCGCGCCTCGTCGATCGCGGGGCCGATCCAGGTCGGGGCCACCGTGCGCGCGGCGACGTCGACGCCGGCGTGGCGCAGGGCATGCAGGATCCCGCGGGCCTCGCCGGCCCGCGGGCCGACGCCGGCCACCGAGCCGACCACGCGCACACCGGCGCCGTCGGGCCGGTCGTCAGGCACGGGCAGGTCGATGATCGGGCTCAGCCCGGCACCGAGGACGTCGCGCATCAACGGCGTGTCGTCGGTCAGCATCATCGCCCAGCGGGCGTCGAACCGGCGGGGGTTGTCCTGGCCGTTGTAGGAGCCGCCCGAGGTGGCCCCCTCGTGGTGGAGGATGTCCACGTCGCCGCGGTAGCGGACCCCGGCGCCGGTGGAGCGGATCTGCAGGCACAGATCCGCGTCCTCCCAGCCGTTGACGTACCCCTCGTCAAAGCCGCCGACGAGCGCGAACAGATCCGCCCGGACCGCGATGCACCCGCCGGTGACCGAGCCGATCTCCAGCGTGGCCTGGGCCAGGGGCTGCGTGGCCGGCTCATAGTGGAACAGATGGAAGGGCAGCATCCCATAGGAGCCGCGGCGCCAGCCGATGCCTCCGTGCTGGAGGCGGCCGTCTGGGTAGCGCATCCGGGCGCCGACGAGGCCGACGCCGGGCTTGAGCACCTCCTCGACGAGGCGGTCGACCGCGCCCGGGCCGAGCTCCATGTCGGTGGAGACCACCATCAGCACCTGCCCGCGGGCGACGCGGGCGCCGGCGTTGACCCCGCCGGCGAAGTTGAGGTTCTGGGGCAGCGCGACGACGGTGGCGCGCGCCGACCACTGAGCGAACAGCTCGAGCGTCGTGTCCGGCGACGCGTTGTCGACCAGGACGAGCTCGATCTCGGGGCCGAGCCGGTCGCCGAGCTCGCGATCCAGCGCCGCCAGGCACTTCTCGGTCATCTCGCGCCTGCCGTAGGCCGGAATGATGATCGACACCCGAGGCCGGCTCCCGTCGCCGTCGGGCGCAGCGCCACCACCGGCGACGCCCGCGGCATCGACGGCGGCCGCGCCCCAGTCGGACGGCAGCCCCGTCGACGGGTCGACCACGACCGCGCACGACGGCACCGGGGGCGTCTCGGCACACGGCATGACGGCGATGTCGGGCACGTGCTCTGGGTCGGCGCCGGCCTGGGCGATCGCCTCGGCCAGAACCGCGCAGACCGCATCGGGCTCCGGGTCGGCGGGGGTCACCGGCACGACCAGGGTGACCGCGTCGTCCTCGGCGAACGCGCTGACGTAGCCGCGCACGACGCGTGCGGCCGCGTCGGGCGACCACGGCGACACGCGGGCGATGAAGCAGGCCGGCACGGCGCTGGCGAACGCGCGCCGCAGCGAGGCGACGGCGGCATCGACCGAGTGGCGGTCCTCGACGTGTGCCTTGCCGGCCACCGCCATCCGCTCCCACAGCGCCGCGTCGTCGTACAGGCGCACGACGGCGCGAGCGAACTCCTCGCCGGACTCGGCGATCAGCGCGTGCTCGCCATCGATCAGGCCCATCCCCTCGGCGCCGATCGGCGTCGTCACCACCGGCAGGCCGTGCATCAGCGCCTCGCCGATCTTGCCCTTGACGCCGGCGCCGTAGCGCAGCGGCGCGATCGACAGGCGGGCCGCGTCGAGGTAGGGCGCGACCTCGGGCACCTGCCCGGTGACCGTGATCCTGTCGCCGTGCAGCGCCCGGACGCTGGGCGGCGGGGCGTAGCCGACGATCATCAGGTGGGCCCCGGGGACGGCCCGCGCGATGTGCGGCCAGCTCTCGGCATGGAAGTCGAGGATCGCGTCGACGTTGGGGGCGTGATCGAAGTTGGCCACGAACACCAGGCCCGAGCGCTGCGCGAAGGGGGGACCGGCCGGGACCGCGACATGGACGTTGGTGACGATCTCGACCGGCACATCGGGGGCCAGCTCGCGCAGGGCATCGGCATCGTCCTGGCTGACCGCGGTGAGCAGGTCGGCCAGGGAGTAGATCGCGGCTTCGCGCTCGCGGGTGCTCTCGGCGGCGGCCAGCGCCGCCGGGTCGCCGCTCAGCTCGGCGCCGCGGCGCTCGCGCAGGTAGTGCACGTCGTGGGTGTCGATCAGGATCCGCGTCGCGGGGGAGTGGGCCCGGATGTCGGGCAGGTACTGCTCGGCGGTGCCGTAGAAGTTCAGGTACGCGAGGTCGAATCGCTGGCGCGCCAGCAGCAGCCGCAGGTCGACGCCCAGACCGGGCACCGCGTGACCGGCCGCGCGCAGCCGCCGCGCGTCGACGGCGTGGACCTCGACGCCGATGGCGCGCAGCTCCTCCACGTAGCGCTCCTGACCGAAGCCGGCGCGCGCCAGGTAGGTGACGCGATGCCCTTCGGCGACCATGACCTCGACGTAGCGCTGCAGGCGCAACGACCCGGATTGCCGGTCGTAGGTCGGCATCTCCTCGTGAACGACGAGGACCGAGAGCGTGCGGTCGCGCGCGGGCAAGCCCGAGGCGTCATCGAGGGAGGCCATCGTCCGCGTTATCGACGGTCGGACCGCTGACTTGAGCGGCCGCGGCGTCCTCAAGGAACCGGTGAGACCGGCCGACTAAGTGAGCACGGTTCCTCGATGCACGGCTGCACCGTGTCCGCGGCCGATTGCCCTGGGACACCCTGAACCCATGACGAGATCACTTGCGCAAGGCGACGTCGCCCCGTCCGCGGTGCCCGCGACGGGCGTCGAGCGGCGCCAGGGCGACCGCCGCCAGGGCGACCGCCGCGCCGGCTCAGCCGGGGCGATGAGCCCGGTGTACCGTGCCCGCGCCCCGTTGCGGATCAGCTTCGCCGGCGGCGGGACCGATGTCGCGCCCTTCCCCGAGCGCGAGGGCGGCGTCGTGCTCAGCACAACGATCAACCGCTACGCGTACGGGACGGTGCGCAAGCGCTGCGACGGCCAGGCCCACGTCGAGTCGCTCGACTTCGACCTGGCGGCGACGTTCCCCGCCCGCGGCGACGTCAACCTGGGCGACGACCTCGACCTGCCCCGCGCGGCGATCCGGCGCCTGCGCGACTACGCCGACGGGGTCAACGCGGACAGCGGGTTCGACATGTTCCTGCACTCCTCGGCGCCGCCCGGCTCCGGGCTGGGCTCATCCTCGGCGATGATGGTGACGCTGGTGGGGGCGATGCAGAGCTTCTACCGCCTGCCGCTGTCCGAGTACGAGGTGGCCGAGCTGGCCCACGACATCGAACGTGTGGACCTGGCCCGCGACGGCGGTATGCAGGACCACTACGCGGCCGCCTTCGGCGGGTTCAACTTCATCGAGTTCGCCGGCGACCGGGTGATCGTCAACCCGCTGCGGATCAGCGGCGACATCCTGTCCGAGCTCGAGTACAGCCTGCTGCTGGCCTTCACCGGCAAGACCCGCTCCTCGGACCGGATCATCGAGGACCAGACCGAGCGCTACGAGGCCGGCGTCGAGGAGGCGCTGCGCGGGCTGCGGGCCCAGAAGGAGCTGGCGGTGGCGATGAAGAACGCGCTGCTGCGCGCCCGGCTGTCCGAGTTCGGCTCGCTGCTGGGCGAGGCCTGGCAGGAGAAGAAGCGCATGTCGCCCCGCATCTCCACGCCGGAGATCGACGAGATGTACGACACCGCGATCAAGGCGGGCGCGCTCGGCGGCAAGGTGACCGGGGCCGGCGGCGGCGGGTACATGCTCATCTACTGCGAGTACGACCGCAGGCACCGGGTCGCCGCGGCCCTGGACCGCATGGGCGCGCCGGTGACCGACGTGGCCTTCGACCACGAGGGGCTGCGCCGGTGGACCACGCAGGTGCCGGGATGACGGCGCCGGGCCCGGTCGGGCTGCGTGCCGAGTTCCGCGGGCGTATCGACGACCACATGGCGGTGATGGCGTCCGTCCGTGACGGCCAGGCGCTGGACGCGTCCGCCCGGGCGGCCAACGCGATCATCGACGCGATGCGCGCCGGCGGCAAGCTGATCCTGTTCGGCAACGGCGGGAGCGCCGCGGACGCGATGCACCTGGCGGCGGAGTTTCTCGGGCGCTTTCTCATCAACCGCCGGCCGCTGCCGGCGCTGGCGCTGGCGGACAACCACTCGGCGGTGACGGCGATCGCCAACGACTTCGGCTACGAGTCCGTGTTCTCGCGCCAGATCCAGGCGCTCGGTCGCCCCGGCGACGTGGCCCTGGGCCTGTCCACCAGCGGCGACTCGCCCAACGTGGCCGCCGGCCTGGCGGCGGCGAGCGCGGCCGGCCTGGTGACGGTGGCCATGACCGGCGCCCAGCCGGGCGTCGTCGGCGCCGCCGCCGACATCCTGATCGCGATCCCGACACCGTCCACGCCGCGGGTCCAGGAGGCGCACCTCCTGCTCGGGCACATCATCTGCGAGGCGGTGGAGGCGGCGATCGTGACCGCCGATCAGCCCCGCGCGCGGCCGGTCGCGGTGAGCGCCGACTCCTGAGCGCCGGAATGACCGACCGCTCCGCCGCCACCCGCGCGCCGTTCGCCGCCGGCACGGTCGTCACCAGCGACTATCTCCCCTGGGCCCGCGTGCTGGCGACCTCGTTCGCCGCCCACCATTCCGGGGCGCGCTTGGTCGTGGCCCTCCTGGACGAGCCCGAGCCCAGCCGGATACGCGACGACGATCCGTTCGAACTGGTGCGGCCCGCCGAGATCGGCCTGACCGGCGCGCCGTACGAGTGGATGCGCGCGATCTACGACGGGTTCGAGCTGTCGTGCGCGGTCAAGCCATGGCTGCTGCGCCACCTGCTGACCGGCGCGGACGCCGCCCTCTACCTCGACTCCGACATCCTGGTGTGCGACTCGCTGGCGCCGATCGCGGAGCGCGCGTCGCACGCCGGCGTCGTGCTGACGCCCCACACGCTGACGCCGCTGCCCGACGACGGCCTGCTGCCCTCCGAGGACACCCTGCTGCGCCTGGGTCAGTTCAACGCCGGGTTCGTCGCCGTCGGCCACGCCGGCGGTGAGTTCCTGGACTGGTGGGGCGAGCGGCTGGCGCGCGAGTGCATCGGCTGGAGCGAGCGCCAGCCGATGCGCTTCGTCGATCAGCGCTGGCTCGACCTGGCACTCAACTACTTCCCGGTCCACGTGCTGCGCGATCCGGGCGCCAACGTCGCCTACTGGAACGCCGGGACGCGCCGGCTGGACCATGGGCCCGACGGGTATCGCGTCGACGGCGAGCCACTGCGGTTCATGCACTTCAGCGGGTTTGATCCGGGCCGCCCGAACGTGCTCAGCAAGCACGCCGGCGAACCCCCCCGGGCCGACGCGCGGACCTGCCCGCCCCTGGCGGCGCTGTGTGCCGACTATGCCGCCCGCCTGGCGCAGGCGGGACTGGACCCCGCCACCGGCGGCGGCCGGCCCGCGCCCGAGCTGGCCGGCGCGTTCCCGCTGACGCCACCGGTGCGCGCCGCGGTGCGCGCCGCGCTGGTGGCCACCGAACGCGCGGCGGGCATGCCGGCGCCCGACCCCGGCGACGCGGCGGCGGTCCTCACCTGGCTGCGCGCCCCGGCCACGGCCGGCGCCACGTCCTGGTACCTGCTCGGCCTGCACGCCTCCCACATCGACGTCAGCCGGGCCTTCCCGCAGGTCCCCGGTGGCGACGAGGAGCGCTACCAGGCCTGGTCGGCCCGCGAGGGCGTTGCCTTCGGGCTGGTTCCGCTCGGGCTGGGCGGCGGCGCTCCCGCCGTGGCGCTCGACGACGCCCGCGCGTTCGTCGCCCTGGTGAACGTCGGAGAGCTGCTGTCGGACCCCGGGCTGTTCGCCGGCCTGGCCGACTCCCTGAGTGCCGCTGACGACGTCACGATCGTCATCCACGACCCCGGACGCACGCCCGCGGCGTTCGCCGAGGCGCTGCAGCCGCTGCTCGAGGCGCTGGGCCTCGACGGTCCCGGCGCGCCTGACCTGCTCGGGCTGCTCCAGCCGGCCGGCCCGGCGGCGGTGGCGCCGCTGGCCCACGCCGTGCTCACCCGCCGCGTGGTCCCCGAGGGGCTTGCCCATCTGCCCCGAGCGGCTGACCCAGCCGCCCTGCGCCGCCTGGCCGAGGGGGCCGCGTCACCGCGGCGGCTGCCCGCGGCGGGCCACGTCCAGTAGCGCCCGCGCCGAGGTGGCGAGGACGTCGTCGGCGCGGACCGCCAGGTCCGCGCCGGGATCCTCGGGGCGGTGGTCGATGCTCGATCGCTCCTTGAAGTGCACCGCCACCGGCTCGGGCAGATGGGTCATCGCCGCCCCCATGTCGCGCATCCGCCGCCAGAGGTTCCAGTCCACCGGCTCGTCCAGCAGCCACGCGTCCGTGTCGTAGCGCATGTGGGCCAGCCGCGAGGAGTACATGACCGTCGCGTGGATGACCTCGCCGTAGACCATCGGCGCGGTGCCGTGCAGCCGCCAGTCGCCGCCCGGCCATTCGGTCATCGCCTGGCCGTAGACGAAGTCGGCGTCGTTCCGGTGCAGCGCGCCCATGAGCTTGGGGATGTGGTCGTAGGTGAAGCCGTCGTCGTGATCGAGCGCGGCGATGAACGCGCCGCGCGCCTCGTCGAGCAGGCGGTTGACGGCACACGCACCCGCGATGCGCCAGAAGTTCTCCGGCCATGACGGGTAGCTGGGCCGTTCGGCCAGCTCCATGTACCGCACGCGGGCGTCGCCCACCGCGGCCACCGCAGCCCGCGCGTGGGGCTGGGGGCCGTCGCTGCACACCAGCAGCTCGATGTTCTGGTACTGGCCGGCCAGGACGGAGGGGATGGCCCGGTTGATGAGATCGTCGGTCGAGCCGTAGGTGGGGATCCGCACCGTCACCAGCGGCTGGCCGCGGAACTCGGCGGGCGCGGCGGACCGGTAGCGGGCCCGGTCGATCTCGGCCTGGAGCTCGTCGACCAGCCCCTTGGCCCAGATCGCGTGGTCGGTGATCGCGGCCGGGGTCTGATCGGTGGGCGGGGCGGCGCGCCCGGCCAGCTCCAGCAACTCGGCGGGGCCGGCGACCGGCCGGGCCCCCGCGGGCGTCTCGACGGTGCCCTCGAGCAGCACGATCGGGGCGAAGTCCGCCCCCTCGCCCAGGTACTCACAAGCCCGGGAGACCATCTGGCGGACCGTGTGCGGATCGAGATCGGCGCCGCGCGCATCCAGGACGAGGGTGACGTCGGCATCCGCGGGGATCGCGGCGATGTGGGCGCTGAGCGTGGGCAGCCACGTCAGCGGCCGTCCCCAGCCGGATGGGTTGAGGATCGCCGTGGCGTGCGCCGGCGGCGCGGCGGGCAACGTGGGCGGGGCGCCGGACGGGATCGGCGCCGGTGGGCCGTCATCCGGGGGGCGGCTCGGCTGTCGCGCGCCGGTGAGGTCCCAGGCGCCGCTCGGGTCGCGCCGGGTGGCGTGACCGCAGGCCCGGCACGCCGGCCCGCGGTCGCCCGGCCGAGCGCCGGTGGCCCCGCACGCGGGGCAGCGAACGGCGTCCCATACCGTCTCGTCCAGGCGCGCGGCGGCCACGATCGCCCGCGACGGCGCGCGGCGCTCGATGGCATAGCCCTTGCGGTAGCAGGACCCGAAGCGCCCCGCGCGGAACAGGTCCAGCCATTGCCGGCGATGCTCGGCGTATTCGGCGGCGCCGCGCTCGGCCAGCGACGGCAGGATGTCAGCGATGACCGCCAGGCCGGACAGCAGCCCGTTGGTCATCGTCAGCTCGCGGGCGTCGCACCCGTCCACGCCGGCGCACCAGCTCCGGATCTCCTGCGCCGAGGGCACGCCGAACTCGTCGTGCTCGTTCATCCAGTCGGGCGCCGGGACCCCGTGCGCCGCGAAGCCGGCCCGCAGCACGTCGTCGACCCACTCCGCCTCGTTGGAGGGGCAGGCCACCAGCGCGCGCCGGGCGGCCACCCGCGCCAGGTCGGCCACGAACGCCTCGCGGTCGGCCGGCGGGACGTGCTCGAGCACGTCCAGGCAGACCACCGTGTCAAACGCGCGGTCGGCGAACGGCAGCGGGCCCGGCTCGCTGCGGAAGGCGACCATCGTCGGCGCGGTCGTCTCGCCGAACGCGACGTCGACCCCGGCGAACGTCGCGGTGGGGAGCGCGCTGGCCAGCCCATGGGGACCGCAGCCCACGTCGAGCACGCTCTCCGTCAGCGCTCCCCCGGCGTCGAACACGAGCTCGTCGCACACGACCGCGTAGCGCGTCAGCCAGTTCAGCACGCCGCAACCTTAGTGGCCGGGGTCGATGACGCCGGATCGATGACGCCGGACCGCGGCGTCCATCGATCCCGGTCCGTGGTCCCAGGCGCGCGGAACAACGCCGACGCGCCCAGCCGTCGGCAAACGTCCCAACCAACCCGCCTCCGAAGACGGCTGGGACGTTCGCCTTCCCCACGAAGGCAAACGCCCCACCCACCCTCTACCGGGCGCTCGGTGGGACGTTCGCGTGCGCCCAGGGACCTCGCGTGCGCCCAGGGACCCCCGGCCATCCCCCGTCCTCCGCTCGATCGCCGCCGCTGACGTTGCGCCGATGCGCTCTCAGCGCCCCACGGGAGCGCGGCAAACGACCAACGCCGGGACTTAGGCGAAGACGGCGTCCAGCAGCGCGGCGATCCGGGCCGTCTGGCGGGGCCCGAGGGTGTTGGCCATCGGCAGCGACAGGCTGCGGGCGCCGACGTCGTCGGTGACGGCGAGCGTCCCGGCGACCGGCGCGGCCGCGTGGGCCGGATGGCGGTGCAGCGGCGGGTCGAAGTAGGTCCGGGCCTCGATGTTGCCGGCCGCGGCCAGCGACTCGGCGCGGCGGCGGTGCTCGGCGGTCGGCAGCGTCAGCTGGAAGCCCTGCCAGGTGGACCCCGCCGAACCGCCCTGGTAGCTGACCGGATGGGCCGCCACCAGGGCGCGCAGGTGGGCGGCGGTGGCGCGCCGGCGGCCCAGCGCCTCGTCGTAGCGGTCGAGCATGGCCAGGCCCATGGCGCAGTGCAGCTCGGACATCTTGGCGTTGAGGCCCGCGGTGACGCTGGTGCGCAGGACGGGATCCAGGCCGAAGTTGATCATCTGACGCACGCCCTCGGCCACCGCGGGATCGGAGGTGACGATCGCCCCGCCCTCGCCGACGGCGAAGGGCTTGGTGGCGTGAAAGGAGAACACCTCGGTCTCGCCCTGACCGCCCAGGAGCCGGCCGCGATCGTCGACCGCGCCGAATCCGGCGGCGGAGTCGATCAGCAGCGGTACGGCGTGCTCGTCGCACAGCGCGCGCCAGCGGTCGCGAAACGCGCTCGGCGCGGGCGTGCCGAAGGTGGAGCAGCCCATGACGCCGGCCACGGCGCCGGGATGGGCGGCCAGCGCGGCGGCCAGGGCCGCGGGGTCAAGCTGCCACGAATCGGGGGCGATGTCGACGAACAGGGGCTCGAAGCCGGCCCACCGGATGGCGGAGGCGCTGGCGGTGAAGGTGAATGAGGGGACGGCGACCAGCCGGCGGCCGGGGGTGGGCTCGCCGCAGATGACGCGCAGCGCCGCCATCAACCCGAGCGTGCAGTTGCTGACCGGGATGCAGATGACGTCGCCGACGTACTGGGCCAACCGAGTGGCCAGCAACTCGTGGCACGGGCCGCCGTTGGAGTAGAAGCGCTTTTCCTCGGCCAGGGCGTAGTAGCGCGCGGCGTCCGACAGCGGCGGCGGCTCGGGGCGCAGGAAGCGCAGCGCCTCCGGCCGGCCGTCGTCCAGCTCCGGGATGGAGGCAGCGGCGGACGGCGTCTTGAGCCGCATCGAGGACACGCCCGGGTAATCGGCCGGCCGGCGGCCGGGCTTGAGCGCGCTCAAGGATCCCGCGTGATGCGACGATCATGGGGGGCAGTGGGTGAGAACACACGCCTGGTCATTGCCACCGGCGGCGGCTTCGGCCGCGAGCTGGCGGCCTACGCGCGCGACGCGGGATTCGATGTCGTCGGGTTCCTGCACGACCTCGACGCCTACCCCGGCTCACTGGACGGCGTCGATCTCGGCGGCGAGCTGCTCGGCCCCACCACCGCCTACGAGCCACGCGACGGCGAGCTGGTGGCGATCGGCGTCGGCGACGTCGGACCGCGACGGCAGCTGGCCGAGCTGCTCGTCAGCCGCGGCGCGCGGCTGGCCACGGTCGTGCACCCGACGGCGTGGGTGGCACCCAACGCCGTGATCGGCGAGGGCGTGGCCATCGCGCCGTTCGCGGTGGTCGGCCCGCAGGCGACGATCGGCGACCTCTCGATCCTCAACATCTACGCCTCGGTGACCCACGACGCCAGCATCGGCCGCTGCTGCGTGCTCTCCCCGTACGCCACCGCCAACGGCCGGGTCACGCTCGAGGACGAGGTCTTCCTGGCCACCCACGCCACCGTCGCCCCGCGCAGGCGAGTGGGGGCGCGCTCGTCGGTGTCGGCCGGCAGCGTCGTGTTCCGCGACGTGGCCCCCGACTCGCTGGCCGCCGGAAACCCGGCTCGGGCCCGCGCGCTGTACCGCCGCGACACCGAGGAGGGCCGGGCGTGAGCATCCAGGTCGTCCCGGACGCCGGCGCCGGCGCCGAGGACCCCGCCGCCGGGCATCTGGCGGCCGTCGCGGCCCGGCTGGAGTGGCAGCCGGCCCTGTTCGCCCAGCGCCCCGATCGCCGCATGCTGCTGCGACTCAAGGCACCATGGCCGCTGGGCCCCCGCCGGATCCGCTTTCACCGCAATCACGGCATCGAACTGGCGCTCAGCGTGCTGCGGCCGTTCCTGGAGTATGCCGGGGTGGCGCCCGAGTTCGTCATCGGCGACTACGACGACAGCCTGACGTTCGGCGCTCTCGACGCGGCCGATCTCGAGGTGGTGTGGCTGGACTACGCCCGCTTCGCTGACCGGATGGCGCCCGCCGACCTCGCCGACTGGCTGGGCGACCGCCTGCGCGTCCTGCGCGGCCGCAGCGCCGCCCCCGTGCTGGTGCTCGACTGGGACGGGCCGGCGGCGGGCGCCGAGCCGTTCCGCGAGGCGTTCGCGCGGCCGGCGTCCGAGATCGGCGGCGTGTACCTGGCCGACCGGCGCGAGCTGCTCGCCGAACTGGACACCGACTACTTCGACGCCGAACGCTCGGCGGTGACCGGGACGCGGATGAGCCAGCTGGGCGCGATCCTGACCGCGCGCCTGCTCGGCACGCGCTGGCTGCCGGCGCTGCTGGCGCCCCGGCTCAAGGCGATCGTCGTCGACCTCGACAACACCCTGCACGCCGGAGTCCTGGGCGAGGATGGCGCCGCCGGCGTGGCCCTGACCGACGGCCACGCCCGCCTGCAGCGGCGGCTGCTGGCGCTGCGCGACTCCGGCCTGTTCCTGGCGTTGCTCTCGCGCAACGACGAGTCCGACGTCCGCGCCCTGTTCGCGACCCGCGCCGACTTCCCGGTGGGCTGGGACGACTTCCCGGTCCATCGCGTCAGCTGGCAGGCCAAGTCCGACGGCCTGCGCGAGATCGCCCGCGAGCTGCGCATCGACCCCGGGGCGGTCCTGTTCGTCGACGACAACCCTGGCGAGTTGCTGGAGGCGACCCACAGCGTCCCCGGCCTGCACTGCCTGCACGCCCGCCCCGATGCCGACGAAACCGTCGCCGCGCTCGACCACTTCCCCGGCCTGTGGGCGTTCGCGGAGACGCGCGAGGACGGGCTGCGCAGCGCGGACTCGCGTGCCAACCGCGACCGCGACGCGGTGCTGGCGCAGGCCGGCGAGGACGTCGGGGCCTACTACCGCGAGCTCGCGGTCACGCTGACCGTCACCCATGACGCGCCGGGGCAGCTGGCCCGCATCGCCGAGCTGTCCGGCAAGACCAACCAGTTCAACCTGGCGCTGCGCCGCTTGACCGGCGCCGAGCTGCCGGCGCTGCTGGCCGACCCGCGCTGGCAGCTGTCGACGGCGCAGCTCGAGGACCGCCTCAGTGACAGCGGGGTGATCGCCATCGCCATCACCGAGCGCCGCGACAGCGCGCTGATCGTGCACGACCTCTGCATCAGCTGCCGCGCCCTCGGCCGGGCGCTGGAGGACCTGATCGTCGGCCGGCTGGTCGCTGGCGGACCGCTGTTCGCGGGCGCCACCGAGGTCGTGTTCCCGTTCGTCGACGCGCCGCGCAACGCGCCGGCCCGGAGCTGGCTGGCACGATTCGCCGGTCGCGGGCTGCCGGAGGCGCCATCGGACATCGTGGTGCCCGCGACGCGCGTGGCCGAGGCTGCCGTCAATCCCCACGTCATAATCGAGGCTCGGTGACGGGCTCTCCCGAGACCGCGAAGATCCGGCAGATCCTCGAGACGGCGCTCGACGCGTCGCTGAACGGGATCGCCAACCCGGCGCGCGAACAGGTCGAGAACTGGGACTCGCTCACCCACATGGAGATCATCTTCATGCTCGAGGACGAGTTCGGCGTGCGCTTCTCCGAGGATGAGATCGGCCGGCTCAACTCCGAGGCCGAGATCGCCGAGCTGGTCCGCGAGAAGCAAGCGGCGTAAGCTGGCACCGAACCCCGGCAGCTCGACCAGATCCGGACGCGCGCGCAGGCCTCCCCGCGCGACGTCACCGTGGGACGTCACCGTGGGACGCGGCCGATAGCATGATGCGCCGCATGTCATTCGTGCCCGCCCCGCCAATGCGGTTTCCGACCTACGGGGACGCGACGATGGCGCTGGTCAACTCCGACGCGGACTATGTCCGCGTGGCCACCATGGCGCTGGCCCTGCAGCGCGTCGAGACCGCGGGAGTGCCGGGCGCGATCGCCGAGGTCGGCGTCTGGCGCGGGGACCGCAGCGTCCTGTTCCATACCGTGCTCCCCGACCGGCCGCTGCACCTGTTCGACACGTTCATGGGCTTCCCGGACGTCCCCGCCAGCCAGGATGACCGCTTCCAGGACACCAGCGTCGCGTTCGTGCGCGAGCGCCTGCCGGCCGGCGCCGACGTGCACATGCATCCCGGCCGGGTCCCGGAGACGCTGGCGGCGGTGGCGGACGCGCAGTTCGCCTTCGTGCTGCTCGACCTCGATCGCTACGACGCCACCCGTGCGAGCCTCGAGTTCTTCTACGAGCGGCTGGCGCCCGGGGCGTTCGTGTTCGTCCACGACTACAACAGCCCCGAGTCCGACTTTGGCTGCAACCGGGCGCTGAACGAGTTCCTGGCCGGCAAGCCCGAGCAGGTCATCGAGCTCGCGGACGAGTGGGGCAGCGCGCTGTTCCGCCGCGCAGCCGCCTGAGCCGGAGGGACCGCGAGTTGGGCGCGGGCAGGCGCCGGCGCTACAGGCCGGCGGGATGCAGGATGGTCGGGAAGGTCGCCAGGTAGGCGGCCGACGGGGTGTTGATCTTCTCGACGCCGCCGCCCCCGCCCCACGAGCCGTGCTCGCCGCCGGACTCGTAGAACTGGCCGTTGATGTCGATGATGACGTGGCCGTTCTCGCCTGACAGCGCGCGGTCATAGACGGTGACGTACTGGCCGGGGCCCGACTCCATGCCCGGCTGGCTGGGCAGCGTGACCGTGTCCTGGGGCGAGCTCAGGTAGCCGCCGGCATGCAGCACCGCGGAGACGAAGCCCGAGCAGTCATACCCGGCCTGCGGCCCCCAGCCGGAGTGCCCGCCGCCGTACACATAGGGCTTGCCGACGAGCGAATTGGCCTCGTTGACCATCGCCTGGACCTGCGGGTTGGCGGCGGCGCCGGCGGATCCGCCGGTGACCGAGGTCGCTCCGGCGGCCGACGAGGTCGCTCCGGTGAGCGAGGTCGCTCCCGTGGCCGACGAGGACGTTCCGGTCAGGCCCTGGGCGCTGGCCAGCATGCTGGCGAAGTCGCTGGAGGCTCCGGTGCCGGTGGCGTCCGAGCTCGCCGTTGCGGCCGTGGACGTCGACGACTGCCCGGCCATCAGCGATGCCGGATTCAGGAGCTGCTGTTGCAGCTGGAGGATCTGGTCGATTCGCCCGACCGCTGCCTCAAAACTCATCTACACACCAACATCGGCGGGCGGGGCGCGACCTTGAGCGGCCGATAAAGTCGGCGCCTCCCATGGCCCTGACCCGCGACGACATCGCCGAGCAGTCCCGGCGGCTGCTGGCCGACGGCCACGAGCTGTACCTGGCCTCCAACCGCGACGTGCTGGCGCGGCTGGACACGACGCCGTTCAGCGTGCCGGTGACCGCGCTGGACTTCCTGGCACCGGCGCGGGCGGACTGGTCAGTGGCCGACCTGATGCGCGTCTACAACGTGCTCAACGCCACCGCGTTCGGCGAGAAGGGCATCCCCCTCCAGAACTGGGTGATGATCGATCTGGGGCTGCTCCCCTCGGCGTTTCTGCTGGCCACGCTCTCGCCGGAGCGCGCCGCCGCGGCGCTGAGCGACCCGGCCCGCTCCGATACCGAGCGCCGGCGGATCGAGGCCGTCCTGCCCGCCGTGCTGGCCGAGGCGCAACGGCTGGGGTACGCCGGGCCGATCCCGGTGGCCGGCTACTGCGCGGCGCCGACGCCGGCGCCCGGAGCGTGGGTGGGGTGGTCGCTGTGCTCGGCGATCCCCGGCCTGGGCACGACGGTCAAGGGGCTGGCCCTGGAGATCTACCGGGCCACCTCGCTGACCGGCGTCGCCCAGTTCGCGGACCTCGGCCTGCGCGTGCATCGCAAGTTCGGGCGCATGGAGATCCTGTGCGCGGTGCTCGACCTGCACCCGGTGCGCCACACCCTCGTCTACCGCACCGATGTGTTCGCCCCCGATGAGGACGCCGCACCAACGATGTGGATCGACGCCGCCGACCTCGATGCCCAGCGCGCGATGCAGCGCAAGCTCGACGCGGGGACCAGCCGGTTCTTCGTACTCTCACCTGGCCTGGTCGACGACCGGGTCCCGATCCTGGAGTCTGACTGATGCCGCCCGACTCACCTCGCCACTACGTGCTCGCCTTCTCCGGCGGGCTGGACACCTCCTACGGGCTGGCGGTGCTCGTGGACCGTGGCGCGCGCGTGACGACGGTGACGGTCAACACCGGCGGCTTTGACGCCGCCGAGCTCCGCGACATCGCCACCCGCGCGCAGGCGCTGGGCGCCGCAGACCACGTCGTGGTGGACGGCCGCGCCCGGCTCTACGAGCAGTTCGTCTCCTACATCCTGAAGGCCAACTACCTGCGCAACGGCGTGTACCCCTCCTGCGTCGGGGTCGAGCGCATGCTGCAGGCCGAGGAGGTCACCCGGGTGGCGCTCGAGCGCGGCGCCGACGCGATCGCCCACGGCTCGACCGGCGCCGGCAACGACCACGTCCGCTTCGACGCGGTGACCAAGGCGATGGCGCCCAAGCTGGAGATCTTCGGGCTCATCCGCGACGAGCAGCACACCCGCGAGGAGGAGCGCGACTTCCTGCGCGAGCGCGGCCACCCGGTGTCGGAGATCACCGCCCGATACTCGTTCAACTACGGGATCCTCGGCACCACCATCGGCGGCGAGGAGACCTACGGCTCGTGGGAGTACCTGCCCGAGAACGCGTGGCCGACCACCGTGTCGATCGCCGACGCGCCCGCCGAGCCGGCCGAGCTGACCCTCACCTTCGAGCACGGGCTGCCGGTCGCCTACGAGCTGTCGGGCGGCCCGGCGATCGACGTGTCCGGGACCGGGATCGGCGTTCCCGGCTACGACACGCTCGCCGCGCTGAACCGGATCGGCGCCGCGCACGGCGTCGGCCGCGGCATCCACACCGGGCAGACGATCATGGGCATCGTCGGGCGCCTGGGCTTCGAGGCCCCCGGGATGCTGACGCTGATCGCCGCCCACCGCGAGCTCGAGCGTCTGGTGCTGACCAACGCGCAGCAGACGCTCAAGGCGTCGCTGGGGACGACGTTCGGCGACATGCTGCACGAGGGCCGCTACTACGACCCGCTGCTGTCCGACATCCGCGCCTTCCTGGACAGCTCGCAGGAGCGGGTGACCGGCGAGGTCCGGGTGCGCCTGCACAAGGGCAGCATCATCCCGCTGGGCTGCCGCAGTCCCTGGAGCCTGCTCGACGCCGGGCGCCGCCTCGGGTCGACCTACGGGCACGGATCGTCGCTGTGGACCGGCGAGGAGGCCCGCGCGTTCGCCCACATCTACGCCACCGCCGGCGTGCTGGCCAACTCCACCGGCGCTGAGCCCGGCAGCTGACGGGCCGCCGCCGGGGCAGGCGTTTTGGGCACACGCCCGCCGCCGGTCCCGCGGACGACCGCTAGCTGGGGGCCAGTCCGGCGATCGCCAGCAGCAGCGCCTCGAGCCGTTCGAGCTCGGCCACCGGGATCGACTCGGCCAGCTGGTGGGGGTCGCGGCCGCCGCTGGCGACGGCGACAACGTCGGTGGCGGCGGCCAGGTAGTTGGCCTCCAGGGTCGCCTGGCGCTCCTCCTCGATCAGGCTCAGGCCGGGGACGGCGGCCGCCGCCGTGCGGACCAGCTCGATCGCGCGCGGCCCGGCGGCGGGGAACGGCGGCACCATCCGGGTGCGGTCGCCGATCCACTCATAGCCGGCACCGTGCTGGTCGCAGACGCGCTGGACGGTCGCCTCGATCGTCTCCACGGTGGCGGCGATCGCGGCGGCGGTGTAGCCGCGGACCTCGCCGCGGACCAGGGCGCGATCGGGCACCGAGTTGGTCGGCGTGGCCGCCATGGCGGCCGTCACGGCGGTGAGCCCGTCAGCGTCCGCGCCGACGCCCAGGTCGGCGAGCGCGCCGGGGGCCAGCCGGTCGATGACCGCGCCGCCGGCGATCGCGGCGACGCCGAGCGTACCCCCCTCGGGCCGGCGGCCCAGCGGCAGCGCGGCCACGATCTCGGCGGCGACGCGGATCGCGTTGACGCCGGCCTCGGGGTTGGCGGCGGCGTGGGCGGCCCGCCCCTGGATCGCGAAGCCGAACACGGTCTGCCCCAGAGCCTTGGTGATGACGGTGCCGATCGGGCGAGCGCCGTCGATGCAGAACGCGCAGTCGATGCTCTGCAGCAGTGCGGGATCCAGCAGGCTCACCCCCATCCGGCCGGCCTCCTCACGGCAGCTGAACGCCGCGACCACCGTCGGGCGCGCGGGGTCGGTCGCCCGGGCGGCGGCCGCGCACAGCCGCATCACCGCGGCGACCGCCGCCTTGTTGTCCGCGCCCAGGATCGTGTCCCCGGACGAGCGGATCACCCCATCCTCGATGCGCGGGCGCACCGCGGGCGCACCGGACTCCACCGTGTCCATGTGCGCGACGAACAGGTGGGCGGGCGCGCCGGTGGCGCCGGGGACGGTGGCGATCAGGTTGCCGGCATCCGAGCCGTTGACCGTGCCGGCGCCATCGAACTCAGCGGCGACACCGTGGCCGGCCAGCCAGTCTCGGATCCTCTCGCCCACCGCCCGCTCGTGGCCGCTGGGCGATGGGATCGCGACCAGCTCGCAGAACAGGTCGACGACCGAGGCGTCGGGCGTGAGCGGTGACGCGCCGGGCAGGTTAGGTGAGGCCCGAGTGTCCTGAACCACAAATTCGCTTCACGACACTAGGAGGCGACCGGCGCGGCGCCGAGATCGGCGGCCAGGGCGTCGGAGGTCATCACCTCGGAGAACATGGGGTAGTCGAACTTGATGGCGTTCTCGTGCTCCTCGGGCGAGGTCGCGGCCACGCAGTCCGAGAGCGTGATCACCTGGTAGCCCTTCTCATAGCCGGTGCGCATCGTCGACTCCACGCAGCAATTGGTGAGGAAGCCGCCGAGGGCGATGGTGGTGATCCCGCGGGCGCGCAGGATGAAGTCGAGGTTGGTGGTGGCGAAGGTGTCCAACCCGCGCTTGCCCTCGACGACGACGTCGCCGGCCTGCGGCGCGAGCGCGTCGACGATCTCAGCGCCCCACTCGCCCTTGACGAACGCGGTCGAGTCCACGACGCCCTTGAGGATGCCGTAGGGACTCGGGGCGATCTCGCCGTAACCGGCGGCGAAGGTGATCGGCGCGTGCACGATGGTGGCCCCGGCGGCGCGGGCGGCATCGACCAGGCGGCGGGTATTCTCCAGCATCCCGGTCTGCTCCATCACCCCGGACACGGCGCCGTGCAGCGCCCCGCCCTCCGAGGTGAAGTCATTCTGGTACTCGATCAGGACGACGGCGGTGCGCGTGGGATCCAGCGGCATGGGGTGTCTCCTTTGAGCGTGACGGCGGCGGTCTGCGCTAGATCGTAGACCGCGGTGCTCAGCCGATCACGCGAATCGTGGCACCGGCCAGGAAGGCGGCGATGTCCTGCACCACCTGACCGTACATGTGGCGCATGCCCGGCTCTGAGACATAGCCCAGGTGGGGCAGCAGCACCACGTTGGGCAGCGCCGTCAATGGGTGGCCGGCGGGAAGCGGCTCGGTGTCGTAGACATCCAGACCGGCCGCGCCCGGGCGCCCGGCCCGCAGCGCCGCCACCAGGGCCTCCTCGTCGACGATCGGCCCTCGCGACGTGTTGATCAGGATCGCGGTCGGCTTCATCTGAGCCAGCTCGGCGGCGCCGAACAGCCCGCGCGTCCGCTCGCTGAGCACCAGGTGGATCGACAGGACGTCGGCGTCGGCCAGCAGCTGCTCTTTGGGCACGTGGCCGACGCCCACCTCCGCCGCCCGCTCCGCGGTCAGGTTCCGGCTCCAGGCGATGACCTCCATCCCGAACGCCCGCGCCGGCCCCACCATGGCCGCGCCGAGGTTGCCCAGACCGGCCAGCCCGAGCGTGGCGCCGGCCAGGTTGGTCGGCAGGCCCAGCTGCCAGCATCCGTCCCGCAGCGCGCGATCCTCGACGGTCACGCGCTTGGCCACGGCCAGGATGAGCGCCCAGGCGACCTCGGCCGTCGACGGGATCCCGGCGGTGCGCCGCGCGCCGGTGCCGTCAGTGCCACAGACCGTCACCCCGCGCTCGTTCAGGTAGGCGATGTCGACCGAGGCGTTGCGCATGCCGGTGGTGATCAGCAGCCGGAGGTTGGGCAGCGCCTCGAGCACGTCGCGGCCGAATCGGGTGCGCTCGCGCATCAGGACGAGCACCTCGAACCCGTTGAGGACGGCGGGCAGGTCCGCCTGCGGGATCGACTCCCGGAAGCAGCGCACGTCGACCTCGGCTCCGAGCGACGACCAGTCCGCGAACTCGCGGGCTCGGCCCTGATAATCGTCGAGGACGGCCACGCGCGTCATGCTCCATTCAGTGTCTCAGGACCGTCGGCCCCGCGTAGACTCGGGCGCGCTGGCCGAACACGCCACCTATCTCCGTCCATCCGGGCTGACCGGAATCGAGGCGCTGCACGCGCGCTTCGTCCATCACGCCTACCGGCCGCACTCGCACTCCACCTGGACCGTGGCGGTGATGCAGGGGGGCGCCGCCCGGTTCACCGTCGACAGCACCCGCCAGCGGGCCAACGCCGGCGAGCTGTTCGTGCTCGAGCCCGAGGCGGTGCACACCGGGATGGCCGCGGTGCCCGAGGGCTGGGCCTACAAGGTGCTCTACGTCGAGCCGTCGCTGCTGACCGACTGGGCCCAGCGCGACGGCTCCCCGCCGCGGGCGGCCCGCTGGGTGGTGTTCCGCGATCCGGCGCTGCGCACAGCACTGCTGCGCGCGCATGCCGCGCTGGCCGGCGAGCCGCCGGGGCTGGCGGTCGAGGAGGCGGTGCTGATGGCCATCGCCGGGCTGGTCCCCCACCTGCGCACCTCGGCGTCGCTGCGGTCCCGGGAGGGAGGCGAGCATGCGGCGGTCCGCCGGGCCCGCCTGCACCTCCAGGAGCGCTGGGACCAGCGGGTGTCGCTGGCCGGGCTCGCCGCGGTCGCGGGCCTGAGCCGGTTCGAGCTCATCCGCCGCTTCTCGGCCCAGAACGGGCTGACGCCGCACGCGTTCCAGCGCGACCTGCGGATCGCGCACGCTCGCCGGCTGCTGGCCGGCGGCGTGCCCGCCGCCGAGGTGGCGGCGAGCTGCGGCTTCGCTGACCAGCCCCACCTGTCGCGGGTGTTCAAGCGCCACGTCGGGGTGACCCCGGGTCAGTACGCGCGGGCCGCTTGACGCCGCGGGGCGGTGCCCGCAACACCGCAACACCGCAACACCGCAACACCGTTCAAGACCGCAACATCGTTCAAGACCGGCGGCCGGCCCGGCGGCGAACATCCGGGGCGTGACCGTCGCCGAATTCGACACCAAGGTGGCGATCGTCGTCCGCGACGACCTCGCCCCCTGGCAGCGCCTCAACGTCACCGCGTTTCTGATGAGCGGAATCGTGGCCCGTGCCGGGGCGACGGCGATCGGCGAGGACTACCAGGACGCTGACGGCCGGCGCTACCTGCCGCTGCTGGTCCAGCCGGTGCTGGTGTTCGAGGCCGACGCCGGGCGCCTGCGCACGCTGCACGAGCGGGCCGCTCGCCGCGAGATCCCGGTGGCCGTCTACACCGCGGAGATGTTCACCACCGGCAACGACGCGGACAACCGGGCCGCGGTGCGCGCGGTCCCCGGCGCGCAGCTGGACCTGGTCGGGCTGGGCGTGCGCGCCGGGCACCGGGACGTCGACGCGATCGTGCGCGGCGCGCGGCGTCACCCCTAGACACTCCTTCGCGGTTTATCACGCTCGGCTTACAGGGGCTGACGACGCTCCTGGCATGAACACGACCCCTGGCCTCCTCAGACGTCCCGCGCCGGTCGCGCCCAGCGCGGGCCCCGCCTCCCCCGCCGCGCAACCCGCCGGCCGCGACCGCTGGCTGGCCGGCCACTGGCCGCAACTGGCCCTGGCCGCGCTGCTGGTGGTCACCGCCGTCGCCTACCTGTGGGATCTGAGCGCGTCCGGATACGCCAACAGCTTCTACGCCGCCGCCGTCCAGGCCGGCACCAAGAGCTGGAAGGCGTTCTTCTTCGGCTCGCTGGACTCCTCGAATTTCATCACCGTCGACAAGCCGCCCGCGTCGCTGTGGGTGATGGCGCTGTCGGGGCGGATCTTCGGCTTTAGCAGCTTCACCATGCTGGCGCCCCAGGCGCTCGAGGGCGTCGCCGCGGTGGCCCTGCTCTACGCGTCGGTCAAGCGCTGCTTCGGCACCGGCGCGGGCTTGGCCGCCGGCGCGCTGCTGGCCGCGACCCCCGTCGCCGCGCTGATGTTCCGCTTCAACAACCCCGACGCCCTGCTCGTGGCGCTGCTGGTCGCGGCCGCGTACTGCCTGACCCGGGCGCTGGAGCGGGCCGGCACCCGCTGGGTGGTGGCCGCGGGCACGATGATCGGGTTCGCGTTTTTGGCCAAGATGATGCAGGCGTTCCTCGTGCTGCCCGCGTTCGCCCTGGTCTACATGGTGGCGGCGCCGACGGGGCTGCGCCGGCGGAGCTGGCAGACGCTGGCCGGCGGCCTGGCCGTCGTGGTCAGCGCCGGCTGGTGGGTGGCGATCGTCGCCCTGTGGCCGGCCGCGTCGCGGCCGATGATCGACGGCTCGTCCGACAACAGCATCCTCAACCTGATCGTCGGCTACAACGGCCTGGGCCGCATCTTCGGCTCCAGCGGGCTGGGCGGCGGGGGCGGCGGTGCCAACTTCTCCGGCGCGACGGGACTCCTGCGCCTGTTCAACGACCTGATGGGCGGCCAGGCCTCGTGGCTCCTGCCGGGCGCGCTGCTGGCGCTGGGCCTGGGACTGGTCGCCACCCGCCGGGCGCCGCGCACCGACCGCGCTCGGGCGGCGCTGCTGCTGTGGGGCGGTTGGCTGGTGGTCACCGGTCTGGTGTTCAGCCTTGGCAGCGGCATCATTCACACCTACTACACGGTCGCGCTGGCGCCGGCGATCGCCGCGCTGGTGGCCATCGGCGGGCGGATGCTGTGGACGCGCAGGTCGCACCCGGCCGCGCGCTGGATCGCCGGCCTGGCGGTGGCCGTCACCGCCGGCTGGTCGTGGGAGCTGCTCGATCGCACGCCGGACTGGCTGCCGTGGCTGCGCACCGCGATCCTGATCGCCGCCGCGGCCTGCCTGGCCGGACTGGCGGCCGGCGCGATGTGGCGCTCGCTTCACCGCCGGCTGGCGGTGGCGGCGGTCGTGCTCGGCGTCGCCGCCTCGGTCGCCGGGCCGGTGGCGTACGCCGCCCAGACGATCTCGACCGCCCACACCGGGTCGGTCCCGTCAGCCGGACCCGCCGGCACCGGAGGCTTCGGCGGTGGCGGCGCGCGTGGAGGCTTCGGCGGCGGCGCGCCTGGCGGCTTGGGCGGCGGCGGCGCGCCTGGCGGCTTCGCGACCCGGGCCGGCGGCTCGGCGAGCCGAGGCATCGCGGCTCGCGCGGGTGCGGCCTCCGGTGGCGGCGCCCCGGGTCAGACGAACACCGGCTCCGCGCTGGTCAAGGCGCTGGAGTCAGACGCCGGGCGCTACCGCTGGGTGGCGGCGACGTCGGGCTCGCAGTCAGCGGCGTCGCTGGAGCTGGCCACCGGCGGCGACGCGGTGATGGCCATCGGCGGCTTCTCCGGCGAGGGCGG
The DNA here is from genome assembly GCA_036267215.1 of Solirubrobacteraceae bacterium. Lineage (GTDB taxonomy): Bacteria > Actinomycetota > Thermoleophilia > Solirubrobacterales > Solirubrobacteraceae > Palsa-465. Next base: position 64,040 of record DATAWL010000021.1, on the reverse strand, counting down.
CAACATCACGCTGGCCCAGTTCAAGCAGGACGTCCAGAAGGGCGAGATCCACTACTACATCGCCTCCGCCGGTGGCCCCGGCGGCGGGTCCGGCGGCGGCTTTCCGGGCGCGTCCGGCGGATCCGCGACGACGGGCGCCGCGACCGGAACGGGCGGCTCCAGCGGCATCGCCGCGCTGTTCGGCGACTCCGCGGGCCGCACGGGTGGCGCGCCGACCGGCTCGGGCACGCGTCCGTCCGGCGGGTTCACCGGCGGCGGCCCGGGCGGGCGCGGCGCGTCGACGAGCGCGATCACCGCCTGGGTCAAGGCCCACTACAAGTCCGAGACGATCGGCGGTGAGACGGTCTACGACCTGACCTCACCGCTGAGCTGACCCTCCCGCACGGGGGCCCGCGCCGGGTGATCGCCCACCCGGGCGGGCCCCGTGCCGCGCTTTCCGCCACCATTGGGCCGATGTCACACCGTGAGATCCATTCGTGGCTGATGGACATGGACGGCGTGCTGGTGCACGAGGAGCACGCGATCCCCGGCGCCGATGCGTTCGTGGCGCGGCTGCGCGCGCTGGGCCGGCGCTTTCTGGTGCTGACCAACAACTCGATCTACACCGCCCGGGATCTGGCGGCGCGGCTGCGCAGCAGCGGGATCGACGTGCCCGAGGAAGCGATCTGGACCTCGGCGCTGGCCACGGCGCGGTTTCTCCAGGACCAGCGGCCGGGCGGCTCGGCGTTCGTGATCGGCGAGGCCGGGCTCACGACCGCGCTGCACAACGCCGGCTACACGCTGACCGAGCGCAGCCCGGACTATGTGGTGCTGGGCGAGACGCGGACCTACAGCTTTGAGCGGATCACCCATGCGATCCGGTTGATCGAGACCGGCTCGCGGTTCATCGCCACCAACCCCGACGCAACGGGGCCGTCGATCGAGGGACCGCTGCCGGCCACCGGCTCGGTCGCTGCGCTGATCAGCCGGGCGACGGGGATCGAGCCGTACTTCGTGGGCAAGCCCAACCCGCTGATGATGCGCTCCGCGCTGAACGCCATCGACGCACACTCGGAGACCGCGGCCATGGTGGGCGATCGGATGGACACTGACGTCGTCTCCGGCCTGGAGGCGGGGATGGAGGCGATCCTCGTCCTGTCCGGGCTGACCACGCGGGCTGACGCCGAGCGCCACCCCTACCGGGCCTCGCGGATCGTCGATTCGATCGCCGATCTGCTGCCCGAGCTGGACGATCATGGGACCGAGTGACGAAGTTTGGTCCGCCGTAGCTGCGACAGTGTCGGTCCGTGGCGCCGATCCGCCTGCGATGCGGCTACCCTGCGACTCCCCAGACCCCAGTTTCCATAAGGAGCCAGAATGAACAAGACGGAACTCGTCGACGCGGTCGCGAAGGACAGCGGCCTGTCCCGCGCCGATTCGTCGCGTGCGCTGGAGTCACTGCTGACGACTGTGACCAAGACCCTCAAGAAGGGCGACGAGGTCGCGATCACCGGCTTCGGCAAGTTCTCGGTCGCCAAGCGCAGCGCGCGCACCGGCCGCAATCCTCAGACCGGTGCACCGGTCAAGATCAAGGCGTCCAAGAACGCGAAGTTCACCGCCGGCGCGACCCTGAAGAACGCGGTCGCCGGACGTCGCAAGTAATCAGGCCGGGGCCTGCCCCGGGCGGCCCACTCCGCCCGGGCCGACGCCCGCCGCGCGCGCAGGGACGGTCCCGCCGGGGACCTACTCCGCGGTGAACTCCGCCTCGTCAGCGGCCAGACCGGGCTCGTCCTCGGCGGCATGAATGGCGCAGAGCGTCGGACCGCCGGCCTCGAGCACCGCCTGCAGCTCGGCCGGGGTCAGCTTGGCGCCACACTCCTCGCACCGCTCGCCCGCGCCTTCGATGCTGTGCTCCTCCAGGCTCATCGCGCGAGTCTAGCTCGGCCGGTACCGTCCCGGTCCGGCACCGAACCGAGGAGTCTCCGAGCGTGACCGAGGACACAGGGGCGAGGGCGGACTCAACCGGCCCGGACGCCCTCGCGGTCGACCTGCGCCCGATCGCCGGGCTGTGCGAGGCGACACTCACCCGCAACTGGCGCGAGGGGGTCCGCCAGGCCGATGGCGTGCGGTTTGCGTACACCCGTCCGAGCCCGGGCCACTATCCGTTTCAGTGGTACTGGGACTCGTGCTTCATGGCGTCGGTGTGGCGACGCTTTGATCCGGCGCGGGCCCGGGCAGAGCTCGAGTCGCTGCTGGCCGCCCAACGTGAGGACGGTTTCATCGGCCACACGGTGTTCTGGGACACGCCACTCAACGAGCGCCAGCGACTGACCTACAACGTCGTGACGCCGCACGACGAGACGACCGCGACCATCCAACCGCCGGCGCTGGCGTGGGCGTGGCGGATCGCGGTGGGCGACCCCGCGGCCGACCCCAGGATCGGCCGCCATTACGACTGGCTGTCGGCCAACCGCGATCTCGACGGCGACGGGCTCATCTGGATCGTCCAGCCGGACGAGTCCGGGCTCGACGCGTCGCCGCAGTTCGACGCCATCTGGCATGGCCACGCCGACGGCCTGCCCGGGTTCCTGCTGCTGGTGCGGCGCAACCGGCGCCACGGGTACGACCTGCGGCGGATCCTCGCCGCGGGCGGTCCGGTGTGCTGCGAGGTCGCCACCAACGTGCTCCTGTCGTTGTCGCTGATGGCGTTGGGGCGGCCGTCGCTGACGACAACGATCATCGACCGGATGTACGACGAGCGGATCGGGCTGTTCCGGCCACTGGCTCGGCCCGAGCCAAAGGTCACCCCCACGTTGACCTGGGCCGCGCTGGCACCGCTTGCGCTGCCGGACCTGCCGGAGGCGATCGGCCGCCGACTCGTCGAGGAGCACCTGCTCGACGCCAAGCGGTTCTGGCTGCCCGTACCACCGCCGTCGGTTCCGGCGACGGACCCCAGCTTCTCGCGCCGCGAGCGCACGCTCGGGCTCCGGCGCTACTGGCGCGGACCCACCTGGATCAACGCCGCGTGGCTGGTGTGGCTGGGGCTCGTCCGCCTGGGGTACGCCGCCCAGGCCGACGCCCTGAGCGCGAGGCTGGGGGCCGCGGTCGCGGCGGCCGGCCTGCGGGAGTACTACGACCCGTACACCGGGACCGGCATGGGCGCGGCGGAGTTCGGCTGGTCCTCCCTGATCATCGAGCTGACCGAGCCTGATCCGCGAGCGCGAATGAGCTACCTGGGCGACGATGTGGCTGCCTAGGACCCCGGCGAAGCTGCCGGCTCATCGCCGCCACCGAGACGACAGCGATTCCGGAGACCTCCCCGCCTCGCTGCGAGGCTCCGAGATCCGGCGAGGGATCGTGCGCATCCTGCTCGTGGCGGCCGTGGTGGTGGCGGTGGCGCTGATCACCGCCGTGCCCGGGCTGGGCGCGGTCCGGACTCGGCTGGCCCACGGCGCCGCGGATTGGCTCGTCCTGGCCGCGGTGCTGCGATTCGGCTCGGCGCTGTCCTACGTGGTCGCGTTCCGCGCCGTATTCGCGCCGCGGATGTCGAGAAAGATGAGCTACCAGATCGCGATGTCGGAGGTCGGGCTCAACGCGCTCGTTCCCGCAGGGGGTGGGCGGCCTCGCCGTCGGCGGCTGGGTTCTGCACCGCCAGGGGATGCCGACCCAGCGCGTCACCGAGCGCAGCGCGGAGTTCTTCGTGTTCACCAGCGCGTTCAACATCGGCGCGGTCGCCGACCGTGCGCGCCTTTCACGGCAATCCCGGTATCGCCCCCCTGGCGCTGGCCTGTACTGGTCGGCCAGCTCGCCGGCGAGATCCCGGTACCCGGCGGCATCGGCGTGGTCGACGGCGGCCTGATCGGAGCGATGGTGCTCTACGGCGTGCCCGCGAGCGTGGCGGCCGCCGGCGCGCTCGCGTACCGCGCGATCGCGATCGCGTACCGCGCGATCGCGCTCGCGGTGCCGACGGTGTTCGGCGGACTGGCGGCGATCGGCCTGACGCACACGATCCGCGGCTGGAGCCGCGGCGTCGCCGTGCCGACGCTCGGCGACGCGTAGCCGAATCGCCCGATCGAGCAGCTAGGCCGGGGCCATGATCCCGGCCCGCTTGACGGTGCGCTGCATCGGACTGGTCTCGATCCCCAGCACCCCGGAGAGGGCGGCGACGCGGGTGGTCATGTACGTGAACAAGGCGGCCGAGTCCGGGCACACAGCGGCCACGTAGACGTTGGAGGCTCCCGTCACCGCCGCCACGTAGCCGGTCTCCGGATGCGCGGCCAGCGCATCCCCGACGGAGATGAGCCGATCGGGGGCGACGCTCAGCCACAGGCCGGCGCGCATCTGGAGATCGAGGATGTCGTGGTGGAAGTCGACGTCGAAGTACAGCTCCCCGCTGACCCGCAGCTGCGTCATGCGCCGGCGCACGGTCGTCTCAGACCAGCCGGTGGCCGCGGCCAGATCGCGGATCGATGCCCGGCCGTCGGTCTCCAGCGCCGCCAGCAGCGGCGCGTCCTGGGGGCCGTAGGGCCGGCCGGCCGGTAGTGAGCCGGGGCGCTGCGCCAGCCGCGCCACCTGGTCGCCGGTCAGCGGGCCCTGCTTGTTGAGCAGGCTCAGCGGCCCGCCGAAGAAGGTGTGCAGGACCGCGTGGGCGGTCATCGAGACCACGCTGCGACTGCGAGGCAGCGTCTCGAGCAGCAGGCGGTTCTCGCTCTCGCCCAGCGGAGTGCTGACCATGCTGATGATCTCCGTGCCGCCCGAGGTGAGGCTGATCCACGAGGTGTCGGGGCGCCGGGCCAGCGCATCGGCGACCGCGGCGGCGGCGTTGGGCGTGCACTGCAGGCGCACCAGCCACTGCGCCTGGCCCACTCGGGGCTGGTCGAGCTGACCGCGCACCCGCAGCAGGCCCTCGGTCGCGAGCCGGGTGTAGCGCCGGGCCATGGTCTGATCGGAGACCCCGAGCACCTGCGCCATGAGGCTGAACGGCGCGCGGCCGTCGACCTGGAGCGCGTGCAGAAGCTGGGTGTCGAGCGCGTCGTGCATCGAATCCGGTCAGATCGTCCTTGATTATGTCGAGATACGCCGCTTGGAGTCACTTCTGTAGACGCCATGGGCGCAAGATCCGACGATTGCGTCGCTTATCGATACCGATCGTTTTGGAGAGTCGCTCATGACCCCGCCATCCTGCCCCCCGCCCACCCGGTGGTGGCCACTGGTCGCCATCTGCCTGGGCACGTTCATGCTGCTCGTCGACGTGACCATCGTCGGCGTCGCCCTGCCGTCGATGGCCACCGACCTGAACGCCTCGCTGGCGTCACTGCAGTGGGTCGTCGACGCCTACGCGCTCAGCCTGGCCGCGCTTGTGCTGGTCAGCGGCTCGCTGGCGGACCGGTTCGGTCGACGGCGGCTGTTCGAGCTCGGCCTGATGCTCTTCGCCGGAGCCTCCCTCGCCTGTGCGGTGGCCCCCAGCGCCGGCCTGCTCATCGCCGCCCGCGCGGTGCAGGGCATCGGCGGCGCGGCCATGTTCGCCACCAATTCGGCGCTCATCGCCGCGAGTTACGACGGCCGCGCTCGCGGGATCGCGTTCGGGATCTGGGGCGGCGTCAACGGCGCCGCCGCGGCCATCGCCCCGATCCTGGGCGGCCTGCTCATCCAGGCGTTTGACTGGCGCTCGATCTTCCTGGTCAACCTCCCGATCGCCGTCGTCGCGCTCGCGCTCACCCGCCGCGCGCTGAGCGAGTCGCACGGGTACTCGGGCTCGATCGACTGGCTGGGCGCGGCATCGTTCACCACCGCCGCCGCGGCGGTCACCTTCGGGCTGATCCATGGCGGGGAGTCGGGTTGGGGCAGCGCCGCGTCGATCGTCGCGTTCGCCGGGGCGGCCCTCGCAGTGGTGGTGTTCGGCGTCGTGCAGGCCCGTCGCACCAGCCCGCTGATCGACCTGGACCTGCTGCGCCGCCCGGCGTTCGCCACGCTGATGGTGGCCGCCATCCTGCTCAGCGCCGGCGCGTTCGCGGTCACCGCGTACACCCAGCTCTGGCTCCAGTCCGTGCTGGACCTGTCACCGATCGACGCCGGGCTGGTCCTCGCACCGCTGGCGATGGTGGCGTTCGCCGTGTCGGCCGGCATCGGCCGGTTCATGCACCGGATGCCCGCCCGCTGGCCGCTGGGCGGCGGGCTGGTCCTGATCGGCGCGGGCGCACTCCTGCGGACGCTGATCACCGGCGGTTCGGGGTGGAGCGTGCTGCTCGCCGGCCTGGTGGTGACCGGAATCGGCGTCGGCCTGGCCTCACCCGTGCTCGTCTCCGCCGCCCTGGCGGCAGCGCCGGGGGAGCGCGGGGGCATGGCCAGCGGGGCGGTCAACACCTTCCGCCAGCTCGGGTTCGCCCTCGGCATCGCCGTCCTGGGCACCCTGTTCACCAACCGGCTGGTCACCGGCTTCGCCCATCGCGCCGGGCTGGGCGACGGTCACCGGGCCGCCGCGCTGGCCGGCGGGGGCGAGACGCGCGCGCTCGTCAGCGGCGCGCCGCCGGCATCGCGCGACCTCGTGGACCGGCTCGTCCACGTCGCCTACGCCGGCGCCCTGGACCGCATTTATCTCGTGTCCGGCGTGGCCGCCATCGTCGGTGGTCTGCTGGTGCTGACCCTCGTGTCGCCGGCGTCGCCGGCGTCGCCGGCGTCGCCCGCGGTCTCCGACCCGGCACGCGCGGTCCCCGACCCCGCGCCTCAGCCGGCCGAGCTCTCGACCGCGCCCAGGTAGGCCAGTACGGCGAGCACGCGGCGGTGATCATCGTCGGTGGCCGGCAGATCGAGCTTGGTGAAGATGTTGGTGACGTGCTTCTCCACCGCGCCCAGCGTGATCACCAGCTCGCGGGCGATGGCGGCGTTGCTGCGGCCCTGGGCGATCAGCGACAACGTCTCGCGCTCGCGCTTGGTCAGCTCGGCCAGGGCATCGTCGCGCCCGCGCCGGTCCTGCTCGCGCACCAGCGAGGCGATCACCTCGCGGTCCAGAGCGGTGCCGCCTCCGGCGACGCGCTCCACCGCGTCCAGGAAACTGCGCACCTCGCCGACGCGCTCCTTGAGCAGGTAGCCGACGCCGCTCTGGCCGGAGGCCAGCAGCTCGCCGGTGTACACCGGCTCCACGTACTGGGAGAGCACCAGCACCGCCAGCTCCGGATGGCGCCGGCGCGCCTCCAGGGCGGCGCGGATGCCCTCGTCCGTGAATGTCGGGGGCAGACGGACGTCGACGATCGCCAGGTCGGGCTTGTGGCCGGCGGCGATCCGCAGCAGCCCCTCGCCGTCCTCCGCCTGGGCCACGACCTCGATGCCGTTCTCCTGCAGGAGCGCGACGATCCCCTCGCGCAGCAGCGCCTGGTCCTCGACGATCACGACGCGCACGGCAGCACCGCCCGGATCGTCGTGCCCGCCCGCGGCGCCGACTCGATCTCGAGCCGGCCGTCGAGCGCCTCCACCCGCTGGCGCAGGCCGGTCAGGCCGCCGCCGCGCGGGTCCGCGCCGCCGGGGCCGTCGTCGGCGATCTCGACCACCAGGTCGTCGCCGCGCACGGCGATCACGATCGTCACCGCCGCCCCCGGGGCGTGCTTGACCGCGTTGGTCAGCGACTCCGCGCAGACGAAGTAGGCCGCCGTCTCGACCACCGGCGGCGGCCGGTGCGGCAGGTGGGCCTGCATCGCCACATCGGCCCCGGAGCGGCTGGCCAGCGCCTGGACGGCCGCCACCAGGCCGCGATCGGCGAGCACCGGGGGCGCGATCCCGCGGGCCAGGTCGCGCAGCTCGGCCACCGCGGCGGTGGCCTCGTCCCGAGCCTGCCGGATCAGGGCCGCCTCCTCCGGGCGGTCCTCCAGCCGCGCCTCGGCCCGGCCCAGCGTCAGGCTGAGCGCCACCAGGCGCGACTGGGCGCCGTCGTGCAGGTCGCGCTCGATCCGGCGCAGCTCGGCCGCCTGCACGTCCAGCGCCCCCCGCCGGGTGCGGGTCAGCTCGTCGACGCGGGCCGACAGCTCGCCCTCGCCCCGCGAGGCCAGGGCGAGGTGGAGCGTGAACGCCACCGCCAGCCCCACCAGCGGGAACACCGGCCAGAAGAAGCCCATTCCCGCCATGAGCCAGATGAGGACCTCGGCGGCGACCAGCAGCGCTGAGACCTTGCCGTGCACGGCCAGCCGACGGCGGTCCCCGCGCGGCTGGGCCCACGCCTCCCGGAGGGTGGCCTCGGCGACCAGCGGCAGGGCGAGCCCGAACCAGACCCACATCGGCCAGAACGTGCCGGCGCCGGTGGCGGCCCAGACGACGGTCACGGCGGCGGCGCACACCACCGCCACCGTGACCGCCGGCGTCAGGGTCAGGACGCGCCCGCCGATCCGGACGGCGCCGGCCGACGCGCCACCGAGGCGCGTCCGCGTCGCCGCGGTGTTCATCGGGCGGGTCCGGTCGGGCTCGGCCACACCATCATCATCGCAGCGCGGTCTCCTGCATCGGGCGGCGAAACCAGGCGGCTCGGGGAGTCGGAGCCCGCCCGCCCGCGCGACCGCCCAGCAGCGTGACCACGGCGGGCAATGCGACCGCGCGGACGATCGTGGCGTCGAGCAGGATGGCGATGGCCAGCCCGAAGCCCAGCTGCTTGAACTCGAGCAGGTTGAGCGTGGCGAAGATGGCGAATACGCCCACCATCACCGCCGCCGCGCTCGTCACCGTTCCGGCGGTCGCGCCGAGGGCCTGGACCGCCGCCGAGCGGGCGTCGGCGCCGTGCGCGCGGGCCTCGCGGACCCGCTCGAGGATGAGCACGGTGTAGTCCATCGACAGGCCGAACAGGACGACGAACGCGAACAGCGGCAGCCACTCGACGATCGCCCCGTCGGAGGTGAAGCCCAGCACCGAGTGGCCGACGCCGTGCTGGAAGACCTCCACCAGGATCCCGAACGCCGCCCCCACGGACAGCAGGTTGAGCGCGATCACCCCGGCCGCCAGCCGCGGCGAGCCGAACGCGGCCACCAGCAGCACGAACGCCAGCCCCAGCACCAGCGCGATCACGATCGGCGTCGCCGTGTCCAGGCGCCCGGAGAAGTCGACGTTCTCCGCCGCGTCGCCGGTCACCTGCACGGTGCTGCCGGGCAGGGTCGCCGCCAGCGTCGGGTCCACCCGACTGCGCAGCATCGCCACGGTGGCGGCCTGCGGGGCCAGCCCACGGTCGGCGAACGGGACCGACACCAGCGCTGTGTCACCGTCGCGTGACACCTCGATCCCCACCGCGCCGTGGCCGCGGGTGACGGCTTCCGCGCGCTGCCCCAGCGCCCGCAGGGCCCGCTGTGCCGGCGGGCGGCCGAGGTGGTGACCGGCGACGACCAGCTGGGCGTCGTCCGGCGCGCCCGGGAATGCCCGCTCGATGGCCTGCTCGGCGACCGGGACCGGGTTGTGGGCGGACAGGTCGTGCTCGCCCGGGTCGGCGGTCCGCATGCCGAGCACCGGCAGCGCCAGGGCGCCGAGCACGGCCACGGTCACCAGCAGGGCGGCGCGGGGGCGGGCGGTGATGGCGGTGGCGATCCGCTGCCATGCGCCCGGCCGCGCATCCCGGCCGTGTGCATCCCGGCCGCGGCCGTGCCGGCGGCGGCGCCACAGCCGCCCGCGATCGATCCGATCGCCCAGCAGGGCGAGCACCGCGGGCAGGACCGTGACCGACCCCAGCGCGGCGATGGCGACGACGATGATCGCGCCGAGGGCCATGGAGGTGAACACGCCCAGTCCGGTGAACAGGAGGCCGGCCAGCCCGATGATGACGGTCATCGCCGCCACCACGATCGCCCGGCCGACGCTCGCGGTGGCCGCCGTCAGCGCGGCGTCCGCGTCACGGCCGCCACGGCGCTCCTCGCGCTCGCGGCGGATGTAGAACAGCGAGTAGTCGACCCCCACGGCCAACCCGATGAGCACGACCACCGACGCCGTCGCCGAGCCCTCGGGGACGACGTGCGAGACGAGGCCGAGGGCGCCCAGGGCGCCGGCGACGCTGGTCAGCCCGAGCAGCAGGGGCACGACCGCCGCCACCAGCGCGCCGAACGCGAGCAGCAGGATGAACAGCGTGATCGGCAGCGAGATCAGCTCGGCGTGATGCAGATCGGTGTCGACGACCTGATTGATCGCGTGGCCGCCCGAGGCCAGCCCCGCCTCCTGCAGGCGCACGCCGGGCTCCAGGGCGGCAACCTGGGCCACGACGGCCTCCAACGGCGCGACGTGCTCGTCGGCATTGTCGGGGTCGCCGCGCACCTGCACCTGCACCAGCGCGGTACGGCCGCCGGCGCGCGACAACGCCGGGGCCTGTGCCGGCCCCCGCACCGAGGCGACGCTGGGCAGGGCCCGAGCTCGCCGCTCCAGCGCGGTCACCGCGCGCGTCGTCTTAGCTGCGCTCGAGGAGCGGACGAGCACGTTCTCGACCGCCGGCGCCCGCAGCCCGGCCGCCGACAGCCGCGACTGGGCCTGCGCGGACTGGCCGGTGCCCGACGCCGCGTCCGAGAGCATCCGGGTGCCGACCTGGGCGCCGGCCAGCAGACAGGCGGCGATCAGGACCAGCCACAGGGCGATGGTGAGTTTGGGGCGGCGCGCCGCGCCGCCCGCGACGGCACTGACGCCGCGGGCCAAGGGTCCGGGGCGCGGCCCGGAACGAGTTGAGGTGAGGCGGTGGTTTTGCATACCGCCAGGCTCCCGTCCGGCGGGCCTCGTGTCGCGGGGGCGCGGTGGCGAGCGGGCCGCCGCCGACCCCCGGAGTCGAGGTGGGGTTCTCCCCACCACACGTGGCATCGTTGGGGCGATGACCACCGCTCGCGCGTCCGAGCCCACGGTGTCGCTGCGCCAGCTGACGGGCGCCGACTGCCGGCGGATCGCCGGCTGGATCGCGTCCGAGGACGACCTCTACCAGTGGTCGGGCCCGGCGGACTTCAGCTGGCCGCTCACCGTCGATCAGCTGCTCGGCGACCTGGCGCGCGCCGGCGGCGGGCGGCTGCTGCTGGCCGCGACCGCCGGCGAGGGCGCGCTGGTGGGCCACGTCAAGCTGGCGGTGGCGGCCCATCACCGGATCGGCCACATCGGCCGGGTGGTCGTCGCCCCCGACCAGCGGGGACGCGGCATGGGCACAGCGCTGATGCGGGCGGTGGTGGCGCTCGGGTTTGACGAGCTCGGCCTGCACCGTCTCCAGCTCGGCGTGTACGCATTCAACACCGCGGCGATCGCCTGCTACCAGGGCGCCGGCTTCGTGGTCGAGGGTCGCCTGCGCGACTCGACGCTCGGGTCCGACGGGTACTGGCAGGGACTGACGATGAGCATGCTCGAGTCAGACCAGCGCCCGCGCGAGGCGGGCCCGGAGGCGGCGGACGGGCTGACGGTGCGCGCCGCTCGGCTGGGCGACCGTGGCGCGGTCGCCGCGCTGCTGACCCAGCTGGGCTATGAGCAGTCCGACGGTCAGACCGCCGAGCGTCTCATCGCCTGGGCCGGCGACCCCGGAGGCGCGGCTCTGGTGGCCGAGTCAAACGGCGCCGTCGCCGGGGTGATCGCCGTGCACGCCGTCCCCTATTTCGAGCGCCCGGACGCGTTTGCCCGGATCGTGGCCCTCAGCGTCGACGCCGGCTGCCGGCGGGGCGGCCTCGGCCGGGCGCTGGTGGCCGCCGCCGAGGCGTGGGCCGCCGGGCGCGGGTGCGTCGACATGGAGGTGACCAGCCAGCGGGCCCGCGACGATGCTCACGGCTTCTACCGCGCGCTCGGCTACGCCGACCAGTGCGACCGCTCGGGGCGCCTCAAGCGCCGGCTGCCCTGACCCACAGCGCGGTGATCAGCGACAGCGCCGCGGTGATCAGCAGCAGCGTGGTGTAGGCGGCGACGTGTGCGGCGAGCGCGATCACGAACGGAGCGGCGAACCCGACGTAGGTCAGCGCGTAGTAGACGGCGGTCAGGCCGGCCAGCGCGTCACGGTGGGCGAGTCGCTGGACCTCGACCAGGCCGGCCACGAGGCACAGCCCGTAGCCGGCGCCGAGCACGATTCCGTTAGGGATCAGCAACCAGGTCTCGCCCACATCCGCGGTGAGCGCGCCGAACGCCAGACCCGCGCACACCACCAGCAGGCCCACCGTCGCCGCTCGGTTGCCGTCCGCGTGGGCGTCGAGTCGCCGCGCGACCGGCTGGATCAGGACCCCCGCCAGCGCGGTCAGCATCGTGATCGCGGCGGTGAGGGCGATACCGTCGGTCGCGCTGCCGGCGCCGACGACGCTCGGCAGCAACGCGAAGGCGATCGCCGGCGCGGCGAACACCCACGGCGCCATCGGCGCCACCACCCGGCGAAAGCGGCGACTGCGGATGCTCGGTAGCGCGCGGGCCACGCTCCGCCCGGCCCCGCCGGACCCGGTCTCGGGCGCGACCGGCAGCACGGCGATGACGAACAGCATCAGCGCCAGGTGCGGGAGGTAGGGCACGACGCCGGGTTCCGGGGCCCACTGGGCGAGCACGCCGGCGACGAGCGGGCCCAGCGCGAACCCGGCGGTCATCGTCACCGCTGCCCGACGGGCGGCCTCATGGTCGGTGGCGGTCCCGAACGGAGGCGATGACACCTCGCGCAGCCACGCCGTGCCGGCCCCGAACGCGGTGCCCGCGGAGATGCCGGCCAGGAGCCGCCCCACGAACAGCAACGTGACGGAATGGCCGGCCACCGCCAGCGCGCTCGTCGCCGCCAGCCCGAACAGCGCCGCCGCGAACATCACCGGACGCCGGCCGCGCTCGTCGGACACCGCGCCGGCGACCAGCAACCCCGGGATCAGGCCCAGCGCGTAGAAGCCGAACATCGCCTCCAGCGTTCCGGTCGACAGTCCCAGCGTGTGGCTGTAGACCAGCAACATGGGGGTGAACTGATTGGAGCCCCAGCCGACGCCGAGCAGGGCCACGCCCACCGGCCACCACCGTGCCGGCGAAACGGTGGCTCGCGCCCGAGCGGCGGATTGCACTTCGATGGCGGTCACGATCGCCTGTGGCCTCCTTTGAGCACGGTGGGGTTCAATAAACGAACTCGAAAACCGTAGCACATACGAGTTCAATCATCAGATCCACGGCTGGTAGAATGCGTAGGCATGCTCGGCAAGGACTACCCGAACCAGGATTGCTCGATCGCGCGCACCCTCGAGGTGGTCGGCGAGCGCTGGACGCTGCTGATCGTCCGCGACGCGTTCTACGGCGTGCGCCGCTTCGGCGACTTCCGCGACCACCTGGACATTCCGCGGGCGGTGCTGGCCGATCGGCTGGAAAGGCTGGTGCAGGAGGACGTGATGGCTCGCCGCCCGGACCCCGAGCACGCCGGCCGCCATCTGTACGAGCTGACGCCCAGCGGCCGCGAGCTGTGGCCGGTGCTGCGCGCGATGCTCGCCTGGGGCGGTCACCACCGCAGCCCCAACAGCCGCCTGTTTCACCATGCCGACTGCGACACCCGGCTCGACGAGGACGGCCGGTGCGCGACGTGCGGGACCACGCCGCCGCCGCAGGACATCGTCATGGTGCGCCGCCGGGGGCGCGGCGCGGGCCGGGACGACCCGGTCACGGTCGCCCTGCGGACCCCCCACCGGCTCCTCGAGCCGCTCGAGACCTGACCGCCCGTCCGCCGCGGGCTAGGCGCCGTCGATTCCAGGCGGGGCGCCGTCGCCGGTGGGCGCGACGCCCGCCGCCTCCATCATCAGGATCGCGGTCCGTCGCGGGGCGCGCGTGCGGTGCATGACGCCGCGCGGGATGGTGATGCTCTGATGACGGTTGAGGACGACCGGCTCGCGATCCTCGAGATCGATCAGCAGCTCGCCGTCGAGCACCATGAAGAACTCATCGGTCTCGTCGTGCTTGTGCCAGTGGAACTCGCCCTCGATCACCCCGAGCCGGACGACACTGTCGTTGACCGACGTGAGCGTCTGGTTGAACCAGGGCTCGTGGGCCGCGGCCTCGGCGTCGACGTCGATGAGCGCCAGCTGCCCGAACTTGTCGTCGAGCCGGATGTCGTAGTCGCCGGGTGAGAACTCAGAGCTCATGTCATTTCCTCGCGTCGTCGTCGGGTGGCGGGACGGTGCGCAGGTAGTCGATCAGCCGCGGGTCGCGCGACTCGTGGCGCTCGACCAGCTCGCCGGTGCACGCGCACAGCTCGAAGACGGCGCGGTCGGCGGTCAGCTCGACCACGCGGCAGCCGGCGCCGAACAATCGCCAGTGCTCGAGATCCTCGATCGTGAGCCCGCCAGCGGTCACGCCCCGGATGCTACGGGACTCGATCCATCGCGATGGGCGCTGTGAATCCGTCGCTAGGGAACCGGCCCGAGCCGGCTCCAGGCGGCGTCGACGTCGCCGTAGCGACGGCGGATCGTGGCCGGGTGCGGACCGCGCCAGTCGGCGGTGAGCAGATCGACCCGCCCGGGCCGGCGACCGGTCTCGATCCAGAAGCCGGCCAGCGCCGAGCGGACCGCCTCGTCGCTCCAGCGCCGCACGCGCACGTCGGCGCCGGCATCCAGGAGCGCGGCGTTCCACGGGTCCGGCCGGTCGCCGTACAGGTCGCACACAACGGCCGCACTTGGCCACCGCGGGCTCTCGGCCTCCCAGCGGCCCGGACGCTCCCGTGACGGCGTCCAGTCACGGTAGGTCGGCGCCGAGCCGTGCTGCGTTCGCCACCCTCGGATCGCGGCGCGCACGGCGTCCCGCGTCCACGCGCGGGTCACCGTCGGTTCCTGGACGGAACAGGCGGCGCAGCGCTGGGCGCTCGGGTTGGTCACCGGGCCCCCGCAGTCGGGACAGATGCCCGCTCGCAGGTAGTTGTGCACGCTGGAGAGCGACACCCCCAGCAGATCGGCGATCCCCCGCGCGCCCAGGCCGCGGGCGGCCAGCCGCTGGGCGGCGTCGACCCGATCGGCCACGGAGCTCTCGAAGGTCAGCTTGCGCACCGGCAGCCCGGCGGCCTCCAGCGCCGCGGCCCACGAGCCCCAGTGGGCGGCCACGCAGGAGCTGCTGGGCCAGCGGGGATGCTCGCGCATCCACTTGCGCTGCCCGGCGCCGGCTCGTGCCGAACTCTGCCCGCTCCACTCGTTGCGGCGCGGCGGACCGCCGGTTTCCCCCAGCCACGCCCGCAGCGCGCCGGCGATGGCGTCACGGTCCCAGCGCCGCGGACGGCCCGGATGGGTCCGGGGCCGGTATCCCACCGGCCCCGGACCACGGGGGCTTCCGGGTGTCGGGGCACCGTCCGTCAGGGAGGAGTTGCTGCCGGGGGCAGCCGAACGGGCGGTGGCCATGGGCGCCCCTACAGGGCCGTCACGACCGACTTGGTCTCGAGGTAGTTGTTGAGCACCTGCGAGCCCATCTCCCGGCCCCAGCCGGACTCCTTGTAGCCGCCGAACGGCATCGCGGCGTCGAACACGTGGTAGGTGTTGATCCACACCGTGCCGGCGCGCAGCCGCTTGGCCGTCCGGTGGGCCTTGGAGATGTCACGCGTGAACACCCCGGCGGCGAGCCCGTAGTTGGTGTCGTTGGCGACGGGGACGATGTCGTTCGGGTCGTCGAACGGGATGGCACACACGACGGGACCGAAGATCTCCTCGCGGACCACGTTCATGTCGTTGCTGGTGTTGGTGAGGATCGTCGGCTGCACGAAGTAGCCGCGGTCCGACGCCTTGCCACCACCGACGACCGCCTGGGCACCGGCGCTCTGGCCGGAGTCCAGGTAGCCGAGCACCTTCTGGAACTGCTCGTCCGAGATGAGCGGGCCCATCTGGGACTCGGGATCGGTGCCCGGGGCCACCTTGATCTGCTTGGCGGCCTCGGCAACTCCGGCGACGACATCGTCGAACGCGCCCTTCTGGACATACAGGCGCGAGCCCGCGTTGCAGCACTGGCCGTGGTTGAAGAAGATCGCGTTCGCGGCACCGGCGATCGCGCCCTCCATGTCGGCGTCAGCGAACACGACGTTCGGCGACTTGCCGCCGAGCTCGAGCGTGACCTTCTTGAGGTTGCCCGCCGCCGCCTTGACGATCAGCTTGCCGACCTCGGTCGACCCGGTGAAGGCCACCTTGTCGACGTCGTCGTGCGCGGCCAGCGCGGCGCCGGCGTCGCCGAAGCCGGTGACGATGTTGACCACGCCGTCGGGCAGCCCGGCCTCCTGGAGCAGCTCGCCCAGGCGCAGCGCCGACAGCGGCGTCTGCTCGGCGGGCTTGAGCACGACGGTGCAGCCGCAGGCCAGTACCGGCCCGAGCTTCCACGCCGCCATCAGCAGCGGGAAGTTCCACGGGATGATCTGGCCGACCACGCCGACCGGCTCGCGCAGGGTGTAGGCCAGATATTCGCCGGGCGCCGGCAGGGCGGAGATCGGCACCGTGGTGCCCTCGATCTTGGTCGGCCAGCCCGCCATGTAGCGGAACAGGTCCGCCGCCAGCGCCACATCCGCCGCCTTGGCGATGTGGTACGGCTTGCCGTTGTCGAGCGATTCGAGCATCGCCAGCTCGTCGGCGTTCTCCTCGATCAGCTCGGAGATCCGCCAGATGAGACGCCCGCGATCCGAGGCGTTCATGCGCCGCCACGGCGAGTCGTCGGCAAAGGCGCGGCGCGCGGCCGCGACCGCCCGGTTGATGTCCTCGGCCTGGCCATACGCGACCTCGGCAAGGAGCTCCTCGGTGGCCGGGTTCAGGGTCTCGAACGTCTCGCCCGACGCGGCCTCCACCCACTGGCCGTCGATCAGAAGCTTGTGTGAGGACCGGACGAAGCTATCGGCCTGCTGCTCTACGGATTCGGCTACTGCCATGACCTACTCCTCTCCGCGCGAGCGACACCCGGCCCGCGCGCCTTGTGGTACAGCTCCCGGGCCACGCTAGTCCATTTGTGACTAGCTGGCAAGGGGATTTCATGGACGAGCCGCATTAGGTTTCCTGCCATCCATGCCGCGAACTCGTGAACAATTGACCGCCGGCGAGTGGGCGCTGCTCGCCCTGCTCGACGAGCGGCCCAGCCACGGCTTCGCGCTGGCTCGGGCGATGGCCCCGGGCGGCGAGGTCGGACAGGTGTGGTCGATGCGGCGGCCGCTGGTCTACCGCGCGCTGGACACGCTGGGACAGATGGGCCTCGTGCGGCCGGTGGCGACGCTGCCGAGCGAGTCGGGGCCGCAGCGGACGATCATGGAGCCCACCGATGCCGGGCGCGGGCAAGTGCGCGATTGGCTGGACACCCCGGTGGCGCACGTCCGCGATGCCCGCTCGCTGCTGATGCTCAAGCTGCTGTTCCTCACCCGGCGCGGCGCCGACCTGGCTCCGCTGCTGAGCGCCCAGCGCGAGCGCTTCGCGGCGCTGGCCTCACGGCTGGCCACCGCCGCCGACGAGGCGTCCGGCTTCGACCGCCGGCTGCTGCTGTGGCGGCTGCACAGCACGACGGCGGCCGTCGCCTTTACTGACGCGATGCTCAACGAGGCGGATCCTCGTTGAGCGGGCGCTCCCACGTCTCGAAGGCGAACCGCGGCCGCATCCCCACGCGCTCGTAGAGGGTCATCGCCCGAGGGTTATCGGCGGCGACGCCGAGCTGGGCCTCCCGCAGCCCGGCGGCGGCCAGGCCGGCGAACGCGGTCCCCAGCAGCGCGGAGGCGATCCCCCGGCGGCGATGCCCGGGGTGGACGGCGAGCAGGTCGACGAACCCGACGCCGAGATCCTCCCAGCGCAGCGCCAGCAGGAAGCCGACGAGCTCACCGCCGCGCGCGGCCACGCAGCTGACCGCGCGATCGAGCTGCTCGCCGCGCAGGTGCTCGATGCGGAACTCGTGCAGCGACTCGGGAACGTAGTCCGGAACCGAGGCGAAGCTGACGGCGTCCAGCGCATGCAGGGCGACCGCGTCGCCGTCGATGTCCACCGGCCGGATGGCGACGCCGGCGGGCGCCGCCGGCGCCGGGAGCGGCTGCTGGGGCGACCATGCCATGCGCACGTAGCCGCGGACCCGGGCGTAGCCGGCGGCCCTGAGCAGGGCGCGGGCTGCGGTGTTCTCGGCCGCGATCCACTGGCGGTGGACGGTCTGCTGCCGGGCGCGCTCGCGGTGCTGGGTCCACTCGAGCAGCCGCTCACCGATCCCGCGGCTCTGGTGATCGGGGGCCACCACCGCCATGGCCCCGTGGCGGCTGACGGCGGCGTAGCCCGCGATCCCGGCGGCGTCCTCGGCGACGATCGTGTCCAACGGGAGATCGAGCTCGCCGCTGCGCCACAGGTCGAGCAGGCCCTGGAGCCCATGGTCGGGCGCCCCCAGATCCGCCCGGTCGCGCGCGAGGAGCACCGCCAGGACGGCGGGCGCGTCGGCGAGCTCGGCGGGACGCAGCCACATGGCCACAGGAGTACCACGACCGCCCGGTGGGCGGCGAGGCGCGCGGCCCCGAGCGGCATGGCCGCGAGCAGCGTGGCCGCGAGCAGCGTGGCCGCGAGCAGCGTGCCGTGCTGTGCCCGCGAGCGGCGTGCCGTGCTGTCAGGCTGGGGCGATGCTCGACGACGGCGACCGCTGCTACCGCGCCGTGCGCGATCGTGACGCCCGCTTCGACGGCTGGTTCGTCGCCGGGGTGACGTCGAGCGGGATCTACGGCCGGCCGAGCTGCCCGTCCCGGACCCCCCGCCGGGAGCACGTGCGCTTCTATGAATCGGCGGCGGCGGCGCAGCAGGCGGGATTCCGAGCCTGCCGCCGCTGCCGGCCCGATGCGGCCCCCGGGTCGCCCGAGTGGGATCGTCGCGGCGATCTCGCCGGCCGGGCGATGCGGCTGATCGGCGACGGTCTGGTCGACCGCGTGGGCGTGGCCGGCTTGGCGGCGCAGTTGGGCCGCGACGAGCCCGCGGTCGAGCGCGCACTGATCGCCGAGACCGGGACCGGCGGCGCCGCGCTGGCCCGGGCGCGGCGCGCCGAGGTCGCGCGGGTGCTGCTGGCGGCCACGATGCTTCCGGTGGCGCAGGTCGCCGACGCCGCCGGATTTGCCGGGGCGCGGCAGCTGAGCGAGACCGTGGGCGCGGTGTTCGGGATGGGGCCGACGGAGGTGCGCCGGCGGGCCGGCCACACGACGCCGGGTCCGCCGGGTCCGCCGGATCCGCCGGGTCCGCGGGGTCGGCCGGATGCGCCGGCGGGTTCGCGGGGCGGCGCGGCGATGCCCGCAGTGCTCTCGATCCGCCTCCCGTTCCGCCGGCCCCTGAACCCGACCAACCTGTTCGGCCATCTGGTCGCCACCGCCGTCCCCGGGGTCGAGGAGGTCCGGGGCGGCGCCTACCGCCGCTCCCTCCGTCTCCCCCGCGGCGCCGGGATCGCCGAGCTGACGCCGCACGCCGATCACGTGGCCTGCCGGCTGGCGCTGACCGACGTGCGCGATGTGGCGCCGGCCATCGCCCGCTGCCGGTGGGTGCTCGACCTCGACGCCGACCCCGAGGGCGTCGACGCCCATCTGGCCCGCGACCCGGTGCTCGCGCCGCTGGTGGCGCGGGCGCCCGGACGGCGCATCCCGCGCTCGGCCGATGGGTCCGAGATGGCCCTGCGGGCGGTGATCGGCCAGCAGATCTCGACGGCGGCCGCCCGGACTCAGGCGGTCCGGCTGACCGCGGCCCATGGCACGCCGGTCAGCGATCCGCGCGGCTCGATCACCCATCTGTTCCCCACGCCCGCGGCGCTCGCCGGCGTCCGGCTGGCCGGGCCGCAGCGGCGGGCCGACTCGTTCGCCGCACTGGTGGCGGCGCTGGCCGACGGCCGGCTGTGCGTCGACCCGGGGGCCGACCGCGAGGCGGCGCGAGCCGCGCTGGACCGGCTGCCGGGGATCGGCCCGTGGACCGCGGAGATGGTCGCGATGCGGGCGCTCGGCGACCCCGACGCGTTCCCGGCCTCCGACCTGGGGGTGCGCCGGGCCGCGCAGGCGCTGGGCCTACCGGTCAGCCCGCGCGGGCTGAACGAGCGGACGCGGAGCTGGTCACCGTGGCGGGCCTACGCCGTCCAGTACCTGTGGTCGCTGGCCGACCATCCGATCAACGACTGGCCGCCGAGGGTGGTGCGGTGACCGGCCGGCCGGGCGGGCGGGCGGGCGGGCGGGCGGCGGTACTGTGCCCTGAGAACGGGGACCGCATCCGCGATGGACAGGAGATGAGCGTGGACGAGGCCAGACTCGAGGACGGCGTTCCCCAGACGGCGGGCTGGTTCGTCGTCAACGCGCGCGACGCGCGCTGGCTGCACAACGGCATGCGGGCGGTGTGTCGGTTCGGCGGCCAGGGCGAGGCCCACTTCGACCATCTGGGGATCGGCCTGTACTGGGTCAGCCCGGGCCTCCCCATGACCTATTACCACCACGAGGCCGGCCAGGAGGACTTCCTGGTCCTGCGCGGGGAGTGCATCCTGGTCATCGAGGGCGAGGAGCGGCGGCTGCGCGCCTGGGACTTCGTGCACTGCCCGCCGCGGACCGGCCACACGATCATCGCCGCCGGGGACGAGCCGGCGCTCATCCTGGCCGTCGGGGCCCGGATCGAGCGGGGCAGCGCGCGGTATCCGGTCGAGCCGCTGGCACTTCGATACGGGGCCGGGGCCGCGTCGGACGACATCCCGCGGGAGCGGATGTACGAGGCCTACGGCCCGCCCACGCCGGGGCCGCCGCCCGACATCCTCCGCGGCTAGACGGGCCGGCGGCGGTCCCCCTGTCACGGCGCCACCGCCGGCCACCGCCCCAGCCCGAGTCGCCGAGCGTCGCCGGGAGCGCCGGCGGCGTCAGCCGCGCACGCGGGTGCCCGCGACCGCGACGCCGGCCGCCATCGCCACCGAGATCGCCAGCGCCACGTGCAGCCCGCCCACCAGACGGCCCCGGCGATCAGCGCGCCGTAGAGGGCGACGCCGATGAGGCTGCCGGTCTGGCGTGCGCTGTTGAGCACGCCGGCGGCCACTCCGGACCGCGAGCGGTCCACCGCGCCGAGCATCGCCGCGGTCATCACCGCGACGATCAGGCCCAGGCCGAACCCGAGGGCGACGAACGGCCCCAGCAGCGCGACGTAGGGGGTATCCGGACCCGCCCCGCCGCCGGCGCCGAGCAGCGCGGCCGCCCCCGCCGCCATCAGCGCGGCGCCAGCGGCGATCGTGGCTCGGGGCCCGGTGGCCGCGGCCAGCCGTTTGGCCAGCAGGTTGGCCAGCATGATCGCCGCCGTCATCGGCGCAAACGCGAGTCCGGTGTCGAGCACCGACAGGTGCTGGGCGCGCTGGAGGAACAGGCTGAGCACGAAGATCAGGCCGTAGAAGGCGACGTTGACGATCAGCCCGATCAGGGCGACGGCGCTGACCGTCGGATTGCGGAACAGGCGCAGCGGGAGCATCGGCTGGGCCCGCCGGGACTCGATGACGACGAACGCCACCGCCGCGGCGAGCGCCAGCGCAAAGCCCACCAGCACCGGCGGGGCGGCGAACCCGCGCGAGCCGCCCTCGATCGTCGCCGCCGCCAGCACGGTGAGCGCGGCGATCGACGCGGCCTGGCCAGGGAGATCCACGGCGCGATCGCCGCGGCGCGTGGTCTCGGCCGCCCACCGCAGGGTCAGGGCCACGCCGGCCAGGCCGATCGGGAGGTTGATGAAGAAGATCGCCCGCCAGCCGAAGGCGGCGGTGAGGCACCCGCCCACCAGGGGCCCGGCTGACAGCGCGGCGCTGGCGCCGGCGGCCCACAGGCCGACCGCGCGGATGCGCTCCTGCGCATCGGGAAAGGTGTGGCTGAGCAGGGTCAGCGAGCACGGCACGAGCACCGCGGCCCCCGCGCCCTGGACGGCCCGGGCGGCGATCAGCACGCCCAGCGCCGGCGCCAGGCCACACGCGACCGACGCCGTGGTGAACACGCAGAAGCCGGCGACGAACACCCGCTTGGCGCCGATCCGGTCGCCCAGCGCGCCCGCGGAGAGGATGAGCGCCGCGAACACGAGCGTGTAGGCGTTGACCACCCACTGCAGGGCGCTGACGCCGCCGCCCAGCGAGGCCCCGATCGGCTTGATGGCGACGTTGACGACGCTGACGTCGAGCTGGACGACGGCCAGCCCGAGGCTGGTCGCGACCAGGGTGAGGGCGCGGCCGGCGCCCGCGGAGCCGGCGCGCGGCCGGGAGGCGCCGGCCGGGCTGCAGTGGATGCATGTCGTAGTTGCCATGGCACCAGGCTAGGTGCCAGATACTTCAACCCCGATTGAAAGATCCAGGGTTTATGCTGATGACATGCTGGCCGATGCCGACCTGTCCGCAGTCGCCGAGCTGATGGTGGCCAAGCGCGCCAGCCTGTTGCTGGCGCTGATGGGCGGACGCCCCCTGACCGCCGGCGAGCTGGCCGACCGGGCCGGGATCTCGCCGTCGCTGGCCAGCGCTCATCTGGCCAAACTGCTCGACGGCGGGCTGATCGCGGTCACTCAACAGGGGCGTCAGCGGCACTACCGGCTGGCCGGGCCCGAGGTCGCGGCCGCCGTCGAGGCCGTCCTGCGCATCGCGCCCGTGCAGCCGGTGTCCTCGCTGCGCGAGGCGCGTCAGGGCGAGGCGATCGCGCTGGCGCGCACCTGCTACGACCACCTGGCCGGCGCGGTCGGGGTGGGCGTCACCGAACGCCTCGAGCGCACCGGCGCGCTGGCCGCCGACGACGGCGGCTACGCCCTGACCGCGCGCGGAGAGCGACGGATGAGGGCGCTCGGCCTCGACGTCGAGGAGCTGCGCGCCCGCCGGCGCGCGTTCGTCCGCCCCTGCCTGGACTGGACCGAGCGCCGCCCCCACCTGGCCGGCTCGCTGGGCAGCGCCATCGCCGGACGGCTGATCGACGTGGGCTGGCTGGTGCGGATGCCCGGCAGCCGGGCCCTCCGGGTCACCGACGACGGCCTGGCCGGGCTACGCGACGAGTTCGGGCTCAACCTCGCCAGTCGCGGGTGAGCGCCCGGGCCTGGCGGGCCAGCAGCCCGACGTCTGATCCGAGCGTGACCAGGGTGGCGCCGCGGGAGCGCCAGTGGCGGGCGGCCTGCTCATCAGTGGCGAAGATGCCCAGCGGCCGCTCGGCCTCCAGGATCGCCGCCGCGGCCCCGTTGAGCGCTGCCACGACCTCCGGATGAGCCAGCTCGCCCGGATGACCGAGATCGGCCGACAGATCCATCGGACCCAGGAACCAGGCGTCGGGCCCGTCCGCCAGCGCCAGCAGCTCGTCGAGCGCGTCGAGGCCGGCCCGCGATTCGATCTGGCCGACCACCAGCAGCTCCCCGATGACCCGTCGGGCGTAGTCGGCGGCCGACAGAGCGCCGAACCCGGCAGCCCGGTGGCTGAGGGAGAGGCCGAGCCGTCCTCGCGGAGCGAGCGTGACCGCCGTCCGGGCGGCCACCGCCGTGGCGGCATCGCTGACGTTCGAGACCTGGATCCCGGCCGCGCCGGCCTCGATCGCCCGGCCGGCGTCGTCCAGGCGCTCGGGCGACAGGCGGGCGATGACCCGGCAACCGCCCAGCGCCGCCGCGCGCACGATGCCCTCCAGCTCGCGCATGCCCAGGGCGGAGTGCTCGAGGTCGGCCGTCAGGAAGTCGAAGCCGGCGCCGCCGAGGATCTCCGCCACCCCCGGATCGGCGGACTTGACGAACGTGCCCAGCAGAGCGGCGCCGCCGCTCAGCGCGGCCGCGCGCAGCGAGGGACGACCGGTGGCGCTCAGCTCAACGCCTCCTCGGCCGCGTACTCGTCGCGGCGCGGGGTGAACACGCTGAGGTCGACGGCCGGCTCGTCGCCGATCGTCTCCGCGAAGTGCTCGACATTGGGCGGCACCAGCAGCACGTCACCGGGTCCCATCTCCGCCACGTCGCCGCCGACGGTGAAGCGCACCCGGCCGGAGACGATGTACACGATCTGCTCGTATTCGTGGGCGTGAGGTCGCGGCGCGTGACCGGGCTCGAGCGTGGTCCAGGCCAGCGTGGCGCCGTCTCCGGTGAACACCTGCCGGCTGACGCCGTCGCGGACCTGCCTGACGGGGAGCTGCGGCACGCTGGCCAGCTTCATGGAGGGCCTCCGGGGTCGAGGTTTGAGGATCATCTGCGGGGCACATGCACGGCATTAAACGGATCGTGCCGATCATGACGCTCCTCGCGGTGCGACCTCCATATCCTCGATGAGACGATGAACGCCATCCGCCACGACATCGAGACCCGGGCCGACTGCGAGGCCCTGGTGCGCGCGTTCTACGGCCGCGCGCTGACCGACGAGGTGATCGGCTGGATCTTCGTCGACGTCGCCCGGCTCGACCTCGAGGCGCACGTGCCGCGAATCGCATCCTTCTGGGAGACGGTGCTGCTCGGCGCGCGCTCCTACAGCGGCGGGGCGTTCCGGCCCCACGCCCTGCTCAACATGCGCGTCCGCCTGCGCGCCGGCCACTTCGACCGCTGGCTGTGGCTGTGGCGCACCACCGTCGACGAGCTGTTCATCGGCGAGCGGGCCGAGCTGGCCAAGGCGCACGCCGAGCGGGTCGCGCGAGCGTTCCGCGCCCGCCTGCAGGCCATGACCCCGCCGGTGCCCGGCGGCAGCGTGACCGTCACCCAGCACGGGCCCCGCTGAGCATGCCCAACGGGCGATACCTCAACCTCAACGCCTATCTGCGCAATCCGGGCTACCACGAGTCGGCCTGGAGGGTGTCGGATGCCGATCCCGCCGGGGTGCTGGAGATCGACAGCTACATCGAGCTGGCCCGGATCGCCGAGCGCGGCGTGCTCGACTCGATCTTCCTCCCTGACAGCCCGGGGGTGGCCGAGTTTCGCTCGGAGTATCTCCCCGGCCAGGGCTTTGACCCGGTGCAGCTGCTCTCCGCGGTCGCCGTCGCCACCGAGCAGGTGGGCCTGATCGCCACGGTCTCGACCACGTACAGCTTCCCCTGGGACGTCGCCCGCAGGCTGGCCACGCTGGACTTCATCAGCCACGGCCGGGCCGGCTGGAACATCGTCACCACCGTCGAGCCGGCGGTCGCCGGCAACTTCGGCGACGAGCCCCATCCGCCCCGCGCGGACCGCTACGAGCGCGCCGACGAGTTCGTGGCCGTGGTCCTGGCCCTGTGGGACGGCTGGGAGGACGACGCCCTGGTCGGCGACAAGCGGACCGGCATGTGGGCCGACCCCGCCAAGCTGCATCCGCCCCGGCATCACGGCCAGTTCTTCGACGTGTCGGGCTACCTGCCGTTCCCGCGGTCGCCGCAGGGCCATCCCTTCCTGGCCCAGGCCGGCTCGTCGGTGCCGGGCGTCGCCCTGGCGGCCAAGTACGCCGACGGCGTGTTCACGCCGCAGAGCAGCATCGCCGCCGGGATCGAGTACCGGGCGGCCCTGCGCTCCCAGGCGGCCGCGTTCGGGCGCGACCCCGATCATGTCCGCGCGCTGCCGGGACTGTCGTTCTTGCTGGGCGGCACCGAGGCCGAGGCCCAGGCGCGTCGCGACGAGCTGGAGGCCGCGGCCAGCGGCGAGTTCCGCTGGCGCAACCTGGCCAACCTGGCCGGCCTGGACTTCACCACCATCGACCCGGATGCCCCGTTTCCGCCGGAACTGCTGGCCGACGCCCCCAAGACCAGCTTCGGCGCCTCGATCTACCGGATGGCCGCGGATCAGCCGACGACGTTTCGCGCGGTCGCCCAGACGCTGTCGGCGCTGCCCGGCGGGCTGGACTTCACCGGAACCCCCGAGGGGCTGGCCGAGCTGATCGCGCACTGGTTCGGGGAGGGCGCCTGCGATGGCTTCACGCTGATGCCCAACCTCCTGCCCGGCGAGCTGGCCACGTTCGTCGACGAGGTCGTCCCGCTGCTGCAGGCGCGGGGCATCGCCCGCACCGAGTACCTCGGCTCGACGCTGCGCGACCACTTCGGGCTGCCCCGGCCGCCGCGCGAGTAGGGTGCCCCCATGGCACGCGGACTGCTGATCATCGACATCCAGAACGACTACTTTCCCGGCGGCGCCCATCCCCTGGTCGGGCCCGACGCCGCGGCGGCGGCCGCCCGGCGGCTGCTCGATGCGTTCCGCGCCGGGGCGAGCCTGTCGTGCACCTCAAGCACGTCTGGGACGCGCCCGACGCCCCGTTCATGCGCCCGGGGACCGACGGCGTGGAGATCCACGATCTGGTCGCACCGGCGCAGGGCGAGACGGTGATCGAGAAGGCGCAGCCCAACGGCTTCGTCGGCACCGGCCTGGCGGACGCGCTGGCCGCCCAGGGCGTCGACGAGCTCGTCGTCGCCGGGATGATGAGCAGCATGTGTGTCGACGCCACGGTGCGAGCGGCCGTCGACCTGGGCCTGACCGCCACCGTCGCCCACGACGCCTGCGCCGCACCGGATCTCACCTTCGGCGACACGGCGATTCCGGGCGCCACGGTCCATGCGACATTCATGGCCGCCCTGGCCGGCGGCTACGCCACCGTGGTGGACACCGCCACGCTCCTCGACGGCCACACCAGCGCCAACACCAGCTACTGATCGCGGCGCCGCCCGGATATCGTGAGCGCGATGACGCCCGCGTTGCCCACGACCGTGATCGGCAGCTACCCCCAGCCGGCGTGGCTGATCGACCGCGACCAGCTCGGCTCGCACTCAGTGCCGCGGGTGCGCCTGCGCGGCGCCTGGCGGATCCCGGAGCCGCTGCTGGCGGAGGCCCAGGACGACGCCACCCTGGTCGCCATCCGCGAGATGGAGCAGGCCGGAATCGACACCATCACCGACGGCGAGATCCGGCGCGAGAGCTACTCCAACCGGTTCGCGACGGCGCTCGACGGGGTCGACGCCGACCATCCCGCGACGATCGAGACCCGCGATGGGGAGCCGCGCAACGTGCCGCGCATCGTCGGGCCGGTGCGCTGGCGGGGGCCGGTCGAGGCCGGCGATATCGCCTTCCTGCGCGCGCACACCGGTCGCACCACCAAGATCACGCTGCCGGGGCCGTTCACCATGGCTCAGCAGGCCTCAAACGAGGCCTACGAGGACGCCGACGAGCTGGTCATGGACCTCGCCGCCGCCGTCAACGCCGAGGCCCGGGCGCTCCAGGAGGCCGGCGCCGACGTCATCCAGCTCGACGAGCCCTGGCTGCGCAACGACCCCGAGGGCGCCCGGCGGATCGCCGTCACCGCGATCGATCGGGGGCTGGCCGGGCTGACCGCCACCACCGCGGTGCACCTGTGCTTCGGCTACGCCGCGCTGGTCGGGCCCAAGAACCGCAACCGCTATGACTTCCTGGGCGAGCTGGGGGGGTGCGCCGCCCAGCAGATCTCGATCGAGGCAGCCCAGCCGCGGCTCGACCTCGGGCAGCTGGCCGACCTCAGCCCCAAGACGATCGTGCTCGGCGTGCTCGACCTCGGCGACCCGGCGGTCGAGACGGCCGAGCAGGTGGCCGACCGGATTCGCGCCGCGCTGGCGCACGTGCCCGCCGAGCGACTCGTGCCCGCGCCCGACTGCGGCATGAAGTACCTGCCGCGGGCGACCGCGTTCGGCAAGCTCCAGGCGCTGGCGGCGGGGGCTGCGCTCGTACGCGCCGAGCTCTGAGGGCGGCGCGGCGCTCGCGCGCGACTTGACGATCCGTGCCGAACCGGGCGGTGACCGTGGACCTGGCGGGGCGCCTCGTGTACAAGAGGGGCGATAACCCGACTCGGCGCCAAGCGCCGGAGGTGCAGAGCAATGGCAGGTTCAACCGGTGCGATCCGCACGACCCACGCGGGCAGCCTTCCGCGGCCCGATGACGTCGCGGACATGATCTGGTCACAGCTGGAGGGCAACGAGGTCGACGCCGACGCCCTGGCCCAGCGCGTCGATGCCGGCGTGGCCGACGTCGTGGCCCGCCAGCAGGAGATCGGCGTCGACGTGATCTCCGATGGCGAGCTGAGCAAGACCGGCTTCAGCACCTACGTCAACGAGCGCTTCTCCGGCTTCGAGGGCCGCTCGGAGTTCCAGGCCGACGATGTGGCCGACTTCCCCGATCTCGCGATGCGCCTGTTCAACACCCCGACGATGGCCCACGTGGTCTTCTCCAACTGCGTCGGGCCGGTGGAGCTGACGGACAGGCAGGCGGTCCACGACGACATCGCGCGGCTGCAGCGGGCGCTGGGCGGCGCCGATCCGTCGACGGCGTTCATGGGGGCGATCAGCCCCGGCCAGATCGCCTTCAACTACCCGGACCAGCACTACGGCTCGCACGAGGCCTACCTCGGCGCCCTGGCGGACGCGCTGTCCTACGAGTACAGGGCGATCGCCGACGCCGGCTTCAACCTCCAGATCGACTCGCCGGACATGGCGATGGCCGCGCACTGCCGCTCGGTCGGGTCAAGCGTCGGCGACTGGCATCATCACCTGCCGCTGGCGGTCGAGGCGGTCAACGCCGCGCTGGACGGGATCCCGGCCGAGCAGGTTCGCTTCCACGTCTGCTGGGGCAACTACGCCGGGCCCCACCACAAGGACGTCCCGCTGGCCGAGATCATCGACCAGGTCCTCGAGGTCAACGCCGGCACGATCTACGTCGAGGGCGCCAACCCGCGCCACGCCCACGAGTGGCGCGTGTTCGAGGAGGTCTCCCTGCCCGAGGACAAGCGGGTCATCCTCGGCGTCATCGACGTCAAGTCCAACTGCATCGAGCACCCGCTGGTCGTCGCGGACCGGCTGACCCGGCTGGGCCGGCTGATCGGACCCGAGCGGCTGCTGGCCGGCACCGACTGCGGCTTTGACACCTTCATCCGCTTCTCACTGGTCGACCCCGAGGTGGCCTGGCTGAAGCTGGCGTCGATGGTCGAGGGCGCGCGGCTGGCCTCGGCCGAGCTCTGAGCGGCAGGTCGCCGGCTGGCGCGTTTGGCGGGTGGTCGTCCGTGTGACCGGGAGCGGGGCCTGAGCGCAACGGCTGAGCTTTCGAGTGGCGGGTCGGAGCGGCGAGGCGCCCTGGAGCGGGAGGGTTGCCGGTAACTCATGCATGGACAGAGAAAGTCGACAAGGCTGCCGTCGAGGGAGGCGTTGGGTGTAACTCCTGCATGGACAGGGAAACTCCCCAACACCTGCCCCACCGAGGGACACCGGCCGCGCCTGCACCCGCGCCCGCATCGATGGCCCGCCGTTTTTCGGCGGTAGGCGACCAGGAGTGAGGCCGCGTCCCGCCGCGTCGGCCGGTCGACGCCGGCGCCCGTGCCACGCGGCGCGCCGGCCCTCTTGGCTGGCTCGCCGCCGTTTCCCAGAGCAGGAGCGGGACGGAGGTCCCTCGCAGGGTGAATTGCGGGACAAACCTGGATCGCCCCCGGAGGTTTGTCGCGTTTTCCCCGCTGGAGGGCGATATGGGGACAAACCTGAACGCGCCCAGCAAGTTTGTCGCGTTTTCCACATTGCGGGACTGGCCGGCGGCGCCGGCACCTGGGACCCCATCGATGGCCGCCGTCATTCGGCTGCCGATGACCGCCCGCACGGCCACCCGCACGCCGCCTCAGCCGGCAGCGACGCCGCCTCAGCCGGCAGCCACGCCGCCTCAGCCGGCAGCCACGCCGCATCAGCCGGTAGCCACGCCGCGTCAGCCCGCCAGGTCAGACCCCACGAGACGCCGCGAGACGCCCGGCGCGCCGGCCCTCCTGGCCGGCGCGCCGCGAAGCCCCGAGGAGGAGCGGGGCCGCCGCCGGCTCCGCCGCTGGCCGGAGGACACGTTGGCCGCGACGGAGCCCCTTGGCGGGGGTTGGCGAGTGGTCGCTCATGTGGGAGCGAGAGCGACCGCTACGGGGTCTTCAGCGAGGTGAACGCGAAGTCCCAGGTGCCGATGTTCCAGATGTCGTCGACGCCGGCGACGTCCTTGGAATCGATGTTGGGCTGGTTGTCGTACTCCTCGGGCACCGCCGCCGCGTCGGCGACGAGCATCTTGTCGACGTTGGCCCAGGCCTGATCGCGGGCCGCCGGGGTGTTGATCGCGGCCGCCTTGACCATGGCGGCGTTGATCGCCGGGTCGTTGACCTGGCCCTCGTTGGGGTTGCCCGACGGGGTGATCGACGGCCCGTAGAACGGGGCGTACAGCGTCCCCAGCGGATCGGCGAAGTCACGCACCCAGCCCTGGGCGGGGCAGGCGTCGATCTCCTGCTTGGGAACCTGGCAGTACTTGGAGTACATGACCGACTGGTCGACCAGCGACACATGGGTGGCGAAGCCCAGGCTGGTCAGGGCCGAATTGACGATCTGCGCGATCGCCGGGTCGTCGCCGTTGGTCGAGCTGACGACCTGGACGGACTTGCCCCCGGTGTACTTGCAGTTGGCGTAGCCCGCCAGCTTCATGTACTTGCAGGCCACGGCGTGGTTGCCGGCGGGATTGCTGTTGTAGTCGACAACGGGTCCGGCCAGGCCGCCTGCCTGGTCAAAGCCCTGGTCGCCGGGGTAGAGGAAATGCGTCATCGGCTCGGCGACGAGCGGGCCGCCGCGGGCCTTGACGATCGCCTCGCGGTCCAGTGCCGCCCAGAACGCCTTGCGCAGGTTGATGTCCGTGAACACCCCGTGCTGATTGTCGATGGCCACGTAGTGGTCGCCGGCGCCCGGCGTGAAGGTGATCTGGGACGGATAGCTCTCGTAGGCGAGCTTGATGATCGACTGGGACGGGGTGTCGAGCTGGATCGAGTCCGAGCCCTTGAGCACCTGTGGACCGATCACCGACGCGTCGCCGCCGATATTGACGTCGATCCGGTCCAGGTACGCCGGCGGCTTATAGGCCGAGGTGTACGTGTTGGGGTTCCAGTTGGGGTTGCGCACCAGGGTCAGCGACTTGCCGGTCTGGTAGCCCAGGCCGGCGAACTGGCCAGTCTTCAGGTTTGACTCGAGCATGTACGGGCCGGTGGCGACCTCGGCCTCGGTGCCGTAGGTGGTCGGCGAGTGCGTGTCCATCGGGCCGGCGAACTCCTCGGGCACCGGCGAGGACAGCGGGAGGCTGAGCGCCTGGAGGAACATCGTCGAGCCCGGCTTGGTCAGGTGGAAGACGATCGTGGACTTGTTGGGCGTCTGGATGCCCGGGATGGGCCCGCCCTGGTACTTCGTGCTCTGCGCGCCGACCAGCGGAGCGGGAGCGCCGGCCCCGAAGTAGGACGGGAAGTACGGGTTGGTGACGTTGGGCTTGGCGCCGCGCTCGATGGCGTACGCGACGTCGGCCGAGGTGACCTCGCGATTGACCGGCGGGCTGAAGTGCACGCCCTGCTGGATGTGGACGGTGATCGTCTTGCCGCCGTCGGTGATGCCGCCGTTGGCGACGGTGGGCAGCGCGGTGGCGAGGTCCGGGGCCAGGGTGCCCTCGGAGTTGGGCAGGAAGATGAACAGCGGCCGCTGGGTCACGTACATGACCGCGTAGTCCTCGACGAAGTAGGCCTCGCCCGGGTCGAGGTGCTCGAAGTCCTCGCTGGCGTACACGGTCAGCGTCCCGCCGCGTTTCTTGCCGTAGAGCTGCTGGCCGACCGGGTTCTCACCCGCCTTGAGCGGGATGCTCTGGCTCGTCGCCGACGCCTTGCTGGTCGAGTTCGAGTTCGAGTTGCCGTTGGAACTCGATCCGCATGCCGCCAGCGCCACGGTCCCCAGCAGGGCGATCGCCACCGCGACCGCCATCCGCGCGAGCTTCGTCATCGGTTCCTCCTGCCGTTGTGTGTCGGGGGGCGAGGTGTCGGTGCGCAAGGGGAGCCCCGGCTGCAACCCAGGCCGAACCAGCGGAGATCAACGCCGTCCGCAGCACCTCGCCGGCAAGGGTGCCGACCGGGCCTGACCGGCCCCTGACCGGTCGCTGACACCGTCGGTCAGATTCCCGTTGCGCCACGCCGCGCGGCGTCGGATAATCAATCCAGATGGGGAGTGACGTGAGGACGCTTCGCTTTCGCGTGCTCGGACCCCTGGAGATGGCGCGCGATGGTGAGCCGGTGCGGCTCGGCGGAAGCCGGCAGCGGTCCCTGCTGGCCTTGTTGCTGATCGCTGCCAACGAGATGGTGACCATGGAGCAGCTGACCGAGCAGCTGTTCGGCAACGACGCATCCGACGGATCGGTCAACGCGGTGCACGTGGCCATCTCCCGCCTGCGCCGGGTGCTTGAGTGCGACGACCACCATCTCCTCCTCACACGCCCCGGCGGGTACGTCCTCGAGGTCGATCCCGAGCAGCTCGACGCCGCCCTGTTCCAGCGCCTGCTCGCCGAGGGCCGCGAGCTGCTGGCGGACGGCGACCCGGTCGGCGCGGCCACCCGCCTGCGCGAGGCGCTGGCGCTGTGGCGCGGACCCCCGTTGGTCGACGTGTCGTCGCTGGACGGGGTGCAGGCCGAGATCCGCCGGCTCGAGGAGCTGCGGCTGGTGGCGACGATGGAGCGCATCGAGGCCGAGCTCGCGCTGGGCCACGACGCCGAGCTGATCCCTGAGCTGGAGGCGCTGGTCGCCGCCCACCCGCTGCGCGAGCGGCCGCGGGCTCAGCTGATGCTGGCGCTGTATCGCTCGGGCCGGCAGGCCGAGTCGCTGGCCGTCTACCGCGACGCCAGCCGGATGCTACGCGAGGAGCTGGGGCTGGAGCCGGGCCCGGCGCTGCGCGATCTGGAGCGGATGGTCCTGCGCCAGGACGCCGGGCTGACGACTGCCGCAGCCGGGGCGTTCGCGACCGGGCCGCCGGCGACGACTCCGCCGCCTGACGCGGTCGCCCCCGCGCGTGCGGGCGAGCCGGCGACGGCCGGGGCCGTCTGCCCGTTCAAGGGACTGGCCTCGTTCGACAGCACTGACGCCGAGTACTTCTGCGGCCGCGAGCGCGTCGTCTCCGACCTCGTCGCCCGGCTGGCGGAGTGGACGCTGGTCGGCATTCTGGGGCCGTCCGGGATCGGCAAGTCCTCGTTGTTGCGGGCCGGCGTGCTGCCCGCGCTGCGGGCCGGGGCGCTCCCGGGCAGCGCCGGCTGGCGCCAGGTTCTGATCCGTCCCGGGGAGCACCCGGTGGCCGAGCTGCGACGCGCGGCCGGGTCCGGTGGCCTGGACGCGGCGCTGGACCGGCTGGCCCCGGGAGAGCGCATGGTCATCGCGGTCGACCAGATGGAGGAGCTGTTCACGGTGTGCGAGGACCCGCGGGAGCAGTCGGCCTTCCTGACGGCGCTGGCGAGCGCCGCGCGCGATCACGAACGGCGCGTGTTCGTCATCTGCGCCCTGCGCGCCGACTTCTACGGCCGGATCGGGGCCCACCAGCCGTTCGCCCAGCTGCTGAGCCAGAGCCATGCCCTCGTCGGTCCGATGGGCCGCCAGGAGTTGACCCAGGCGGTTCGCCAACCGGCCGCGCGTGCCGGCCTGGTGATCGAGCCCGCACTCGTCGACGCGCTCGTCTCCGACGTCATCGACGAGCCCGGAGGCCTGCCACTGCTGTCGACCAGCCTGCTGGAGCTGTGGCTGGCCCGCCAGGGGCGCGCGCTGCGCTTGCACAGCTACCGGAGCAGCGGCGGGGTGCGCGGCGCGGTGGCCCGCCTGGCCGAGGCGGCCTACATGCGCCTGTCCGAGGCCGAGCGGCCGATCGCCGCCAGCGTGCTGCTGCGCCTGGTCCGCGACCAGGATGGAGCGATCATCCGCCGCCGCGTGCCGGCGGCCGAGCTGGAGCGGATCGACGGCGCCCGACCCGTCGTGGCCGCCCTCACCGACGCCCGGCTGCTGACGGCCAGCGAGGGCGCGATCGAGCTCTCCCACGAGGCCCTGCTGCGCGAGTGGCCCCGCTATCGCGGCTGGCTCGACGAGGACCGGGAGGGCCGGCGGCTGCACGCGCACCTCACCGCGGCGGCCGGGGAGTGGGACTCCCGCGGACGCGACCCGGGAGATCTGTACCGGGGCGCCCGGCTGGCCGGCGCCCTGGACTGGACCGCCCAGCACCGCGGCGCGCTCGACCAGCTCGAGCGGGAGTTCATCGACTCCAGCCGTCTGCAGTCCGACCGCGAGGCGCGGCGCCAGCGCTCGCAGAACCGGCGGCTGCGCGCGCTGCTGTGGGGAGCGGCGCTCCTGCTGTCGATCAGCGTCCTGGCGGGAATCGTGGCGCTGGTGGCTCAGCGCCGGGCGACCAACGACGCCCATCTGGCGGCAGCCGAGGCCCGCGCGGCGCTCGGGCGCCAGCTTGGCGCCGAAGCGGTCTCAGAGCCCCGGCTCGACGTCGCCATGCTGCTGGCGCGCGAGGCGGTCAGCCTCGACCGGTCGCCGCAGACCGAGGGGGCGCTGCTATCGACGCTCCTGCGCTACCCGGCGGTGGTCGGCACATTCGCGCTGCCCACCGACTCCGCCCCCCAGCTGGCGCTCAGCCCCGATGGGCGCACGCTGGCCGTCTCTGACGGGGAGGCCGGCGCGGTTCGCTTCTACGACACCGCGTCGCATCTGACGGCGCTGCCCGCGCTGTCGGACTTCAGCGGCGACGAACCTCCGGCCTACTCCGGCGACGGATCGCTGCTGGTCTACCCGGCCGGCGCCGTGCTCAAGGTCCGCTCGGCCCGGACCCTTGCGCTGGTGGCCAAGCTGTCCCTGGACCCCCGGTTCAGTCCGGAGCTCACCGGACAGCCGCCCAGTTCGAGCATCCTGATCTCGCCCGACCGGCGCATGGTCTACTTCGCCTACTGGGTGCTCGACGCCGCCGGCCACCCGGCGGGCGCCTACGTCGACCGATGGTCGCTGCCGTCGGGCCGCAGCCTCGCGCCAGTGCGGATCGACGCCGGGCCGTTGCTGGCACTGCGCCTGGTCGACGGCGGACGGCGGCTGGTGGTGGTCACGGCGCGGACCGTCAACACCTACGCGGCGCCGTCGATGGCGCCGCTGCGATCGGTCCCGATCACGCCCGCGCCCCGGTCGCCGACCGCCGCCGCGGTCAGCCCGGACGGCCGGATCGCCGCCATCGGGACCCAATCCGGCGCGGTGTCCTTCGTCGACACCGCCACCGGGGTCGCCCGCCGGGGAGCCGGCGGCCAGGGAGCCGCGGTGGCCGCGCTCGTCTACGCCGCCGGCGGCGGGACTGCGGTCAGCATCGGCGACGACAACCGCCTGGTGGTGTGGAACCCGGCGACGGCGACCCCCGTCGCCGCCTGGAACGGTCCCCTGGGACAGGTCCAGAACGCGGCGCTGAGCGCCAACGGCGCCACGCTGTACACCGCGTCGCTGGACGGCGTCGTGCTGACCTGGGACCTGACCGGCGACCGCAGCTTCGGGCACCGGTTCCACCTCAGCCCCGCGTTGCCGTGCTGCGATCCGATCTCGCCCCACGCGCCGCCGGTGGCCCTGTCGGCGAACGGCGGCCGGATCGCCGTCAGCCTCGGCGCGTCGACGATCGGGGTGTTCTCGGCGCGAACGCTCGCGCCACAGGCGGTCTTCACCGTCCGCCCGCGACGCGACGCGATCACCGCCCTGGCGTGGTCACCGAACGGCAATGAGCTGGCCGTCGGGGGCCGGTCGGGGATCGTCCAGCTGTGGGACCTGAGCGGGGCGCCCCGGCTGGTGCGCTCGCTGAGCGGGCTGCGCTCACAGACCGGGCTGCCCGATGCGATCCAGTCGATCGCCTTCTCGCCCGACGGCAGCCTGGTCGCGGCCAGTGCCGACTCGGAGACGCTCGCCGTGCACCAGACGGCGGCGCTGCCCCTCGCGACCCTGGGGATCTGGCTGGCGGCCAGCGGGACCCCGATCTCAGTTCCGGTCGAGCTGGGGTTGGGTAACGGGCCGGGTGGCTCCGACGTCCTGGCGTTCTCCCCTGACGGCAAGCTGCTGGCGGTGAGCCTGCTCCACGGAGGCGTCGACGTGCTCGACGCGGGCACCGGCACGGTGCGCCGAGAGCTGTCGGACCCCGGCGACGACATCATCTCGCTCGCCTTCGCCCGCGACGGGACGCTGGCGACCGGCACGCTGGCCGGGACCGTGGTGCTGTTCAACCCGGCCACCGGGCAACGGGTGGCGCCGCCGCTGCTGGTCGCGTCGGCCCCGGTGGCCAGCGTGGCGTTCGACCCCAGCGGTCAGCGGTTTGCCACCAGCGGCGATCAGGACGGCACGGTCAAGCTGTGGTCCACCGCGACGCTCCAGCAGGAGGGGCCCGACTTCTCCAGCGATCCCAACACCACCTCCAGCGTCGTCTTCTCGCCCGGCGGCGGCGGTCTGGTGGCCGCCGACGGCGCGGGCGACGTGTTCACCTGGCCGACGGCGGTGACCGCGTGGGAGCGCCGGGCGTGCGCCGTGGCCTCGCGCAACCTCAGCCGCACCGAGTGGCGGCGGTTCGTGCCCGAACTTCCCTACGCCACCGTCTGTCGGTGAGGGGCGCGAGCGCGGTCGTAGGATCCGCGGTCTGACCGCCGAGAGGAGCCGCATGGACTACGAGCAGATCACCACCGCGACCGACGCCGGCGTGCTCACGATCACGCTCAACCGCCCCGAACGTCTCAACGCCTGGACCGCGACCATGCAGGGCGAGCTGATCGCCGCGGTCGACGCCGCCGACGCCGACGACGACGTGCGGGCGATCATCGTGACCGGCGCGGGGCGCGGGTTCTGCGCCGGTGCCGACCTGGCCCGTGGTGAGGCCACGTTTGACTGGCGCGAGCGCGAGGTCGCCGCGGACGCAGCGATCCCGCGTGACGGCGGCGGCCGGTTCACGCTCCGCGTGTTCGACTCGACCAAGCCCGTGATCGCGGCAATCAACGGCCCGGCGGTCGGCGTCGGCGCGACGATGACGCTGCCGATGGACATCCGGCTGGCCGCGGACGACGCGCGCATCGGCTTCGTCTTCGCCCGCCGCGGCGTCGTGCCAGAGGCGTGCTCGAGCTGGTTCCTGCCACGGCTGGTCGGGATCAGCCGGGCCATGGAGTGGGTCGCCACCGGCCGCGTGTTCTCCGCCCGGGAGGCGCTGGAGGGCGGGCTGGTCCGCAGCCTCCACCCCCAGGGGGAGTTGCTCGACGCGGCCGGGGAGCTGGCCCGCGAGATCGCTGAGAACACCTCGCCGGTCAGCGTGGCTCTGGCCCGCCGGATGATGTGGCGGATGCTGGGCGCCGAACACCCGATGCTCGCTCACCGGGCCGACTCCCGCGGCATGTTCCTGCGCGGGCAGTCAGCGGATGCCGCCGAGGGGATCCGGGCGTTCCTGGACAAGCGCCCGGCGCGCTACCCCGACCGGATCAGCGATGGCCTGCCGGACATCATGCCCGGGTGGCAGGCGCCCGAGTTCCGCTGAGCCGGCCCGGCCGCGCCGAGGCCGCCGCCCTACGGGACGACGGCCTCGATCTCGGCCTCCATCTCCTCCGGCTCGAGCGCCGCTTCGGGCTCGATGTAGTAGTACTTGCCGCCGCGCAGCCACGAGGCCACCGCCGCGACCAGGCAGCACCCGGCGGCGAAGTAGAACGCCGCGTGGATGCCGGTGGCGAAGGGATGCGACACCAGCGTCGGGAAGAACCGGTGCCCGGTCAGGTAGGTCGCCGTCGCGTGGGGCAGGTGGCCGAGCTCGGGACCGAGCGTGGTCCGCATCGGGTTGTAGCCCAAAAACGCCGAGAACAGCGTGCCGACCGCCGGCAGATGGGACACCTTGACGGCGTAGTCGTGGGCCACGCCGTTTGAGGCCAGACCGCGGAGCAGGGCCTGGGGCAGCTTGGACGACAGCCCGGCGATGATCAGGCTGAAGAAGACGCCGATCGAGAGCACCGATGCCGAGCCCATGAAGGTCGCGGTCATGCCCGCGCCGGCGCCGCGCTGGTCGGCCGGCAGGCTGTTCATGATCCCGGTCTGGTTGGGGGCGGCGAACAGCCCCATGGCGAAGCCGATGATCAAGATGACCAGCGCGAACTGCCAGTAGACGAAGTTCACCGGCAGCACGGTGAGAAGCAGCAGACCGATCGCCGAGATGATCATCCCGCCGACGGTGAACGGCCGCGCGCCGTAATGGTCGGCCAGCCGCCCGGCGACCGGCCCGGCGATCAGGAACCCGACCGACAGCGGGAGCATGAAGATGCCGGCGTACAGAGGCGTGTCGGAGAAGCTGTATCCATGCTCGGGCAGCCAGATGCCCTGCAGCCACAGGATGAGCATGAACATCAGGCCGCCCCGTGACAGCGCCGACAGGAACGTGGCCACGCTCCCGCCCGAGAAGGCCCGGATTCGGAACAGCGGCAGGCGGAACATCGGGTCCTTGACCCGGCCCTCGATGACCACGAACGCCATCAGGATCAGCAGGCCGCCGGCGATCGCGGCGATCACGCCGGGGGCGGTCCAGCCCATCGAGTGACCGCCGTAGGGCAGGATGCCGTAGGTGATGCCGACCAGCAGCGCGATGAGGCCGACCGCGAAGCTCACGTTGCCCAGCCAGTCGATCCTGGCCGGCTTACGCACCCCGCGCTCCTCGAGCATGAAGTAGGCCCAGGCGGTCCCGAACAGGCCGCACGGCACCGAGACCAGGAACACCAGCCGCCATGCCAGCGGGGCGAGCACGCCGCCGAGCACCAGGCCGATGAACGAGCCGGCGATGGCGGCGACCATGTTGATCCCCAGCGCCAGCCCGCGCTGCTCGGCGGGGAACGCGTCGGTGAGGATGGCCGACGAATTGGCGAACAGGCACGCCGCCCCGATCCCCTGGACGATGCGCATCGCGATCAGCCAGAGCGCCGCGGCGCTGCCGTGCATCCATGTGACGGACAGCAGGATCGAGGCCACGGTGAAGACCAGGAAGCCGAGGTTGTACATGCGCACGCGCCCGTACATGTCGCCGATCCGGCCCAGGCTGACCACCAGCACGGCCATGACGACCATGAATCCGAGCAGCATCCACAGCAGGTAGCTGGTGTTCGCCGGCACCAGGGGATTGAGGTGGATTCCACGGAAGATCGCCGGCAGCGCGATGATCACGATCGACTGGTTGATCGTGGCCATCAGGATGCCCAGGGTCGTATTCGACAGCGCGATCCACTTGTAGTTCTCGGGACGGCCGCGGTGATGCGCAAGACGCCCTCTGACGCCGGCGAATGATGTGCTCAACGGCTGCTCCGTTTCCGTTCGGTGTCGTCGTTCAAGGTCAGCGCCCGCCTTTGGAGATCGCGCCGAAGGGGGCGTGGTCGACGCTGTCCTCGTGGAGGCTCAGCGCCGGGTCGGGGCGGCGCGGCGCCACGACCGTCCGCAGGCCGCGCGCGACCAGCTCGCGGCGCAGCCTGCGGTGGCGGTTCAGCAGGACGCCGGTGGCGACAACCGCGTCGTATGCGCCGTCGCGGACGAGCTCTGAGACGGCGCGGGTCGTGTTGAACCCCAGCACGAGCGTCGTCACCGGGATGCGCGAGGGCACGAACTCAGCGGCCAGCGCCAGCCTGTGACCGGCCAGCCGGCGGAAGTCGAGGTCCTCGGCCGACACGCACATCGATTGCAGCGCCGCGGGGGCGAACCAGCGCATGAGCAGGCCGGGGTCGGTCGTCTTGGCCAGGGTCAGCCGCGCGTCGTGCTCGCCGGCCAGGGCCACCGCCTGGTCGAACGCCGACCACATCCGCGGCTCGCAGTCCTCGAGCAGGGCGAGCACGTGATGGGCGCTCACGCGTCGCGCTCCTGGAGTCGCGCGATCAGCGCGTCGAGCACATCGACGGCGCGGGCGAGCGTCTCGACGTCCTCGTCGGCGAGCGCCGCCATCTCGTCGTGGACCAGCGAGCGGTACTCCGCGCGCAGGGTGTCGAAGACCTCGCGTCCCTCCGGAGTCAGGCGCACCATGACCGCCCGCCCGTCGCACGGGTCGCCCTCGCGCGTCACCCACCCGTCCGCCACCAGCCGGTTGACCAGTCGGGTGATGCCCGGCTGGGTCACGCCCTCACGGGCAGCCAGCTCGGTGATGCGCCGCGGTCGCTCGGCCAGCGCCCAGATGACCCCGGCCTCGGTCCGCGACACGCTGACGCTGGTGCGGGTCAGAAACAGACGGCTGAGCGCAGCGGCGCGCTGCGGCAGCCCCTCGGCAATGTCGTCGAGCTGTCGGTTGCGGGCGGGCGCCACAGAGACCTGCATGACGGGGTTATATTACAGCGGTATGCAAAATCGCGGCGCCGCCCGCCCCCTGGGTGGGGGGCGGGCGACCCACGCGGGTCAGGGCGTGTAGGTGAACACCTGACCGGTCAGCTCGCCGATGTACAGCGAGCCGCCGTGCACGCCCAGCCCGACGGTCGGGGCGACGAAGCCCTTGACCACCGGGGTCAGCTTGCCGCCCTTGAGCGGCATCGACAGCACCTCGCCGCCCGGGCCCTTGGCGCCGAGGCCCATGAACGACGTCATGTACAGGGTCTTGCCGATGATGGCCAGGCCCATGTCGTCGGTGTGGGGCCCGAACATGGCCCACGGCTTGGCGTAGCCCTTGCATTTCTTGGCCGACGTCCAGTTGCAGCTCGGGAAGCCGAAGTTGTCGCCCGAATGCACCTGCAGGAGGAAGTCCGGCGGGTTCTTGGCGCCCTTGTCCTGACCGAGGTCGGACACCAGCGGGAACTTCGAGCCCGTGGGGAAGACCATCTGCCACGGCTGCCGCATGCCGCTGGCGAAGACCTTGAAGCCCTTGCCGTTGGCCTTCATCGACAGGATGTCGTAGACGTAGGGCGACGTCGTCGCCGGGCCGTGATCGTTGTTGTTGATCAGGCCGACGTCGACGCCGACGTACAGCCGGCCGTCGGGACCGAAGGCGATGCCGTTGAAGCCCTGGAACTTCTTGGGCGCGGTGTAGATCACCTTCTGCTTGGTGAACTGGGTGCCGTTCCAGCCGCTCCAGGCCTGGATGGTCCAGGTGGCGCTGGTCGGGCCGGTCAGCGATCCGCCGCTGACGTACAGCGCGCCATTGTGGAACGCCAGTCCGGCGACGAACATCGGCGAGCCGGTGAGCTCGGTCGCGCTGCCGTTCTTGAGCAGGAACACGCCGCCGTTGGGGGGCCCGCTCTCGTTGTTGCCGCCGTCACCCTCGAACGCCTGGCCGTCGCCGAAGGCGAAGGACGTCGGCGTCCTGACGCCACTGGCGAACAGGCTGACCTTCCCGCCGTGGACGGCCGTGGGCGGCGGCGGCGGCCCGGTGGCCGCCATCGCGGCGCCGGATAGCACAGCGGTCGCCGCCAAGGTTGCGGCGAACGTCGCCCCGGTACGAACTCGCATGGAACTCCTTTCGGATGTGGAAGCCCGCGCTTGTAATCCCCATGTGAAAGGCGCGAGCCGGGGCAGCCTAACAGCGGACCGGCCCGGCGTCCACGAACAACGGGCGGGACCGACGGGTTGGGGTCCCGCCCCCATGCCGCCCGCGGTACGGTCCGCGCGTGAGTACCGGAGAGGACGGGCGAGCCGCGCTGGACGCCGCCAAACGACGCCTCGACATGCTCGATCTGTACCCGCGGCCCGTCGGGATCGACCGGGTGCGGATCCTCGTCGCCGGCGGGCTGTTTGCGCTGCCGTGGTTTCGCCGGTTCGACGGCTACACGATGTGGAACCTGATCCTGGTCCGCGACGCTGCGCTGGCGGGCGACGCCGACCTCGTCTGCCACGAGCTCTGCCACGTCTGGCAGATGCAGCATCACCCGGTGGCGATGCCGCTGTCCTACCTGTGGCGGGGCTACGCCCGCAACCCCTACGAGGTGCAGGCGCGCCGGGCCACGGCGGTCACCCGGCGATGATCTCCCCGCCCCGCTCCGGGACGACCACCAGCAGGCTGCGCCGGGCCCGCTCGGGTGCGGGACGGGCCGGCCGGATGGGCAGTGGCGCCGCGGCGCGCAGGACCTCGCGCATCTCCATCTCGGCAAACGGTGCGCCGGCACACCGCCGCACGCCGCCACCGAATGGGATCCAGGTCAGCGGATGGGGGGCCTCGCCGTCGAGCCAGCGTTCGGGGCGGAACGCCGCCGCCGCCGGCCACAGGTCCTCGCGTCGCATGGCCAGCCACAGGCACGCGGCCACCTGCACGCCGGCCGGGATGGCGTGACCGCCGATCCGCACCGGCGCGACCAGTAGGCGGGGTGCGATCGTCAGCGCCGGCCGCACCCGCAGCACCTCCTTGACGACCGCGTCGAGATAGTCGGGATCGTCCTCGCGCAGGCGGGCATGTACCTCCGGGGTGCGCGCCAGGCGCTCGAACGCCCAGGCCAACGACGCCGCCGAGCTGTCGTGGCCGCCCATCAGCAGCGCCACCAGCTCGTCGCGCAGCTGCTGGTCGGTCGGGCCCCGGCCGTCCTCATCGCGGTGCTCGAGCAGCATCGCCAGCACCGAGTCGCTCGCCCCCGGGTCGGCGCGGCGGCGCGCCAGCAGCAGGTAGAGCTCGGCGTCGAAGCGGTCCACCGCGGCGCGAAACCGACCCCACGGGCTGCGAGGGCCGAGGTCGCGCCTGATGACGACCATCCCCAGTATCTGCGCCGGGGAGCGCACCTCGGTCAGGGTGCTCTCGACGACCTCGCGTAGCCGGGCCACCTCATCGTGGTCGTCACCGGCGCCGAACACGACGCGCAGGATGATCTCCAGCGTCAGGTGCCGCATCCGCTCCAGCGTGTTGACGCGGCCGTGCCAGCCGGCGAACTCGCGCCGGGCCAGCTCGGCGATCATGGGCGCCAGCGCCCGCATCCGCTCGCCGTGGAACGGGCGCTGCAGCACGCGGCGCTCTCGCAGGTGCTCCTCGCCGTCGAGCACGAGGATCGAGTGGGGCCCGGCGAATGGGCGCAGGAACTCCCAGCTCTGACCGGCGGGGGCGACCTCGGCGGGCAGCGCGAACACCTCGCGGACCGCGGCCGGATCTGAGAACAGGATCATCGGCTCCTCGGTCCAGTAGGTACGGATCGTGGCCGGATCGCCGAAGCGTCGATGGACGGCCTGCAGGAACGCGCCCGGCCGCGTCATCCACGCCAGCGTCTGCCAGACGGCAGGAGCGCGGGGGCCGGGCGGCAACACCACGGGACCGATGCTACGCAATGCTCGGCGCGGACCCCGTGGCCGGGCTTCAGGTGGAGATTATGAGAATCCTCACATGCGCCTTGACCCCTTGTGCGCCCGAAGCTAGGTTCGGCCCAACCGGCAGGCGCATTTAAGGGAGGTTGTATGCACGTACGGTTACACACCGTTCTGCTGACCACTGCGACCGTGGCGATCATCTCAGTGACCGGGCTGATGTTCGCCGGCCAAGCCCTCGCCAGGCAGGGGGCGGTGCGATCCCGGGCGACGGCGCGGCTGACGACGTCGTCGGGTCCCATCGCTCCGTCCACGGCCGGCAGTGACGTGGACTGCAACGGA
This sequence comes from Solirubrobacteraceae bacterium, assembly GCA_036267215.1. Taxonomy (GTDB): domain Bacteria; phylum Actinomycetota; class Thermoleophilia; order Solirubrobacterales; family Solirubrobacteraceae; genus Palsa-465. Next base: position 20,897 of record DATAWL010000021.1, on the reverse strand, counting down.
TGGAGCGACGCGTACGCGCCGGCCCGCGGCGCGATGCGCGCGGTCTGCACGGATCCCATCGCGATCAACTCGTCCGGCAAAGCCTCGCGGCTGATCGACAACGGGTGGTACGTCGGCCACGATGAGCCCAGCGTCAAATTCATCTCGTCCAAACCGGGCTCGGGCAACGCGATGACGTACTTCATGCAGCTGCCCGTGGATCCCCACGCCGCCCCGACGCCGTCGGGCAGCGTGACCGACTACGGAGAGCTGAGCGTCGCGCCGTGGTTCGGATTGCCCATGTGCGATCCGCACTCCTACCCGCAGAACCCGTGCACGTCTGACAGCGACAGCAACTCCGGGTCCATCAGCGACCCCAGCGCGGCTGGATCGGCGTTCATGGAGCTGCAGTTCTATCCGCCCGGGTTCACGCCGTTCATCGACTCCGAGAGTTGCAGCAAGGACAAGTGGTGCTCGGCGCTGACGATCGACAGCCTCGAGTGCACCTTCGGGTTCGCGACCTGCAACGCCAACTGCGAGGAGCCGGTGAACTTCGCCTTCCTCCAGCGCGATGGCGTCCCGACCGGCCCGGCGGCTCCGCAGGACCCCGACGTGAACACGTTCCTGGCCAACAACCAGACGCTGGAGATGAATCCCGGGGACGTGCTCGCGGTGTCGATCAGCGATCCGTCCAGCGGATTCTTAACCGTGGTCCGGGATCTGACCACCGGGCAAACGGGGTACATGCAGGCCAGTGCCGGCAACGGATTCGCTGACACCAACATCGCCGACTGCACGGGGAACCCGTACACGTGGCACGCGGAGTACAGCACGGCCAAGCAGCAGAATCAGGTGCCGTGGGCCGCAGCCGAGGGCGGCGTCCTGATGGAGCAGGAGATCGGCCACTTCGAGTCGTGTAACTCACTGTCTAATCAGGACCCGTACTCAGCCTCCTACCTCGACGGCACCACCTACTCCGACGCGCAGGTCTATCAGACCTGCGATGGGGGATTGGAGGGCCCCAATGCCACCGGCGAGGGCCCATGCAATCCCGACGGGACGGTGTGTCAGAACGCAAGCACGCAGGGCCCGAACGGGCCCACCGCGTGTCCGACCGACGACGCGACCAGCGGCGATCTGTGCGAGTTCGCCGATGGGTACTGCTTCCCGCAGGGGTCGCGGATGACGAGCATCGACGGCAAGCCGGTCGCGCAATCCGCCCGGCTGGCGGGTTGCTTCGCCACCCAGTTCCAGAACGGGGATCTGGACTTCGACGGCAACCCATACCAGCCCAACGAGTGGCCCAACGGCACGTCGCACACCCCCACGGCGATGCGATACGCCGGGCCATTCACGAACGGAAGTGCGTATCCACAGGTGCAGTACGAGAGCGACATCGGCGGATCGTCGTTCCTGTGCAACACCGTGACCGGCACGGGCTGTACGACGCCGCCGATCGGAGCGCACTTCTATCCGTTCTGGACGCTGAGCACGCTCAGCGGGAGAGGGTCACAGGCCTTCGGTGGCCGTGACGATCATTCCTCGGGCGTCTGCGTCTGGAACTTCGGCACCGACATCCCGGGGGTCACGACCAACGGGCTCGGTGGCGACGGCGAATACGGGACGCCCGATGTCGCCCGCTACGGCGGGACGATCATCTCGGCAGTCCAGTCCAACCCCGAGTTCGAGACCAACTGCGGCGCCGGTCGAGGTCGGTCCTGACGCCTCGCGTCGCCGGCTGAGCCGGTGATCACGGGCGGGACGTCGCCGGTTTTGCGGCGGGGTTCCGCCCGTTCGCGTTCCCCGGTATCAGCGACCGGCGGGCTCGGCCGGGTGCCGGGCACGGTCACAGGCTGATCAGGATGATCCCGGCGGCCACGGCGACGGCCGGCGCGAGCCGCCGGCGCCCCAGCGGCTCGTGGAAGATGAGCGCCGCGATCAGGGCGCCGCTGATCACGCTCGTCTCCCGCAGCGCCGAGACGAGCGCCAGGGCGCCTTGGGTCTGGGCCCAGATGACGATGCCGTAGGCGACGAGCGAGAGGGCCCCGGCGGTCAGACCGGCGGGGATGTCGCGCGGGCCCCGCTCGGTCCGCCGCCGCCCGCGCAGAGAAGCGGCGGCGATGATGGCGATGATCGGCCCCTGGAGCAGGAACAGCACACTCATGTAGCCGAGCGGGTCGTGGGCATGGCGGACGCCGAGGCCGTCGACGATCGTGTAGCTCGCGATCGTGATGCCGGTGGCGAGGGCGGCGAGCGTGGCTGGGACGTCCGCGCGGGTCAGCCTGCCGCCCGCGAAGACGATCGCCGCCAGCGCGGCCGCGACGACGCACACTCCGGCGAGCTGTACCGGCGCCAGGTGCTCGGCGGCCAGAAACCAGGCGCCGACGGCGACCAGGACGGGCGCCGTGCCCCGCGCCAGCGGGTAGGCGCGGCCGAAGTCCCCCAGGCGGTAGGAGTGCAGCAACCCGTACGTGTAGCCGACGTGGATGACCGCTGACCCGGCGGCGAAGGCCAACGCCGCGGAGCGCGGGATGCCCGCCAGCGGCAGGCACAGGGCGGCGACCACCGTCTCGGTCGCACCGATCAGCCCGAACGCGACCAGCTTGTCCTTGATCGCCGAGGCGATCGCATTCCAGGTTGCGTGCACGACCCCGGCGAACAGGACGAGCGCGGTGACTGTGGGCGTGAGGTGGTTGGCGATCACAGGTGGTTGGGCATCACAGGTGGTTCGAGGTCTGCTGGAGCGTATGAAACAATATGCCGCTATGACCGTACCAAATGAAACTTCGTTTCGCAGCGATTCCCAGCCATCATCGATCCTGCGATCCCGAATCGGCCGGCTTCCGGCAGCCGAGCGGCGGGTGGCCGAGGTGCTGCTGGCGCGAGCCGGCGAGACGATCCACGAGAGCGTGGGCGAGCTCGCCCAACGCGCCCGGACCTCGCCCGCGACCGTCGTGCGGCTCTCGCGACGGCTCGGGTACGAGGGGTTCGCCGCGCTGAAGATCGCGCTGGCCCAGGAGGCGGGCAGCGCCAACCAGTTCGGCCTGCCGCGGACGGACGCCGATCCGTCAGCGCCCCTGTATCACCAGGTGATGGCCGCCGACGCGCACAGCCTCAACGGCGCCGCCGCCGCGCTGGACGCGGCGGCGTTCGCTCGCTGCCAGGCGGCGATCGCGCAGGCCGGCGAGGTGCTGTTCGCCGGCGTCGGCGCATCCGCCGCGCTGGCCGCGCTGGCCGCGTTCCGCTTCTCCGCACTGGGGCTGCGCGCATCGGCGGTCCCCGATGCGCTCACTCAGCACCTGCGCGCCGCGACGCTGGCTCGCGGCGATGCCTGCGTCGCCATCAGCCACACCGGCGAGAGCCGCGACACGATCGACGCGGTGGCGACCGCACGCCAGGCCGGTGCCACGACCGCCGGCATCACGAGCTTCGCGGGCTCGCCGTTGACCGAGGCCGTCGATATCGCGCTCGTCTGCGCCGACCCGGCGGCTCGCGAGCTGTTCGCCAATCCGGTGGCCCTGGTCAGCGTCCTGGGCGCGCTGCAGGCGGGCGTCGCGCTCAGCCGGCCGACGGCGGCTCCGGGCGCGGCCGCGCGGTTGATCGCGTCGCATCAGTATTGAAAGCGGCCCGTCAAGGGGGTCGCCGGCCTACCGCCGGGGCGCCGCGCTCAGTCGTGGCGCCGCGCTTCAGTCGGCGGCGCCGCGCTTCAGTCGGCGGCGCCGCGCTTCAGGCGGCGGCGCCGCGCTTCAGTCGGCGGCGCCCAGACCCCAGCCGCCGTCGATGATGATCTCCTGGCCGGTGATGTACTCCGACGCCGGGGAGGCCAGGAACAGCGCGAGCGCCTTGATGTCGTCGGGCCGGCCGACGCGGTGCATGGGGATGTCCTTGGCCACCGCCGCCTGCACCTCCGGGTTGTGGGCGTGGCCGCCGCCGATGTTGGTGATGAAGAAGCCGGGCGCGATCGCGTTGGCGGTGATGCCGTAGGCGGCGAACTCCAGCGCCACCGAGTGCATGAAGTGGCGCGCGCCCGCCTTGGCCGTCATGTACGCCGAGCCGATGACGCCCTCGACCGTCGTCGCCGCCAGCGAGGTGGTGATGATGATCCGCCCGAAGCGACGCGGGCGCATGTGACGCGCGGCGGCCCGGGCGGTGGCGAAGATCCCGTTGAGGTTGATGTCGAGGACGCGGTTCCAGCGCTCGTCGGCGTAGCGCTCGAGCGCCCCCTCCTCCACCCGCGGGCGCGAGTCGCCCGCCCAGGCGCCGACGAACCCGACGCCCGGATCGATGCCGGCGTTGGCGAAGGCCACGTCGAGCCGGCCGTAGGTCTCGGCGGCCTCGTCGATGACGCGATCCAGCGCGGCGTGGTCGGTCACGTCGGCGACCGCCCCCCGCACGTCGAGGCCCTCTGCCCGCAACCGCGACGCCTCCGCGGCCACCGCGTCCGCGTCGACGTCGATCAGCGTGACGCGCGCGCCGTGGGCGGCCAGCACCTCGCCATACGCCAGGCCCAGCCCGCTGGCACCGCCGGTGACGATTACGCCGAATCCGGCCACGTCGAATCGAGAGGAAACGTTCACGCCCACTGCTCCCTTGGTCTGATTGGCGCGCGCAGCCTATCGTGCGCCCGCGCCCGCTCGCCATCGCGCTCGGCGCGCCGCCCGCACCTCAGACGGCACGCTGGTGCGCGTTCCAATTGCGCTCGAGGTTGTCGATCAGCGCCGGCGCGTACAGGCAGCGTGACTGCTCGCGCGCGTAGCCGGCCATGTAGCGCCGGAAGACGGGCAGCGGCTCAGCCGCGATCCGCAGCTGACGGCGATTGGCCACCAGACTGGTCGCGCCCGCGCTGATCAGCTCGGCGGCGTCGCGGGCGATCGCCGCGTCCATGTCGCTCTCGCCGTCGACCAGCTCGTCGGCGATCAACCTGCCGGTGGGCTCGGACGCGGTGAACGCACGGTTGAAGAAGATGGCGTTCCGGGTGGCGTGCTCGCCCACCAGTCGGGGCAGGCGCAGGTTGGCGCAGCCCGGGATGATGCCCTCCTTCCGGGCCGGCAGGTTGATGTAGGCGTCGCGCTCGGAGATGACGCGATCCATGACCAGCAGCCACTGGCAGGCGCCGCCGATGGCGAAGCTCTCGACCGCCGCGATCCACGGCTTCTCGCGGCGCTCCTCGAGGTCGCCGTCGCCGACCGCGCCCAGCGGGTGTCCGCGGAACATCTTGTGGACCGCCCCCAGCTCGCGATCGATCATGAACTCCAGCAGCGAGATCTGTCCCCGATACAGCGCGGTGAGGTTGATCCCGGCGCCGAGGATGCGGCGCCCGGCGTACTTGGGGTGGATCGCGGGCGCGCCGCGCAGGACGCCCACCTCGATCGCGTCGTCGAGCAGCGCGAGATCGACGGCGACCTCCATCGCGGCCGTGGACGCATCGTCCTCGGCGTTGAGGCAGGCGTGATTCTGATTGGTGACGATGCCGACCCGACCGTCCCGATCGACCCGGAACGGGCCCAGGTCGGCGCTGCCCGAGCGCCGGAACTCGTCGAGCTGCGCGAGCGCCGCCGCGGTCGGCCTCGTCATCGAGTGCACCAGGTGCGCGCCGCATTGCTCGTCAGCGAGGATGCGCGCGACGAACTCGCCCTGGGCGATCTCCAGGCCCCGCTTGTCCTTCTGGAGCAGCGAGCGCTCGCCGTCGATCTCGGCGCGGGTCGGCAGCCCCGAGCCGGCGCGCTGCGCCGCCGCATAGACGAGCTCGGTCACGCGGACGGGGCGGCGCAGCCCGTCGGTGATCTCCCGGTAGGCGGCGAGCGGCTCCATGGCGCTACGCGCCCGCGATCGCCTCGGTGCGACCCTCCCAGTGGGGCGCGCGCAGCTGGCGCTTGAGCACCTTGCCGGCGGCGGACTTGGGCAGCGGCTCCACCCGCAGCTCGATGTGCTTGGGCACCTTGTACGGGGCGATTCGCTCCCGGCAGTGGGCGCGCAGCGCGTCGGCGTCCACGGCAACCCGCCGCACCACGACTGCGTAGACGGCCTCGCCCCAGCGCTCGTCGGGCACGCCGAACACGGCCGCCTCGAGTACCGCCGGGTGGGCGTAGAGCGCCTCCTCGACCTCGATCCCGTACACGTTCTCGCCGCCGGTGACGATCATGTCCTTGGCCCGGTCGACGAGGTAGACGTGGTCGCGCCCGTCGAGATATCCGAGGTCACCGGTGCGATACCAGCCCGCGTGCAGGGCCTCGGCCGTCTGCACGGGCTTGTTCCAGTAGCCGAGCATCACGTTGGCGCCGCGCACCAGCACCTCCCCGACCTCGCCGCGCGCCACCGGCTCCCCCAGCGGATCGCGCAGCTCCACATCCACCCCTGGCACCGGCTGGCCGCACGAGCGGATGCGCGGGTCGTCGAGCAACGACTCCTCGTGGCGGAGCGCGGTCACGATCGGCGCCGTCTCCGTCGCCCCGTACAGGTGCAGGAGCTCGACGTCGCCAAACGCGGCGTGCGCGCGGCGCAGGGTCTCGGTCGCGATCGGCGAGCCGCCGTGGGAGATCCCCCGCAGCGTCGGCAGCTTCCGCGGGCGAACCAACTGCTCGTCAGTGAGCGCGGCGAGCATCGACGGGACCAGCAACGTGTGGGTGACCCGGTGCTCGGCGATCAGATCCAGCGCCGCCCCGGCGTCGAACGCCCCCAGCGGGACCTGATGCCCGGTCTGCCACACCGTCGCCAGCACCGCCAGCGAGCCGGCGGCGTGAAACAGCGGCGCCGCCACCAGCCATCGGGTGGCGGGCTCGAACGGCCACACCCACTGGAAGTGAGTGGCGTTGGCGACGAGGTTGCGGTGCGACAGCATCACCCCCTTGGCCTGACCGGTCGTCCCGCCGGTGTAGAACAGCCCGGCGACGGCGTTCTCGTCAGCGTCGACGAAGGGCCGTTCGGGCGCGGAGTCCAGCAGCTCCTCGTAGTCGCTCCCGAGGTCGAAGACATGCTCGACGCAGGCCGGAGGGTCCGGCACGTCGATGCCGGAGAACAGCACGCGGACGCCCGCATCCTCGAGCGTGTAGCGCAGCTCGGCGGGCGAGTGCCGGCCGTTGAGCGGCACGATCACCATCCCGGCCCCCGGAACGCCCTGGTAGAGCTCGAGGTAGCGGTGGCAGTTGGGTCCGATCACCGCCACCCGATCGCCGTCGACCAGCCCCAGCCGGCGCAGGGCGCCGCCGAGGCGGCGGCAGCGCGCCGCGGTCTGGGCGTAGGTCAGGCGAACCGGGCCGCACGTGACCGCATGCCGACCGGCGCCCACCCGCTCGGCGCGCCGCAGTGCCGAAATCACGGTTGCCACGTCGACTCCTCGCCGTTGCTGCCAGCTGTCAACTCCGGCGAGTATCTCACCGCGGGCAGCGCCCGCGCGGCTTCAGGGGGACGCCGGCAGCGCGCTCAGGCCGTCGCCGGTCAGCAGGTAGGCGACCGTGGCGTCAAGCTCGCCGGCGCCCAGCGAAACGAACGCGTCGCCGGCTCGTGCCGGGGTCACCGGGGGGCCCAGTGTGGAGCGATACTGCTCCTCGCTGACGCCCGCGCGCTGCGCGTAGCTGCGGACGGCGGTCAGCCCGAGCGCGGTGGCCGGCGTGAGCCGCGGCAGCACCGCGACGACGCGGATCCCGAGGTCGTCGCGCCGCGCCTCGTCGTCGGCATACGAGGCCATGAACCGGATGGTGGCCTTGGCGCCGGCGTACCCGCCGCTCAGCGGCGAGCCCGCGACCGCCGCGCCGCTGCTCATCAGCAGCACGCGGCTGCCCGGCCGCAGTGGCCTGGTGAGCGCTTCGCGCAGCCAGTTGAACGTCAACCGGACGTCCACCTCCCACGCGACCGAGAACGTCTCCCAGCTGTGCTCATGGATCGGATGCGGCGGCGGGCTGGCGCCGGCGACGACCGCCAGGACGTCCGGGTCGCGAGCGGCGACGACCTCGGCCGCCAGAGCCGGATCCGTCGCGTCGCCGACCGCCACCTGCACCGACGGTTGGGCCGCGGCGAGCTGGGCCAGCGCCGCCCGGTCGCGGCCGATCGCCAGCACCGATGCGCCCGCTCCGCTGAATGCCTCGGCGATCCCGCGGCCCAGCCCGCGGCTGGCGCCGACCACGACCACGTTCTTGCCCTCGAGTCCCGTCATGATGTCCCTCCGTCGTCGTTTGGTCATGTAGACCCGGAGCGGCGCCGCGATCCATCGCGGGATCCGCGCGCCGGCGAACGATCAGACCCGAGCCGGCAGCCCGAACCGCTCGGGCGCGGCGCGATCGTGGAACGAGGTGATCGCCCCGATCCGCCCACTCTCGAACGTGAGCACGGCGACGCTGTGGGGCAGGTGGACCCCGGACGGCCGACGCCGGTAGGCGCCGAAGGCCGGCTGGCCATTGGCCCAGGTGGGGAGCAGTCGCCAGCGGTGGCGTCCGTCCAGTGGACGGCTGAGCACGGCGCCGACCGCGTCCCGGCCGCGGAACCATCCGGGGATCGGCGGCATCGCCAGCACCGCGCTGTCTGTGAGCATCCCGACGATCGCGTCGACGTCGTTCTCGGTCCAGGCCTGGACGTAGCGGTCGACGATCGCGCGCAGCCGCTCGTTGCCGAGCGCGCGCAGCGTCGCCTGCTGGCTGCGCTCGGGCAGGCGCCCGTCCAGGCTGGCGTGGGCCCGCTGCAGCAGGCTGTAGACCGATGCCGGCGTGCTCTGAAGCGTGGCGGCGACCTCAGCGGCGGAGAAGCCGAGCACGTCGCGCAGGATGAGCACCGCCCGCTGGCGCGCGGGAAGTCGCTGCAGTGCGGCGATGAACGCCAGCTCGACGGCCTCGCGCTGCTCGTAACGGGCGTCGGGGGCGGCCAATCCCTCGAGAAGACCCAGCTCCGCGTCCGGATAGGGCTCGATCCAGGTCGACTCGACCAGGGGCGGGTCAAAGGGCGCGTGCGGATCGGACTGCGGGCCGTAGTCGACCGGCAGGACGCGGACGGGCCGGCGCTCGATGGCGCGCAGACAGACGTTGGTCGCGATCGTGTACAGCCAGGATCGCAGCGAGCTGCGCCCCTCGAAGCTCTCGAGCCCGCGCCAGGCCCGCACCAGGGTCTCCTGGACGGCATCCTCGGCGTCCTGGACGGACCCCAGCATCCGGTAGCAGTGGGCATGCAGCTCGCGCCGATGGGGTTCGAGCCGCTCGCCGTAGGTTCGTTCGTCCGGGCTCATCGCTTCTGCCTCCACAATGCGATCTCTCCGCCCGCGGGCGTCGCGATGACCGAGCGCCAGCCGGCCGGCCCCTCACGCGGCCCCAGCAGCACCGAGGCTCCCAGCTTCCGCGCCCGCGCGGTGGCGGCCTCGACGGCGTCGACCTCGACGTAGGGCAGCCACCCGGCGTGGCGCGTCCCGCACTCGACGATCCCCCCGTCCAGAAGGTCACCGAGGGCGAGGGCGTGGTAGGTGCCCCAGCGGTGGGTGATCGGCTCGATCCGCCACTGCAGGAGCTCCGCGTAGAACGCCCGGGCCGCGTCGCGGTCGTGGGTGTGCAGCTCCAGATGGACGATGCGCGACGGGGTCGCCCCGGGGACTCCGGGTCGACCTGGTGACAGATGCTGCTCCATGGCGTGGGTCTCCTTTTCCCGAGTTGTCGATGTAGACCCGGGACGGCGGCGCAATCCATCGGTGGGTCAGCGCGCGCGGCGCGAGCCGGCCGGCTCTAATTGTTGCGCGCTCAACCGGTGTGCGCTAAAATCTGCGTCGGACCGACTAAGATTTATGCGCTTACAAAGAAAGAGCTGACCGTGGATTTTGATACCCAGAACACACAGGATGCCCGCCTCTGCGATATCTGCGCAGAGCGTCCGGGCGTCGTGCAGGTGATGTTCGCCGGCAGCGCCGGCCGGCGCCCCGGAATGTTGTGCGAGCGGTGCGCCCGCGACGTGGTGGCCCAGCAGCAGGGCGGCGCGCCCGGCGAGGGGCTGCTCGGCGGCATGACGGGCCCCGGCGCGCGGGGCGGACAGGCCCTGCGCCAGCGCCCGCGGACGGCGCAGTCGCAGACGCCGGCCCTCGACCAGTTCGGCCGTGACCTCATCGGCGAGGCTCAGGCCGGGCGCATCGACCCGGTGATCGGCCGCGACGCCGAGATCGAGCAGGTCGTCGAGGTGCTGCGCCGTCGGCGCAAGAACAACGCCGCGCTGATCGGCGAGGCCGGTGTCGGCAAGACCGCCATCGCGGAGGGTCTCGCGCTGCGCATCGCGCAGGGCGACGTGCCCGAGCCGCTGCGCGGCGTGCGCGTGGTGGCGCTCGACCTGGCCGGGATGATCGCCGGCTCGCAGTTCCGCGGCGCGTTCGAGCAGCGGCTGAAGGCCGCGCTCGAGGAGGCCGTCGCCTCCGAGGGCCGCGTGATCCTGTTCGTCGACGAGCTGCACACCGTGCTCGGCGCCGGCGCGGCCGAGGGCGCGATGGACGCCGCCAACATGCTCAAGCCGATGCTGGCGCGCGGCGAGCTGCGCGTGATCGGCGCGACCACGCTGGCCGAGTACCGCCAGATCGAGCGCGACGCCGCTCTGGCGCGGCGGTTCTCCGCCGTGATCGTGGAGGAGCCGAGCGTGGCCGAGACCGTCGAGATCCTTCGCGGCCTGCGGGCACAGTACGAGGACCACCACGAGGTGGAGATCTCCGACGCGGCGATCGAGGCGGCCGCCCGGCTGTCGGATCGTTACATCAGCGAGTACCGCCTGCCGGACAAGGCGATCGACCTGATCGACCAGGCCGGGGCGCGGCTGGCGCTGCGCAGGCCGGCCGGCGACGACCTGGCCGATACCAGGGCGCTGCTCGAGCAGCTGCGGGCTGAGAAGCAGGCCGCCGTCGACGCCGAGGCCTACGAGGAGGCCGGCGAGCTCAAGCTCCGGATCGATGAGCTCGAGCGTGTCATCGAGAATGGCGACGAGGCGTCTGGCGCCGCGACATCGCCGGAGCCGGCGATCGTGGGCGAGCAGGAGATCGCCGAGGTGATCGCGGCGCGGACCGGCATCCCGGTCGGCGAGCTGGTCGCCGCCGAGCTCGAGCGCCTCGAGACCCTAGAGGAGGACCTGCACGGACGGGTGGTCGGACAGGACGCGGCGGTGCAGGCCGTCGCCGAGACCGTCCGTCACGCCCGCGCCGGCCTGGCCGAGCCCGATCGGCCCCTGGGCAGCTTCCTGTTCATGGGTCCGACCGGCGTGGGCAAGACCGAGCTGGTCAAGGCGCTGTCCCAGCGGCTGTTCGCGACCGAGAAGTCGCTGGTGCGGATCGACATGTCCGAGTACCGCGAGCCCCACACGGTGGCGCGGCTGATCGGGTCGCCCCCCGGCTACGTCGGGTACGGCGACGGCGGCCAGCTGACCGAGCCGGTGCGGCGCCGTCCGTACTCCGTCGTCCTGCTGGACGAGATCGAGAAGGCGCATCCCGAGGTGTGGAACGTCCTGCTGCAGGTGCTCGATGACGGTCGGCTGACCGACGGCGAGGGCCGCACCGTGGATTTCACCAACACCGTGGTGGTGATGACCTCCAACCTCGGCGCGGGCGAGGCCAAGCGACCGCTGGGCTTCACCGGCGGCGAGGCGGACCCGGCCGGCGACCGGATGCTGGCCGCGGCCAAGCGGGCCTTCCTGCCCGAGTTCCTCAACCGCATCGACGAGGTGGTCGTCTTCGAGCCGCTGACCGAGGACCAGGTGCAGCGAATCGGTGAGCTCATCTGCGAGCGCATCGCGGACCGCCTGCGCACCGAGCGCGGCGTGGAGCTCGAGGTCGAGCCGGCGCTAATCGCCCGGCTGGCCCGCGAGGGCTTTGACCCCGAGTTCGGGGCCCGGCCGCTCAAGCGCCACCTGCGCCGCACGCTGGAGAAGGCGCTGACCCGCGCGATCCTCGACGGACGCCTCGCCGACGGCACTCAGGTGCTGGCTCGCGAGACCAGCGAGCACGAGATCGCGCTCGAGGTCCGCGAGCCCGCCGTCGTCTAGAAACGCTGAACCCACCGCTGGATCCCCGGATCTCGGCGGTGGGTTCACCCCGCCGGTGAACATCTCAAAAGGAGCGTGAGCTGTGCCCCTCATCACCATCGACCTGCTGGAGGGACGGTCCGACGACGACCTCGACGCGATCGCCCACTCCGTCCACGAGGCGATGGTCGAGACCCTCGACGTGCCCGAGCACGATCGGTTCCAGATCATCACCGAGCACGCGCCGCGCACGCTGCGCTTCGACCGCGACTACCTGCGGGGCGGCCGCACGGACGCGTTCGTGCTCGTCCGGGTCACCCTGGCCGCCGGACGCACCACCGAGGCCAAGCGCGCTTTCTACGCGCGTCTTGCGGACCTGTTATCGCACCGCGTCCACCTCGACACCGCCGACCTCGCCGTCACGCTGGTCGAGAACGCCCGCGAGGACTGGTCGTTTGGCCGCGGGGAGGTCAGCTACCTCGACATCCCGCGCGAAGACTGGCGCTGAGGGGTCGGGGCCTGCGCGCGAGCTGCCTCGGGCATCAGCAACAGCGCGCCGACGAGAAAGCAGACGCCGCCGATCCAGGTCCCGGCGTTGGTCACGCGGGCGCTGATCGGCTCGCCGGAGCTCGGCTCGACAAGCGACGCGACCGCCGAGACGCCGAAGGCGATCGAGCCGAGCAGGTTGATGGCCACGATCCACCACGACAGCGATCGGGGACGCAGCGCGATCCACCGGCCGCAGTACTCGGCGAAGGCGACTGCGCTGGAGATCAGGAACGCGGCCGACCCGAACACGTCGGGCGCCCACACGCGCGCATTGATCTGGTGCGTGGTCAGGTTGTGCTTGAGCGCCGCGAAGGTGCTGATGTTGAACAGCACGGTCCCCGCGAGCTGGACGAGCGCCGCCAGCCAGTCGACCCGGCGTGCCTGCCAGGTCGAGGGGCGCAGGTGCCCCCCGCGCCGGCGGAAGCCGAACGGGCGCTCACTCTTGTCCGCCTGCCAGTACTGGATCAGGGCCGCGCCGGTGAAGAAGATCGAGCCGACGAAGAACGTCACGGCGATGGCGGGCCGCGAGCTCGAGGCCCACTGAGCGCCGAGCGCGGCCACCACGAAGCACAGCGAGCCGACCGCGAACAGGACGGCCATCCACCACCCGATCCGTCGCGGGCGCCACCACACCCGTTCGGCGGTGGCGTTGTCGTCGTAGGCGGGCACCATCATCGGCCAGCCGGCTCAGCTGCTCAGAATCGTGATCGCGCCGCGCAGGATCACCAGCGATCCGACGGCCAGGCATCCGACCAGGAGCACTCTGCGTCCGTCCCGGCTGAACCATGCCTTGACCCGGGCGATCGTCGCCGGCGTCCACTCCGGCGCGATCGCGAACGCGATCAGCGGGACCTCGAGCGGGGCGAGCATGATCAGGTTGACCAGCACCACCAGCCCCACGTTCGCGGCCCCGGCGTAGTGGAGCCTGGCGATGCTGTCCATCGCGGCCAGATACGACGCTCCCGGGAGCGTCAGGATCGCTCCGATCAAGACGGTCAGCCGCGGATCGCCCTTGTTGAGCGCCTGCTGCCAGCGCGGCGTCTTCTTGGGCTTGGCGGCCCTGCGAGCGGCCCGGCGCTCGCGTAGGGGCCGGTCGCGCCCCGAGGCCAGGATGGACGCGACGATCAGCAGGAGCACTCCGAACGCGAAGTCGAGCGCGGGGTTGATCGTGGTCTTCCCGCTCCTCACCAGCCCCGAGTTCTTGACCGCGAGCACGATCACCAGCCCCACCGGGACGCTCATCAGGTAGGCCCCGACCAGGTAGCCGAGCATCAGCCGCTTGGGGCTCGGCAGGATGAGCATCACGGTCGTGACCGCGAGCAGCGTGGGATTGGCCATCGCCGTGAGCGAGAACAGCAGGACCTGACTCATGATGCGGTCCGGCGCGCGGCCGGCAGAAGTCCGGGCTGCGAGGTCACGTCGCCAGACATGCCTGAACCCCGCGGGAGCGCACGGCGGCAACGGTATGCCGACGCGACCCGGGGAACGTCACCCGATTGGCATGACACCGTCAGAGCGTGCCCTCGAGGGTGTCCAAGGCCGCGCCCTAACGATCGATCGCCGTTCTCATCCGGCGCACTGCCTCGGTCAGGTGCTCGGGGCTCGTGGCGAAGTTCAGACGTACGTGACCGGCCCCCGGCGGACCGTAGTCGAGGCCAGGGCTGACCGCGACCCGACCGCGCTCGAGGAACCCGGCGGCAGGGTCGTCCCCCATGCCAAGCGCCGCGCAGTCCAACCAGGCGAGGTAGGTCGCCTGCGGAGCCCTCCAGCTGATCTGCGGCAACATCTCGGCGAGATCGGCGCCGAGCTGGGCTCGGTTTCGATCCAGCTGTCCAATGGCCGCGTCCAGCCAGGCGTCGCCGTCACCAAACGCGACCTCGGCGGCGATCTGGCCGAACAGGCTGGCGTGATCGTGCTGAGACCCGATGCTGCTGACCAGCGCCCGCGCCTCCTGGCCGGCGGTGACGATGAACGCGGTCTTCAGTGCCGCGAGGTTGAACGCCTTGGAGGCGGAGGTGAGCGAGATCCCATGGCGGCGAGCCGCGTCCGAGACCTCGAGCCATGGCAGATGCCTGGCACCGGGAAGCGTGAGCGGGGCGTGAATCTCGTCGGCCAGAACCCAGGTCTGGGCCGCTGCGCACCGGTCGGCGATCGCCTCGAGCTCGCCGCGCGGGAGAACCCGCCCGGTCGGGTTGTGGGGGTTGGCGAGCACCAACGCCCGGATCCCATCCTTCAGCGCCTGGTCGAGCACGTCGAGATCGAGCGCCCCGTCACGGCCCAATGGGATCTCGACGATGCGCAGACCAGCCGCGCCCAGCTCGCGAAAGAACGGCGGGTAGGCCGGTGTCGCGAACGCGACCGCCTCGCCCGGGGCCGCCACCCTTCGACAGATCTCGACGAGTCCGACCATCACGTCGGGCACGACCGTCACCTGCTCGGGGTCGATCGTCCAGCTCAGACGTCGTCGCGCGAACGCGGCCAGCGCCTCGAACAGCGCGCCGGGGGCGGACACCGCGTACCCAAAGTCGCTGCGATCGATCGCGTCGATGATCGCGTCCCGGATCGGCGCCGCCACCGGGAAGTCCATCTCGGCGATCGTCAAGCTGAGCACATCGGGCTCATACAGCGCCCACTTCTCGCTGCGGCGGCGCCGCAGTTCGGGCAGCGACGGAACCGAAAGCTCAACCACCAGGACCCTCCCCCTCTGCAGGCGCTTCCCGTCATGGAGCCAGCCGGGATCGAACCGGCGACCTCCTGCTTGCAAAGTCGGTGTTCTGGGTTATCGCGGTGGTCCGCACGGCGTCAGAGCCCGTAGACGCGGCGGTTGCGCCGCGGGCTCGGCGCCACACGTTGCCGTCATTTGCCGCAAGTGCTTGTTCCCTGCTTGTTCCCTCAAGCCCGAGGTCAGCGGAAGCGGGTAAAGAGAGCGTGCTCACGGTCGGTAAAGACTACCGACGGCACAGGCGAATCCAGCCGACACCGAACCCAAGCTGAGCACCCCAAGAGCGTTCCGACATCGTCGCCGGGCACGTCAAAGATCATGAGATGCACGGCCGGCCAGACAAGCGCCTTCCATCAGGGGCGCGATTCTTGGATTGCCGTTGTCGTCCGATTCATCGATGCATTGCAGATCTCAAGCAGCGGTTCCGGCGGGTGGCGCTTCCCATAGGTCATCGCGGTGTTTGCCTCGACCGCCGCCGCGGGGGCAGGGCTTCGTGCCCGTTGGGGGCGAGAGCCGGCGCCCGTCCCGCCGGCGGAGAAAAGCACAAGTCAGGCGAGCCGGCGGCCACCGGGTCGGCCGACGAACGCGGCGTGGCCAGTGCGATGGCGCGCCGGGAGGCGGCAGGACGACAAGTGCGATCGCTGGGACGTAGGCAGCGGAACACTCGAGAGCGGGCGACGGGAGAACTCCGGCCAGCGCCGCCGGCTCTTGCCTTCATGCGGGAGCACGCGTCAGGATCTCGGCGCCCGGGCTTCTCCTGTCCGTTGAAACCATGAGCGCGGCCAAACCCGACCGGATAACGAATGCAGAAGTCCGGGGCCGTCCTCGACGACGGTTTCGGGACGCCCGGATGTGGGCGAACGCCCAAGCGACGAGCCCGGCGCCAGCAGCCCGGTCGGCGCTGCTGGATCCACGCGAACTCACAGCGAGCCGCGCAGACTGCGCGGGACGAAGGCGACAGTGGCCGAGGAGACGATGAGCGTTCTGGTCGTTCAATCGCAGGCGTGCCGGCTCGGGTCGGCGGCGGTCAGCCCGGCCCGCGCGTCATGGATCGGGCTTGCTCCTTACTGCGATGTGAGCGATCGCGGCGTCAGCCGCCGATGTAGGACATCTCGATCTTCTGCGTGTGTGGTGTGTGGGCGGTGCGAGCGTCGGAGTAGCGGTCCGCGCGCGCGGTCCAGATCGAGCGCAGGCGGTCGGAGAGTTCGTGGTCTGTGGCGCCGCTGCGCAGGATCGCGCGCAGGTCGTGGCCGTGGCTGGCGAACAGGCAGGTGTGCAGCTTGCCCTCGGCCGACAGCCGAGCGCGCGAGCAGCCGACGCAGAACGGCTGGGTGACAGACGCGATCAGGCCGATCTCGCCGGCGCCGTCGCGGTAGCGGTAGCGGCTCGCGACCTCGCCGGGGTAGTTGGCTGGCACCGGCTCGAGCGGCCAGCTCGAGTTGATCGTTTGCCGGATCTCGGCGGCGGGGACCACGTCGTCGAGGCGCCAGCCGTTGGTGGTGCCGACGTCCATGTATTCGATGAACCGCAGGATGTGGCCGCTGTGGCGGAAGTGTTCGGCCATCCCGATGATCGCGCGGTCGTTGACCCCTCGCTTGACGACCATGTTCACCTTGACGGGCGAGAGTCCGGCCCGGGCGGCGGCGGCGATGCCGTCGAGGACGCGTGCGACCGGGAAGCTGACGTCATTCATCGCAGCGAACGTGTCGTCGTCGAGCGCGTCGAGACTGACGGTGACGCGGGAAAGGCCGGCGTCACGGAGTGAGCGGGCTTTGGCCGCGAGCGCGGTGCCGTTGGTGGTCAGCGCGACATCGGTGATGCCCGGGATCCCGGCGAGCATCGCCACGAGCCGTGCGAGGTCGCGGCGCAGTAGCGGCTCCCCGCCGGTGAGACGGACCTTGGTCACGCCGTGCTCGGCGAACGCGTGGGCCACGCGCGTGATCTCCTCAAAGGACAGCAGCTCGCCGCGGGGCAGGAATGCGTAGTCGCGCCCGAAGATCTCCTTGGGCATGCAGTAGGTACAGCGGAAGTTGCAGCGGTCGGTGACCGATATCCGCAGGTCCCGCAGCGGGCGTGAGCTGCGGTCAAGCACATGGCTCACTTTCGGGCGCTCAGATCCATGGGCTGACGAGAATCGCGAGGTCGAAGACGAACAGCACGATCACAACATCGTTGAGGAGGAAGTTGTCGGGGGAGCGCGGGCGCGATCTGCACGATTCTCCACAGCGCGAACGCGGTGACCAGGATCGATCGCGTGAGCAGCTCGCGCCGGTCATGGTGGTGCGCGAACGCGTGGGCGAGACTGGCTCCGGTCGAGCGTACAAAGGGTCGCAGCTGGGAACCTCAACAGCACGCGGTCGTTGAGGGCGCGGGTGGTCGAGGGGCCCGACCGTGCGATGTGTGTTGGCCGCTCGTAAGTGCGAGCGGACCAACGTTGGGGTAACTTTGGCTTGGCTTGTGGCGGCCGGTCGTGGTGCTAGTAGAGCGGCGCCGCGCGTTCCTGAGTCATGAGAGGTCAGCATGTTGCCGGATATCGTTAGTCCGGTGAGACTGCGCTCAATGGGGCTGCGACTGGCGAGGTGCGCCTGCGGCTCGCGGCAGCGATCTCGACCACGAGGTGCTTGGTCACTGGCTGGTCTGACTGGGTGCTCGTGTCCGCCAATCCGCACAGCACGTTGAGCTCGGGCATGTAACCGGCCGTGGAGCCACGAGGGATGTCCTGACTAATCGCCCGATACCCGTACGCGTGCCGGCGGCTGCCGTCGCGGCTGACGCTGGTCACGTCGATCAGCTGAAACTCGGCCAGGCCACGATCGGCCATGTCGTCCTTGTTCATGAACACGACGGTGCGCAGACCGCTGAGCCCCCGGTAGCGATCATCGTTGGAGTAGATCGTCGTGTTGAACTGATCGTGGGAGCGGATCGTTGTCAGCATCAGTCGGCCGTCACCAGGGTCGACGTCGTCGGGCAGATCGGCGATACCGAACTCGGCTCGTCCGGAGGTGGTGCGGAAGTCTCGCTCCCGCGCCGGCTGCGGGATCCGAAATCCATGCGGGCGCCGGACCTTCTCATTGAAGTCTTGAAACCCCTCGAGGGCTCGGGCCATCGTGTCGCGGATCCGGTCGTAGTCCTCGACGTACCAAGACCACGGGGTCCGGCTGTCAGGCAGCGTCGCCGCCGCCATCCCGGCGATGATCGCGCACTCAGAGCGCATCTCGGGGGACTCGGGTCGTTTCATCCCACGTGAGAGGTGGACCATCGCCATCGAGTCTTCGACGCTCACGCCCTGTGGCCCGGACGCCTGCAGGTCGACGTCGGTCCGAGCCAGGCATGGAAGGATCAGCGCCTGGCGACCGTGCACCACGTGGCTGCGGTTGAGCTTGGTTGAGACCTGCACCGTCAGCTTGGTGTTTCGCAGGGCGTCGAACGTGAACTGGGTGTCCGGGGCGGCCAGCGCGAAGTTGCCGCCGAGCGCGACGAACACTTTGAGATCGCCGCGAGCCATCGCCCGGACCGCCGCGACTGACCCATACCCGTCCTCGCGAGGCGCCTTGATCCCGCAGACCGGCTCCATCCGGTCAAGCCAGGCGTGATCGACTCGGTTGTTGACCCCGCAGGTGCGGTTGCCCTGGACGTTGCTGT
This sequence comes from Solirubrobacteraceae bacterium, assembly GCA_036267215.1. Lineage (GTDB taxonomy): Bacteria > Actinomycetota > Thermoleophilia > Solirubrobacterales > Solirubrobacteraceae > Palsa-465. The sequence goes on along the minus strand of DATAWL010000021.1, from coordinate 2,047 downwards.
GCCCGCGAACCGGGGAGGGCCCAGTCCCGGGCCGGCCGATGTTGCCGCGCAGTAGCAGCAGATTGACGACCTCGCGGATCGTGTCGACCCCGTGTTCGTGCTGGGTCACGCCAAGGCACCAGGCGATAATCGTCCGCTCAGACCCGACATAGATGTCGGCCAGTTCACGAATCTGCCGCTCCTCGATCCCGGAATCCCGAACGATCCGGTCCCACGGGGTCGCCTCACACAGCCCGCGGTACCGGTCAAAGGCGACCGTGTGCTCCCCGATGAACTCATGGTCGAGCACCTCCGGGCGGGTCCTGGCGAGCTCAAGAACGGCCTTGCCGACGCCGCGCATCAGCGCCATATCCCCGCCGATCCGAACCTGGACGTTCATGGTCCCGGTCCGGGTCGTGTGAAACGTGGCCATGTCGACGAACTCGTGCGGCACGATCGTCCGCCGCGACGCGGCCTCGATCAGCGGGTTGATGTGCACCAGTCGCGCGCCGCGACGATCGGCCTCCGCCAGCCAGGTCAGCATCCGCGGCGCGTTGGTCGCCGCGTTCTCACCGAGCAGCCAGATCGCGTCAGCCTGCTCCCAATCCTCGAGGTCGGTCGTTCCCTTCCCGGACCCCAGGGCCGCGCCCAACGCCCGGCCGGACGCCTCGTGACACATGTTCGAGCAGTCCGGCAGATTGTTAGTGCCGAACTCTCGTACCCACCACTGATACAGAAACGTCGCCTCGTTGGACAGCCGACCCGAGGTGTAAAACGCCGCCTGATGAGGGCTGTCCAGACCCCGCAGGGTCTGACCGACCAGGGCGAACGCCTCGTCCCACGAGATCGGTAGGTACCGGTCAGAGGCGGCGTCATAACGCACCGGCTCCGCCAGCCGGCCGGTCTTTTCGAGGTCGTAGTCGGTCCACTGCGACAACTCCGTCACCGTGTGTGCGGCGAAGAAATCCCGCCCGACCGTCTCCCGAGTCGTCTCCCACGCGACATGCTTGACCCCGTTCTCGCACAGATCCAGCCTCAACCCAGTGGGATCGTCCGGCCACGCGCAGCCAGGACAGTCAAACCCTCCATCCTCATGGTTCATCACAAACAGCGCCTTGAAGGCGTCGATCGGGTCGTCGGCGCGTGCGAGCACCTTCGCCACGCTGCGTGCCGCGCCCCAGCCCGCAGCCGGATGGTCATACTCGTGTCGCGAGTGCTCATCGCTGGGCTGCGGGCCGCGGCCGAGCGCCTCGCCGCCCGGCACGGCTGCCAGCATCCGCCGCTCAATATCGCCCTGGCGTGTTGTCGGCATTCGTCCCTCCTCTGAGTGTGCTTGGCATCAAGGTCGCATCTGGCGCGCGGTGTCGCATCCGTCAGATCCCTGGCTATCGCGGCTCTCTTGCGGTTCGCTTGCAAGCGGGTGACGGACAACGATCCCTGGCTTATCCAGGCTCCGGAGGCGAGGTTCGACATGTACGGCTACGACGGCGGCGGGCGCTACTACCTCCGAAGGGCCGCCATCGCCGCGCCTTGCTCAGAGGCGAGCCGTCGTGGTTCGGCGCCAGATGCGGGGGCCGCAGATGTAACGAAGGAACTCGGGACCCTCAGCGCATGAGGTGCTCGCGAGGGCGGCCATCGCCTCAAGGAGATGAGGCCACTGTTCTTTGGCGATAGGGCCACGACGTTCGTCCCTGAAACACGAACTCTCTTAAGACCTGCCGTCGCATCGAGATCCGCACGACTGCGCTTAGTTATTAGCTGGCAGCGGCGCAGCCCTCGACGCCGTCTCCGGCAACGTTGCTAGTCCGAGGGGGACGTTGGCGCGACGGCGGGTCTGATAGCGCCGTGAACCTCAGAACCACCAGCCGCCCAAGCCACCGATGCGGCCACAATCGCTCACCGGCAGTCGTCGGGGCAGACGGCCGCGGACGACCGCCTCGCTCGGGAGACGTCCGCCACCCTCACGATCGGGTTGGCGACGACCCAGCCGTGCGGCGGACGAATGCAATCCCGGCCGTGCGGCGGGTTGGCGGCCGTCGCCGGTGTCGCGTTCGATCGCGCGATCCGC
>DATAWL010000020.1:0-12630 GCA_036267215.1 Solirubrobacteraceae bacterium | reverse complement strand
TGCGGCGCGGGTACCTGGCGGATGTTCAGGACTTCGGGGCCGCCGAACAACTCGAGCCGCACCGCCCTACTCGCGCTCGACGGCACCTGGCTGCCGTGGACCTGCATGGCCATTTCTCTCCTTGGACTCGAAAGAACGCAGCGAAACGGACTACGCTCCGTTTCATGAACCAAGCTACCACAAATGGAGCATGATCCGTTTTGGCTGAGGCCGGAACCCGCTCGCTACGGTCGGACGCGACCCGCAACCGCGAACAGCTGCTCGCGGTCGCGACTCGCGTGATCGCGTCAGCTGACGGCACCACGTCGATGCGCGCGATTGCCAGCGAGGCCGGCGTCGGCATCGCAACGCTCTACCGGCATTTCCCCACCCGCGAGTCGCTGGTCGAGGCGGTCTACCGAGATCAGGTCACGCGGCTCGTCGCCGGCGCCCGCGAGCTGCTCGCCCAGCTGCCCCCGGCCGCGGCGCTGCGGAGATGGATGGACCTGTTCGGAGACTGGATCGCAACCAAGAACGGCATGCTCGACACCCTGCTCGCGATGATCAAGTCGGGCGAGATCACGCATGCCCAGACCAGGACCGAGCTGCTGGCGGCCATCACCGAGATCCTCGACGCCGGCCGCGCCGCGGGCGACCTTCGCGCCGACATCACCGCCGAGGACATCGCCGCCAGCCTCCTCGGCATCTTCACCGTCGCCCAGCCCGAGCACGAAGACAGGGCCAGTCGCCTGCTCAACATCCTGATGGACGGCCTACGACCGCCTCGCTGAACCGAAGATCCTCCGCGCGAACGGCGCGCCTCGACGGCGCGACGTGGTCGCCTCGTTGGCTCTACGGTGCGTCGAGTCCCCTGAGCGCGACAGAGAGTTGTTCGAGTTCTTGCCTGGAGAGCTTCTCGAAGAACGTGGGTGGCCGGCTGACGATTTCGCGAGCGGCATCCACCGCGTCTTGACCGGCGTTGGTCAGGGACACGAGTTTGCGGCGTCGGTCGACGGCGTCTGGGGTCCTGGTAACCAGTCCTCGCGCTTCGAGTTCGTTCACGATGAGGGTGACGTAGGGGGCGTCGGCGCCTGTGCTGGCTGAGAGGTCGCCCAAGCTGAGCGCGCCACCGGCGAGACTCAGGAGGAGCTTGACGCGACCGGAGCCCCGTCCCAAGCCGAGGGCGTCGCGGAGCTCCTGATTGCGGTCCTCGGCGAGGACGAGGTTTTGCATCGTTGTCCAGGCGGATGTCGCGAGCTGCTGGCGTGAAGGTGGACGAGGCAATGCCTAATGCGCCGGGATCGCGGACGCTCCTGTCTCACGTAGATACTTATAACGATAAAAGTATCATGGACTTGGTCTGCCCTCCGCTGCAGCCCGCCGAGTCATGACCTGTCCGGTTGCACGCGCCGCCCCGAACGCAGGTCCCGGCGGGCGGCTCGTCCGGCGCGTGGGGACGACTCCTTGACCGTGCCGTCACCACCCTCGACGCGATAGCCCTCATAGAAGAACCGCCCCCCGCTGGTGCGGAGGGCGGTTCGGATACTTTGCGAAGGTGGAGACGGCGGGAATTGAACCCGCGTCCGCAGTCGCGTGAAAGGTGGCATCTACGAGCGTAGCCGGCGCTCTGGTCTCGTCCCCCTCTCGCCTCGCCGGCGGGGTTGTGGGGGACCAGCCCCATGAATTGTCCCCGGATCGGCTGAGGCGGACCTCCCCTGGGCGAGCCTGCTGAATGATCCCGGCCCCCCGCCGCAGGCGAACGAAGGGCCAAGAGCTCACGGCTTAGTGGTTAATGACTAAGCGGCGAGCGCGTACTCGTGTGAGTCCGCACTTATTGTTTTCCCGGGTGTTTAACGAGGCCGCCCGGGACCTCGACTCGCGACCACCCCCACGAGCCGACCACGTCGAAGCCTGTCGTCCCCTGGGGTGTGTTGTGTTGTCCATCCGATTATAGAGCCGGCCCGCGACTCGCCGGCCAGGGTCGGGCTCCCGATAAGACCTGCATAAGTACCGCTGGACGGCTGCGACAATGAGAGAAGACATGGAATACGGCACTCCGCCCACGCCCACGCTGCCCGAGCCCAGCTTGACGCCGTCCTACCCGCCCACCGGGCTGGAGCGGCCCGACGACGATCCCAACGTCGCCCCCGGCCGCAAGCGCCCGTCGTTCTACCGGAGGCGAATCGCGCCGATCGGCGCCGCCATCCTCGCCTTCCTGACCAAGATCAAGGCGATCATCCTGCTGCTGCCCAAGGCCAAGCTCCTGGTCACGGCGGGATCGATGGCCGTCTCGATCGCGGCGTACGCGTCGATCTGGGGCTTCAGCTTCGCCATCGGGTTCGTGATCCTGCTCCTGGTCCACGAGATGGGTCACGTGATCGCGCTGCGGCGGGAGGGCATCAAGGCCTCGGCGCCGATGTTCATCCCGTTCCTGGGCGCGCTGATCAGCGCCCGGTCGCTCGGCGATGACGCCCTGGCGGAGGCGCGGGTGGGCCTGGCCGGCCCGATCCTCGGCAGCATCGGCTCGGCGCTGTGCCTCGTCATCTGGCAGGTCACCGGCCACGACTACTGGCGCGCCCTGGCCTACACCGGCCTGTTCCTGAACCTGTTCAACCTGCTGCCGGTGGTGCCGCTGGACGGCGGGCGGGCGATGGCGGCAATGTCGCCGTGGATGTGGTTCCTGGGTCTCGGCGGGATCGTCGCGCTGGCCTTCGCGTTCCCCAACCCGATCATCATCCTCATCGCCATCCTGGCCGCTTACGAGACCTATCGGCGTTGGGAGCACCGCCGGGCCGGCGGCCTGGAGCAGCAGACGTACTACCGGGTCAGCCCGCGGGCGCGACTGCTGGTGGGCGTCGTGTACCTGGGCCTGGTGGCCCTGCTGGTGATCGGCATGGACGCCACCCACCTGCCGCGCGTCCTGGGCTGAGGCCGGCTCGAGCCACAGACGGGAAATGCGGCCGGCGCACACGAGCGCCCGCCGCAGGCCCCCACTGAAATGCCTAGTACGTCCGGGTGCGGTCGTCGTCGCGGGAGACGTACGCAGCCGGAGTCGTCCGGTTCTGGCGGGCCCATACGAACGTGTACATCAGCGACAGCAACAGCCCGATGATCCCGAGGACGAACAGGATCGTCCCCACCGTCTGAAGATTGATCCCGCTGACGTGGGCGGTGACCGCCCACTTGAGGATCGCCCCGACGGCGATCAGCACGATTGAAGATCCAATTGTCATAGCTGGTTGCTACCCGGAATTCGGCGACCGGACGCAGTTCGGCCGCCCTCGGAACGGAATAATCCGTTCGGGCTGACCCACCCCGGGGATGCTCAGCGACCGACCTCGCGCAGCTCCCGCTGCACGTCACGGGCCATGTCCCGCGTGCGGATCGAGTCGCGCTTGTCGTAGAGATCCTTGCCCTTGGCCAGCGCGATCTCGACCTTGGCGCGCGACCGGGGCCCGGCGAAGTACATCCGCGTCGGCACCAGCGTCAACCCGCGCTCGTGGGTGCGCCCCACCAGCCGCTCGATCTCGGACTTGTGCAGCAGCAGCTTGCGCGGCCGCTCGGGGTCGTGGTTGTCGCGGGCGGCGGCCCCGTAGGGCGGGATGTAGACGCCGATGAGCCACACCTCGCCGTCACGCACCACCGCGTAGCTGTCCTTGAGCTGCGCCTTGCCCTCGCGCAGCGATTTGACCTCGGTTCCGGTCAGGACGAGGCCGGCCTCGAAGCGCTCGAGCAGGTTGTAGCGATACGACGCCTGCCGGTTGGTGGCGACGTCCCCAGGAGCCGCCTTGCGTTTCTTGCCCTTCGCCATCTACCTCACTCCTCCACCACGTCCGCCGGAAGCAGATCCACCCTACCCCGTGGCGCGTCGATCCGTCCGACGCGCACGGTGACCGGGTCACCCAGCCGCATCGCCCCGCCGCTGCGCGTGCCCACCAGCATCGTCGCCTGCTCGTTGAGCTCCCACCAGTCGCCGCGCAGCCGGCGGACCGGCAGCATACCCTCGTACTGCAACCCCTCGCCGAACGCGACGAACGCCCCCGCGCCGATCAGCCCGACGATCTCCCCGGTGAACGCCGCGTCCCGCTCGCCGGAGGCGAACAGCTCGCGCTCGAGCAGGAAGCAGCGCGCCACGTCGTCGGCGTCGCGCTCGATCGTCATGGCGGCGCGCTCGCGGGTCGACGTCCACGGGCCGGCGTTCGCCACCCAGCCGGCCTCGGGCGCCGGCTCGCCGGCGATCGCGGACAGCAGCCCGCGATGGCAGATCAGGTCCGGATAGCGCCGGATCGGCGAGGTGAAGTGGCAGTAGGAGGCCGAAGCGAGCCCGGCGTGCCCGAGGTTGCGATGGTCGTAGTAGGCCTGCTTGAGCGAGCGCAGCACGAGGCTGGTCAGCGCCCGCCCGCCGCGACCGGTGCGGCGCACCCAGTCCGCGACCATCACCGACGCCTCGCCGACGATGTCCGCGGCCTGCTGGGAGGTCATGTGCCCCTTGGGGACCGGGGGCGTCGGCACGCCCAGCGAGGCCAGCTGGTCGATCAGCCGCTCCACCGCCGGCGCGTCGGGGCGCTCGTGGACCCGGTACAGCGTCGCGATCTTGTGCTCGGACAGGAAGCGGGCGACCTGCTCGTTGGCGGCGATCATCAGCTGCTCGATCAACCCGTGGGACTCGGTCTGCTCTGACAGGGTGACCGCGACCACGTGGCCCTCGCGATCGAAGCGGAACTCGGGCTCGGCCGACTCGACCGCCAGCGCGGTGCCGCCCCGGCGCCCCTCCCCCCGCTCGCGCCGAGCGGCCAGCGCCGCGGCGGCGGCGCGGGCGGCCGCCAGCGGCTCGCCCCACGGCTCCGCGGCGGCCTCGCCGCCCCCGAAGATCCGGTCGACGCGGTCGTAGTCCAACCGCTCGTCGGAGCGGATCACGCTGCGGTACATCGACGAGCTCCGCACCCCGCCCGTACCGATCGTCATCTCCACCGTGACCGTCTGGCGCGGCGTTCCGGGGACCAGTGAGCACGCCTCGTTGGACAGCGCGCCGGGGAGCATCGGCTCGACCGCGCCGGGGACATAGACGCTGGTGGCGCGCCGGTAGGCCTCGCGGTCGACCAGCGACCGCGGCCCCACGAACGCCGAGACGTCGGCGATGTGGACCCACACCCGCCAGGCGCCGTCGCCGGTCGCCTCGGCCGAGATCGCGTCGTCGAAGTCCCGCGCGGTCGCGGGGTCGATGGTGAAGGTGGGCAGGTCGCGCAGGTCGCGGCGCCCGTCGAAGGACAGCTCGGATCGCGCCGCGAGCTTGGCCTCGCGCTCGACCGCCGGATCGAACGAGCGCCGCAGCCCTCGGTCGAGCATCAGCGCGCCGATCACGTCCCGGGCGACATCGGGCCGGCCCAGGCGCCGGGCGACGACCGCCCGCCGTGAGCCTTGGCGCCCGTTGCCGCCCGCTCCGCCGCCGAGCATCACCAGATCGCCCACCGCCGCCCGCTTGTCCCGGCTGACCACCACCCGCGGCCCGGGGCCGAAGAACGGCTCGGCGACCAGGAACTTGCCCTGGCGGGTCAGAACCGCGACCCGCGAGTCCGGACGGGGGTCGGCGGCCGGGGCGGCCGGCGGCGGCGTCACTGGAGCTCGGCGGCGACGGTCCGCTCGGCGACCGTCAGAGCGGTGTCGGTCTTGGCCGTCGGCTTGGTGTAGGCGTAGACGTCGGGCTTGATGCCCGGCCCGCGCTTGACCCCGCCGCCGCCCAGGTTCTCGCCGTCGGGGGTGAAGAACTCGCCCACGGTGAAGTCCAGCGCGCCGCCGTTGGGGAGCGGGTCGATCTCCTGGAAGACGCCCTTGCCGTAGGTGTGGGTGCCGACCACCTTGGCCCGTCCGCGCTGCTGCAGCGCCGCGGTGACGATCTCCGCCGAGGAGGCTGTGCCCGAGTCGACCAGCACCACCATCGGCTGGCTGGCGGCGATCGCGTCGCCCTTGGCCATGTAGACCTGGCGCGGCTGCGCTCGGCCGTCCGTGGATACGATCGTGCCGTTGGAGATGAAGATCGAGGCGATGTTGACCGCCTCCTCGAGCAGGCCTCCCCCGTTCTCGCGCAGGTCGAGGATCAGCCCGCGCGCCCCCTCGTGCAGGACCTGCTGGACCTGCTGGCGAACCTCCTCGCCGGAGCCGGCGGTGAAGCTCGTCAGCTCCACATAGCCGAGCTTGACCCCGTGGTAGGTGAGGATCCGGCTGGCGGCCACCGGGACTACGAGATTGGCTCGCTGCACGACGACCACGTGGCGGTGCCGGCCGCGCTGGACCGTCAACGTCACCTTGGTCCCGGCGCGGCCCTTGATCAGCCCGGCCGAGAAGCCCACCGGCCGCCCGGCCAGCGGCGTCGAGCCGACGGCGACGATCATGTCGCCGCTGACCAGGCCCGCCTTGGCCGCGGGCGAGCCGTCGAAGACGTCCTGCACCAACAGCCCCTGGGGCTCGAGCTTGATATCGATGCCGATGCCGCTGAGATGCGGGTTGTCCTGGTTCTGGAAGGTCGAATACTCCGACGGGTCGTAGTAGTTGGAGTAGGGGTCGTCAAGGCTCGCCACCGCCGCCGCCAGGCCCTTGTTGACCAGCTGGGAGCGCGGGACCTTCCGGTAGTAATCGTTCTGGATCAGGCCGAGCACCTGATTGATCAGCTTGTCGTTGTTGCTCTGCGCCACGAACGTGTTGCGCACCGGGCCGGGCAGCCAGCTGGGATGGCCGCCGAACCAGAGCCCGACGAGCAGCACCACCAGCCCGACCAGGATCCGGGGCAGCCAGGGGGATCGTTGACGTCGGCGCGCGTACATGTGCGGCACTCAGGGTAGCTGGGCGGGCGCGGCGCTCAGGCCACCAGCACCGTCTCGCCCTCGGGCCGCGGCGGTCTGGTTACACGCGCAGGAAGCGGCGGAGCGACAGCCCCGATCCGAGCGCTGACACGAGGATCCCCGCGCCCATCAGCACTGCGACCAGACCGGCGAACGGAATCGTCCGTGGTGCGGCGATCAGCGTCCAGTTGTTGGCCAGCGGATCGAGCAGCGCGACCTTGGTGACGCCGAGGACGGAAAGCGCCAGCAGCGCTCCGGCCGCACCGACCACCACCCCCTCGATGACGAACGGCCAGCGGATGAACCAGTCGGTGGCGCCCACCAGCTTCATCACCTCCACCTCGCGCCGGCGGGCGTACAGCGACAGCCGGATGGTGTTGGCGATGAGCAGGATCGACGCGATCGTCAGCAGGACGGTCAACGCGGCCGCGGTGATCGTCACCAGATTGGTGACCTCGAGGATCTTCTTGGTGTCGGTGCGCTTGTTCGAGACGCTCTGGATCGACGGGTCGATCGTGCCGGTGCCGCCGCCGGCCGTCGGCGGGGCCAGCGAATTGCGGACCGCCAGCACGTTGGCCGGGTTGTCCGGGATGACGTGGAACGTGTCGGGCAGCGGGTTGGCGCCGAGCAGACGATAGGCCGCCGGGTCGAGCTTGGCCTGCTGCTGGTAGGCCGTCTGCTTGGAGACGAACTGGACCGACTTGACGTGCGCGATGCGCAGGATCTCGGCCTTGACCCGCGCCTCGGCGGCGGCGGTGGCATTGGTCTTCATGTACACGTCCACCTCGACGCGGCTGCGCACGCTGTCGGCGGCGCCGTTGGTCGCCTGGACGATCGGGATGAACACGCCCAGCACCAGCAGCGTGACCATCACCGTGGCCAGCGCCGCGAAGCTGGGGGCGGCGCTGCGGCGCGTGGCCCGGACCGCCTCGCGCAGGAAGAAGCCGAGCCGCATCAGTGCAGGCCGGGCGGCTTGGTCGAGGGCGCGCGCAGCCGGCGGGCCAGATCCCGCGTCGTCTCATCGCGCGTGTACAGGCCGGCGGCCTCGTCGCGGACGATCCGCCCACGAGAGAGCTCGAGCACCCGGCGGCGCATCTTGTCGACCATCGCCTGGTCGTGGGTGGCCACGAGCACGGTGGTGCCGGTCCGGTTGATCCGGTAGAGCAGCCGCATGATGTCGATGCTCGTCTCGGGGTCCAGGTTGCCGGTCGGCTCGTCGGCCAGCAGCAGGGGCGGATGGTTGACGAACGCCCGGGCGACCGAGACGCGCTGCTGCTCCCCGCCTGAGAGCTGGTGCGGGAAGTTGTGCAGCTTGGTCGACAGGCCGGTGAGGCGCAGGATGTCCGGCACCTTGGCCCGGATCTCCTTGCGGGTGCCGCCGGTCACCTGCAGCGCGTAGGCGACGTTGTCGTACACGGTGCGGTGGGGCAGCAGCTTGAAGTCCTGGAAGACGACGCCGACGTTGCGGCGGAAGTAGGGGACCCGCTTGCGGGTGATCTGCTCGAGATCGTGGCCGGCGACGCGGATGACGCCGCTGGTCGGCTCGAGCTCCTTGATCAGCAGCCGCATCACAGTCGACTTGCCCGATCCGGTGGACCCGACGAGGAACACGAACTCCCCCCGCTCGATCGAGAACGTCGCCTGATCGAGTCCCACGTCACCCTGGTACAGCTTGGAGACGCCGCGGAACTCGATGACCTGGCGGGCGCTGCCGGGCGGGCGAGCGGCGGGCCGGGGGTGCTGGTTGGATGCCGCCAGGGCCCGGTCCCGGGAGCGGCGCGAGAGTTTGATTCGAGTAGCCATAGAGTCGGCCGCAGACTAGCGAGCCCCTGTGCCGCTTGTCCCGTGCTCACGTCTCTTGCAACGCGATTTGCAGGGCGAATGACCAACCCACGGCCCCAGCGTCCCCTTAGCGCTACCGTTGTCCGCAGCAGATGGCCACGATCACGGTGTCAACTCTCAGCAACGGATTGCGACTGCATCGAATCGCGGTGCCGGGAACGCGGGCGGTGACGATTCTGGCGGCGTTCGACGCCGGCGCGCGGACCGAACGGCCCGAGGAGAACGGGATGGCCCATTTTATGGAGCATCTCGTGTTCAAGGGCGGAGAGAAATACCCCACTTACCGGGACGTCAACGAGGCCGCCGAGAGCATCGGCGCCGTTCTCAACGCCTACACCAGCCACGACCTGGTCGCGTTCCACATCACCGCCCGCGCTCAGCGCGGCTTGGAGGCGGCCGACCTGCTGACCGATTTCGTGGCGCGACCCAGGATCGACGCCGAGGAGCTCGATCGCGAGCGCGGCGTCGTCGTCCAGGAGATCGCCCGCGCCGACGACCAGCCGGCGGCGCTGGCCGAGCACCTGATCGACGAGGCCGTGTTCGGCGACCACCCGCTCGGGCGGCCGGTCCTGGGCACCACCGAGCACCTGCGCGACACCTTCACGCGCGAGGGCATCGTCGCCTTCCGCTCCCGGCGCTGGTCGCCGTCCGCCGGCGCCGCGTTCGTCGTCGGCAACGTCGAGGCCCTCGGCCAGGACGGCGAGCTGGAGAACCTGTTCGAGCGTTTCGCCGCCGCGCCGAAGCCCGCGCCCTACGACCCCGCCCCCGGCCAGCAGCCCCGCGTCCTCGTACGCGAGCGCGACTCCAACCAGTCGCACCTGCGCCTCTCCTACCGGCCGTCGCTCGACGTCAGCGCCCCCCGCCAGCGGGCCGCGCTGGCGGTCTACGGCACCCTGCTCGGCGGCTCGATGGGTAGCCGCCTGTTCGACGAGATCCGTGAGCAGCGAGGGCTCGCCTACTCGGTCAGCGCCTTCCCCCACGCCTACGCGGACGTGCCGATCCTCCAGTTGTCGGCCGGGCTGGAGTCCGGCAAGCTGCTGGAGGCCTACCGGCGGATGCGCGACATCGTCACCGAGCTGCGCGACGACGGCCCCACCGAGTCCGAGGTCAAGCGCGCCCAGGCCTACGCCGCCGGCGCCCGGGCGCTGGCCTTCGAGAACACCGGCGCGGTGGCGCGCTACGCCGCCCAGCAGATCGTCGTGTTCGATGAGGATCCCGACCCGGACCGGACGATCGAGCTGCTGGACCGGGTCACCTACGACGAGGTGCGCGAGATCGCAGCGGGCGTTGCTGACGAGCTCTCGATCGCCTGCGTGGGGCCGCACACGGTGGAGGAGCTGGAGACGGCCTGAGACGCTGGGTCGCCGCGGGCGTGGGACTCGTCGCGGGCGTGGTGGTGATCACGCTGGCGGTGTTGGGCTCCCTCAGTCACACCAGCACCAAGGATGGGCAGTTGGACGCCGGGTCACCGGCGCTCAGCACGCCCGCCAAGACCAAGACCGCGCCGCGCCCGGGCACCGCGTCGATCACGTTCGCCGCGCCCCGGGGTCCGCAGACCGGGGCCGAGTCCCATCTGGAGTCGGTCCTGAACCAGGCGATGGGCCAGGCGGGGCCCAACAGCGGCGCGGTGGTCTATGACATCGGGGCCCACCGCACGCTGTACGCGGTGCGGGCCGGGGTCAAGCGGCCGCCCGCGTCGGTCGAGAAGATCTGGACCACGACGGCGCTGATGCTCAAGCTCGGGCCCAACGCGCGACTGCGCACCAGCGTGCTCGGGACCGGCTCGCTCCGCCACGGGGTCTGGCACGGCAACCTGTACCTGCGCGGCGGCGGGGACCCGACGTTCGGCGATCCCACCTTCAACCACTTCTGGGAGCAGGGCTACGGGCCGACGGCCAACCAGGTCGCCTCCCAGCTCATGGCCCACGGCATCCACCGGGTCACGGGGCGGCTCTACGGCGACGAGTCGCTGTTCGACAAGCGGCGGGGCGGGCTGATGACCAACTACGCGCCGGACGTGCCCGACTTCGGCGGGCAGCTGAGCGCGCTGACCTACGACCACGGCACGACCGCGCCCCACTACGACCCGGCGACGTTCGCCGCCCGCGAGCTGGCCCTGACCCTCCAGGCGTCGCATGTCCAGGTCAAGGCCTCCCGGCACGACGGCCACACGCCCCGCGGCGCCCACATGCTGGCCACCGTCAGCTCGCCGCCGATGGGGGTCATGACCCGGCTGATGGACGTGCCCTCCGACGACCTGTTCGCCGAGCTGTTCACCAAGCAGCTCGGGGTGCTGTTCGGCCGCGGCGGCACCATCTCCGACGGGGCCCACGTCATCGCCTCGACGATCGCATCCGCCTACGACGTCCACCCGCGGATCCTCGACGGCTCCGGGCTGTCGCGCAAGGACGGGACCTCCCCGGCGGAGATCGTCGAGCTGCTCGATCGGCTCTGGCACACGGCGGCCGGTCGCGAGCTCGTCGACTCGCTGCCGACGGTGGGCCGCAACGGCACCGTGCAGGGGATCGGGGTCAAGACCCCGGCGGCGGGCAACTGCGTCGCCAAAACCGGCACGCTGAACTACGTCACCAACCTGGCCGGCTACTGCAGCGCCCGCGGGCGTCAGACGCTCGCGTTCGGCCTGTTCGTCGACGGCCCGGACAACGGCACCGCCGAGCTGCTGGAGAGCCGGATGATCGGGGCGATCGCCGGTTATTGACGGCCGTTGGGCCGCGGGAGGACAATCGGGGTCGTGGAGCTGGCCACCGCGCTCAACCTCGGGGAGATACAGCGCTACCTCAACCGCGTCGGCGATCGCTGGCCGCTTCAGGTGGTGATGCTGGGCGGAGCGCGCGTCGACGACTCCCGCGGGGCCCCGCCGCAGCGCGAACGCGGCCCGGAATACATCGTGATCCTCGTCTCCCGCGCGTTCGAGGGCGTGCCGTGGCTGGAGCGCGTCTACCAGGCGACCTCGCTGTGGGACGGCTTCGAGATGGGCGACACGGCCGATGTGCACTGCTACACGCTGGCGGAGTTCCTGCGCCGCCGCGACTCGACCCCGACCGTTCGCGCGGTGGTGCAGCGGGGCCTGCTGCTCTACGAGGACTCCGACCCGCTGGACCCGCTGCCGCCGGACATGCCGGACATGGCGAGCTAGGGCTCGCGGCCTCAGCTGATCGCGACCATCCGCTCGATCGGGATTCGGGCCCGATCGGCGATCTGGGCGGGCACCTTGACCTCGTGGACGTCGTCGCGCAGGGCATCGCGCAGCTTGGGGAGGGTGATCATCTTCATGAACCGGCACGAGGCGGCCTCGTTGGCGGCGATGAACTCGACGTCCGGCGCGGCGCGGCGCAGCGGGTGGAGCATGCCGGTCTCGGTGGCCACGATCGCGGCGGCGCCGGCGTGGCCGGGCGCGGTCCCGCGCGAGCGCGCATAGCTGAGCATCCCACCGGTGGAGAGCATGTGGACGCCCTCGGAGGCGACGTCGCCCGAGGCGACGTACTCCATCACGCTGGTCGAGCATCCGCACTCGGGGTGGATGAGGAAGTCAGCGCCGGGATGAGCGGCGCGCACGGCGGTGATGTCGGCCGGCTTGATCCCGGCGTGGACGTGGCATTCGCCGTCCCACACGTGCATCGAGCGGCCGAGCGTCTTCTCGACGTAGGCCCCGAGGAACATGTCCGGGCCGAACAGGATCTCCGTGTCCTCGCCGTGCTCGCGGTAGATGTGGGCGACGACCTCGACCGCGTTGGCCGAGGTGCAGCAGTAGTCGGTCTCGGCCTTGACCTCGGCGGTGGTGTTGACGTACATGACGACGATCGCGCTCGGATGCTGCCGTTTCCAGTCGCGCAGTTGGTCCGCGGTGATCGAGTCCGCCAGCGAGCAGCCGGCGTCGAGGTCGGGGATCAGGACGCGCTTGTCGGGGCACAGGATCGAGGCGGTCTCGGCCATGAAGTGCACGCCGCAGAAG
>DATAWL010000019.1:0-51250 GCA_036267215.1 Solirubrobacteraceae bacterium | reverse complement strand
GCTGACGCGGCGGGTTCGCGGCCTCGCGGACGGCCGCCGATCGTCGAAAAACGGCGGGCTCGGGACGTGTCGGCTCCGGGCCGCCCCCAGCCGTCGGCAAACGTCCCAACCAACGCCCTCCGCACGCCGCCCGGGGCGTTTGCCTTCCTCACGGCGGCAAACGCCCCACCCAACTCCCAGCGCCCGCCGGTTGGGACGTTTGCCGACGCCCGCAGACCCCCAGCCGCCACCGGTCCCACCTTCGATAGCCGCAGTTGACGTTCGCCGCATACCCCGCTCACGGCTCCACGATCCGGCCGCTATTGGTTCCGACCGGGCTGTCATTTCAGCTGCGACGTTGCGGTTGGGGCCGCTAGCCGCAGATCCGCTGCAGCCCTTCCAGGGCCTCGTCCAGCTTGGACCGCGTGGCCCGGCGCAGGAGCAGGCCACCGGTCCTCGAGTAGCCGCGCAGCTTCTGACGCTGGGTGATCGTCACCTCGGTGCCGCCCTCGCGGGGCATCAGGTGGATCTCGACCACCGACTCGCCCAGCACCCGTTCGAACGGTGTGCCGGCGACCTCCTGCGACCACGCCCGCGCCACCGGCGGCTCAGATTCGATGACGCGGAAATCGGCGCGCACGGCCCGGCCGCGCTGGGTCTTGAACACCTGGGTGAAGCGGTCCGGCTCGACGCCCTCCATCCGCTCGACGCCCGGCCACCAGCGGGGCATGTGGTGCGGATCGGCGATGACCTCCCACACCTCCTGGGGACTGGCCGACAGGATCCGGCTGCGGTAGGCGACGGCCACGCTCAGGCTTCCCCGCCTATTCCACATACTCGACCAGCGAGTACACCGCGTGGGGCGCCAGGCGCTCCCGACCGCCCAGGAACGTCAGCTCGACCAGGAACGCGCAGCCGATGATCTCCCCGCCGAGGTCGGCCACCAGATCACACAGCGCGCCGGCGGTGCCCCCGGTGGCCAGCAGGTCATCGTGGATGAGGACCTTGGCGCCGTGAGCCAGCGCGTCGGCGTGGACCTCGAGGGCGTCGAGGCCGTATTCGAGCGCATATTCGGCGCTGATCGTCTCCGCCGGGAGCTTGCCGGGCTTGCGCGCCGGGACGAAGCCGGCCCCCAGCTGCCGGGCCAGCGCCGCCCCCAGGATGAACCCACGGGCCTCGGCGGCGACGACGAAGTCGACGTCGGCCGGCGCGACCTGCGCGGCCAGGCCTGACACGGCGGCGTCGAGCGCGCCCGCGTGCAGCAGCAGCGGGGTGATGTCGCGAAACATGATCCCGGGACCGGGGAAGTCCGGGATGTCGCGGATGAACTCGCGCAGCTCGAAGGTGGTCACGCCCGGCTACTTGGACCCGATCAGGTGGTGATCTTGCGGAGGTCCCGGATCAGCAGCAGGTGCTTGAGGTGCGTCGTGACCGAGGCGAGGTTCTCCAGCGCCTCGATCGCCTCCTTGCGCCGTTCGGGGTTGCGCGAGCGCAGTGCCGGGGCCAGGATGCTCTGCAACAGCTGAGCCTCGCGGTCGGCCGATGTGCGGAACACGCGCAGGTTGCGTCCGCCGACGCCGTAGCGGGCCAGCTCCGATACGGCCCGGACGATCTCGCGCTCGGTCTCGTCGTAGTAGTGCACGCCGGCACGGGTCTCGCCCTTGATGACCCCGAACTCGACGAGCTCACGTACCAGCTTCGGGTCCGCGCCGGTCTCCTCGACCACGTCCTCGAGCGAGTACAGCGAGCCGGAGTCGCGCACGTTGACCCCGGCGCGGCGCGGACCCGGCCGCTCACCGGTAGTCGGCGGAGCGACGTCGCGGTCAGAGCGTCCCCCGGCCAGCTCCTGGCGGATGACCCGCAGCGGCAGGAACTCGTCGCGCTGGAGGCGCAGGATGGTGCGCAGGCGGTCGATGTCGGACTGGGTGTAGAGCCGGTAGCCGCCCTGGGTGCGGCGCGGCGTCAGCAGCTTCTGATCCTCCAGATACCGGATCTTGGAGATCGAGATGTCGGGGAACTCCTGGTGCAGCGCCTTGCAGACCGCGCCGATCGTGACCGCCTTCTGGCGGGGGCGCTGCTCCTCAGGCTCTGGCGGCTCGGGGAGCTCGAGCTCGGGGGCGGGGGTGTCGGTGCTCATCAGCGGCTCAGGAACGCCAGCTTGTACTTGCCGATCTGCAGCTCGTCGCCGTCGACGAGACGGTGCGAGTCGATCCGGCGGCGGTTGACATAGGTCCCATTGAGCGAGCCGCAATCGTCGAGGTAGTAGTCGCTGCCGCGGTGCACGATGACCGCATGGTCACGCGACACGGTGACGTCGTCGAGGAACACGTCGCTCTCGGGGCGCCGGCCGACCGTCATCCGGTCGCCCTCCAGCGGGAAGCTCTCGCCCGCGCGCCCGCCTCCGGCCCGGATCACCAGGGCCGCGCCGCGCCTGACCACGTCCTCCAACTCCACGACTTCCAATTCGCCGGTCTCCCCTACCTTGTAGGTGGCCGTCGCCGGTCCCGACGGGTCGCTCTGGGCGAGGAACGCGCCGCACCGCTGGCAATAGCTGGCGCCATCGTCGTTGGCGAAGCCACACTCGGGGCAGTGCTGGGCCATCGGGCCTGTCGGAGCTACTCCGACTCGTTGGCCGGCACCCGCCCCGCCAGGATGTCGGTCAGCTGCTGTACGTCGGCGCCGGTGATGATCAGCTCGCCGGTCTCGTCCTTCTTGCGCAGGCGGTTGACCAGCTCGGCGCGCAGGATGTCGATCTTGCCGTGCAGGATCCGTCGCCGATAGGAGATCTCCATCTCCTCCTCGGTGAGCTGCTTGATCAGGTCCTTGAGCTCCTGATCAGTCAGCGAGCCGAGGTCTGGAAAGGTGTCCATGCTGTTAACTCCCTCCCGCGCTGCGGGATCGATGGGTTCGCGCGAGTATATCCGGAACGCCCCAAGGGTCAAGCTGAGCTTGAGACTCTGCCCGCCCCACCCCGCGGGAGCGCTTTGGGGTCAATATGCGCGCGGCGGGGCCGGTGGCTGGGGCGCCGCACCGCTCAGGTTACGCGCTTGCCGCACCCCGCTGCGGATATACAGCGCGGTGGCGACCAGGGCCAGCGCCAGACCGACGTAGAGCATGATCAGCGCCAGCCAGTGCACGCCGGCCATGGCGAAGAACGGCGCCCCGATCGTCGGGGCCACGCCGAGGCGGCCCGGCCAGTTGATCTTCACCTCGATGCCGCGCGAGAGGCCGTAGCGACTGATCGCCAGCATGAACACCTCGCGCGCGACCACGATGGCGATCGCCCAGCGCGGGAGCAGCCTGAAGTCCCAGCAGACGACCATGCCCGAGACGACCAGCAGCCGGTCGACCACCGGGTCCAGGAGCGCGCCCAGCCGGCTGTACTGGCCGGTCAGCCGTGCCGCGAAGCCATCGAGGTAGTCGGCCCATCCGATCAGCGCGAACAGGATCGTGGCGACGGTGTCGTGGCCATCGGGACTCGACAGCGCCAGCACGAGGAACACCGGGATCCCGGCCAGGCGCAGGTATCCGATCAGGTTGGGGATCGTCCACGGGTGCAGCGGCTGATCGGACAGCGTGGCGGCCGGCGGCGGGCCGGACCGGTCGATCCCGAACAGCCGGCGCGCGGACATTCACGGCAGCTCCCGCCAGAGGTCGAACACCGCGGCGGCGGCGTCGTGCAGCGGCACGGTGCGCTCCTCGCGCCCACGCCGGACCTGGACCTCGATCTCGCCGGCGGCGATCGTCCGGCGGCCGATCGTCAGGCGCAGCGGGCAGCCCAGCAGCTCGGCGTCGGCGAACTTCTCCCCCGGTCCGGCATCGCGCTGGTCATACAGCGTCTCCAGACCGGCGTCCTGGAGCTCGCGGTACAGCCCGTCGGCCAGCTCGCGCTCCGGCGTGCCCGACTTGCCCAGGACGACCAGCTCCACGTCGAAGGGGGCGATGCTGCGCGGCCAGGAGATGCCGTGCTCGTCCGCGTACTGCTCGACGGCGGCGGCGGCGGTCCGGGCGGGCCCGAAGCCGTAGCAGCCCATCCAGACCAGGCGCGAGGTGCCGGACTCGTCCAGGTAGCTGGCGCCCAGCGGCTCGGAGTAGCGGGTACCGAGCTTGAAGATGTTGCCGATCTCGATCGCCGGCTCGATGCGGACAGCGCTGCCGTTGATCGTGTCGCCGGCGAGGACCGTGCGGACGTCGACGCTCTCGAAGGCGAAGTCGCGCCCCGGCTCCACGCCGCGCAGGTGGGCATCGGTCGCGTTCGCGCCGGCCACGTAGGCGCCCGCGCCGTTGGCCGATACGGCGGCGTCGAGCAGCACCGGCAGCTCGGCTCCGACCGGGCCGATGTACCCGGGCGGGCCCAGCCGCTGCCCGATCTCGTCGGCGCGCGCGGCCCGGTAGGGGCGGCCGAGCGTGTTCTGGAGCTTGATCTCGTTGACCCGGTGATCGCCGCGGACGACCACGAGCTTCATCTCGCCGTCCTCGAGCACGATCGGGAAGGCCTTCAAGGTGGCCCCGGCGGGGATGCCGAGCTGGCCGACGAGCGTCTCGATCGTCGTCGCTCCGGGAGTCTGGACCAGCTCGGGCGCGT
Organism: Solirubrobacteraceae bacterium; assembly: GCA_036267215.1. Taxonomy (GTDB): domain Bacteria; phylum Actinomycetota; class Thermoleophilia; order Solirubrobacterales; family Solirubrobacteraceae; genus Palsa-465. The sequence continues at coordinate 46,686 of DATAWL010000019.1, read as the reverse complement.
CCAGCGCGGCCGGCAGGGCGACCGGCTGGGCGTCGGCGCTGGCGACCTCGACGTTGGCGGCGTAGCCGGCGGCCAGCACCACGTCGTTCTCCCCGGCCGCGCACGGCGCCATGTACTCGTGGGCGCCGCTGCCGCCCATCATGCCAACGTCCGCCTCGACCCGGTACCACTCCAGCCCGCAGCGGTCGCACATCCGGTCATAGGCGACGACGTGCTTCTGGTAGGAGACCTCGAGCGTCTCGGCGTCGCGGTCGAAGGTGTAGGCGTCCTTCATGATGAACTCGCGCGTCCGCAGCACGCCGGCGCGGGGCCGCGGCTCGTCGCGCTCCTTGACCTGGAAGTGGTAGAGGTTCAGCGGCAGGTCGCGGTAGGACTTGACCGCCGCCGCCACGTGCCCGGTGACGATCTCCTCGTGGGTCATGGCCAGCACCATGTCGGCGCCGCGGCGGTCCTTGAGCTTGAACAGTTCCTCGATGTCGTAGCGGCCGGTGCGCCGCCAGGGCTCGGCCGGGTGCATCACCGGCATCAGCATCTCCTGGCCGCCGATGGCGTTCATCTCCTCGCGCACGATCTGCACGACGCGCTGGTGGATACGCCAGCCGGCGGGCAGCCACGACCACAGGCCGGACCCGACCTGGCGGATCAGCCCGGCCCGGACCATCAGCTTGTGCGAGATCGCCTCGGCGTCGGCCGGAGGCTCGCGCTCGGTGGGCAGGAAATAGGTCGAAAGCAGCGTCATCGCGTCCTCGTGAGGGCACAAGCGTACCCGGCGATCGACCTCCACCTGCGCGCGGCTATGTTCTGATACAACGCTCGCAATTTGAGCCACAGAAAAGGAGAAGTGCGATGGCGTACACCGTTCCGCCCCTTCCCTACGACTACAACGCGCTCGAGCCTCACATCGACGAGGCCACCATGCGCGTCCACCACGACAAGCACCACCAGGCCTACGTGGACAACGCCAACAAGGCGCTCGCCGGCACCGAGTGGGCGGACAGGGACGTGGTGGAGGTCCTCAAGAACCTCAGCGCCCTCCCCGCGGACAAGCAGGGCCCGGTGCGCAACAACGCCGGCGGCCACTACAACCACTCGCTGTTCTGGGAGTGGATGTCCCCGGGCGGAGGCGGCGAGCCCTCCGGCGCGCTCGGCGACGCGATCAGCTCGACGTTCGGCTCCTTCGACGACTTCAAGGCCCAGGTCAAGGCCGCGGGCATCGGCCGTTTCGGCTCCGGCTGGGCCTGGCTGGTCCACGACGGCTCGGGCCTGGCGATCGTCTCCACGGCCAACCAGGACAGCCCGGTCTCGGACGGCAAGACGCCGCTGCTCGGCGTCGACGTCTGGGAGCACGCCTACTACCTCAAGTACCAGAACCGGCGCCCGGACTACCTCGACGCCTGGTGGAACGTCGTCAACTGGGAGGCCGTCGCCGCCGCCTTCGACAAGGCCGGCTAGCGCCCGCATCCCATCCGATTGTCATGGAAAACCCCGCCGGCCGTGCGGGGTTTTCTCGTTTGTGCGGCTGACGGCTAGGCTTGGCACCGTGCCTCGCTGGCTGCTCCCCTGGGTGGTTCCCGCACTGTTTGTCGCCGCAGTCGTGCTGGCCACGATCTCCAACATCCTGGTCGGGGCGCTGGCGGTCGCGGTCGGCTGCGCGGCGCTGCCGTTCGCCTACCGGAGCTACGCCGCACACCACGAGGAGCGCGAGCCCAACGCTCACCTCCCCCGCTGGCTGTCGGGCCGCTGACCCTCAGGCCCGGGTGAACCGCCGCCCGGCCACCGGCGACTGCTGCTCGTCCAGCCGCCGCGGGGGCGCCAGCGTCTCGTCGGCCGCATCGCTGGCCGCGGCGGCCGCCTCCATGGCGGCCAGGCGCTCCGGGGTCATCGCGGTGGCGTCCTCGTTCTCCGACAGCCACTCGCGGGCCTCGGCCGCCCGCTGCTCGTCGCGCACGACGGTCTTGCCGGCCGCGTAGTACTTGTCGATCTCGGCGAAGAGCTCGTCGACCAGGTCCTCGGTGGCGACCTTCTTGAGCGGCTCGCCGCGCGAATAGATCATGCCCATGTCCTTGGCGCCGGTGATCCCGAAGTCCGCGTGCCGGGCCTCGCCGATCCCGTTGACGGCACACCCGAGCACCGAGACCTCGATCGGGTCCTCGTAGTCCTCCAGGCGGCGCTCGACCTCGGCCACGACCGTGTCCATGTCGAACTGGAGACGCCCGCAGGTCGGACAGGCGATCAGCACCGGGCCCCGCTCGCGCAACTGCAGCGCCTTGAGGATCTCCCAGGCGACCTTGACCTCCTCCTCGGCATGGAAGGTCGACAGCGAGATCCGGATGGTGTCGCCGATGCCGTCGGCCAGCAGGGTGCCGAGCCCGACCGCCGACTTCAGCGAGCCGGACCACTTGGTCCCCGCCTCGGTGACCCCCAGGTGCAGCGGATACGGGATCCGCTCCGACAACAGCCGGTTGGCGGCGATCGTGTTCGGCACGGAGGTCGACTTCATCGACACCTTGAAGTTGGTGAAGTCCAGGCGCTCCATCAGCTCCACCGTCTCGACGGCGGCGGTGACCAGCGCCTCGACGGGATTGTCGTACTCGAGCTGGCGCAGATGCCTGGGCAGCGAGCCCGAGTTGACGCCGACCCGCAGCGGCGTCCCCAATTCGGTTGCCCGTGCGGTGACCTCGGCCACCTTCTCCGGACCGCCGATGTTGCCCGGGTTCAGCCGGACGCAGTGGGCGCCGGCATCCAGCGCCTTGAGCGCCAGGGTGTGGTTGAAGTGGATGTCAGCGATCACCGCGATCGGCGACTCGCGCACGATCGTCTTGAGCGCCTCGGCGTCCTGCTCGCGCGGGACGGCGACCCGCACGATGTCGGCGCCGGCTTCCGCGACGCGGTGGATCTGGGCCATCGTGGCGGCCAGATCGGCCGTCTCGGTCTTGGTCATCGTCTGCACGGCGACGGGCGCGCCGCCGCCGATCGGCACTTCCCCGACTCGGATCTGGCGCTGAGAGGACATGGCTCTGAGTGTAGAGCGGGCCCCGCGGTGGGTGGATCAGGCGTCCGCGGGACCCCCCGGGCCGCCGGAGGCGTCGTCGGGGCCCTCGCCGCCGGCCCGCCGCCGGCGGACCGCGATCGCGCCGAACGTGACGCCGGCCAGGATCAGCACCACCAGGATGATGATCACCGGCGTGGGCAGAAACGAGCCGCCCGAGCCCCCGGTGCTCGTGGTCACGGTGCCGCTGCGCGTCTTGTCGGTGGCGATCGCCCGTGCGATCACGTCGTAGCAGTCGGTGTACTGCTTGACCGAGGCGGGCATGACCGCCAGCGCCTGGTGCAGCGCCTGTAGCGAGTAGTGGGCGGTGAGCTGGCCGTTGGACTCGCAGTCGTTGATGATCGCGTTGCCACCCGCCGCCAGGGCCGGGGCCACGACCGTGCCCGCCAAGGCCAGCGCCAGGGCAGCGCACAGCGGCGCGATCAGCTTCATCGGTCGGCGCAGCGTGGAAGCGGTCATTCGAGCAGCCACTCTAGGTCCGCTGGATCATGACCGACGTCTCGGGCGTCAGCCCGAACGGGGCCGGCGACAGGAGGGACTGCGCCTGAGCCAGCGCCTGGGCCGCGGTCATCCTGGCCGGGGTCCGCAGCCGGAAGCGGTCGACGACGTAGCCGTCGACCTCGTGCTCCGAGATCAGGTGCATCCCGTTGGGAACCGACGACGGGTTCTCCCCGTCGTTGCCGACGACGTCGAGCTCGTCGACCGCGACCGGCTCCTGCTCGCGGGCGATCGTGGCCGCCGGCTCGCCGGGTCCCGACCACGGGACGCCGTGCAGGTAGATCGACAGCGGGCCGGTGGCGAACTGGCCGGGGTAGGCGACGATCGCCCGGGTCCCGGTCGAGGACCCGAGCGCCGAGGCGACGCCGCGCCAGTCGGGCCGCTGGTATGCGGCGTTGGACTGGATCTCCAGCTGGGCCCAGATGAACGATCCCACGAGCACGACAACGAGAGCGGCGCCGGGAAGTTTCGCGCCCCGGGTCGTGCACGCCGCGGCGACCACGATCGCCAGCGGCGGCCACGCCGGCATCAGTCCCCGCGCGATGAAGTCATCGTGGCCGACCAGCGCCAGCAGCAGCGGGACGATCAGCACGAAACCGGCCAGCGCGGCCGCCAGCCCGGCGCCGCGCAGCTCGCGCGGGCTGGCGCCGATGATCAGCAGCACGATGACGATCGCCCCCAGCGCCGCCGCCCCCAGCAGCCCGTAGCGGACGCCGGGCGAGTAGTAGATGGTGTTGAGCCCGAACGCGACCGGCACCTGTTGCAGGCGCCGCGCCAGCGGCTGGGTGGTGATGAACAGCGCCGGATTGCGCAGCCGCGGCAGCACGTGCGGGATGAACGGCGCGACCACGACCACCTGCACGGCGCACGCGATGACGCAGGCGCGGTTGCGCAGGCGATAGAGCAGGAGCAGCCCCTCGGCGGCGATCAGGAATCCGGCGAAGTACTGGGTCAGCAGCGCCAGCGCCGAGAGGACCGCCCACCAGAGCAGGTCACGCGAGGAGCCGGTCCGCCACGCCCGGGCGAAGAACAGCATCGACGCGGTGCACAGGACGACGAGCAGCATGTACTCGCGGGCCTCCTGCGAGTACCAGATCATGAACGGGTTGACCGCTGCCAGCCCGGCGGCCACCAGCCCCGCCCGGCGCGAGACCAGCTCGCTCCCGGCCAGGTACAGCAGCGGCACCAGCCCCACCCCGAGCACTGCCGAAAGCGAGCGCAGCCCGACCTCGCCGGTCCCGAAGACCTTGGCCCATGGCCAGGCGATGATCAGGTACAGCGGGGTGTTCCACTCCGCTGAGCTCCACACGTGGAGCATCGACCCGAACGACAGGCTCAGCTCGTGGGCGGCCTGTGACTCGTCGAGCCAGTAGCTCTGGCTGGCGAGCGTGGCGAAGCGCGCCACGGCCGCGATGACCGTCAAACCGACGAGGATCTGCGTCTCGGCCGAGGCTCCAAACGGTGACGGCCAGCCGCCGGTGCGCGCTCTCGTCGAGGCGCCCGAGCGGGCCTGGAGGAGCATGCGGCGGCAGTGTACATCCGCCCTCACACGGGGTAGGACTGCAGCATCGCGCGGACGCTGAACCAGACCTGCTCGTCGGGACCGACGTTACAGTGAGTCGCTTGGCTGCGACCAGGACCCCCACCCAACGCCCCCCGCGCCTGCGTCTCTGGGCGACGCTGGCCGGCGTTGCGACCCTCGTGGTGATCGTGCTCGTCGTCGTGTTCGCCTCGGGCGGCAGCAGCCCCACGCCCGCGGCGCTGCCGGCGATCTACCCCAACCGCGTGGGCCCCGAGACGATGTTCACCGCCGGCGGCGTCGCGGACGACACCCCGGCCGTACTGGGCGGGCTCAAGGCTCTCGGGGTCAACCGCATCCACATCTACATGCACTGGGCCGACATCGCGCCCGATCCCACGTCGATGGTCAAGCCTGACTTCGACCCGACTGATCCCGGCGCCTATCCCGCGTCCGGCTGGGCTCCCTACGACACGGCGATCGAGAACATGGCCGCACGTCACATGGGAGTCGACCTCGATCTCGTGCCGCCGCCGCCCAACTGGGCGCAGGGCAAGGGCGCGCCGCATCCCAAGACGCAGCCCGAGTGGAAGCCCTCGGCCGCCGAGTACGGGCAGTGGGTACACGCTGTCGCCGTGCGCTACAGCGGCCATTACACGCCTCCGGGTGCCGGCAAGCCGCTGCCGCGCGTGTCGTTCTGGTCGATCTGGAACGAGCCGAACATCGGCACCGAACTCGCGCCGGAGGTCAATCCGCACACGCAGGTCGAGAACGCGCCCCGGCTCTACCGCGGGATGCTGAACGCCGCCTGGAGCGCATTTCACGCCACCGGGCACGGCAACGACACGATCCTGATCGGCGAGGCCGCGCCCGAAGGCGGGACGTTCAAGGGCGCGCCCGGGCTGTTCGGCGCGATGACCCCGCTGCGGTTCCTGGACGCGCTGTACTGCGTGAACTCGGGCGGGCAGCCGCTGCGCGGGACGCCGGCGGTGCAGCGCGGCTGCCCGGCGACGGCGTCCGCCTCCGCCCGCTTCGGCGCCCAGAACCCAGCGCTGTTCAAGGCCTCCGGGTTCGCCGTGCATCCGTACTTGTTCTACTCACTGCCACCCACCGAGCCGGTCCCCAACCAGCCCGAGGACTTCGATCTGGCGACGATGCCGGCCTTCGAGTCAACGCTCGACCGGCTGCAGCGGACGTATGGGTCCGACGTGAAGCTGCCGATCTGGTCGACGGAGTTCGGCTACATCACCAACCCGCCCAATACCCAGTACACGGTCACGCCGGCCAAGGCCGCCTACTACCTCAACTGGGCCGAGTATCTGACCTGGGAGGACCCGCGGATCAAGTCCTACGACCAGTATCTGCTGGGGGACCCGCCCGGCGATGCCGGCTTTGCCACCGGGCTGTTCACCTCCTCCGGCGCGGCCAAGCCCGGCTACTACGCCTTCCGCATGCCCCTGTACCTCCCGGTCATGACGACGACCACGGGCCATCCGCTGGACGTGTGGGGCGACGTGCGTCCCGCCCCCAACGCGGCGCGAGCCAGCCACCACCCGCAGGTGGTCCAGATCCAATACAGCTCGGGCGGCGACAGCGCCTTCCGGACGGTGCAGCGGGTCCCGATCACCGATCGCCACGGGTATTTCGAGGTCCGCAACACCTTTCCCGGCTCGGGGCAGGTGCGCCTGGCATGGGTCCCGCCGAGCGGTCCGACGGAGTACAGCCGGACCGTCGACATCACCCTTCGCTAGCCTCAGGCCGCGCCGGGACCGTGTGACCCTCGACCGCGGACCTGCCGCTGACGGGCGGCCGCAACTTTAGTCCGCATGGAGCTGTTATCGACACCATGCCCCAAATCTCCGTAGCCCTCAGACGCCTCCCCCGCCGGTGGATCGGACTCGCGCTGAGCGCGACCGCCGCCCTGGCGGGTGTAGCCCTCCTCCCCGCATCCGCGCTGGCGAGCCACACTCAGCTGGCGATCATCCAGGACGGGGGTGACCTCGTGAACGCCCCGGCCACGATGCAGCAGTTCCGCGAGCTCGGGGCCAACACCGTCCGGGTCGTCGTGCCGTGGGCGCAGATCGCCCCGTCGCCGACCGCGACCAAGAAGCCGAACTTCAACGCCACCGACCCCAACGCGTACCCGGCGGCGAACTGGGCTCCGTTCGATGCGATCGACCGGGCGGCGCAGCAGTATGGGCTCAAGGTGTACTTCGACGTCAGCGGAGGCGCTCCCCGGTGGGCGGAGGCGGGCAAGCCCCAGGGCACGCCCAACGAGAGCCCGATCTTCCTGGCCTGGAAACCCAATGCGGCCGCGTACGGTCAGTTCGTCCAGGCGATGGGCAAGCGCTACAGCGGAAGCTTCACCCCCCAGGGCCAGTCCTCCTCGCTCCCGGGCGTGCACTTCTGGTCGATCTTCAACGAGCCTAATTTCGGCGACGATCTCGGACCGCAGGCCATCGACGACTCGCGCGTCGCGGCCGCCCCGGCGATGTTCCGCAGCCTGCTCAGCGCCGGCTGGAACGCACTCCACGCCACGGGCCACGGTCGTGACACGATCATCTGGGGCGAACTCGCCGCCCAGGGCTTCGAGCCCGGCCCGTTTCCGAAGAGCACGGGTGGGCTGCCCGGGAACTACGGCCAGACCCGGCCGCTGCTGTTCCTCAGAGACCTCTACTGCGTGAACACGAGCTTCAAGCCGCTGCGCGGGAGTGCCGCTGCCGCCGTCGAGTGCCCGACGACCAATGCGGCCGCCCGGAACTTCCGTAAGCAGAACCCGGCGCTGTTCAGCGCGAGCGGCGTTGCGGACCACCCGTACCCGCAGACCGCGTCCCCGGTCGGCCAGGCCGGCAACAAGGTCGACTACGCCACGTTCCCGGACCTGGGCAACTTCCAGAGCACCCTGGACCGGACGACCCGCGCCTATGGCGCCGGCAAGAAGTTCCCGATCTACAACACGGAGTACGGGTACATCACCAACCCGCCCCATCCTCACTACCTGTCGCCGGCGACGGCGGCGTACTACATCAACTGGGCCGAGTACCTCAGCTACAAGCAGCCGTCGCTGATGAGCTACATGCAATACCTGCTGAAGGATCCGACGCAGGCCACGGGCGTCTACGCCCAGTTCGCCAGCGGGCTGGAGTTCGCCAACGGCACGCCGAAGGCGACATATGGCGCCTACCGGCTGCCGGTCTACATGCCGCAGACCTCGTTCTCGCACACCGCCAACGAGGAGATCTGGGGCGACGCCCGGCCGGCTCCGTTCATGAGCAAGGACGGCGACGGCCCCCAGACCGTCGCGATCCAGCTCAACGGCAAGACGATCAAGACGGTCACGATCACCGGCTCGACGGGGTACTTCGACATCCGTCTGAAGTTCCCCGGCAGCGGCTCGGTGCGCCTGGCCTACAAGTACCCGCAGACCGACAGCTTCCTGCCGGTCAGCGCTCTGGGCCAGACGGTCTACAGCCGCAGCTTCAACATCAAGGTGCATTAGGCCGCTGGGCGGGGGATACTGAAGGGCGATGCCGTCCGGGTCGCCCGCGCTGATCTCCCGCTTGCAGCAGATCTGCGGTCGCGAGTTCGTGCTGACCCACCAGCACGAGCTCGCGACCTACCGATCCGACGGGCTGCTGCACTACCGGCAGGTGCCGGTGGCCGCCGTCCTGCCCGCCACCGCCGAGCAGGTGCGCCAAGCGGTGGCGGCGTGCTATGAGGCCGAGGTGCCCTGGGTGGCCCGCGGTTCGGGCACCGGCCTGTCAGGCGGGGCGCTGCCGGTGGCCGAGGGCGTCCTGATCGTGCTCAGCCGCCTGCGACGGATCCTGGCGGTGGAGCTCGAGGACTCGCGCGTGGTGGTCGAGCCCGGGGTGACGAACCTCGCGGTGTCGCGCGCGGTGGCCCCGACCCATTTCTACCCGCCGGATCCCTCGAGCCAGATCGTCTGCTCGATCGGCGGCAACATCGCGGAGAACTCGGGCGGCGCCCACTGCTTCAAGTACGGCTTCACCACCAACTATGTGGTCGGCCTGGAGGTGGTGCTCAGCGACGGGTCGATGGTCACCCTGGACCGCGACTCGCCGGGCTATGACCTCCTCGGCGCCTTCGTCGGCTCGGAGGGGACGCTCGGCGTGGCCACCAAGATCAGCCTGCGGGTGATCCCGGCGCCCGAGAGCATCCGCACGATGCTGGCGTTCTTCGCCGACACCGGCGCCGCCGGGGACGCGGTCACCGCGATCGTCGATGCCGGGATCGTGCCGGGGGCGATCGAGATGATGGACTCGCTCTCGATCCAGGCCGCCGAGCAATCCACGGGCGCCGGCTACCGACTCGACGCGGGCGCGGCGCTCATCGTCGAGCTCGACGGGCCCCGCGAGGAGTGCCTGATCGGCCTCGAGCGGCTCACCGCCCTGTGCGCCGACGCCGGCGCGCTGGACGTGCGCATCGCTCAGACCGACGCCGAGCGCGATCTCATCTGGCGCACCCGCAAGGCGGCGTTCGCGTCGATGGGCCGGATCGCCCCCGCCTACTACGTCCAGGATGGCGTCATCCCGCGCACCCGGCTGGCGGAGGTGCTGCGCCGCATCGACGCGCTCGCCGACGACTACGGGCTGCGCGTGGCCAACGTGTTCCACGCCGGCGACGGCAACCTGCATCCGCTGGTCTGCTACGACTCGGCCACGGAGGGCGAGGCCGCTCGCGCCGAGGAGCTGGCCGGGATGATCATCAAGGCCTGCGTCGATGCCGGCGGCTCGATCACCGGCGAGCACGGCGTCGGCGTCGACAAGAAGGCGTATATGCCGTCGATGTTCGGCGAGCCCGACCTCGATGCGTTCCAGCGGCTGCGCTGCGCGTTTGACCCGCACGGGCTGGCCAACCCCGGCAAGGTCATGCCGACCCCGCGCCTGTGCGGCGAGGTCCCGGGCCCCTACCGGGAGCACCCGCTCGAGCGCGCCGGCGTGGCCGAGCGGTTCTAGATGGCGACGGCGAGCCCCCTGGCCCCACACAGCTTCGAGGACGCCGCTGCCGCGCTGGCCGCCGCCACGGCGGAGGGTCGCACCGTCCGGATCGTCGGGGCCGGGACCAAGCGCGGCTGGGGCCGCCAGGACGGCGCCCCGGACATCGAGCTCCACACCACGGGCCTGGACGAGATCGTCGAGCACAACGCCGGCGACCTGACGGCCACCATCCAGACCGGGGCGTCCCTGGCCTTCGCCCAGCGGACGTTCGCCGCCGCCGGGCAGATGCTCGCGCTGGACCCGCCGCTGGGCGCCACCAACGGCGATGCCGCCGGTCCCGGGCCGACGATCGGCGGGGTGATCGCCACCGGGGACTGCGGCCCGCTGCGCCACCGCTACGGCGCCCCCCGGGACCTGGTCGTCGGCATGACGATCGCGCTCAGCGACGGGACCATCGCCCAGGCGGGCGGCAAGGTGATCAAGAACGTCGCCGGCTATGACCTGGCCAAGCTCTTCTCCGGCGCGTTCGGGACGCTGGGGCTGATCCTGTCCGTCAACGTGCGGTTGCACCCGCTGCAGGAGACGAGCGTCACCGCACTCGGCGCCGCCTCCGACCCACAGCGGCTGAGCGCCGCGGCGGTGGCGCTGACCGCCGCTCCGCTGGAGTTCGAGGCCCTCGACGTCGCCTGGCGGGGCGGACGGGGCGGGCTGCTGGCCCGCTGCGCCGGCCGCGAGGGCGGGCGCAGGGCCCGGCGCGCGGCCCGGCTGATGCAGGAGCACGGTCTGTCCGGGGTCGACATCACCGATCCCGACGGGCAGCTGTGGGAGCGCCAGCGGGCCGGGCAGCGCAGCTTCGGGCGGGCGATCGTCCGCGTCGCCGCCGCCCCCAGCGCCCTGCCGGCCGTCGTCGCCGCCGGCGACGCCTGCGACGCCACCCTGGTCGGGCGCGCGGCGCTGGGCCAGAGCTTCCTCGAGCTCGAGCCCGGGGCGGTGGGCGAGCTGCGCGGCCGGCTGCCCGCCGGCGCCGCCGCCGTCGTGCTCGACTCACCGCCGGGGGCGATCACGGGCGAGGACCCCTGGGGGCTGGTCGAGGGGCCCGCACTCGAGCTGATGCGGCGCCTCAAGGCCCGCTTTGACCCCGCCGGCACCTGCAACCCCGGCCTCTTCGTGGGAGGAATCTGAGCTGATGACCGCGTTCGACCTGCACCGTCCCCCGCAGCAGGAGGTCATCGACGACTGCGTGCACTGCGGGTTCTGTCTGGAGAGCTGCCCCACCTACGTGCTGTGGGGGCAGGAGGCCGATTCTCCCCGTGGCCGGATCGTGCTCGTCAACGACGGCCTCAACGGGCCAGACCAGCTGTCGGACGAGATGGTCACCCATTTCGACCGTTGCCTGGGATGCATGGCCTGCGTCACCTCCTGCCCCTCGGGGGTGCGCTACGACCGCCTGATCGAACGCGTTCGCCCCCAGGTCGAGCGCCATCACCGCCGGCCCGCGGCCGAGCGGGCGCTGCGCCGGCTGCTGTTCGAGACCCTCCCCCATCCCAAGCGGCTGCGGGCGCTGGCCCCCATGCTGGCCGCCTCGCGGCGGCTGGGGGTGCAGGAGCGGCTGCCGGCGCGGTTGGCCGCGGTGGCCAAGGTCGCCCCGCAGGTCCCCGCCGGACCGGGCGCCAGGGCCGGCGTGCCCTCGGTGACGCCGGCCGCCGGGCCGATGCGGGGCCGGGTGGGCCTGCTGCTCGGCTGCGTCCAGCGCGTGTTCTATCCCGGCGTGCACCGGGCGACGGTCCATGCCCTCGCCGCCGAGGGCTTCGAGGTCCATGCGCCGGCGTCGCCCGACTGCTGTGGCGCGCTGGAGTTCCACAGCGGCGAGGAGGAGTCCGCCGTGCGCCGGGCCCGGGAGACGATCGCCGCGTTCACCGCCGCCGGGGTCGACCACGTCGTCGTCAACGCCGCCGGCTGCGGCTCGGCGATGAAGGAGTACGGCGACCTGCTCGACACCCCGGAGGCGCGGGCGTTCTCCGAGCGCGTGCGCGATGTCACCGAGCTGCTGGCCGAGGTCGAGCCCCGCGCGCCGCGGGGGCCGGTGCCGCTGCGCGTCGCCTACCACGACGCCTGCCACCTCGCCCACGCCCAGGGGGTGCGCGCCGCGCCCCGTGAGCTGCTGCGGGCCATCCCGGACCTGGAGCTGGTCGAGGTCGGCGCCGAGCGCGACGTCTGCTGCGGCTCGGCCGGGATCTACAACCTCGTCCAGCCCGAGGCCGCCGCGGAGCTGGGCCGGCGCAAGGCCGAGCACCTCATCGCCACCGGCGCCCAGGCGATCGCCGCCGCCAACCCCGGCTGCTCGGCCCAGCTCGACATGCACCTGCGGGCGCTCGGCTGCCCGCTGCCGCTTCACCACCCGGTGGAGCTCGTCTCCCGCTCGATCGCCGCGGCCACCCGGTAGCTGATGCACAACGCGCTGGCCGGCGCGGTCGCGCTGCTGATGCTGGTCGGGCTCGGCGGGTGCGGGGCGACCGCCTCGACCTCGACCTCGTCGCCATCGTCCACCGGGACGTCGCCGACCGCACCGTCGTCGACCGCCGCGCCGGCGCCGGCGACGACCTCGACGACGTCATCCTCATCGGGCGCCTCGACCGCCTCGGTCCGACTGACCCCGACCACCGGCTACGCCACCTACGAGCGCTGCGCGGGCACCTGCACCGGTTCGGTTCCGGCGGCCCTGCGCCGGCCGCTGCACCTCCCCTCCGCCGACGGCGGGCCCTGCCCGGTTACCCTCAGGGTCGACGGGCCCGTCTCCGCCGGCAGCGGCACCGAGGTCGGCTTTCACCCGATCGCCGGCAGCGCGTGGCAGCAGACACAGGTCACGTGGACCGCCCGCGGCGCCTACACCGGCCCGGTCCTGATCCGCGGCGGCGAGGTCGGCGGCGGACCGATGGGGTTCGGCGAGGCCGCCATCCCCTACGACGAGCTCCAGCTGCTCGACGCCGGCCAGGACGCCCCGCGGGTCGCCGATGGCGGCCGCGCCTGGATCACCGACACCCGGATCCAGTCCCCGGGCTGCTACGCCTACCAGGTCGACGGCACCGCCTTCTCCGAGGTGATCGTCCTCCGCGGGATCACGTAGGCGAGGGCGCTGTACCGGTGTACATCGCGTCGATCATCGCCGTGTACTTCTCGGCGATCGGGCGGCGCTTGAGCTTGATCGTGGGAGTCAGCTCGTCGCCGCCCGGCAGCCAGTCCCCGGGGACGATGGTGAACCGCTTGATCTGCTCGACCCGGGCCAGCCGGGCGTTGGCGGCGTCAATGCCCGCCTGGACGGCCGCGATCATCGCCGGCTGCGTGGCCAGATCCTCGAGCGTCCGGTCGCCCAGCCCGTTCTGCTGAGCCCACCCGGCAGCGAAGTCGGCGTCGAGCACGATCAGCGCCGTGTTGTACGGGCGGCGGTCGCCGATCGCGCACGCCACCCCGATCAGCGGGCTGCCGGACTTGACCGCGGCCTCGATGTTGGCCGGCGACATGTTCTTGCCGGCGGCGTTGATGATCAGCTCCTTCTTGCGGTCGACGATCGTCAGGTACCCGTCGGCGTCGATCGAGCCGACGTCGCCGGTGTGCAGCCAGCCGTCGCCATCGATGGCCTCGGCGGTCAGGTCGGGCTGGTTGCGATAGCCGCTCATCAGGAACTCGCCCCGGCAGAGCACCTCGCCGTCCTCGGCGATCGCGAGCTCGACGCCCGGCGAGGCCGGGCCGACGGTACCGATCCGCACCGCCCCGACCCGGTTGCAGGCGCCGCTGCCACAGGTCTCCGACATTCCCCACAGCTCGGCCACCTCGATCCCGATGGCATGGAAAAACTCGAGCACGTCGACCGGCGTCGGCGCCGCGCCGACGTTGACCGCGTTGAGCTGGTCGAGGCCGAGCATCGCCCGGAGCTTGGAGAACAGCTCCTCGTCGGCGCGGGCGACCCGCGCCTCGAGTTCCAGCGGAACCGGCTCGCCCCGCTGGCGCAGCCGCACCCGCTCGATGGCAGCGTTCAGCGCGTCCTGTACCGGGCGTCGCTGTTCCTCGGGTTGCGCGGCCTGCATCGCCTCCAGGCCCGCCTTGAGCTTCTCCCAGATCCGCGGCACCGCGAAGAACCAGTTGGGCCGCACCTGGGGCAGGTAGGCCAGGATCTCGCGCGGATTGGGCGCGCAGGTGATGCTGCCGCCGTAGAGGACCGGGATGTACTCGTGGGCCATCCGCTCGGCGATGTGGGCCGAGGGCAGCCACGAGATGACTCGCGACCCCGCCGGGAACTCGATCAGTTGATGCACCTGCTGGGCGGTGAACATCCCGGCCCGGTGGGAGATCTGCACGCCCTTGGGGTGCCCGGTGGTCCCCGACGTGTAGATCAGCGTCAGCAGGTCCTCGGGCGATACCGCGGCCGCGGCGGCGGCGCCGTCGAAGTCCGGGTCCGCGCCCTGGACCTCCGCCAGCGCGAGCACCCCTTCGGACCCCTCGCCGTCGACGACGACGACGTGCTCGAGCCGGGGCAGGTTGCGCCGGGCCTCGAGCATCGCCGGCAGGAACGCCTGCTCCACGATCGCGACCCGGGCGTCGGCGTCGCGCATCAGGAACTCGATCTCGGCCGCCGGATAGGTGACGTAGATCGAGAACGGGGTCGCGCCCAGCGTCACCGCGGCCAGGTCGACGACGTAGAACTCGGGGCGGTTGGCCAGCATGATGGCGACGCAGTCGCCCCGGGAGACCCCGAGCGACGTCAGCCCTCCGGCCATGGCATCGATGCGCTGCAGCAGCTGCGCCCACGTCAGCGAGACGCTGTCGTCGGGGGTGCGGACGGCGACGACGTCCGCATGCTCGGCGGCGGTCCGCCGCAGCGCCTGGGCCAGCGTGGCGGCGCCGATCGCGCGCCCGGCGGACGCCGTAGTCGTGCTGCTCTCCATCATCTCCTCCTTGCCGCCGGATCGGGCCCCACGGCCGTTGCGGGCGCTAACGCTAGCGCAGGGCCCCCGGCGCCACGACCGTTCGCCGGGTCAGCGGACGCCGAACCCGGGCCCGGTCAGCGTCGAGATGTCGTTGCTGAGCCCGATGACGAACAGCAGGATGATCAGCGCGAAGCCGATCACCCCGGCGCGCTCCATGACGCTGAACGGGATCCGCCGTCCGCGGACCTTCTCGGCCAGCGCCCAGAACACGTGCCCGCCGTCGAGCGGCAGGAACGGGAACAGATTGATCACGCCCAGCGACAGCGAGATGAGCGCCAGGACCTCCAGCGCGAGCGTCGTGCTGGTGGCGAAGTACTCCTGGGTGACGGTGTACCCGCCGACGATCCCATGCACCTGGCTGCGGTCCTTGGGCTCGAAGATCTGGACGACCGTCGACACCGTCTGGGTGGTGACCGACCACAGCTTGGACACCGATGTCGACGCCGCGCTGATCACGCTGGGGTAGACCGTCCGGTAGCCGAAGTCGAAACCGAGCTCGACGCGGCGGGCGCTGGCGACGTACTCGGGCCGCGCGGACACGCTCACCAGCCGGCCGTCGCGCTTGACCACGATGGTCGCCGGCGTCGCCGCCAGACAGCCGTTGACCGGCGTCCCGGCACAATGATGGGACTCGATCTGGCGGCGCAGCGCGTCCGGGGAGCCCTTGACCCCGTCGATGGAGACCAGCTGGTCGCCCGGGCGCAGCACGCTCGCCGCCGGGGTCTTGGTCACCACCCCGGCCACCTGCTTGGTGGGTGGGCCCGCCTGGCCCTGGGACAGCAGCAGCCCCAGCACGATCGCGAAGGCGATCAGGATGTTGACCGCCGGGCCGGCCAGGATCGTGACCACCCGCTTCCACACCGGCTGGTTGTAGTAGGCGCGCGAGACGACCTCGGGCGGGATCTCCTCGTTGGGGTTCATCCCGGTGATCTTCACGTAGCCCCCGAGGGGGATCACGCCGATCCCGTATTCGGTCTCGCCGCGACGGCGCTTGACGAACATCGGGCCGAAGAACAGCGAGAACCGCTCGACCCGCATCCCCACCGCCTTGGCGGCCACGAAGTGGCCGGCTTCGTGCAGGATGATCAGGACGGCGAAGCCGAGGAATGCCAGGACGTACGACATGCGCGCGCCACCAGTGTGGCAGGCGTTTCTATGAGTTCGATCAGAGGCGCCTCAGGCGGGCGCGAGCGACTCGACCAGATCGCTGGCCAACCGGCGGGCCTGCGCGTCCGCGGTGGCCAGCGAGTCAAACGAATGGACCTGTTGGCCGGGCAGGCGGTCGAGGGTCTCCTCGATCACCTCGGCGATCTGGAGGAACCGCAGCCGGCCCTTGAGGAACGCGTGGACCGCGATCTCGTTCGCCGCGTTCAGCGTGCAGGGGGCCGTCCCACCGGCGATCCCGGCCTCGCGGGCCAGCCGCAGGCAGGCGAACGTCTCGATGTCGACCGGCTCGAACGTCAGCGCGCCCAGCTCGGCCAGGTCGAGGGCGCGTACCGGCACGTCGACGCGGTCGGGGTAGTGCAGTCCGTAGGCGATCGGGACCCGCATGTCCGGATAGCCCAGATGCGCCAGGGTCGCGCCGTCACACAGCTGGATGAGGCTGTGGATGATCGATTGGGGATGGACGATCACCTCGATCTCCTCGTACGGCGTGCCGAACAGGTGGTGGGCCTCGATCAGCTCCAGCCCCTTGTTCATCAGCGTCGCCGAGTCGATCGTGATCTTGCCGCCCATCGACCAGGTCGGATGGGCCAGGGCCTGTTCCACGGTCACCTGCTCGAGCTCGCCGGCCTTGCGGCCGCGGAAGGGCCCACCCGACGCCGTGAGGATCAGCCGGTCGACCGTCCCGGGGCGCTCGGCGGCCAGCAGCTGGTGCAACGCCGAGTGCTCGGAGTCGACGGGGATGATCGCGGCGCCGGTGGCCTGCGCCAGCTGGGTGACGAGCTCGCCGCCGACGACCAGCGACTCCTTGTTGGCCAGCGCCAGGTCCACCCCCTCGCCCAGGGCGGCCACGGTCGGCACCAGCCCGGCCGACCCGACGATCCCGTTGAGCACCAGATCGCACTCGCCCTCGGTGATCAGCGCGACCAGGCCGTCGGGGCCGGCCAGGACCTCGCCGTCGGTCCAGGCCTCGGCGGCGCGGGCGGCCGCGTCGGGGTCGGCCAGGGCCACCCGGCGCACCCCGTGGCGGCGCGCCTGATCGATCAGCGCCTCCCAGGCGCTGCCGGCGCTCAGTCCGACGACCTGGAGCTCCTCCTCGGCGCGGGACACCACGTCCAGGGCCTGGACCCCGATCGACCCGGTGGAGCCGAGGATGACGAGCCGGCGCGGCACGCGGCCGATTGTAGGCGCCGGCTGCAGGCCCGCCTCAGGCCTGGCGCACCACCGCCTGGGCGCTGATTCGCATCAACCCGCGCTCGGGGAAGCGCAGCGTGGCCAGGGTCACCTGAGCCCGCACCCGGTCGGCGCCGGCGCCCAGCGTGAACCCGAGGTCGGCGCGGCCCGGCGCGAAGGGCGTCACGTCCCCGAACGTCGTGCTCGTCCCATCCGACGTCGCTGCGTCCCCCTCGATCGCCAGCGGTCCGGGCGACAGGTTGCGCACGAACGTCTGCAGCGAGTCGCCGGAGACGAGCACGTCGAGCCGGAACAGGCCGTCGGCCAGCAGCAGCATCGCCCGCGCGCCGGGCTCGAGCTCCTTGGATGCGGACAGCACCAGCCCGCGGCGGCCGTCACGGGGCGGGAGTTCGTTGGCGAGCTGGCGGTGCACCCCCGCAGCCTACGAAGGGCCGGCGAAGGCCTGCCCCACAAACGACGGGTTGGTCGTCGTGGATTCCTCGAGGCTGATGATGATCGTCACCACCTCCGCCAGCCCCGCGTTGGGGAAGAGCTGAATGTGGAGCTGCCCGGCGGGCGGAGAGAGCCCGTTGGTCGCGAACGCGAAGGAGGTTGTCCCAGGATTGAGGTCATGCTCCGCGACACCCGTGCCGGTGTTGACCACTGCAGCCAGAGCGGCCCCGCTCGGGTTGCTGATCTGCACCTGCAGGCCGCCGGCACCGATGGCGGCGTTGATGATGGATACCTCGATCCCGCCGGGCACGGACAGCAGCGAGGTGGCGACGCCGTTCTGCGCCAGCGACGAGATCGCGCCGGTGACCACGCTCCCGGTCCCCTGGAAGAACGCCTGCGGCGACAGCCCGCCGAGCTCGTTGGCGTTGGCCGCGGTCGAGTCGACCTTCAGGAACTCGCTGTTGGCGTCGTCGATCTTGAGAAAGCTCGTGTTGGCGGACTTGATCTTGAGAAAGCTCGTGTTGGCCGACTTGATCTTCAGGAACGTCTGGTTGAGCTTGTGCGTGGTGGTGAAGCTGGTGTTGAGCTTGTGCTCCAGCGTGGCCAGCGCCGAGTCGAGCTTGAGCACCACCCGGTTCAGCCCGCCGGCCGGGATCGACAGGTCGGTGAGGAAGTTGGCCGCCGGCGCGGCGCCGGCGCCCGCTGACGTCGCCGCCGCCGCCTGATCGGCCAGCCCGCCCAGCAGGGCGAAGAACGCCATCGTCACCCCGAGCCTGGCTGCCGCCAGACGCCATCTGATGTAGTCGGCCATCCCGGTCCTCTCGCGCGGCCTGTGTGAACGATCCGCAGTCTTTCGGACGCGGCGGCGGCACGCAAGCGCATCAACCGCAATCAGGCGCGAAACAGCTCGGCCACCACCCAGCCGTGGACCGTCTCACGCCGGCGCTCGCGCAGCCCGCATTGCCGGTAGGCGGCGGCGACCCGGTCGGCCTGAGCCGGCCCGAACCCGCTGATCAGGCCGGCCTCCGGGGCATCGCCGGCCGTGACATCGCCCCAGCCGGCGACGATGGCCTCGTGGATGGCGACTGGGACATTGGCGGCGAACCCCGCGCAGACCGGCGCCGGTTGGGCGCTGAGGTCGGCGGCGGCCACCTCGATCTCCACTCCGTTGCGGACGGCGTTGGCGCGCGCGGCGTCGACGCTGGCCGGCTGGACGTCGAGGGCGAGGACCGGCTCCCAGCCCAGGCGGGCGGCCAGGATGGCCAGCACCCCGCTGCCGCAGCCCAGATCGGCGAAGGGACCGGCGGGGATCAGGTCCAGCAGCCACGTCAGACAGGTGCGGGTCGTCGGGTGGCCGCCCACCCCGAACGCCGCGCCCTCCTCCAGGGCGATGTCGATCAGCCCCGGCGCCGGCGATGGCGCCCAATCGGGTCGCACCACCAGCCGGGCGCCGATCGTCTGCGCGCGGTAGTCGGCCAGCCGGCGCTCGCGCCAGTCGTCGGAGATGGTGCGTTCGGCCAGCTCGTGGGGCACCGCGCCCACGGCCCGGACGATCTCCTCGATCGCGGGCACCTGGGCGCCCCGCAGCCGCAGCTCCACCCGCCGCCGGGTCAGGGTCGCCTCGCGCACGCCGTCGGGCACGAGCGGCAGCAGGCGATCCAGCACCTCGTCGACCGCGTCGGCGGGCAGGCGCAGCACCACCTCGCGCATCAGTGCAGCACGGCCAGCCAGACGTAGTAGCCGGTGACCACGGTGAAGATCACCGCGTCCAGGCGGTCCAGGGCGCCGCCGTGAGCCCCGAACAGGCTGCCCGCGTCCTTGGTGTCGGCGTCGCGCTTGACCATCGACTCGAACAGGTCGCCGATCGGGCCCATCACCGCCACGCTCACGCCCAGGATCAGCGCGTGGCCCTGGGTCAGCCAGGTCTGGTTCAGGCCGGCGATGAAGATCGACAGGATCGCGATGAGCATCCCGCAGCACAGGCCCTCGAACGTCTTGTTGGGCGAGATGCTGGGCGCCAGGGGCCGGCGGCCGAACAACCGCCCGCCGATGTAGGCGGCGGTGTCGGCCAGGAACGTCCCGACCATGATGTCGATGAGCACCCCGTTTCCGTGCGGGAGGCGGCGCAGCAGCACGGCATGGGCGAAGGCCAGCCCCAGCCACCACACCCCCAGCAGCGTGCCCGCGACCGAGACGGTGGGCATCCGGCCGGCCCCGCGCGCGATGATGAACAGGAACGCCACCGGCAACGCGGCCACGGCGATCTCGAGGACGTCGCGCTGGGTGCCGAACCGGGCGCCCAGCACGAGCGCCGCCGCGGCGATGAACCCCACCGCGGGCGCGGGGCGCCAGCGGGCCAGCAGCCGGTAGAGCTCGTGCAGGCAGACCCAGGCGATCAGCAGCATGAACAGCGCCCAGGCGGTCCCGCCCAGGTCGACGAAGACAATGGCCACGATCGCCGCCGGGACCGCCACCAGGATCCGCGGCAGCAGGTCGGAGCGACGGCCGCCCTCCCGGCGCTGGGAGGCGGCGGCGCGGGCGGCCGCCCGGCGGCGGCGCGCCTGAGCCTCGGTGTCGCGGGCCGGCGGCCGGTCGCGCGGTGGGCGCCGGCCCGGGGATCGGGACGCCGGCGCCATCAGCGCCCCCCGAAGCGGCGCCGGCGGGCGGCGAACTCATCCAGCGACGCCGCGAACGCCTCCCGGGAGAAGTCGGGCCACAGCTCGTCGCGGAACACGAACTCCGCGTACGCCGTCTGCCACAGCAGATAGTTGGAGATGCGGTGCTCGCCGCTGGTGCGGATCACAAGATCGGGATCGTGCATGTCAGGTGCGTACAGGTGGTCGCGGAACTCGGCTTCGGTCGTCCCCGTAAAGGTTCGAGCCGCGTCGACGATCTCCGCCCGGCCGCCGTAGTTGAACGCGACGAACAGCGTGATCCGGTCGTTGGCGCGGGTGAGCTCCTCGGCCCATTCCATGCGCTCCACCAGCTCCGGGGCGACCGGCGCGGTCCGCCGGCCCAGGAACCGCATGCGCACGCCCTCCGCGTCCAGCTCGGGCGTCTCGAGCTCGATCCGGCGGGCGAACATCGCCATCAGCCCCGAGACCTCGTCATCGTCCCGGGTCCAGTTCTCGGTCGAGAACGAGTACACGGTCAGCTCGGCGACGCCGAACTGCACCGCGTCGCGCAGGCGGGCCTTGACGATGTCGGCGCCCGCCTCGTGCCCGGCGATCACCGCCAGGCCGCGGCGCTGGGCCCAGCGGCCGTTGCCGTCGGTGATGATCGCGACGTAGCGCGGCCGGCCGCCCTCCTGCACCGGGGCGTCGGCAGCGGCGGTGGCGGACGGCGTGGCCAGGCGGGTCGGGTCCTGATCAGGTCCGGTGCCCACCCGCTCACACCTCCAGGATGTCCTCTTCCTTGTGCTTGAGCAGCTCGTCGAGCTCGGCGATCCGGGCATCGGTGAGCTTCTGCAGCTCCACCTCGGCTCGGTGCTCGTCATCGGAGCCGGCATCGCCGGCCTCCTTGAGCTCGCGCAGGTCGTGCATGATGTCGCGCCGGATGTTGCGGATCGCGACGCGCCCCTCCTCCGCGATGTGGCGCACCACCTTGACCAGCTGCTTGCGCCGCTCCTCGGTCAGCTCCGGGATGCTGAGGCGGATGAGGTTGCCGTCGTTGCCTGGGGTCAGGCCCACGTCGGACTCGAGGATGGCCCGCTCGATGGCCTTGATCGAGCTCTTGTCGTAGGGCTGCACCGTCAGCAGGCGGGCCTCCGGGGCGGTCACCGTCGCCAGCTGCTTGAGCGCCGTCGACGTCCCGTAGTAGTCGACGAAGATCCGGTCCAGCAGCGCCGGGCTGGCCCGCCCGGTCCGCACCGAGCTGAACTCGTGCCGCATCGCCTCGACCGATTTCGTCATCCGCTCGCGCCCGTCAGCGAGCAGCTCGTCGATGATCTCCGAATCGCTCACCTGTCACTCCATCGGTCGCACGGCCCCGTGGACACTACCTGAGCGGCTGCCAAACCTCAGGCGCCGACGGTGAAGCGGGCGAACCGGCGGATGACGATGTTCTCGCGGGTCTCGGCCGACAGCGCCGCCCGCAGCTCCTCGATCGTCTGGCCGCCGTGCTTGTCCTCGTTGACGTGCTTCTGGCGCAGGAGCACCACCTCGTCGAGCCACTTGTCCAGCTTGCCGGTCACGACCCGCTCGCGGACGTTCTCCGGCCGGTCGGCGGCCTGCTCGGTGGCGATGCGGATCTCCCGCTCGCGATCCTCCGCCGGCACATCCTCCTCGGTGATCGCCAGGGGCGTCGACGCGGCCACGTGCAGGGCCACGTCGCGGGCGAATTCGACGAACTTGTCGTTGCGAGCCACGAAATCGGTCTGGCAGTCGACCTCGACCAGCGCGCCGATCTTGTTGTTGGCGTGGATGTAGCTCTGGATCACGCCCTCGCGGGCCTCCTCGCCGGCCCGCTTGGCCGCCTGGGCCTCGCCGCGGGTGCGCAGCAGCTCGACGGCCTTGTCGATGTCGCCCCCGGCCTCGGTCAGGGCGTCTCGGCAGGCCAGCATGCCGGCCCCGGTGCGATCGCGAAGGACCTTGACGTCCTTGGCCGAGATCGCGCTCATGACTGCTGCTCCGCCTCGGTCTGGGCTGGCTCCCGCGCGGTGGGAGCGGCCTCGGCCGCGGGCGGCGCCTCAGCGGTGGCCGCCTCGGGGGTCTCGTTGGTGGTGGCCGCCGGCTGCTCGGGAGCCGCCGGTGCCTCGGGCGTCGCCGCCTCGGGCTCGGCCGGCGGCGGCGGCGGCGGCGCCGCCTCGGGCTCGGGCGGAGGCGTCGGGGCCGCGGCCTCGGGCTCGGGCTGCGGCGTCGGGGCCGCAGCCTCAGGCTCGGGCTCGGCCGGCGGCGCCGGGGCCGCAGCCTCGGGCTCGGGCTCGGCCGGCGGCGCCGGGGCCGCAGCCTCGGGCTCGGCGGCCGGCGGCGCCGGTGCCGGTGCAGCCTCGGGGGCCGGCGGCGCGGGCGCAGCCTCGGCCTCGGGCGCCGCGGGTGCAGGCGGCGCCTCAGCCGCCGGTGCAGGCGGCGCCTCGGCCGGCGCGGGAGGCGCCGCGGCCTGGGCCGCCTGGGCGGCCTGCCGGGCCTGCTCCTCCGCCTCACGGCGAGCCTGCTCCTCCGCCTCGCGGCGAGCCTGCTCCTCCGAGTCGCGGCGAGCCTGGTCCTCGGCCTCACGGCGAGCCTGCTCCTCGGCCTCACGGCGGGCGCGCTCCTCGGCCTCCTGGCGCTCGCGCTCGAGCCGGGCGCGCTCCTCCTGCTCGCGGAAGACGTTGTGACCCTGGGCGACGACGTCGCCGATGGCCCCGGTGATCGCGGCGCAGGAGCGGATCGCGTCGTCGTTGCCGGGGATGACGTAGTCGATCCCGTCCGGATCGCAGTTGGTGTCGACCAGCCCGATGATCGGGATCCGCAGCCGCTGGGCCTCGCGCACCGCGATCGCCTCGGTCTTGAGGTCGATCACGAACACCGCGTCCGGGACGCGCTGCATGTTCTTGACCCCGCCCAGGTTGGCGCGCAGCTTCTCGAGGTCGGCCTGGGCCGCCATGCGCTCACGCGTGGGCAGCAGCTGAAGCTGGCCCTCGGTCTCGTAGCGCTCGAGATCGTGCAGGCGCCTGATCCGCAGCGAGATGGTCTGGAAGTTCGTCAGCAGGCCGCCCAGCCAGCGGTGGTTGACGTAGGGCATGTCCGCCGCGCTGGCGGTGTCCTTGATCGCGTCGCGCGCCTGCTTCTTGGTGCCGACGAACAGGACCGTGCCGCCGCGACGCGACACCTCGGAGGCGAATGCCTGCGCGTTGTGCAGCAGCGCCTCGGTCTGCAGCAGGTCGATGATGTAGATGCCGTCGCGCTCCCCGAAGATGAAACGGCGCATCTTGGGGTTCCAACGGCGCGTCTGGTGGCCGAAATGAACGCCGGCCTCCAGCAGCTCCTTGATGCCGATCTGAGCCACTGATCCTGCTCCCTTGTGAGTGTTGGTACGTAATGCCCGCCGGCGCAATCACGGTTCCCGGTATGTCCGGGGCAGGGCCGTGACCCGCTGATCGGCGGGGTAGGAAATGGATTTGATCGAGTCTACGCAAGTTTTTCTGGTCGCGGTCGTTGGAGGGTTCAGCGAGTCGCCGTCCCCCCTACCACCACGGCGGCCCGCACATAGCGAACCGAACCTCCCTTCCCCTACCTCCGGTGGTCGGTTCGCAGCAATACGGCGGGGCGGCTTTGGACGGGCCGCCCCGCCTTCTTTTCTCCTCGCCCGAGCGGCGGCCCGGGTGGGCGCGGTCGTTGCCGACTGACGCGGCGGGTTTGCGGCCGTGCGGGCGGTCGGTGTCGGCGCGAAAAACGGCGGGCAACGAGGATGGGGCACTGTGGGATCGGCGCGACCTGCACTCTGGACCACGCTTGCCGCCGATCGCAGGATCGTGGTCTGAGAGGGGCGGAAACCGCGCGTTTCGGACCAACGTCTCGTCGAGAGCCGCGACCGTGGGCCAGAAGGTGAGTTTTGTTGCCCATGACGCAACCCCGTCGCCTGAGCGGCGGCAAACACCCCAAGCAACCCGCCTCCCCAGCCGCCTGGGACGTTTGCCGCCCTCTTGGCGGCAAACACCCCACGCAACTCCCAGCGGCCGCTCGTTGGGACGTTTGCCGACGCCGAGGGACAAAGGGACCCTCCGTGCCCCACTCGATAGCCGCCGTTGACGTTCGCCGACACCCCTCTCACCGCCCCACGGGAGACATGCAGACGAAGGCCAGACTACGCCGACCCTTCAGCCTCGGCCACCCCCAGCGCCGCCGCCAGATCTTCCGGCAGCGGCGACGTCACGTCGACCGGCTCGCCGGTCACCGGATGCACAAACGCCAGCCGCGCGGCGTGCAGGAACTGCCGCTGCAGCCCGTACTCGCCCGCCACCCCGTACTGGGGGTCCCCGCACACCGGGTGGCCGATCGCCGCCATGTGGACCCGGATCTGATGGGTGCGGCCGGTGTCCAGCGCGACCCGCAGGAGGGTGGCCCGCGGCAGCAGGCGCTCGATCTCGAAGTGGGTGCGCGCCTCGCGCGGGTCGTCGGTGTCGATCGACATCAGCACCCGGTCGTGGCGGTCGCGGCCGATCGGCGCCTCGATCGTCCCGGTGCGGGCCGGCGGGCGCCCATCGACCAGGGCGAGATACTCGCGGCGCAGGTGGCGCTCGGACAGCAGTTGCTTGAGCGCCCGGTGGACCTCGTCTGACTTGGCGATCACCAGCAGGCCCGAGGTGTCGCGGTCCAGCCGGTGCACGATGCCCGCCCGCCCTGGGTCCTCGCCGCCGGCCACCCGGCCGGCCACCGCCTGGGCGAGCGTGCCGGTGCGATGGCCGCGGGCGGGATGGACCACCACTCCGGCCGGCTTGTCCACCACCATCAGGTACGGGTCCTCGTAGGCGATCGCAAACGGCGCGGGCGTCCCCTCGACGTCGACGGCGACATTGGCCTCCTCGTCGACGGTGATGAGCTCACCGGCGCTGACCGCGTGGCGCTTGGGCCGCTCCCGGCCGTCGACCCGCACCCGGCCGGCATCGATCAGCGTCTGCGCCCGCGCCCGAGAGCCCAGCGGCTCGGCCAGGAAGCGGTCCAGGCGCATCCCGGCGGCGTCAGCGGGGACCGGGAGCTCGAGCCGGCGCTCGGTCACTCAGTCGGGTGGCGCGCCGGAGGGCCCTCCAGCACATAGAGCAGGGCCAGCACCCCGAACGTGATCGCCATGTCCGAGACGTTGAACGCCGGCCAGAGCGGCAGCTTGATGAAGTCCGTCACCGAGCCGCTGATCAGCCGGTCGATGAGGTTGCCCAGCGCGCCGCCCACGAGCAGGCCGGTGGGCAGCCACAGCCACGGCCGCGTGGGCCGCATCAGGAAGTAGATGACCAGCGCCGCCAGCGCGGCCAGGGTCAGCACGAGCACGATCGCCCCGCCGCCGGCGAAGAAGCCGAAGGCCACGCCGGTGTTGCGAATGTGGACCAGGTTGATCCCGGGCAGGAACTTGTGCACGTCGCCGACGGGGATGCCGGTCTTGACCAGGTGCTTGGTGATCCGGTCGACGATCAGCACCACGGCGATGATTGCCCCGGCGCGTGCGAAGGCCACCAGCCGTCGCGCCTCGGGCGCCCGCACCGCCGAGCCCTTGGACATCGTCGCTGCGACCTGCTCAGCCTGCGATGGCACTGTAGACAAGCGACTGCACGATGTAGAGAACGATGATGGCCACCATCGGGGAGAAGTCGAACGAGCCGATCGCCGGGATGACCTTGCGGAAGATCCGCAGGTAGGGGTCGCACACGTCGCGCAGGAAGTTCATCAGGGCGTCGCTCCAGCGCGCGTAGGGCAACCGCACCCCGAACGAGAACAGGAGGTTCATCAGGATGTAGATGAAGATCAGGACGATGTAGACGTAGAACAACGTCTCGACGTAGTTGGCGATGTCCTGGCGCGTGGCGGCCAGGAGCAGCATCAGCCCGCCACCTCGCAGACGCGGTCGATCGCCGCCTGGAAGGCGCCGCGGATGCCCGCTCGCTCCAGTGCGTCAAGGCCCTGCGCGGTCGAGCCCGCGGGTGAGGTGACGTCGCGGCGAACCGTGAGGGTGTCGTAGCCGCGAGCCGTGAGCAGGTCCGCGGCGCCCGCCATCGTCTCGACCACCAGCTGGGCGGCGAGCGCCGGCTTGAGGCCCATGCGGACGGCGGCGTCGACCTGGGCCTCGGCCAGCAGCGCCTGGTAGGCCGGCCCGACGCTCGACACCGCGGTCGCCACGCCCATCAGCCTCTCGTCGACCCTCACGATCGTCCCCAGCCGCTCGAACAGCTCCAGCACCTCGCGCTCGACATCGCGGTCGATGACGTGGTCTGGCCGCGTCACCGGCGAGTAGCAGAGGACCCCGTGGCGTACCTCCACCGGGGTATTGGGCAGAAACCGGAACACCTGGGAGGGACGATACGCCTGCGCGAGGGCGCCGGAGTCGACCGCGCCGAGCACCGATGCCACCGCCCTGACGTGACCGTGCAGCTCTCTGGCCACCTCGGCGAACTGCGCCGGCTTGTGGCACAGCACCACGAGGTCGGACTCCTCGGCCACCTCGACGTTGCTCGCCGCGCGGCCACCGAGCTCTCGCGCGAGTGCGGCGGCCCGGCCCGACCCCGAGTCCGAGCACAGCACGGGCTCGCCCCAGCCTCGCGCCAGGGCGCGGGCCATGTTGCCGGAACCGATGAAACCGATTCGCATTGGCTGAAATGTACCTGCGCGCGGCGCCCCACCAGCCCACCGCGCCGTACAAATTTGCTCAGCGTCAGGTCACGACTGGTTGAAGAAGCCCTTCTCGACCAGCCGGGCACGCTCCTCGGCGGAGACTTCGACGTTGCGCGGGGTGAGCAGGAACACCTTGTCAGCGATCCGCTGCATGCCGCCGTCCAGGGCATACGTCAGCCCTGACGAGAAGTCGATCAGCCGCTTGGACAGGTCCGTATCGGTCCCCTGGAGATTGAGGATCACCGGGATCGTGTCCTTGAACTTGTCCGCGACGTCCTGGACGTCGTTGAAGCTCTTGGGAGCGACGAAGTGGACCCGGACGTCGCCGCCGGCGCGGCCGTTGGCGGTGCGGCCGCCGCCCACCGGGCGCAGCGAGGTGGTCCGCCGCTCGCTGGTGGAGTCGTCGGCGAAGATGTCGTCGAATTCGTCGCGGCGGCGGCGCGAGCTCAGCTTGCGGACATTGGGGCGCTCGCGGTAGCTGTCCTGCAGCTCAACCTCGGGCTCGTTGTAGGCCTCCAGATCATCCTCGTCGTAGGCGTCGTCCTCGGCGAGGCCGAAGTAGACGAGGGTCCGGTGCCATGTGTCGCGAAAGGCCATGTGCGTTGTCAGGGTTCGCGCATTTACGGCGATTCCCTGCCGGTGATTATGGCGCGCCCGCGTACAGGGTCGTCCCCAACCGCACGATTGTGGCCCCCTCCTGGGCCGCCACCGCGTAGTCCTGGCTCGTGCCCATCGACAGCTCGGACAGGCCGTGCTGCGCCGCCAGGCGCGCCAGGGCGGCGAAATGTGGCCGGTTGTCCTCGGGCCGCGCCGCCAGCGGCGGCATCGTCATCAGCCCCACCACCGGCACCGCACACCGCTCCAGAAAGCCCGGCAGATCGGCCGGAGCGATCCCGCTCTTGCCCGCCTCGCCGGCGACGTTGACCTCGATCAGCACCCGCGTCTCCGGGGTGCCGTGACGGGCCAGCTGCGCCAGCACCGACTCCGAGGCGACCGAGTGGATGTAGCGCACGTGCCCTGCCAGATCGCGCACCTTGCGGCTCTGCAGCTGGCCGATGAAGTCCCAGGTGAACCGGCCCGGCAGCGCCGCCGATTTGGCCAGGAGCTCCTGGGCGCGGTTCTCGCCCACCACGGTGACGCCGCCCTCGGCGAGCGCCTCCAGCTCGGCGGCCGGCAGGTACTTGACCGCGGCGAGGATCTCGACCTCGGCCGGATCGCGCCCGACGGCGGCGATCTGCTCCCGGACGCGCTCCAGGTTGGCGGCGACGCGCTCGGCGGTCAGCCCGTGGATCAGGTCAACCACGCCACGCCCGCCTGGCGACCGGTGATCCCGTGCTCGCGCCGATGCGAGAACCAGAGGCTCGGGTCCGAGCAGATCGTGCACAGGCCGATGTCCGCCACCTCCCCGACGCCTGCGTCGCGAAGCCTCCGGCGCGCGATCTCCTTGAGGTCGAGGTTGCGGCCGTGGTGGGCCTCGGGGATGTCGGCGAACGCGGCGTGCACCTCGTCGCCGACCTCGTAGCAGCACGGTCCCGCGCCGGGACCGATCGCGGCGCTCAACTCGCCGGCGGCGCCCAGCGCGCGCAGCGCATCGACGCCCGAGGACACGACGCCGGCGGCGAGCCCGCGCCATCCCGCGTGGAGCATGGCCACCTGCCCCGAGCCGGCCACGGCGATCGGCAGGCAGTCGGCGACGAGCGCCGCCAGCGCCACGTCGCGGCGGTCGGTGGCCTGCCCGTCGACGCGCGGGCGCTGCGCCGGCTCCAGGGTCCGGTCCGTGATCGTGCGCACCTCCGAGCCGTGGACCTGATGCACGAAGCTGAGCGCCGGCGCGCCCACGTCGGCGCGCAGCGCGGCTCGGTTGCGGTCGACGGCGTCGGGATCATCGTCCGTGAGCCACCCCAGATTCAGGCTCTCGTAGGGACCGGTCGACCGACCGCCTCGGCGCGTCGAGAACGCCGCGCGGGCACCGGGCAGGTCGATGGCGAAGTGCGGTCCCAGCGGGTAGAACGGAGGCGGCGGCTGCACGCATCCAGCCTATTGCCCGCTCGCCCGGGCCGCCCGCAGCGCCTCGGCGAGCTCCGCCTCGCGCCCCGCGGCCCGCCCGTCGAGCTTGGCCGCCCGCGCCGCCGCCAGCCCGGCGCCGATCGCGGGACCCCGGGCGATGCCGGCCTCGAGCAGGTCGACCCCGTCGATCTCCAGGCGCACGTGGCGCAGGTCCTCGAGCCAGCGCCGGGCCGCCGGCGCCGGGCCCCGCGCGCCGGCCAGCGCCACCTGCTCGACCGGGGCGGAGCCGGCGGCGGCGGCGATCTCCGACGGCGAGCCCGCCGATTGCAGCGCCCGGGCCAGCCCCGCCGCCCGCGTCGCCGCGGCGACGATCGTGTCGCGCCGCGGCGCCGGGAACGCCAGCCGGTCGAGCAGATCGGGCAGTCGCGCCGGCTCCACCGCCCCCGCCGCGACCGCCAGCACCAGGTCTCCGGGGTCACCATCGGCCGGCAGCAGCTCCAGGCCGCGCCGCGCCAGTGCCGCGTCCGCGGGCGTGGCCAGCCCGAAGCCGGGGGCGATGGCCGCGTCCGCGCCCAGCTCGTGCAACCCGACGAACGCCCCCACCGGATCGGCCTCGGCGGCCAGGAGCCGCAGCTCGGCGCCGATGCGGGCGCCGCTGACCGTGTCCAGAGCGCCCGCCGCCAGCGCCGCGCGGGCCAGCTCGCAGGTCCGGGGCTCCACGGTGAAACCCAGCCGGGCGGCATAGCGGGCGAGTCGCAGCAGGCGGGTCGGATCGTCCACGAAGCTGGCGTCGTGGAGCACGCGCAGCCGGCCGGCGTCGAGATCCTCCAGCGCCCCGGGCACGGTCAGCAGGCGGCCGCGGTCGGCGCCGCCCAGTCCCAGGGCCAGCGCGTTGACGGTGAAGTCGCGGCGGCCGAGGTCCTCCTCGATGGGCGCCGGGCTGACGGTGGGCAGGGCGCCGGGATGGGCGTAGACCTCACGCCGGGCGCGGGCCAGATCGTAGGTCGCGCCGTCGAGCACGACGGTGGCCGTGTCGAACCGGTCGTGTGACCGATCTGGCGTGCCCAGCCGGAGGCAGACCGGCTCCAGCTCGCCGTCGACGATGAGGTCCAGGTCGCGCGGGGGCTGTCCTCGCAGCAGGTCGCGCACCGCCCCGCCGACCACGTAGACCCCGCTGGTGTCGGACAGGCGATCGAGCAGCGGGCGGGCCGCCGGCAGCGCCGCCAGCCGGTCGATCAGGTCGCTGGAGGATCCGGGCACTGGCAGATCATCGCGCGCGCACAGGCGGGCCGATGCGCGGCCGAGGGTGGTTACCATGCCCGCAATGCCCAGTCCCGTTCCACGGCGACTGCTGTGGCGCGGGCTCGTCGCGGCGGCGGTCGTCCTGGTGATCGCAGGCGGCGCGGTGGCGTACGTGCTCTCGCACGCCCCCGGCAACGTCTCGCACCCCACGCTCGAGTTCACTAGTCCGACGACCTCCACTGCGCCGGCCCCGCGTCCGCGCGCCAAGAAGGTGGTCGACAACTTCCAGTGGCCCTGGTATGGCCTGGACGGGGGGCGCACGCGGTTCTTCGCCGCGCCGCCCAACCTCCGGCCCCCGCTGCACGTCGGCTGGAAGTTCGTCGACGGAGCGTTGCTCGAGTTCCCACCGGTGATCTACCACGAGACGATGTTCGTGCTCGACGACGACGGCTCGGCGCGCGGAATCAACGTCAAGACGGGCAAGGTGCTCTGGCACACGAAGATCGCCACTCTCTCGGCCGCGTCGCCCGCCGTCGCCGCCAAGGCGGGGGTCGTGATCATGCCGACGCTGTCGGTGAGCGGTCACTCGCCCGGCGGCGGCAGCATCGTGGCCCTCTCGATGAAGACCGGCAAGGTGGCGTGGTCGCGCCCGATCGGGCCCGGCAGCGAATCCTCGCCGATCGTCCACGGCAACACCGTCTACTTCGGCGACCAGGGCGGCACCCTGTACTCGCGCAACGTCGCCAACGGCCATCTCTACTGGACCTATCACGCCAGCGGGGCCATCAAGGGCGGCCCGGCACTGCTCAATGGAGTCCTCTACTTCGGCGACTACACCGGGCGCGCCTACGCGATCAACGCGGTCAGCGGCCACGAGATCTGGGCGGTGGGCACCAGCGGCACGCACTTCGGCTTCGGCAGCGGGAACTTCTACGCGACGCCCGCGGTGGCGTTCGGCCGCGTCTACATGGGCAACACGGACGGGCGGGTCTACTCGTTCGGGGCGCGCAACGGCGCGCTGGCCTGGGCGACGTCGACCGGCGCCTACGTCTACGCCTCGGCGTCGGTCGCCGACCCCAAGGGCCTGGGCCCGACGGTCTACGTCGGCTCCTACGACGGCAACATGTACGCCTTCAACGCCGCGTCGGGCGCGATCCGCTGGCGGCACCTGGCCGGCGGCCGGATCTCAGGCTCCTCCACGGTGATCGGCAACGTCGTCTACTACTCAGACCTGGGCAGCAAGTCGACGACCGGGCTCAACGTCGTCACCGGGCAGCAGGTGTTCTCGTTCCCCGACGGGGCGTTCACGCCGATCATCGCCGACTACCACGCGTTGTACCTGGACGGCTACGCCACGATCTACCAGCTGCTGCCCGGCCGCGCGCCCAAACGGCAGGCCAAGCACCATGCCGCACATCCCGCCCCGAAGGCCAAGGCCAAGGTGCATCGGGCGGCGCGCAAGGCCAAGGCGAAGGCGCATCGGGCGGCGCGCAAGGCCAAGGTCCGTCATGCCGTCAACCAGCACCAGCGCTGATTTTGCCCCTCAACGCACGCGCGCAACCGCACGTAATCGGCCGCTAACGCGGCCGATTCCGGCCGTCTTGCTATCATTATAGGTCTATGCGCTGTCGTAGTGGAAGTCATTGCCAGCAGCCCGCCGAGAAGGGCCGTCGCTTCTGCGCGGACCACGCGGCTGAGCTCGATCGCATGCGCGAAGAGCTCAAGGATGCCGCTGCCGCCCGCATTGGACGGGGCCGGCCCAAGCGATCGTCGACCTGCTGTCGTCCCGGCTGTTATGAGCCGCGAGTCCCGCCCGCCGCGTATTGCGATACGTGCGCAGCCGCGGGATATGTCGAAGAGGCCGCCTAGCCGCGGTCCCTCGCAGTCCGGGTCCCCCAACAAAACTGCATTAAGCCCCGGCGGTCACGGCTCGACGTGAGCGTTGTCAGGCATCTCCGGGCCGTACGGCAATCCCGCTGCCGGCCAGGTAACGCTTGATCTCGCTCACCGTGTGGTGACCGTAGTGCAGGATCGACGCCAGGAGAACGGCGTCGGCTCCGGCCTGCACCGCCTCGGCCAGGTCCTCGAGACGGCCGGCGCCACCGGAGGCGATCACCGGCACGCCCACCGCGTGGGCGACCGCATGCGTCAGCGCGAGGTCATATCCCGCGTTGGTGCCGTCGCGGTCCATGCTGGTCAGCAGGATCTCCCCGGCTCCCCGGGCCTCGCCCTGGCGGGCCCAGGCGACCGCGTCACGGCCCGTGGGCGTCCGGCCCCCGGCCAGGTATGCCTCCCAGCCGTCGGCGTCGCCCTGCTTGGCGTCGATCGCCAGCACCACGCACTGGGCGCCGAATGTGCGCGAGAGCTCGTCGATCAGCTCCGGACGCTGGAGCGCGGCCGAATTGACCGATACTTTGTCGGCGCCGGCGTCGAGCACCGCCTGGGCGTCGTCCACCGAGCGGATGCCACCGCCGATGGTGAACGGGATGAACAGCTCGTCCGCGGCCTGGCGGGCCAGCTCGACGACGGTGGCGCGCTTGTCCGACGTGGCGGTGATGTCCAGGAACACCAGCTCGTCGGCGCCCGCCGCGTCGTAGCGAGCGGCCAGCTCCACCGGATCCCCGGCGTCGCGCAGGTCGACGAACCCGACGCCCTTGACGACCCGGCCGCCGTCGACGTCCAGGCACGGAATCACGCGCTTGTAGTGCACCGTTACTCCAAGTTGGGAGAGCCGGCCAGCGCCTGACGGCCGGCCTCCACGCCGAAGCGGCCCTCGTAGAGCGCCTTGCCGACGATCACGCCCGCCAGGTTGACCTGGCGCAGGCCGGCCAGCGCGGTCAGGTCCTCGAGCGACGAGACGCCACCCGAATAGATGAACGTCCCCCGCACCACCTGTGCGATCCGCGCCACCTCGTCGAGGTCGGGTCCGGTCATCATCCCGTCGCGCTCGATGCTCGAGTAGACGAACCGGGTCACGCCTCGGCGGGCCAGCGTCTTGATCACCGACTCCGCCGGGATCTCGGTCTGCTCGGTCCACCCCGAGGCGGCCAGCATGCCCCGGCGCACATCGACGGACACGACGATGCGGTCGTGATGCTCGGTCACGGCTTCGTCGAGCAGGTCGAGGTCGATGTACGCGGCGGTGCCGAGGATGGCTCGCGCCGCGCCGGCGCCCAGCACCTCGCGGACGGCCTCGATCGTGCGCAGGCCGCCGCCCACCTGCACCGGCACGTCGACGGCGTCGACGATCCGCCGGACGTGCTCGAGATTGGCCGGCGCGCCGTTGCGGGCGCCGTCGAGGTCGACCACGTGCAGAGCGCGTGCTCCGTCATCCACCCACCGGCGGGCGGCGTCGAGCGGGTCGGCGTCGTAGACGGTGCGCTGGTCGAACTCGCCGCGCGCCAGGCGCACGGCCTTGCCCTCCAGGATGTCGATCGCCGGGTAGA
This sequence comes from Solirubrobacteraceae bacterium, assembly GCA_036267215.1. GTDB lineage: Bacteria > Actinomycetota > Thermoleophilia > Solirubrobacterales > Solirubrobacteraceae > Palsa-465. The sequence goes on along the minus strand of DATAWL010000019.1, from coordinate 12,899 downwards.
GGATCACGCCCGCGCCGACCCCGCGGTCGCGGCGGGTGTCCCGGCGGCCACCACCAGCCGCGCGAAGCTCCCCAGCAGCCGCAGGCCGTCCGCTGAGGACTTCTCGGGGTGGAACTGCACGCCGAACACGTTGTCGCGGGCCACGATCGTCGCGAACCGCTCGCCGTAGGTGGTCGTGGCGACCACGTCCTCGTGGCGGTGCGGACGCGCCGCCAGCGAGTGCACGTGATAGAAGGGGCAGCCTCCGGCCGGGAGCCCCTCGGTCAGCGGCGAGGGCCGCTCGAATGCGACCTCGTTCCAGCCGATGTGCGGCACGCGCAGGCCGCCGGCCGCCAGCGGCGTCACCTCGCCGGCCAGCAGGCCCAATCCCGGGGTGAGCTCGTGCTCGGCGGAACGGTCGAACAGCAGCTGCATGCCCAGGCAGATGCCCAGCACCGGCGTGCCGGCGGCGGCCGCGGCGTGGATCTGCTCGTCCAGGCCGAGCGCCCGCAGGCGGCGCATTCCCTCCGGGAACGCCCCGACGCCCGGCACCACCAGGGCGTCGGCGGCAGCCAGGTCGCCCGGGTCGCGCGTGATCCGCGCCCGCGCACCGACGCGCTGCAGCGCCTTCTCGACCGAACGCCGGTTGCCCATGCCGTAGTCGACGACGGCGATCGCCGGGGCGCGCGTCACGTCAGGGTGCCCTTCGTGCTCGGGACGCCTCGCTCGCTGGGATCGAGCGCCACGGCGACGCGCAGCGCCCGGGCACAGGCCTTGAACGCCGCCTCGATGATGTGATGGGCGTTGGTGCCGGCCTCGATCGTGATGTGGAGGGTCAGCCGCGCGTTGGTGGCCAGCGCGCGGAAGAACTCCTCGGTCAGCTCGTGGTCGAAGTTGCCGATCGCGCCGGGCGGCAGCGGAGACTCGAACGCCAGCAGCCCCCGCCCGGAGATGTCGATCGCGCACGCCGCCCGCGACTCGTCCATCGGCACCGTCGCTTGGCCGTAGCGGTTGATGCCGGCGCGGTCGCCCAGCGCCTGGTCGAGCGCCTGGCCGAGGCAGATTCCGACGTCCTCGACCGTGTGATGAGCTCCGGTCTCGAGGTCGCCGCTGGCCTCAACGGTCAGGTCCATTCGCCCGTGGCGGGCCAGCAGGTCGAGCATGTGGTCGAAGAACCCGACGCCCGTCCGCCGCTCGCCCTGACCCTCGCCGTCGAGCGCCAGCTCCAGGTGGATCTGGGTCTCAGCGGTCCGGCGGTCGATCTCGGCGGCGCGTGTCATCACGCGCCATTGTCGCGAATGCGAGCCTCCATCGACCTGGCGTGCAGCTCGAACCCCTCGGCGCGGGCGATCGGCGCGGCCGCCCGCGCCAGCGCGGGCGCGTCGGGCCCGATCCGGACCTCGGTGAACCGGCGGCGGAAGTGCATCGGCGACAGCGCCGACGCAAACCGGGCCGCCCCGTTGGTCGGCAGGACGTGGTTGGAGCCGGCGATGTAGTCCCCGAAAGCGGTCCCGCTGGCCCCGCCGACGAACACGCAACCGGCGTGCCGGACCTGCCCCGCCAGGGCCTCGGCGCGGGCGCCCACCAGCTGGAGGTGCTCGGGCGCGAACGCCTCGGCGATCGCCAGGGCCTGTTCGAGCTCGGCCACCTGGACCAGGCGCAGCACCGCCTCGGTACCGGGCTCGCCGGCGATCCGTGCCTCCAGCTCGGTGATCAGGTCAGCCGAGGCGGAGATGGCCACCACCAGCGACCCGGCCCCGTGCTCGGCCTGGGCGAGCAGGTCCAGCGCGAGCACGTCGGGATCGGCATCGGCGTCGGCGATCGCCACCAGGTCGCTGGGCCCCGCGAAGCCATCGATCCCGACCCGGCCGAACACCTCGCGCTTGGCCTCCTGGACATAGAGGTTCCCCGGCCCGACGATCACGTCCACCGGGGCCACGGTCTCGGTCCCGAACGCCAGCGCGGCGATCGCCTGGGCGCCGCCCATCCGGTACACCACCGACGCCTGTGCCAGCCGGCACGCCCCCAGCACCGCCGAGTTGACCTCGCCATTGGGCCCGGGAGGCGCGCACACCGCGATGTTGCGAACGCCCGCCACGTGGGCGGTGACCACGCCCATCACGACCGTGCTGGGGTACGGCGCGCGACCGCCCGGCACGTACACGGCGGCGCGGTCGACCGGCACCTCGCGCAGGATCACCTCGTGGCCGTCGAAGGTGACGGTGCGATCCTCGGTCAGCCCCGCCTCGGCCACCTTGCGCACGTTGGCGATCGCCTGCTGCAGGCCCTCCCGCACGGATGCATCGAGGCGATCGAGCGCGGTGTCCAGCTCGGCCTCGGGGACCCGCAGCGCCGACGGCGTCGTGCCGCCGGTGTCGAACTCGCGGGTGTAGAACCGCAGCGCGTCGTCGCCACTGGCCCGGACCCGCGCGATGATCTCGGCCACCTGCTCGGCGACCGCCTCGGGCGCCGGGACAAGCTCGCGCAGCTCCTGGGCCAGCGCCACCGGGTCGCCCGACAGGACCAACCGCTCAGACGCCATCGATGCGCTCCAGCAGACGGTCGATGTCGGCGGCGCGCAGCTTGTGGGCCACCGGGTTGGCGATCAGCCGCGCGGTGCAGATGGCGATCTCCTCGCGTTCCACCAGCCCGTTCTCGCGCAGGGTGGTGCCGGTCGCGGTCAGATCGACGATCGCCTCGGCCAGGCCGATCAGCGGGGCCAGCTCGACCGAGCCCTTGACCTCGACGATCTCGGCCTGCCGTCCGGTCGCCAGGAAGTGCGCGCCGGCGATCTTGGGGTACTTGGTGGCGATCCGGACGACGCCCAGGCGCCGCAGGGCCTCCTCGGCGCGGTCCTCGCCGGCCACGCCGGCCAGGATCATCCGGCAGCGACCGAAGCCGAGGTCGACCAGCTCGTAGACCTCGCGCTCCGCCTGCTCCATCAGCACGTCCTTGCCGGTGATGCCCAGGTCCGCGGCCCCCGCCTCGACGTAGGTGGGCACGTCCGACGGGCGCATGGTGACGATGCCGGCGTCCTCGAACAGCAGCTTGCGGTCATTGGCGCGCACCTCGGCGGTGTCGAGTCCCAGCCGATCCAGGAAGTCAAGCGTCTCGGTCAGCAGCGCCCCGCGCGGCACCGCGATCCGCAGGTCGTTCACTGCCGCCTCCCCCACCCCGGTCCGCGCTCCTCGGCGGTCAGCGCGATGTGCAGCCGCTCGACGTTGAGAGCGAAGCCGACCGCGGGCAGGGGGCGCCCGAACGATCCCAGCAGCTCGTCGTAGCGTCCGCCGCTGCCGATCGGCACCCCGTAGGCCGGGTCATAGACCTGAAAGACCGCGCCGGTGTAGTAGCCGAGGTTGCGCACCAGGCCCAGGTCGAAGATGATCCGGTCGGCCACGGCAGGGGCCAGCAGCCGGTGGACGTCGCGCATCCCGCTCAGCGCGTCGTGCAGCGCCGGGGACGGATCCTCCAGGATCTCGGGCCCGCCGCGGGTGCGCGCCAGGCGCAACAGCAGCTCGGCGTCGCCGTCGGCCAGCCCCAGGGCGTGGATCTCCCGGTCGACCCCGACGAAGTCCCCGGCGGCCAGTTCGGTCAGGATCAGCTCCTGGAACTCGGCGGCCACGCCCAGGCCCTCCAGCAGCGACGGGTACAGCGACGCGCTGCCGAGGCCGACCCGGTAGTTCTGCAGCCCGGCGGCGTCCAGCGCGGCACACAGGAGCCCGAGGACCTCGGCGGTCCCGGGAGCGCCGGGCGCGCCGACCAGCTCCACCCCGGCCTGCAGGAACTCCCGCGACTGGCCTCGCTGCGGGCGGACCCCGCGATAGGCGTGGGCCACGTAGCAGAAGCGCAGCGGCGGGTCGGCGTTGGCGTAGCGGGTGGCGACCACGCGGGCGATCGGGACCGTCATGTCGGGTCGAAGCACCAGCACGCTCCCGTGCTCGTCGAATACCCGGTAGGCGGGCCGGGCGCCGGCGATGTTGGCCCGGGCGAAGGTCTGCTCGAACTCGAGCGCCGGCGTGTACACCTCGCCGAAGCCGGCCGCGGCGAACACCGCGCGGATGCGGTCGGTCATCGCCCGCAGCTCGCCCATCTCGTCGGGCAGCACGTCGCGGGTGCCGCTCGGGATGCGCTCCACCACGATCTCTCCCCCGCCGGGCCGCGCGGAGCGGATCGTGCTCACGCCGCTACGGGCGCGTCTTCCAGCCGGGTGATGCGAGCGCCGAGTTCGCGCAGCCGCTCGTCGATCCGCTCGTAGCCGCGGTCGATCTGGCGGATGTTGCCGATCTCGGTGACGCCGTCGGCGCACAGCGCCGCGATCAGCATCGCCATCCCGGCCCGGATGTCAGGGGACTCGACGCGCGCGCCGTGCAGCGGGCGGCCGCCGAGGACGATTGCCCGGTGGGGATCGCAGATCGTGATCGCCGCGCCCATGCTGACCAGCTTGTCAGTGAAGAACAGCCGATTCTCGAACATCTTCTCGTGGATCATCACCGAGCCCGACGACTGGGTGGCCAGCGCCAGGGCGATGCTGGTCAGATCCGCCGGGAACGCCGGCCAGGGGCCGTCCTCGACCTTGGGCATGTGGTCACCGTGATCGTTGCGGATGACCATCTCCTGGTTGCCCGGAACGATCACGTCGTGGCCGTGGACCTCGGTGCGCAGCCCCAGGCGGTCGAACACCAGCCGGATCATGCGCAGGTCGTCGGGCCGGGTGTCCTTGACCACCAGCTCGCCGCCGGTGACGCCGGCCAGGGCCATGAACGATCCGATCTCGATGTGGTCGGGGGCGACGTCGTAGGTGCAGCCGCGCAGGCTGGCCTGGCCGTGCACCGTCATCACGTTGGAGCCGACGCCCTCGATCGCCGCGCCCATCTGGCTGAGCATCCGGGCCAGGTCCTGGACGTGGGGCTCGGAGGCGGCGTTGCGGATCACCGTCGGGCCCCGGGTCAGGGCCGCCGCCATCAGCGCGTTCTCGGTCGCCATCACGGATGGCTCGTCCATCAGGAAATCGCACGGGCCCAGCCCCAGCGGCGGCGCGGTGAGGACGATCTCCTCGTGGCGATCGTTGACCAGCGCGCCCAGCGTGCGGAAGGCATCGAGGTGCGGGTCCAACCGGCGGCGGCCGATCACGTCGCCGCCGGGCGGCGGCATGTGGGCCGAGCCGAAGCGGGCCAGCAGCGGCCCGGCCAGCAAAAAGGAGGCGCGGATGCGTTCGGCCACGACGCGGTCGACGTGCGTGGTCTCGACGGTCGAGCTGTCGATCAGCACCTCGCTGTCGCCCAGCCATTCGACGCGCGCGCCCAGCAGCTGGATCAGGCGCACCATCGCCTCGACGTCGCTGATCCGCGGCACGTTGCGCAGGATCACCTCGTCGCCGGTCAGCAGGCACGCCGCCAGGATCGGCAGCGCCCCGTTCTTGTTCCCGGCCGCAGTGATCGTGCCGGAGAGCGGCACGCCGCCCTCGATTACGAACTTCTCCAGTTTGATCGACCCCGCTGTGGTGGGTTGTGGTCGTCGAGCGTCCACCAGCCTAGCTGGTGAGCTCGGCGCCGGCGGTGCCGGGGGAGGGGTCCGGACCGAATCCTGAGCTAGGGTAACGGCCATGCAGGGTGAGCATTCGCGGGCGCAGGCGTGGGACCTCCTTTGTGAATGGACACAGTCCGATTCGCTGCGCCGCCACATGCTGGCGGTCGAGACGGCGATGCGCGCGTACGCGCCGCGGTTCGACGGCGACGTCGAGCTGTGGGGGCTGACCGGCCTGCTGCACGACCTCGATTACGAGCGGTATCCAAGCCTCGAGACCGGCCATCCGCGCTACGCGCTGCGCGAGCTCGAGGAGCGGGGTTATCCGCCCGAGCTGATCCGGGCGGTCGCCTCCCACGCTCCCTACCTCGGCGTCTCGCGCGACTCGCCGATGGAGCAGACCCTGTTCGCGGTCGATGAGCTGTGCGGATTCATCCTCGCCTGTGCCTACGTGCGCCCGGAGGGGCTGGTCGGCATGACCCCCAAGTCGGTCAAGAAGAAGATGAAGACGCCCGCGTTCGCCGCCGCCGTCAGCCGCGACGACATGCGCGAGGGCGCCGCCGAGCTGGGCGTGGACTTCGACGAGCACCTGACGATCGTCATCGCGGCGCTGACCGAGCGGCGCGATGAGCTGCTGCCGGCGGCCGCCGACTCGGGCGAGGCCGACTCGGGCGCGGCCGACTCGGGCGCACCGGCCCCCGCGGCCGACTCCCCCGCTCCGGCCGGAGGCTGAGAGCCCCGTGACTCCGGTTGCCGTGGTCGTCCTGGACGGCGACGAGACCGGCCAGGAGCTGCTCGAGCAGTCCCTGCGCGTGCTCGACGGCGACCTGCTGGGCCTCGACCTCGAGCTGCGCCACTTCGACCTGTCGCTGGAGCAGCGGCGCGAGACCCGCAACGGGGTCGTCGACGAGGCCGCGGTGGCGATGCGCGAAGCCGGCCTGGGGCTCAAGGCGGCGACGATCACCCCCGAGGGGGCCGGCGACGTCGGCTCACCCAATCGCATCCTGCGCGAGGAGGTCGACGGCAAGGTGATCGTCCGCACCGGCCGGCGGCTGCCCGGCGTGGCGCCGATGGCCGGCGTGTACCACCCGATCTCCGTGGTGCGCATGGCGGTCGAGGACGCCTATGGTGCCGCCGAGCGTCGCGAGGGGGCCGACGGCGCCCCGGACGAGGTCGCCTACCGGACGGAGAAGATCACCCGCTCGACCTGCCGCGCGGTGGCCGAGTACTCGTTTCGCACCGCCGCCAAGATGGACGCGCGGGTCTACGGCGGTCCCAAGTGGACGGTCTCCCCCGTCTACGAGGGCATGCTCAAGGAGGAGATGGACGCGGCGGCCGCGCGTCACCCGGACATCACCTACCAGCCGGTGCTGATCGACGCCACCTACGCCGGGCTCGTCTCGGGCGCCACCGACGCCCCGCTGGTCATCCCCGCCCTCAACCGCGACGGCGACTGCCTGTCGGACCTCGTGCTCCCGATGTTCGGGTCGATCGCCGGCGCCGAATCGGTGCTGCTGGCCTTCGACGACGACTACGACACGACGTGCGCGATGGCCGAGGCGCCCCACGGCACCGCGCCGGCGCTGCTGGGCAAGGATGTGGCCAACCCGCTGGCGATGATCCTCGCCTGTGGCGCGCTGCTGCGCCATGCCGCCGATCGCCACGGCCCGGCCTGCGAGCGAGCGTCACGGGCCATCTATGAGGGCACGCTCGAGACCATCGCCTCGGGCATCAAGACCCCGGACCTGGGCGGCCACTCCGGTACCATCGAGTTCACCACCGCGGTCGTCGACCGGGTCCGCACCAAGCTCGACGTCTGGTCCTCGCTGGGCTCCTGAGCGAGCCCCAGGACTCTCAAATCCGGCGCGGCGGGCGCCGTTGCAATTTTCCTCCCAACGTGCGGATTCCGTCCGCACCCCTCCGTAGGGTTACGAACATATGTTCCAGGCTTCCCGCAAGCGACTGCGCGCCCTGATGACGCTGGTCGACGACGTGCTCGGCGATCCCGAGGCGCCGGCCGCTCCCCATCCCCACCGCCGCCCGGTGCGGATCGAGCGTGAGCGCCGCGCCGGGTCGGTCACCCCCCGTCCCCGCCACTGCCTCTCTCCCGTGCCGGCGCGCGCACCGTCCGATCGCCCGCAGCGCGACCGCGTCGGCTGATCTCCGCCCCAGCCGGCCCGCCCCGGCGCGCTGACCGCCGCGCAACCGTCAGCGCAGCGGCATGGCGCCGCGCGACCGTCAGCGCAGCAGCATGGCGCCGAGCGCGATCACGCCCGAGGGCTCGCCGGTCGGCGAGCCGTTGCCGTTCTGCGCCAGCGAGATGAGCACCGCGATGAAGGTGCCCAGGCCCAGCACCACGCAGATGACCAGCAACACGAGGACCTGCGGGTTCTCCCGGAAGAAGTTCTTCATCGCCTGTACCTCCGGATGGTCGCACGCCGGCCGCCCCCGCCGGGCCGACAGGGCGCCGCTCCTGCCGCGACGAGGCTCGCGGGGCACCTGCCAAAATGCCCCGATGACGACTTCGAACAACGAGGGCGAGCCCATCACGGGACAGGGGCTGGCCGCACTGAAGGCCGAGATCGGCGAACTGGAGACCGTCGCGCGGCGTGAGATCGCCGCCCGCATCCTCACCGCCCGCGGCCACGGCGATCTCAAGGAGAACGCCGAGTACCACGCCGCCAAGGAGGACCAGGCCCACCTGGAGACGCGGATCAGCCGGCTGCGCCAGCGACTGCGCAACGCCGTCGTGGTGGAGACCGTACCCGCCGGCGGCTCCCAGTTCGCGTTCGGGCGCTCCGCCGAGGTGCGCGACGAGGGCACCGGCGAGGTTCACACGTGGACGATCGTCGGCGCCACCGAGGCCGACCGCGCCGCCGGCAAGCTCTCCGCGGAGTCCCCGGTGGCCAGGGCCCTGCTGGACCAGCCGGCCGGCCAGACCGTCGAGGTGCCCACGCCTCGCGGCACCCGCCGCCTGACCATCGAGCGGATCCTCTAGCCCGCGCGCCGCCCCGGCGGCCGCCCCCCCCCGGCACACCCAGCCAGGCGCGCGCCAGTCGCGCGACGCTCACGCACCGCCACTCGCGCGACGCTCGCCCACCCCCAGTCGCGCGACGCTCGCCCACCCCCAGTCGCGGCCAGGTTGCGCCGAATCGGGGCGATCTGGTCCCGCGTGGCCCGCTGGCAGCGCCCGTCGCCGCCAAGGTCGCCGAGCACGCCCGGGTCCACGTCCTGGTTCTGCACCCGGCCGCCGGGGCCCTGGGCCGGCCGCTGCCGCAGCTCCAGTCCTGACGCCCGCGCGGTCGGCCTCCCCGGACCGATGACACCGCTTTCACCGTTGATTCACCGGCGGGGTCTCTAGAAAGTCGCCCCATCCGCCGATGAGTTCTCATGAGCGTGATTTGTGACCAGATCGTCGAGACCGCGAGCCCCGCGGAGATCGAGATCAGCCTGGCAGCGGTTCACGGCTACGGTCGTCTGCTGCGGGCGGTCGGCCATCAGCTCCAAACCCATCCCACCGCGGACGGCGGGCTGATCTGCGAGGACCGCATCGCCTGCTGGGCCCGGCCCACGATGTGGCGGATCCTAAGCGACGGCAAGGTCCTGGCCGACAACCCCTACAGCTACGCCCTGGGCGACTTCGCTCCGGGCACGCTGCCCGCCGGCCTCTAGCGTCGCATCCGCTGCGCGGCAGTCGGGCCGGAGCCTCCGCGGCCGGCGCTCAGCCGGTCAGCGCACTCGGCGAGCTGGCGTCGTACTCGGGAATCCAGCCGGCGCCGCGACCGTCGGGGTCCTTGCCCAGGCGCCGGCGCACCGCGATGGCGACGTCGCGCCGCCGCGCCGCCCACGGGGACACGAGATGGTTGCTCTGGCCGCGGGCCCGGGCGGTCAGGACCACCCGGCTGGCCCGGGGCCGGCGAGCCCGCTCATAGAGAGCCAGTCCCGCCAGCGGATCGTCGGGCTCCGCGGCCAGCGCCGAGGCCAGCACGACGCCGTCCTCGATCGACTGGCAGGCCCCCTGACCCAGATAGGGGAGCATCGAGTGGGCGGCGTCGCCGAGCACCGTCACCCGTCCGCGCGTCCATCGCGGAATCGGGTCGCGGTCATAGAGCGCCCACTTGTACCAGACGGGCCCCGCCTCGAAGATCCGCACCAGGGACTCGTGCCAGTCGCGGTAGCGCTCGAGCACCTCGTCGCGCTCGCACTCGGTCACCCATGACTCGTGGCGGTAGTCCTCGTCGTCGTAGTGGCAGACGACGTTGATCAGCTCGTCGCGTCGCACCGGGTAGAGCACGATCGTGCCGTGGGGCCCCAGCCACTGGGCGTTGTCGTTGCTCGGCGGGCCGCCGGCCACCGCGTCGACCGGGACGACGCTGCGATAACAGATCTTGCCGGTGAAGCGCGGGTCATCGGGCCCGAACAGCGACGTCCGGACGGCCGAGTGGATGCCGTCGGCGCCGATGATGATGTCGGCCTCCACCTCGCGCCCGTCCTGGAAGCGGGCCACCGCGACATCGCCGTCGGGCTCCACCGCGGTGCAGCGGGCGCCGAGGGTGACCATGTCGCCCGGCAGCGATGCGGCCAGGACATCGAGCAGATCGGCCCGGTGCACGGTCGCGCCCGCGGTGCCGAAGCTGGCCGCCTGCTGTTCGCGGCTGGTCCGGGAGATGATCCGGCCCGTCTTGCCGTTCCGGGTGACTATCCAGTCCGTTCGCCCCGCGGTCTCGCGCACCGCGTCCTCCAGATCCAGCGCGTGGAGGACCTTCATCGCGTTTGCGTGCAGGGCGACGCCGGCGCCGATCTCACGCAACTCACCGGCCGCCTCGTAGACCGCGACCTCGATGCCGCCTCGCGACAGCGCCCGCGCCGCCGTCAGACCGCCGATACCGCCGCCGATGATTGCCACACGCGTCATTTAGGCCACCAATCGCATCGTTTGTACCGCTGTTCGCCGCCGCGCCGGTCCTCGCGATGTCGCTCACGAAGTCTACGACGAGAGGCTCGGCCGCTCACGGCCAGGCGCTCGCCGGCCGATGATCATTTCAAGAGAGCCGCGCGACGCGTCGCGCCGCCCATGTCCACCCACACCGATCTCACCCCCTCCGCGACCGCAGACGCTCGGGCCGGCTGGCCTGGCCTCGCCCCCTGGGCTGAGGTCGCCCGCTGGGCGGCGGTCGCCACCCTCGTGGCAGCCGTCCTGCTGGGCAGCGTGGCGGTCATCGCCGGCCACGTGGCGGGCAACGGCTGGAACGGGGCGGAGAGCGGTCTGCTGGACCGCCACCACGACTTCGGGGACGTCCTGTTCGTGCTGCGCCGCAACCTGCTCGTGCTCGGCATCCACCTCTGCGCCTGCTGGATCGGGGCCATCATCGGCCGGCCCCACCAGCCGGCGCCCTCCAGCTGGGGCAGGATCGGCGCCCTGCACCGGCCGGTGCCCGACTGGATGAGGCGCGCCGCCCTGTTCTACGCGCTGTTGGTCACGATGCTCAGCGTCGCCGTTCAGGCCATCGGGCTCGGCCGGCAGCTGGCCGATCTGGCGGCGGCCACTCAGATCTCCTCCACCCACCTGTTGATGCTCGTGCTCCCCCACGCCGTGCCCGAGTTGTTGGCCGTCTTCCTGCCCCTGGGCCTGTTCCTGCTCGAGGCCCGGCGAGGTCGCCTGGACCGCCTGGGCGGGTGGTCGCTGCAGGCCGCGGCCATCGCCGTTCCGGTGCTGGTGGGCGCCGCGCTGATCGAGACGTTCGTGACCCCCGGCAGCGTCCTCGCCGCCGTCCACGCAGCCGCCGTCCACGCAGCCGCGGTCCGGGCAGCGCTGGGCCACTGAGCCCATCCGGCGTGCGGCGGCCCCGCGAGATGGCCCGGTAGCGTGCGGCTCACGATGTCGCTGCGTGACAGGTTCACCCAGGAGTTCTGGGACGAGCGCTACGGCCGGCACGCCCACCTGTGGAGCGGGCGGCCGAACCCGCAGCTGGTGGCCGAGGTCTCACGCCTGACCCCGGGCACCGCGCTCGACGTCGGGTGCGGCGAAGGCGGCGACGCGATCTGGCTGGCCCGGCAGGGCTGGACGGTGACCGGCGTCGACATCTCGCCGGTCGGGCTGCAGCGAGCCGCCGCCCACGCCCGCGACGTCGCACCGGATCTCGACCAGCAGATCACCTGGCGCCAGGCCGACCTGTTCGCCGACGACGCCCAGCCGTTCAGCACCTATGACCTCGTCAACTCGCAGTACCTGCACCTCCTGCCCGAGCTGCGTGAGCGATCGGTGCAGCGCATGGCCGCCGCGGTTGCGCCGGACGGGACGCTCCTGCTCGTCTCCCATCACCCCGCGGATCTCGCGATCCCGGGCCTGCGCCCCAACGTCCCCGAGCTGTTCTACACCCCCGAGGAACTCGTCGCCCAGCTCGATCCTGCCGCGTGGGAGATCGTCACCGCCGCCGCTCCCGCGCGTCAGGCCACACACCATCAGGACGGCACCACCGTCACTGTCCACGACACCGTCCTCAACGCGCGCCGGACAGCGCGTCCCTGATCGCCTGTTCGCAGGAGAGGGCCGTGCCCGGGCCGCAGCGCCACCAGGCGCCTCAGGTGCGGGCAGACAAACAAAAAGCCCCGCCGGCAATTGCCTGGCGGGGCTAATGAAGAACCGGCGGCGACCTACTCTCCCAGGCCCTTGCGGGCCAAGTACCATCGGCGCTGAGGGGCTTAACGGCTCTGTTCGGAATGGGAAGAGGTGTTTCCCCCTCGCCATAGCCACCGGAAACTTGTCAAGACCACGTGGCCGCACCCCGCGGGGTGAGGACCACTCTTCGCGGGCCTTCAAAACTACACAGCGCCAATGAACGGATATCAAAATATCCGTCAAGCCCTCGACCCATTAGTACCGGTCTCCTGCAGGTGTCACCACCCTTCCAGATCCGGCCTATCAACCTGGTGATCTTCCAGGGGTCTTACTCTCTCTAGGAGATGGGAGAGCTCATCTTGAGGCCGGCTTCCCGCTTAGATGCTTTCAGCGGTTATCCGATCCGCACGTAGCTAACCTGCGATGCCCTTGGCAGGACAACAGATACACCAGAGGTGCGTTCATCCCGGTCCTCTCGTACTAGGGACGAATCCTCTCAACTCTCCAACGCCCACGGCAGATAGGGACCGAACTGTCTCACGACGTTCTGAACCCAGCTCGCGTACCGCTTTAATGGGCGAACAGCCCAACCCTTGGGACCTACTTCAGCCCCAGGATGCGACGAGCCGACATCGAGGTGCCAAACCTTCCCGTCGATATGGACTCTTGGGGAAGATGAGCCTGTTATCCCCGGGGTACCTTTTATCCGTTGAGCAACGGCGCTTCCACAAGCAACCGCTGGATCACTATGCCCTGCTTTCGCACCTGCTCGACTTGT
>DATAWL010000018.1:0-13668 GCA_036267215.1 Solirubrobacteraceae bacterium | reverse complement strand
CGGGAGCGACGGGACTCGAACCCGCGACCTCCGGCGTGACAGGCCGGCGCTCTAACCAACTGAGCTACGCCCCCCTATCGGGGACGTCCAGTATGCCAAGCCCGGTTGGGTGACGTCTACGCGGTGCCCAGCACCCGCTGGCGCAGCCAGTCGTTGTCGAACAGGCCGTTGGGGTCCAGGCGATCCCGCAGGCGCCGGAAGTCGTCCATGCGCGGATACAGCGGGGCAATGTCGGCGGCGCCGGCGGTGAACACCTTGCCCCAGTGAGGGCGGGCTTCGAAGGGGGCCAGCGCGGCCTCGATGTCGCGCAGGGCGACCTCGACCTCGGCCGGCTGCCGCAGCCAGGTGAAGTGGATGGAGACCGTGTCCCGGCCGTGGTGGGGGCTCAGCCACAGCTCGTCGGCGGCGATCGTGCGCACCTCGCATACGAGCAGCAGGGGGACGATGGCCGGCGCCAGGGGCCGCAGCGCCTGGAGTGCCGGTACCGTGTCGCGGCGGGCGACGAAGAACTCGGACTGGAGCTCCTCGCCCGAGCTGGGGGTGAAGCCCGAGCGGAAGTGCGGCAGCCGCTCGGACCAGGGCCCCGGCACGCCCAGCTGCTCGGTGCAGTTGATCGGATCGCCCATGAGGACCGGGTGGAGCGGGACCGTCGCCGCCGGGGCACCGAACAGCTCATCGGGGTCGGGGTCCTCGTCGACCCCCGCGGTCATCCGGCGCTTGACCCAGAGCTGCTCGGTGCGATCGCCGAAGCGGTGGAACACGCTGACGCTCTCACCGGCGCCGGTGATCACGTCAAAGCGGGCGAACAGGGTGTCCCAGGCCAGCCCCTCGTAGACGCGCTGGCGCACCTCGTAGAACGGCTCGACGGCCAGGCGCAGGCGGGTGACGATGCCCAGGGCGCCCAGGCCGACCACGAGCCCTGGGAAATCGGGGTCCCCGGCGCGCGCGCTCGCCAGGTCGCCGGCGGCGGTCACGAATTCCAGCTCGCGCACCGCCGTGGCCAGGTTTCCGTTGCCGTCGCCCGAGCCGTGGGTGCCGGTGGCCACCGCGCCGGCGACCGAGATGTGGGGCAGCGAGGCCATGTTGTGCAGTGCCCTGCCGTCGGCGTTGAGCGCCGCGGCCAGCTCGGCGTAGGTCGTGTGGCCGGGCACCGAGACGGTCGTGCCGGCCGGGTCCACGACGATCTCGCCGGGCAGCCGGTCCAGCGCCACGAGCTCCGTGGAGTCCCCGATCGCCGTGAACGAGTGGCGCGATCCCAGCGCTCGGATCGGCCGTCCGCGCGCCACCAGCGCCTGGAGCTCCTCGGCGCTGCCGGGGCGATGCAGCGCGCTCGCCCGGTAGACATGGTTGCCGGACCAGTTCGTGCCGATGGCGCCAGTCGACATCGTCGTCAATCTAGCCGCCCGGCGCGAGGCGCTCGAGAGCTGGTCCCGCGGACCACTGTGAGAACCCGCCGGGCGGGGATCGCAACTTTCGCCGCCGCGCTGGGTTTGTGCAGGTCGCAAGCGGTCCTCCGGGCGGGTGTCCCAACCCGGCCGTGGGCGCTCACTCGGAGATGATCGGCGACGGGGATCCTGGAAGCGGGTCCCCGTCGCGCGTTAAGCGCCCGTCCCGGAACCCCCGGCACGCGACCAGATGAGCCGCATGATCGCTCGAGCGAACGCCTCGTAGCGCCCCGGCGAGAAGCGCACCGGGTCCGTGAGCACCATCCGTCCGGCCTCCTCGCTCAGCCGCAGGATCGCCCGCGCCGAGATCTCGATGTCGAGGTCTGCCGGAATCTGAGCCTGTTCGGTGGCCCAGGCTACGAACTGCTCGATGCGCGCAAGCAGCGCAGCCCGGTTGGTCTCGACGTGGCGGCGGACGATCGCCGGCGTGCCCTCCGGAGGCAGCAGGATGATCCGCCAGGTGTCGGGCCGGCTGGCGACCGCGTCCAGGAAGCGCCGGACGCCGGTGGCGAACATCTCCGGCGGGTCGCCGCCCGACGGCGTCTCCGGGACGACCGCGGCCAGCTGAGCCAGCGCGTAGTTCTCCTCGCGCTCGATGAGCGCCTGCAGCAGCTCCCCGAGGTTGGGGAAGTGGTCGTAGATGACCGGCCGTGTGACCCCGGCCGTGCGCGCCACGGCCTCGATCGAGACGCCCTCATACCCCTGATCGACGATCACATGCAGGGCGGCGTCGATGAGCTGCTCGCGGCGCTGCTGGGGCGCCATCCGCGGCGCGTAGCGCCGCCGCGGCTTGGCCGCGCCGTCGTCCGCGGGGGTCTGGGCGGAGGGGGTCATCTGACGGGTGCCGGAGTGGGGGGAACGGGCACGATCAGCTACACCGCTGTAGGTTCGCCGGACGGGACATTACCGATAGCGTCGTTTTCATGGTCGCCGTGTTCGATGGCCACAACGACGCCCTGACGCGCGAGGACCATGCGCGGATCGCGTCCGGACGCGACGGCGGCCACCTCGACCTGCCGCGGATGCGCGTCGGCGGCGTGCGCGGCGCGATCTTCGCCGTGTTCACGTCGAGCGCCGCGTTCGACTGGACGCCGGTGGAGCGGGCCGACGGCGTGGTGGAGATCGCGCTGGCCGAGCCGGTGCCCCACCCCGAGGCGGCGGCCTATGCGGCGGCCGCGGCCGGCCGGCTGGCGGCCCTGGAGCGAGCCGGCGAGGTCCGCATCGTGCGCACGATCGCCGACCTCGATGCCGCCGGTCGCGATGACGGGCCGCCGGCGGCGGTCCTGCACCTCGAAGGGGCCGAGGCGATCGATCCCGAGCTCGAGGCCCTGGAGCTCTGGCACGCCGCCGGGCTGCGCTCACTGGGTCCGGTGTGGAGCCGCTCCAACCAGTTCGGGCACGGGGTGCCGTTCATCTTTCCGTCCGGTCCCGATACCGGCGACGGCCTGACCGCGGCCGGCCGGGGGCTCGTCCGCCGCTGCGGCGAGCTCGGCATCCTGGTCGATCTCAGCCATCTCAACGAGGCCGGCTTCTGGGACGTGGCGCGGGCGGAAGCCGGGCCGCTGGTGGCCAGTCACTCGGGCGCGCACGCGCTGTGTGCCGCGTCGCGCAACCTCACTGATGAGCAGCTCGACGCGATCGCCGCCTCAGGCGGCATGGTCGGCATCGTCTATGTGTGCCAGTTCCTGCGCGGCGACTTCGCCGACGACGCCGACACTCCGCTCGAGCTGATCGCCCAGCACGCCGCCTACGTGGCCGAGCGGATCGGGGTGGCGCACGTCGGGCTCGGGTCAGACTTCGACGGCGGAACGATCCCGGCGGCCCTGGGTGACGTGGCCGGCGTACCCAAGGTGCTGGACGCGCTGCGCGAGGTCGGCTTCACCGCGGACGAGGTTGCCGCGATCGCCTGGGACAACTGGCGGCGGGTGCTCGACGCCTGGTGGTCCTGAACGTCGCCGGCTGAGCGCCACCGGCTGAGCGTCGCGCCGTGAGTGCCTAGCGCCGGCGCCGGCGGGTCTTGCGGGCGATGTCCTCGACCACGCGCTCGATCACGTCCTCGTCCCAGCGATGGGTGCGCAGGAGCCGCCAGCGCGCCCCGCTGACCCGCAGGTAGGCCTCTGTCGGCGTGCGGTTGCCGATCAGGTCGACGTCGCGCAGCATCTCGACCACCGGCCGGTACTCCGTCTCGAGCCACAGGTAGGCGGCCTCCGCGCGGGTGATCGGCTCGCCGCGGTCCTGGCTGGTGCGAAATCCCCAGGCCTCGACCAGCTCGGCCAGCCGGTCATAGTCCCACGGGTCGGTGAGGATGATCTCTGGCCGGGCGCTGTCGGGCAGCGGCACCCGCTCGAAGAACACCCGCTCGTGGCCCTTGATCGGGAGGTCGGCGACGGAGATCGGCTTCTGGGCTCCGAGCCGGGTGACCACCTCGGTGACGGTGGCGTTGATGTCAGAGTGCCCCAGCGCCCGCGCCACCGAGACGCGGTGGTGGCCATCGCGCACGAAGTAGATGTCGCCCATGCGCACCAGATCGACCGGAGGCAGAGCGTCGCCGCGCCGCATGGCGGCGGCGATGTGCTCCCAGCGCGATCGGACCCGTCCCGAGGTGGGGCGAAACCGGCGGTCGAAATCGCGCCCCCGATCGACGGTGCCGACGATCGCATCGAGCGCTACGACATCGCTGCCCGCCCACCGCTCAGAGACGAACCCCAGCGCGTCGATGACCTCGTCATAGGGCAGGACGAGACGGACGTCGTCCGGTTCGCCCCGTAGGCGCGCCGCCAGCCGGGCGATCGTGGCCCGCCGGCGGGCGCGCAGGAAGTCGTGCTGCGCGTCGACGCCGGACATCCCCGTGGAGCGCGCCGGTCCGGGCATGGGCGACCGACTCTATCTCCGTGGCCCGGGCGCTGCGGCCCGGATCGGAGTCAGCCGGCGCTCGGTGTGGCGGGGCCTGCGGGAGGTGCCTCGGCGCTCCCGGCAGCACCGGCACCGGACACGCCGGTGCTCGTGGTCGCCGCGCCCCCGCTCGCACCGTTGGAGCCGAGCAGCGTCCGGCCGGTCTCGGGGTCGAACAGGTGCAGGTGCTCGGTGTTGTACCAGAGCTCCACCTCCTGGCCCAGGCGGACCTGGCTGGCGGGCTCCAGCCGGGCGACCACCTGACTACCCTCCTGCTGCTGGGGCAGGTCTCCGGCGCCGGCGTCGTGGGCCAGTTCCTCCAGCTCGCGCGACGATACTCGCTCGGACTCGACCACGAAGTAGGCGTAGAACTCGGAGCCCATCGACTCGAGCACGTCGATCTTGGTCTTGAAGGTCACGCCGCGCGAGCGGTCCTGGACCAGCGAGGCGTCCTCGAAGTCCTCGGGCCGCAGGCCGACGATCACGCCGCGGCGGCCGCCACCCGGCCCGGCCTGGAGGCGTCCCCGCAGCGATTGGGGTATCGGAACCGTGCCGATCGGCAGCTTGATGCTGTCGCCGTCCAGCTCTCCGGGGAGGAAGTTCATCGACGGGGAGCCGATGAACCCGGCGACGAACAGGTTGGTGGGGTGGCCATAGAGCTCGCTCGGCGCGCCCACCTGTTGCAGCACGCCGGCCCGCAGCACCGCGATGCGATCGCCCAGGGTCAGCGCCTCGGTCTGGTCGTGGGTGACGTAAATGGTGGTCGTCTCGAAGCGCTGCTGGATGCGGGCGATCTCGGCCCGCATCTGCACGCGGAGCTTGGCGTCGAGGTTGGACAGCGGCTCGTCCATGAGGAACGCGCTCGGGTGGCGCACGATCGCGCGGCCCATCGCGACGCGCTGGCGCTGACCGCCGGAGAGGTTGGCCGGCTTGCGGTCCAGGTGCTGTTCGAGGTCGAGGATCCGCGCCGCCTCGGAGACCTTCTGGTCGATCTCCTGCGCCGGCGTGCCCGCCAGCTTGAGCGCGAAGCCCATGTTCTCGCGCACCGTCATGTGCGGGTACAGCGCGTAATTCTGGAACACCATCGCGATGTCGCGGTCCTTCGGGGTCTTGTCATTGACGATCTGACCGCCGATCTTCAGCTCGCCATCGGTGATGTCCTCGAGGCCCGCCACCATCCGCAGCGCGGTCGACTTCCCGCAGCCCGACGGCCCGACGAGGATCATGAACTCGCCGTCGGCGACGTCGAGGTTGAGATCCTTGACGGCCTCGTACCCATCGCCGTAGCGTTTGGTCACGTGCTCCAGTGCGATCTCGGCCATTGGCTGTTTCTCCTTATCCCTTGACGGCGCCCGCTGTCAGGCCGGCGACGATCCGCCGCTGGAACAGAAGCACCAGAACCATGACGGGTATGGTGACCACGATCGCGGCAGCGGCGATGTCGCCGATCGGCTGCGTGAACTGCGAGACGCCGGGGAACTGCGCGATCGCGGCCGGAACCGTCATCGCCGCGTTGGTCGCGGTCAGTGAGATCGCGAACACGAAGTCGTTCCAGCAGATCAAGAAGACGATGATGAACGTCGTGGCCAGGCCCGGCATCGCCAGCGGCGCGATCACCTTCGTGAATGCCTGAAACGGCGTCGCCCCGTCGATCTGGGCTGCCTGCTCGAGCTCCCACGGGATCTCCCTGAAGAATGTCGACAGCACGAAGATGGCCAGCGGCAAGGCGAATGTCAGGTACGGGATGATCAAACCCAGCCAGGTGTTGAACAGTCCGATCTGGCGCCACAGGTTGTACAGCGGTCCGACGAGCGAGACCTGCGGGAACAGCGTCACCATCAGCGCGACCGCCAGGATCGTCTGCTTGTGCGGGAAGTCGAGCCGTGCGATCGCGTACGCCGCCGACGAAGCCAGCAGCACGGCCAGCGTCGTCGCGATCAGGCCGATGCCGATCGAGTTACGCAGCGCCGCCGTGAACACGCTCTGGTTGAAGATGTCGCGGTAGTTGTCCAGCGTCCAGTGGTGCGGGATGAACGAGCCGTCGGTCGCCGACGCCGGCGTCTTGAGCGACAGCATGAGCAGCCAGAAGACCGGCACCAACGAGGCGACGATCACGACGACGAACGCGAGTGACCATCCGCTGCGTTGCCTGGCCTTGACACTCATCAGTTCGTCTCGATTCCGGGGTTGGCCGCTGCCCCGAATCCCTTGATGAACACGAAGGCGATCAACCCGACGATCAGGAACAGGACGACCGAGACCGCTGATCCGAGGCCGAGGTTGAGGCGCTCGAGCAGCGTGCTGTAGCTCAGCTGCGATAGCGTCGCGGTGTTGTTGGCGCCCTGGCTGAAGATATAGATCACGTCGAAGATCCGGAACGCGTCGAGCGTGCGGAACAGCAGCGCGACGAGGATCGCCGGCTTCATCAGCGGCAGCGTGATCTTGGTGAACCGCTGCCAGGCGCTGGCGCCGTCGACCTTGGCGGCCTCCAGCAGTTCGTCGGGCACGAGCGACAGCCCCGCCAGCAACAACAGCGCCATGTACGGAGTGTTCTTCCAGACCTCGGTGAAGATGATCGCGACGTAGGTGCCGAACTGATGGCTGAGCGGATCGCCGCTCAGGCCGAGCAGCCGCGGGATCCATCCGCCGTTGTCCAGCGACCAGGAGTACTGCCATGCGTACGCGGCAACGACCGCGACGATCGCGTATGGGACGAGGGCGATCGAGCGCAGCAGACCGCGCGCGAAGATCACCCGGTGCATCGCAAGCGCGAGCAGCATCCCCAACACAAGTTCGATTGAGACGCTGACCACGGTGATCACGGCCGTGTGGATCAGGTCCATCCAGAACAGGTGGGCCGTGAACACGTAGCCGTAGTTGTCCAGGCCGATGAACGTGTTCTTGCCCGGCTCGTCGAGGCTGGCCTTCTGCAGCGACAGGACGATCGTGGCGATGATCGGATAGGCGGTGACCGCGATCATCACGATCACGGCCGGCGCGACGAGGTAGAACGCCAGCTTGCGCTCCGCCCTCACTCGGTCGCTCAGACGATGGGGCGGACGGCTGGACGAAGCCGCTGCGGCAGGTGGTCCGACCACTCCCGCGCTCATAGCAGCGAGTCTCCCTTGAGGGCTGTCTTGATCTCATCGCGCAGCTTGCTCACGATGTTGTTGGGGTCGATGGCCGAGGCGGGTTGCAGGGTGTCCTGGATCGCCAGCGTCACATCCTGGTACGCGGGGGTTTGGGGGCGGATCCCGTAGTCCTGGAGCTGAGCCTTGATCAGCGCGTGGAAGGGGTAGGCCTTCTCGAACGACGGCTCGTCATAGATGCTCGCGAGCACCGGCGCCAGCCCGCCCTTGACGGCGTCGCGGATCTGGTTTTGGGGCGCAATCAGGCATTTGACTGCGTCGAACGCCAGCTGGGGATGTTGGGAGTGGCTGGAGACACCGAGGTTGTAGCCGCCGATCGAGACCTTGGGCGACGTCCCAGGAACGACCGCGGGGAACGGCGCGTACCCCATGTGCTTGAAGATGCTCGGGGCGGTCGACTGCGTCCCTGACCACACGAACGGATAGTTGATCTCAAACGCGGCATTGCCCGCGTCGAACACGTTGTTGCCAGGGCCCTCCTGAGATGTGTTCAGACCCGGATCCGCGGCCGCCGTGGTCGCCAGGCGCTTCATGATCTGCGCCGCGACCTTGGTCGACGGGCCGACGATCACCTTGCCGTTCGGACCGATGATCCCGCCGCCGGCCGAGTCGACGAGCGAGTTGAACCACACCACCAGGCCCTCGTACTTGGCGCCCTGCTCTTCGATGTAGTGGGGCTTGCCCTCCTTGGCCAGCTTGATCGCGTCGTCGATCATCTGGCCCCAGGTCTTGGGTGGGGTCGGCACGAGGTCCTTGCGGTACCAGAGGATCTCGGTGTTGGAGTTGATCGGCGCCGCCCACAGCCTGCCGTTGTACGTCGCGGTCTTCAGCGGGCCGGGGAGTACCCCCTTGGAGGCGGCGGCCGCGTTGGCGCCCGTCCACGGCCGGATCCAACCAGCGGACGCGAACTCGGCTGTCCAGTCGACGTCCATCGCGAGGATGTCGATGGAGGGGTCCCCCGCGGCGAGTCGCTGCACGAGCGTCTGGCGCTGCTGGTCTGATGCGTTGGAGAGGAAGTTGATGGCGATCTTGTACTTGCCGCCCGACGCCGCCGAGCAGTCCGCGGCTGCCTTGGCGAACGACCCCGACGGCTCGGGAAACACGTACCAGTTGACCGTAACCGGGCCCTTGCCGGACGATCCGCACGCCGCCAGCGCGACTGCGATCGCCAGGCCACCCAAGACCGCACCAACTCGACGCACGACGTCCCTTCCTCTCGCTCTCCACTGCCGGTCTCGCGCTCCTTCGCACAAGAGTCGACGGCCGAGTGATACCCCGCCCCCACACTTCGCTAACCGCGCTTTCGCACCCTGCGGTGCTGCGGCATTGCTCCGTCTCCCGGAGCGCTAGGTGCTTCGGATTGGGCGGCGTCGCATCGCACGCAGCGGTCCCAGTCAAACGGCCGGGGGAGCCCAACGAGATGGCGGTCGTTGTGGCGCCAATCTCGGTTGACGTGCCGCCCGATGACGACCGCCGCCACCGTGCCCGCGCCCGCCGCCTTGAGCGCCGCCGCGGCGCTCTGCGCGTTTGCGCCCGTGGTCCACGTGTCGTCGATCAGCAGCACCGAACGGCCGGCCAGCTCACGGCGGGGCGCGTACTTTTGCGCGCTGAACCGGTGCGGCGCGACCTCCGCTGCCGAGCGCCTCAGCGCCGGCTCGTACCGGTCGCGAGCCGGCCCGACGAGCTCGGACACGAGCCCATTCAGCGGATGCGCCGTGTCCCGTTCGGCGTCGCTCGACGGCACGGTGGTCACCAGCGCGAACGACTCCACCCCGGCCGCATCGGCCAGGCACCGCTCGTGGCGCGCCAAATACCGCCACAGCACCGCCGCCAGACCCATCGCGAAATGCCGGCCGCCCGGCCCCACCATGCGCTTGTAGCTGAGCAGCGCGTGATGCAACTGCTCGCCGGCCACGCTGTAGGAGATCGGCGCCACCGCGTCGAGCCATTGCTCGGACTGCCCGCAGGCATGGCAACGGCCCCAGCCGTCGGTCAGGTTGAAGCACGCCGAGCACACGTCGGGACCCGGTCGCGGCCCGAGCATGAAGTTCCCGTACGGCGCGCTCAGCTCGGCGACCGTTGGCACGCTGACTACTCCACGAGCGCATCGGTCGCATCCAGCCGCTCCAGCGTCGCCGTGATCTCCCCTGGCTCGCGCACCACGTGGACGCCCGGTCGCTTGGCCAGCTCCCGCGCCCAGGGCTGCTCCAGCAGCTCGCGGGTGAGGAACACCGGCCGTCCGTGCGCCAGCGCCAGCCGCGCCTGAACCCGCGCGCCACTGCGCACCGAGGCCTCGACGATCACCGTGCCTCGCGCCAGCCCGGACATCAGCGCGTTGCGCCGGGGAAAGCTCTCCCGCGACGGCGGGTCATCCGGCCAGAACTGCGACACAACCGCGCACTCCCGGGCGATCCGCTCCTGGAGCTGGCGGTTCTCGGCCGGGTAGGACCGGCCGAGTCCGGTGCCGATCACGGCGATCGTGCGTCCCCCGGCGCCCAGCGCCGCTCGATGAGCGGCCGTATCGATCCCGGCCGCCAGCCCCGACACGACGGTGTAGCCCTCACCGACGAGGTGCTCGGCCAGCCGCGCGGCAGCCTGCAGCGCCGGCTGCGACGCGCGCCGGGACCCGATCACCGCCACCGACCGCTCATCGGCCCGCTCGAGCTGCCCGGCGACGAACAGCAGCGGCGGCCGGTCGTGCACGCGGCGCAGGTTCTCGGGGTACCCGGAGTCGAGCGCCGTCACCAGCCGCATACCGCGCTCACCCCACGCGGCGATGTCAGCGCTGGCACGCTCGATGAGCGGCTCGGGGTCCGCGGGCAGCAGCGTCCCCTGGCCGTCGTGGCCGGCCAGTTCCCGCTCCAGCACCGCCCGCGCGCTGCCGGCGGCGTCCACGCGCTCGGCGACGTCGGGCCCGGACTGCTCGTCGAGGCGCAACAGGGCCACAAGCGCGGCGCTGTCTCGCGCCGTACTCATCCCGGCGAAGGCTCGATCAGTTGAGCGGGTCGGTCCGCCGCTCGGCGGACTCGGGCATCTCGTACGCGAACTCGTGCTCGGCGGCCGGCTCGGTCGCCTCCGGCGTGCTGTCCTGCGGCTCGACCACGGTCTCGGGATCCTCGTGCGCGAACTCGTGGCTCTCGGGCACCGTCTCCGACGCCTCGTGGGCGAAGGCGTGCTCGGACGGGCTCTCAGACGCCGGCTCGGCAACCATCGTCTGGCTGCCCGGGGTAACCGTCGGCGCCGCGGGCTGCTCGTGAGGCTCGCTCTTCTCGCCGTTGATCGCGGCCCGGAAGTCCCGGAGGCCGTTGCCCAACTGGCGGCCCACTTCGGGCAATCGCTTGGGTCCGAGGACGAGCAGAGCCACCACGAGCACGAACAGCAGGTGGGTGGGCTGCATGATGTCGCCGACCATTGCCTATGAAGGGTACTCGGTTCGACCCGCGGCGACGACGCCTTCGCGATCAAAGCCTCTCGTGGCGACCCTGCGGTGCGCATCGACCCAGCACAGCACGCTCCGGGCGTGCCGTGGGCGAGAAGGCCCCGATTGGAACACTCTTTTTACTCCGCTTTGCAGTCTTGTGACAAAGCCGGTGCCCCGGGCCGGTGCCCCGGGCCGGCGCCCGGGGGGCGGGAGCCGCGGTCGCGAGGGTCGCCCTACCGCCGCCGGATGGGCGGATCGCCGCCGACGAACACCGATCGCCGGCGGCTGTTGGCGGGGGCGTAGGGGTAGTCGCCCATCGGCAGGGTGGCGAGCTCAAACCAGAACGAGCGATACGTCGATGGGTCCCCGGCGCCGAAGGTGTAGGTGGTGGAGAACAGGCCGTGGTGGCCGCCGACGTGCTCGGCGACGCCGTAGGTGGTGTAGGCGTTGCCTTCGCCGATCCGTAGGCGGACCAGCGCGCCGCCGGGCGGGAAGTAGCCGCCTTGCAGCCGTCCGAGGATCCGGACGGTCTGACCCCACGCCACCCGATGCGGGGTGATGCGCAGCAGGACGATCTTGGCCGGGACGGTCAGCGTGACCGGCGCTGACTGGGCCGCCTGGATGGTGGCCGCGCCCGGGTAGTAGGCCTCGATCACCCGCGACGGGCCCGGCCCGATCCGCGCGGTCCAGCCGCCGTCGGCGGCGGTGGTCGTGGTGGTGGCCAGGTGGAAGTTGTGGCGGCCGTTGTCAGCCGCGGTGTAGATGTCGACCGTCTGGCCCGCGATGGCCACGCCGGCGTCGGTGCCGATCCACCCATCGACGGTCGTCGCGCGGTCGTGGCCGACGAGCTGGGTGCTGCGGCTGACGATGTGGGGCGGGATCGCGACCAGCACCGTCCGCTGGCGGCGCACCCGCACGGTCTTGCCGTGGCGGCGGACCGTGACCCACACCTCCATCCGCCGCCGCGCGGTGCGCACGTGGCAGCGGGTGATGGTGATCCGCTGGGTGCGCGCCTGCTCGTGCACGCGGACCGGCTTGCCATTCACGGTGCCGGTCACCCAGTGCGCCGCGATCCGGACCACCTCGTGCTCGCGGTGGCAGCGCAGCTTGTCCACCAGCTTGTCAAACCCGATCGCCGCGACGGTCGGCGTGCCGATCTTCATCGCAAACGACGCCGTCGCCGACGTGCCGTGAATCCCGTCGGCGCTGACCGCGTTGTTCTCCGCAAAGCAGCTGATCTGGTGATCGCCGATTCCGCTGACCGGCACCTGCACGGTGCTGCCCGCATACCACTGGCCCGGAGCGTCGTCGACCGAGCAGTCGATCCCAGCCACCCCGGACGGCCCGGCGGCCGCGGTCGCCGTCACGTACTGAGTGCCGGCGGTCGATGGTGCGTCCGTCGGCCCGGTCAGCGCCACCGTCGGCTGCTGGTTATCGATGTAGACCGTCTTGGTCCCCGACGCCGGGTTGTCGGCCCCGTCGACGCCCGCGATGGCCAGTGTGGTGGCGCCCTGGGCAAAGGCCGCGGTGTACACCGTGTCGCTGATCGACGGCGCATTGCACTCCTGCCACGTGGCCGGATTGACCGCAGAGCTGGTCCCCGGCAGCGACTGGCCGGCGAGTGACGCCCACAGAAAGCACATCCCGGTCGGAGCGCTGCCCGTGACCACCAGCGGCCAGTTCCCACGCACCCAGCCGCTGGTCTGCCACAGCCCGGACGGGCCGTTGACCGCCGGGAGTCGCGTCTCCGCCACCTGCAGGATCAACTCGCTGACGTTAATCAGTGCCTCTCCTTTGCCGATCGTGCAGGTGCTCTGACCGCACACCACGAGCAGACCGAAATAGCTGGAGCCAAAAGGACCCAGCCCGAAAGCAGGTCCTCCACTCTCCGCTGGCGTGATGTTCGAGCTGCCGCTCGACCAATAGAAATCACCGCCCCACTGGCCCTGGCTTCCCGCGTTGACGTAGCTCTCATTGAGATCGAACGCCGGAATGTTGATCCCCACGATTGCCAAGCCGGCTGGCGCATTTGTCTGAAGCAGCGCTCCCTGCCCTTGCGTGTAGGAGGCGCCGGTGGCATCCAGATAGAGTGGACAGGCGGTGGCGGTTATGCCGTACGCGGACTCGGCAGTGAACAGTTGGTTCAGATATCCGCCACAGACGATGACGCTTTCATTCGCGAGAGCCGAAGCGGCTAGGATCAGCCAGACGACTGCGACTAATCCGATGCACGCAGAACGACGCAGTCGACGGGACCGCCTCGGCCGCGGCGAGGATTCAGTTGACCGCTCACGGTTGCGGGCAAACAACAACAACGCTCACCGCGGTCTGTGGTGCCGACAGCCGGACATAGGCTCCGACGAAGGGGCCGTTCTTGGCACCGGACGAGGAAATGGAGGCGCCTGCATACGTAGGCTGAATTCCCGCTGTGCCAGTTGTTGCGACCGCGAGACAGGATTGCGGAACGGGGTGGCCCCAGCTCACCAAGCCTCCCGGCGTCCCGGCTGCGGTTTCGTTCCAGTTGACGAGATGAGCCTTTGGGTGTGACCCAATGATCGTTCCGGTTGGGCCGATCCGCACCCAGTCTCGGATGTACCCCGCGATTGACCCGGTGTCCAGTTTGATCGGGGTGACCGAGTGGTTCTTCAGCTGCCGGTTGCCGACGCTGCCGGCGGGCAGCTTGATCGCCGCGTAGCTCGTCCCGCCGAGGGCGACGAACAGCGCGACGTAGGCGACCGCGTTGTTCTTCAGATGCCCCAGG
>DATAWL010000017.1:0-11037 GCA_036267215.1 Solirubrobacteraceae bacterium | reverse complement strand
CCGCGATCTCGTGCACGCGCTGGGCGTCGGCGGCTCGGATCCCTGGCAGCTCGTCGCCCAGCCAGAGCAGCAGCTCCTCGTCGAAGGTCGGGCGGCGATCACTGGGGTCGGCGGGGTCGGCGGGCGGCACCGGCGCAAGCGTACGGCGCGCGTGTTTGGAACGCCCGACGGGAGGTAGTTGCTCGGAGCAGAAGTCCTCGTGACGCGAGCGGACGAACGCGCGGCGAGGCCGGTTCCCAGAGCCTGCCGCTGAAAAGGTCTGTCCGCTCGCGTCGGTGGGGCCGCGCCCGAGTCAGCGCACGGCGAGCAGGTCGACGACGAACACGAGCGTCTCGTCGGGCCCGATGACGCCGCCGGCGCCGCGCTTGCCGTAGGCGAGCATCGGCGGGATCGTGATGCGCCGGCGTCCGCCGACCTTCATCCCCTGCACGCCCTGATCCCAGCCCGGGATGACCTGTCCCTTGCCGAGCGTGAACTTGAACGTCTGACCCCGGTCCCAGGAGGCGTCGAACTGGCGGCCGTTGTTCCACGACACGCCGACATAGTGGACCTCGACCACCGTCCCGGAGAGGGCCTCGTCGCCGTCACCGATCTCGATGTCCTCGAGCTCGAGCTGATAGGACGGCGCCTCGTCGGTCGGGACCTGCACCTCGGGCTTCTCGGGAGCGGCCATGGGCCGGGACCGTACACGGCCTCGGATCAGCGGAAGGCGTCGATGCCGGTCAGCGCCCCGCCGACGACCAGCGCGTGCACGTCCGCGGTGCCCTCGTAGGTGACCACCGACTCGAGGTTGTTCATGTGGCGGATGACCGGATACTCGAGCGTGATCCCGTTGGCGCCCAGCACCTGCCGGGCGGTGCGGGCGACGTCCAGCGCGGCGTTGACGTTGGCCAGCTTGCCCATGCTCACGTGCTCGGGCGCGAGGCGGCCCTGGTCCTTCATCCGCCCCAGATGCAGCGCCAGCAACGTACCGCGGTTGACCTCCAGCGCCATCTGGGCCAGCTTGCTCTGCTGGATCTGGGTGGCGGCGATCGGCCGTCCGAACGCGACCCGCTCCTTGCTGTAGCTGAGCGCCGACTCAAAGCAGGCCCGGGCGGCGCCGATCGCGCCCCACACGATCCCGTAGCGCGCCTCGTTCAGGCACGACAGCGGACCCCGCAGCGAGGTCGCCTCGGGCAGCAGCGCCGACGCCGGCAGCCGCACGTCGTCGAGCAGCAGCTCGGAGGTCACCGACGCCCGCAGCGACAGCTTGCGGTGGATGTCCTGGGTGGTGAACCCCTTGGTCTGGCGCGGGACCAGGAATCCGCGAATCCCGTCGTCGGTCCGGGCCCACACCACCGCGACCTCGGCCGCGGACCCGTTGGTGATCCACATCTTCTGACCGTGCAGGATCCAGTCGTCGCCGTCGCGCCGCGCCCGGGTGCGCATCGCGCCGGGATCAGAGCCGGCGTCGGGCTCGGTCAGGCCGAAGCACCCGATCGCCTCGCCGGCCGCCATCCGCGGCAGCCACTCCTGTTTCTGCTCCTCCGAGCCCCAGCGATGGATCGCATACATCGCCAGCGACCCCTGCACGGAGACGAGGCTGCGCAACCCGCTGTCGCCCGCCTCGAGCTCCAGGCAGGCCAGCCCGTAGGCGGTCGCGCTCGTCCCCGCGCACCCGTAGCCCTCCAGATGCATGCCCAGCACCCCGATCTTGCCCAGCGCGGGAGCGAGTTCCAGCGGGATCCGCGCCTCCTCGAACCAGTCGCCCACGTAGGGCAGCACCTGATCGGTGACGAACGCGCGCACCGTGTCGCGGATCATCAGCTCCTCGTCGTCGAGCAGCGCGTCGATGCCCAGGAAGTCCGTGGGCTTGATCTCGCGAGGGGACGTGGCGGTCATCTGAGCTGCTCCTTTACGGGCGAGGGAGCCTAGGATGCAAGCAGACGGTGACCGGGAAGGAAAGGCAACCCGGTGGTGTCATTGAACGCTGTGGAGCATGTTGCTCTCCACTCTGATCCGCGCCGTCGTGAATCTGACACCGCACTTTCATCAGGAGGTCCTGAAATGTCCAGATATCCCGTCCTCATTTTGAGCGCCGCCGCGCTGGCGGTCGGAGTGGCCGCATGCGGCGGCTCGAGCGGCTCCTCGTCAAGCGCCGCCGGCACCTCCAGCGCCGCCGGCACCTCCAGCGCCGCCGGCACCGCCTCCAGCCCGGCCGCGACCTCGTCGAGCGCGGCCGGCACCTCTTCCGCGAGCTCGTCCGCCGCGCCCGCCGGTGGCGGCGGCGGCTCGAGCACTCTGGCCATCGCCGCCAACCCCGGCGGTCAGCTGATGTTCACCAAGATGACGCTGGCCGCCAAGGCCGGGACGGTGACCGTGAAGTTCACCAACAACTCGCCCGAGGACCACAACTTCACGGTTCAGCAGGGCACGAACGGTGCGGTGGTCGGCGCGACCCCGACGTTCGACAAGGGCACCAAGACGCTGACCCTTCACCTCAAGCCCGGCACATACACCTACTACTGCAGCGTCCCCGGCCATCGAGCCGCGGGCATGCAGGGCACGCTGAAGGTCAGCTGAGAATCGCGGCGCGCCGCGGCGGCTCAGCCGCGGCGCGCCGCCAGCGGCGCCAGGAAGCTGAGCACGTCGAAGTAACGAGTCGGCGCCAGGCGGGCCAGCGCATCGAACACGTAGGCATCGGGTCCCACCAGGATCCGGCTACGACCGGTTTTGACGCCCTCGTGGATGATCCGAGCCGCTCGGTCGGGCGTGGTCAGAGCCATGGCGTCGAACTGGCGCGCCGCCTCCTCATGGGTGAGCTCGGGCTCCAGCGGATGGGCGTGGTAGCGGGCATTGCGGGCGATGTTGGTCTTGACCCCGCCGGGGTGAACCGTCACCGCACGCACCCCGGTGCCCCGCAGCTCCTGGCGCAGCGAGTCGGTGAAACCCCGCACCGCGAACTTCGACGCGCAGTAGGCGCTCTGGTACGGAATCCCCAACAGCCCGAACACGCTGGAGGTGTTGACGATCACGCCCGAGTCCTGGCGCGTCAGGATCGGCAGGAAGGCGCGCACGCCGTTGACGACGCCGCCGAAGTTGATCTCGGCCACCCACTCGTCGTCCTCGACGGAGCCGTCGGCGACGCTCTGCGACGTGGCCACTCCGGCGTTGTTGAACACCATGCCGATCGGCGCCGGCGCCCAGTCGGCCACCTCGGCGGCGAACGCCATCTGCGCGTGAGGATCGCGCACGTCCAGGCGCCGCGCCAGCACCGGTCCGGAGATGAGCTCCGCGGTCTGGCCCAGCCCGTCCTCGTCCTGGTCGACGATGGCCACCGGGCAGCCGTGGCCGGCCAGCCGCAGCGCCATGGCGCGACCGATCCCGGACGCCGCTCCGGACACGAACGCGGTCCGCCCGTCGACCTGAACTCTGCGCTTTCTCATCGTCGCCTCTCCGGATCTCACGCCATCGCCGGCTCGCGCACGGGCCGGCGACGCGGGAGCTCGGTGGCATAGTCGCCGACCTCGAAGCGGGCCAGCCGGCGCTGGTAGCCGCGCACGCTACCCGGCCACAGCGTGGAGTTGCGCCCGGTGGCATCGACGTACCAGCTCAGGCAGCCGCCGGCCGTCCACACGCTGCCCCGGGTGTCTCGTTCGATCTCCGCCACGTACCGGGCCTGGGCCGCCGCGGTCGGCTCGAGCGTTCCCAGGCCGTGCTCGCGGCGGTAGCGCAGGAGCCGGCGCAGGTAGCCGATCTGGGCCTCGATCATCAGCAGCACCGAGTTGTGGCCCAGCCCGGTGTTGGGGCCCAGCAGCAGGAACAGGTTGGGAAAGCCGCTGACGCCGATGCCCAGGTGAGCCTGTGGGCTCCCCTGCCAGCGGTCGGCGAGCAGCGCCCCGCCGCGCCCCCGGATCCGGTGGCTGACCGGGGAATCGGTGACCTGAAAGCCGGTGCCGAAGATGATCGTGTCGACCGGGTGGTGAGCGCCCCCGCGGTCGACGATGCCGTCGGCGGTCACCTCGGCGATGCCGCTGGTGACGACGTCGACGTTGGGCCGGCACAACGCCGGATACCAGGCGTCGGAACCGAGGATCCGCTTGCAGCCGAGCCGGTAGTCAGGGGTCAGCTTGGCCCGCAGCGCCGGGTCGGCGACCTCGCCGGCGATGTGGGCCCGAGCACGCCGTTCGACGAGCTTCATCACCGCCGGGTGCTTGAACCCATAGTGGAAGGACTCGTACAGCGAGAACACCGCCTGGCGCAACCGCGCCAGCAGCCGGGGATGGCGGGCCAGGCGGCGCTGCCAGCGCTCCGGGATCGCGGGATTTCCGCGGGGGAGCACCCACGGCGGCGTGCGCTGGAACAGGGCCAGGCGGCCGACCTGCGGCGCGATCTCCGGGACGAACTGGATCGCCGAGGCGCCGGTCCCGATGACCGCCACCCGCCGGCCGCGCAGGTCGTGGTCGTGGTCCCAGCGCGCCGAGTGAAACACCGTGCCGGAGAATCGGTCCAGCCCCGGCAGCTCTGGGACCGCCGGATCGGCCAGCGCGCCGGTGGCGGAGATGAGGACCTGCGCGGTGAAGTCCCCGCCGGTGGTGCGGATCTCCCAACGGTCGCGGTCGGGCGACCAGCTCGCCTCGAGCACCTCGTGTCCGTAGCGCATGTGCTCGGCGACGTCGTGGCGGTCGGCCACCTGGTGCATGTACGCCCAGATCTCCGCCTGGCCGGCGAAGGCGCGGGTCCACGCCGCGTTCTGCTCGTCCGTGTAGGAGTACAGGACGCTGGCGATGTCGCAGGCGCACCCGGGATAGCGGTTGTCGCGCCACGTTCCGCCCAGGTCCTCGGCGCGCTCGAGCACCACGAAGTCGTCGATGCCGTCCCGTCGCAGCGCGATCGCCATGCCCAGTCCCGACAGCCCGGCGCCGGCGATGGCGATCGTCACATCCCGTCGGTCGGTGTCAGGCATCCGGATCTCCTGTGCTCGTCGGGTGGCGGCTGGACCGTCGCGCGGGCGTGGGCCCGGCGGCATCGGTACGTTGCCGTACCGATCTGGTACGTGAGCATACCACCGGCGACCCCGGGCCAAACCCGCCAGGATCAGAGCAGTGCGCCGCTGAGGATGGCTTTGATCGTGTCGGCGGCGCTGAGGCGGAGCTCCCCCATGTCCCGGCCACGCTGGAGCGCGATCACCAGCAGCTCCCGCAGGCCGCCGACGATGATGATCGCCGAGTCCATCGTCAGCGGCCGCGCCGCCATCTCCGGCTGCGCGCGCCGGCCCGAGTCGACCAAGCCGATCAGCATCTGGGCGAACCGCTCGAGCGTGGCCTGGGCCCGGTCCGCCCCCGCCTCCCCCAGGCCCGGCAGCTCGCGCACGAAGCTGCTGTACAGGGCGGGCTGGGCGCTGACGTTGCCGATGTAGGCATCGACGGCGCGATCGACCTGCCGGCCCAGCGGCTCATCCGGGTGAACCGCGGATGTGATCTGCTCCATCATCGCGTCGTTGGTCGCGTCGAACAGCGCCAGGAAGCAGGCGTCACGGTCGGCGAAGTGCTCGTAGAAGTTGCGCCGGCTGGTCCGGGCCAGGCGGACGACGTCGGCGACGGTGGTCTCCCGGTAGCCCCTCTGCTCGATCGAGGCGGCCATGGCCGCGATCAACCGGTCGCGATGACCGGTGGGCTCGGGGGCGACCGCCGGCCGCGATGGTGCTGGCTGCGCTGTCGGCATCGGGACGGACCTTAGGCGAGCCGCCGACGATCAGCTCGCATAGCGCCGCGCGACCGTCACCTGGCAGCCGCCGCGCGGGATCATCGTGACGTTGCGCATCCGCGCCTGCTCCGGGGCGGGATCGGGCGCGCGCAGGTCGGTCCGGCGGGCGATCGCTTCCACCACCACCCGCTGCTCGGCCATCGCCAGGGTTGCCCCCAGGCAACGGCGGATGCCGCCGCCGAACGGGATCCAGGTGTAGGTGCCCGGCTTGGTGTGCTCGAAGCGCTCGGGCCGGAACGCGTGCGGCTCGGGATACACGTCGGGACGGTGGTGCAGCGCGATGATGCTGACGGCCACCGGCGTACGCGCCGGCAGGATGTAGCGTCCCAGCCGCCAGGGGCGCAGCAGCAGGCGGACGATCATCGGGATGACCGGCCGGTCGCGCATTCCCTCGTTGATCGTCGCCTCGACGTAGGCCTGACCGGCCGCCCGGTCGCCGCCGCGGACCTGCTCGCGCAGGCGGTCATACGCGGGCGCGGTCCGCAGCAGCCGCTCGAACGTCCACGCCAGGGAGTTGGCCGTCGTCTCGTGACCGGCGAGCACCAGCGACATCAGCTCGTCGCGCAGCTCGTGGTCGGTGAGCGGCGCGCCGTGCTCGTCGCGCGCGGCGAGGAGCAGCGACAGGATGTCGTCCCCGCGCTCGCGTTCCGCGGCCGCCCGGCGAGCACGGATGACCGCGTACATCCGGCGGTCGACGATCGACAGCAGCGCCGCGAGCACGCCCCGAGCCTCGGTGGCGCCGGCGTTGCGCAGCTCCAGCAGCTGATAGACCGGGTGGGTCGAGGCGGCCAGCAGGCGGCGGATCGTCCGGCGCAGGCGATGCTCCGGGGTGCCCGGGCTCGTCCGCCCGTCGATCCCGAACACCCCGCGCATGATCACCTCGAGGGTCACGGCCTGCATGCGCGGCGCCAGGGCGAAGGACTCGCCCACCGGCCAGCCGGCGATCTCGCGCTCGGCGACCTCGCCGATCATCTCGACGTAGCGAGCGACGGCCTCCCCATGGAACGGTGGCAGCAGCAGCCGGCGCTGGCGCAGGTGACGGGCCCCCACGGAGGTCAGCACCGAGTTGGGCCCGAGGATCGGGCGCAGCGGCGACTCGCCGGTCAGCGAGGGCGCGTCGGCGGGGTCGGCGGTGAGCAGCGAGCGGACGTGGTCGGGATGGCAGGTGACCACGAACCCCTCCGGGCGGGTCGGCAGCCGCAGCATCCACACGTCGCCGAAGCGGCGCTGGGCGCCGAGGTTGAACCCGAGTGGGCGCATCGCGAACCGCAGGCCCTGCAGGACCGACGGGAGCTCCGGGCCGGGCGGCAGCGAGGGCGGCGCGGCGGCCTCGAGCGGACCGGCGGGCGAGGGCGGCGCCGCCGGGTGGGCGGCGGACCCGGGGGCGACGGCGCTGCGCTCGGCCTCGACGGCGGTCACGGTACGACAGTGTACCGATGGTGGCCGCGACCTGTCCAGGGCCTCGGTTGCGACCGTGGATTGTCGTGAGTCAGCGCGTGGCGCTCAGGAGATCGGCGGCCGGCGTTCGGCCCAGGGCGCCGCCCGCTCGATCTGGCCGGCGAGCGAGTACAGGACGTCCTCGGCGCCGAGCCGGCCGACGAGCTGCACGGCCAGCGGCAGTCCGTCTCCGCCGATTCCGGCCGGCACCGCGATCGCCGGCTGACCGGTGACGTTGAACAACGCCGTGAACGGCGTGAAGCGCCCGGCCACGTCCACGGCCAGCGGCGCGGGCCGGCCGTAGGCGCCCTCGGCGGAGATCGCCGTCTTGGCCAGCGCCGGGGTCATCAGCACGTCGAACTCACCCCACAGCGAGGTGATCCGCGCGATCGTCTTGCGCCGCCCGGCCAGGAGCGCGCGGCGACGCGCGGGCGGGACCAGATAGCGGCCCCCGGCGGCCATCTGCCGGGTGCTGGGCTCCAGCAGCGTTCGGTCGGGAACGGTCAGCGACTGCTCGTAGATGCCACGCAGCCACAGCTGGAGGAACTCGACCTGACCCAGCCCATACGCCGGGTCGCGCTGGACGACGTCGTGCCCGGCGTCGCTGAGCAGCGTCGCCATCCGCTCCCACGCGCCCCGCTGGTCTGCGCTGACGCGGCCGATCACCCCGGGCGCGAGCTTGCGCGAGATGGCGATGCGCAGCCGCCCGGGCTCCTGCGCGGCCGCCTGGACGTAGCTGCCGGTGAACGCCGGCGCGTGGTCGGTGTCCGCGGGCAGCGCGCCGTGCATCACGTCGAGCAGCAGCGCGCTGTCTGCGACCGTCCGGGCCAGCCCGCCGTACCCGGACAGGCCGAGCCACCCGCTCTCGCCCGGCTGCGCGGAGACACGGCCCCGCGACGGCTTCATCCCGACGAGGCCGCAGGCGGCGGCGGGGATCCGGATCGAGCCGCCGCCGTCCGAGCCGGTGGCCGCCGGTACCATCCCCGCGGCGACCGCGGCCGCCGAGCCGCCCGACGAGCCGCCCGGGGTGCGAGTCGGGTCCCAGGGATTGCGCGTCACGCCGTTGGCGGTCGTCGCCGTCCACGGGAAGATCATCAGCTCGGGCACGTTGGTGATCCCGACCGGGATCGCCCCGGCCGCCCGCAGCCGGCGCAGAGCCTCGGCATCGGCGGGCGCGGGGCCACCGTGGCTGCGGGTCCCCCGGGTGGCCACCTCGCCGGCCAGGGCCAGGTCGTCCTTGACCGCGATCGGGACGCCGGCCAGCGGTCCGGTGCGTTCGGTGCGCTCGGCCTCGGCCAGGGCCTGCTCACCCCGCAACACGCGGAAGGCGTTGAGCTGCGGGTCCAGCGCCTCGATCCGCGCCAGGCACAGCTCGACCAGCTCGCGCGGAGCGACCTCGCCGTCGCGGACCATGCGCGCGAGCTCCCCGGGGCCGGCGAAGACGAGATCGGCCTCGGCGATGGCGGTCATGGTTCACGCAGCGCGACGACGAGCTCGCGGATCGCGCCGGGGTAGCGGTACGAGATCCCGCCATGCCTGCCGTCAAACAGCTCCAGCGTGTGCTTGACGCCCAGCCGGGTGAGCTCAACGGAGAACGCCTGCGCCCCCAGGTCGAGGAAGGCCTCGTCCTGACGGCCGGCGTC
Organism: Solirubrobacteraceae bacterium; assembly: GCA_036267215.1. Taxonomy (GTDB): domain Bacteria; phylum Actinomycetota; class Thermoleophilia; order Solirubrobacterales; family Solirubrobacteraceae; genus Palsa-465. Next base: position 2,212 of record DATAWL010000017.1, on the reverse strand, counting down.
GAGGTAGATGCGGCGCATGCCCCGCAGCGCCTCGGCATAGGAGTCGGCCATGCGCACCGGGTCGAGCGCCAGCCACCGCTCCCACACATCGTCGTTCTGGCGGCCGGTCGCGAGGTCAAACGGCAGCAGCGCCTTGCCCGGTCGCTCGGGGTCGGGCGTGTAGGCGCAGGCGTACGCGTACATCGAGAACGCCTGGCCGTAGCGCCCGAAATCGAAGTGGTCCCCCGCGCGGGCCGCATCGACCAGCGCGTCGTACGAACCGTCGAACTCGTCGCGCAGCTGGCGGGCAATGCCGGGGAAGTCGGGCTGGTAGCAACATTCGAACAGCGCGTCGCCCGCGTGCGAGGCGAGGGCGCCGAACACGTCGGGGCGGAGCATCGGCACGACCATGGCGCCGTAGCCGCCGGAGGATTTGCCGGCGATCCCGCGGTGCGAGCGGTGCGGGGCGGTCGGGTAGCGATCGTCGACGAACGGGACGATCTCGTCGCACAGGTGGTCCAGGTAGGGCCCGGTGCTCGTCGAGTTCAAAAACTGCGAGCCGCCCAGGGACGTCCATGCGTCGACGAACACGATCACCGCGTCGGGGCACTCGCCCGCAGCGAACATGGCGTCGATGCGCTCGACGACGGTGGGCTCGAACGCGCTGCGGCTCAGCCACATGTCAACCTGCCCGGTGTAGCCCTGAATGACGTACACCGACGGCACGTCGGTCGCCTCGCCGGCCACCACCCCCGGCGAGCGGTAGACGTAGAGCGGACGGCTGGCCGGGTCGCCCAGCGGATTTCCCTCCAGCAGCTGCGAATGCACTGTCATCCGGTCCAGCATGCCCAACAGCGGGCGCTCCCACGGGGGCCCGGGCGGGCCGTCAAGCTGACGCAAGCTCATCCCTGCAACCTACGCCAAAGCGCTCCGGCGAGCCCTGCCGCCGCGGGGGTATAGTCGAGCCACCGGTGCCCACCGAGGAAAGCCATGACTGATCGAGCCCAGACGACAACGGCGAGCACGAATGGCGCGAACGGGGCGGAGCCCGAGGCCGTCGACCCCGACGCGGTAGAGACGACCGAGTGGCTGGAGGCCCTCGATGCCGTGGTCTCCCATGACGGGCCCGCCCGCGCACGTGACCTGCTGAGGCGGGTCATCGAGCGAGCCCAGCACGCCGGCACGGGGCCGATCGCGAGTCTCAACACCGCCTACGTCAACACCATCCCCCAGGCGCTGGAGCCGCCGTTCCCGGGCGATCCGGCACTGGAGCGGCGGGTTCGGTCGATCGTGCGCTGGAACGCGATGATGATGGTGATCCGCGCCAACAAGACCTCCTCGGAGCTGGGCGGTCACATCGCCACCTTCCAGTCGCTGGCGACGCTCATGGAGGTCGGCTTCAACCACTTCTGGCACGCGCCGTCGGCCGAGCACGGCGGGGATCTCGTCTACTTCCAGGGCCACTCCTCCCCGGGCAACTACGCGCGCGCGTTCCTCGAGGGCCGCCTCACGGAGGCGCAGTTGGACGGATTCCGCCAGGAGGTCTCGGCCGCCAGCGGGCTCAGCTCCTACCCGCACCCGTGGCTGATGCCCGAGTTCTGGCAGTTCCCGACCGTCTCGCTGGGCATCGGCGCCATCACCTCGATCTACCAGGCCCGATTCATGAAGTACCTGGAGGCCAGGGGCCTCGCGCAGACCGAAGGCCGCAAGGTGTGGGCGTTCCTCGGCGACGGCGAGATGGACGAGCCCGAGTCGATGGGCGCGACCGCGCTGGCCGGGCGCGAGCAGCTGGACAACCTGATCTGGGTGGTCAACTGCAACCTCCAGCGCCTCGACGGCCCGGTCCGGGGCAACGGCAAGGTGATCCAAGAGTTCGAGGCCATGTTCCGGGGAGCGGGTTGGAACGTCATCAAGGTGGTGTGGGGACGCACCTGGGATGAGCTGTTGGCCAAGGACGTGGACGGTGTCCTGCTCAACAAGATGAACTCCACCGTGGACGGCGAGTTCCAGAAATACGCCGTGGAGTCCGGGGCCTACATCCGGGAGCACTTCTTCGGCCCCGATCCCCGGCTGCAAGCCCTCGTCGCTCACCTGTCCGACGAAGAGCTCCAGGCCCTGCCTCGCGGGGGGCACGACTACCGCAAGCTCTACGCCGCCTACAAAGCAGCCACCGAGCACGTCGGTGCACCCACGGCCATCCTGGCCAAGACGGTCAAGGGCTGGACCCTCGGTC
>DATAWL010000016.1:0-1792 GCA_036267215.1 Solirubrobacteraceae bacterium | reverse complement strand
GGCTCGCCCGGCGGCAGCTCACCCTCGTCGATCAGCCGCCGCAGCCGCGCCGCCAGCAGCACGTGCAGCGGCCCGCGGCCCGACGACCACCGGCCCAGACGCTCGGCAAGCTCAATTGGCTTCATATGCAAACCAATTCTGCGGTATTGGCTCTTCCGGCGCCACCCCCGCCCGGCAAACATGGCTGGGTAAGCACCCGCCAGCCCGACGAGGACTCTGCCCGATGAGGACCCTGCCATGCGACAGTTTCCGGCCAGCCCGATCACGGCCCTGATCGACGAGAAGCCGCTGTACAACCTCGGGGAGAGCGTCGCGCCCGACCTGACCGTGGCCGAGTTGCTCGGCTCGGCTGGCCCGGCGGACCTGGCCGACGTGAAACTCGGCTACGGCACCTCGGCCGGCAGCGCGGAGCTGCGCGCCCTGGTGGCCGGGCGGCACGGGATCGCCGACAGCCAGGTGCTGATCACGACGGGGGCTGCGGCGGCGCTGTTCCTGGTCGCGCTGCTGGTCGGCGACGGCGAGATCGTGATCGGGCGGCCCTGCTACCCCCCGGCGTTCGACGCAGTGCAGGGGCTCGGCGCCAGGGCGGTGACCGTGGCGTCGCTGTTCGAGGATGGCTACCGCATCGACCTCGACGCTTTCGCCGCCAAGCTGTCCTCCCGGACCCGGCTGGTCAGCGTCGCCTCGCCGCAGAACCCGTCCGGCGTCGCGTTCAGGCAAGACGAAATTGAGTGGATGCTCGCCGCCATGTCTCGCACCTGCCCCGAGGCGCTGCTGCTGATCGACGAGACGTACCGGGAGGCCACCTACGGGGGCGCGGTGCCGGCCGCCAGCTTCGCCGGGACGTCGCCGCGGGTGCTCACCTGCGGCTCGCTGTCCAAGGCGCACGGCGCGCCCGGCCTGCGGATCGGCTGGCTGACGGCCAGCGATGCGGCCCTGGCCGAGGAACTACGGCTGGCGAAGTTCAACTCCTCGCTGGCGTGCGGAACCCTCGACGAGTTGCTCGCCGCCCGGCTGCTGGCCAGGGCGGACCAGGTCCTCGCCGAGCGCGGCGCGTTCCTGGCCCAGGCTCGTGAGATCGTCGAACGGTGGATCAAGGGGCACGCCGGGCGGCTGCACTGGCTGCCGCCCGAGGCCGGCGCGATGTGCTGCGTGCAGCTTGACCCCGGCGCCTTCGGGCCCCAGGACGTCGACCGCTTCCACGCCTACCTTGGGCGGGAGCGGACCCTCGTCGCCCGCGGCCCCTGGTTCGGCGACACCGGCCACGTCTTCCGGCTCGGCCTCGGCTACGAGCCGCTGGACCGGCTGGAGCAGGGCCTCGGCATCATCAGCGCCGCGCTCGCGGCATGAGAGAAAGGACTCGCTGACCATGACACGCGACGCCATCACGAGTGACAAGCTGCCGCCCTCGATCGCGCCGTTCTCGCTCGGCGTGCGCGGCGGCGGGCTGCTGTTCCTCAGCGGGCAGGTCGCCCAGGACCCGGCGACGGGTGAGCTCATCGACGGCGACGTCCGGAGCCAGGCGCACCAGATTCTGCGCAACATCGCGACGGCGCTGGAGGCGGCGGGCAAGGACCTCGGGGACGTGCTGCGGGTCGGCGTCTACCTCACGGATATGTCGGACTTCGCAGAGATGAACGAGGCGTACCGCGAGCACTTCGCCGAGCCGTACCCGGCGCGAACCGCGATCGGCGTCGCCGCGCTGCCGCTCGGGGCGGCGATCGAGATGGATGTGGTGGTGGGCTGAGCCATGGGATTCGACTTCGTCCTGGTTGACGTGTTCAGCGACCGG
>DATAWL010000015.1:0-5229 GCA_036267215.1 Solirubrobacteraceae bacterium | reverse complement strand
GGACCGAAGTAAGGCTGGGCGCCCGCGCGCACAACACCCGCACCGACAACCGCGCCCGCGCATCACCCGCCCGCAGCAGTTCTATCCCGACAACCCCGGACCCTGCGCTTGACGCCGGGCCCCTACACAAGTAAGGAACCTCACCTTGTCATCCACGATCACCCTGGGACACACCGATCTGGAGGTATTCAAGCTCTGCCTGGGAGGGAACGTCTTCGGGTGGACGGCGGACGAAGCGCAGTCGTTCGCGGTTCTCGACGCCTACCTCGCGGCCGGCGGGAACTTCATCGACACCGCCGACAGCTATTCCGCCTTCGCTCCGGGCAACGTCGGCGGAGAGTCCGAGACCGTCCTCGGCCGCTGGATGCGTGCGCGGGGCAATCGTGACCAGATCGTCCTCGCCACCAAGGTCGGCAAGAAACCCGGACTGGAGGGGCTGGCGCCGGCGACGATCCGCACCGCGCTGCAGGAGTCGCTGGAGCGCCTCGGAACCGACTACATCGATCTGTACTACGCGCACGCCGATGACGAGCAAACGCCTCTCGAGGATTCCCTCGAGGCGCTGGACGCGCTCGTCAAGGAGGGCACCGTGCGTTACATCGCGGCGTCGAACTACACGGCGCCGAGACTGGAGGCGGCCCTGCAGATCTCCCAGCGCGACGGGCTCGCCGGCTACGTGGCGATCCAGCCCCAGTACAGCCTCGTCGAGCGCACCGAGTACGAGGGCGCGCTGGCGGATCTGTCCCAGTCGGCCGGCCTGGCCTGCCTCCCGTACTGGGGCCTGGCGAGAGGCTTTCTCACCGGTAAGTACCGCGCCGGCGCCGAGGTGGACAGCCCCCGCGCTCGAGCCGCGAGCCACTACCAGACCGACGCTGGCTATCGCCTGCTCGACGTGGTCGACGAGGTTGCCGCACACCACCAGACAACGGTGGCCGCGGTGGCGCTGGCGTGGCTCGCCGCGCAGCCAGCGGTGGCGGCGCCATTGGCCAGCGCGCGGACCCCGGAGCAGCTGGCCGAGATCCTTCCCGCCGCCGAGCTGGAGCTCTCCGAGGCGGAGATCAGCCGGCTGACGGACGCCACCGCGCAATCGGCAGCAGGACGCGGATGACACAAGCCGTCCGTGACGACGTCGTCCTCGCCGGGCGGGTGCTGGCGGCAGGCGGTCACGAGGACGCGGTGTGGGGCCACGTCTCGGTGCGTGATGCGACCGGTCGTGGCATCTGGATGAAGGGGAGCGGCCTCGGGCTCGCCGAGGTGACCAGCGCCGACGTGGTGCTGGTGGATTGGCAGGGCAACGTGCCGGCCGGTTCTCGCCGCCGGCATGCCGAGTATCCAATCCACACCGAGCTCATGGGCGCGCGTGAGGACGTCAACTGCGTCATCCACACGCACCCCCGCCACGCCGTCGCGTTCGGTCTCACGGCCCTCTCACTCTCACCGTCCTCGCAGGCCGCCGGCCTGTTCACCGACGGCGTTCCGCGCTTCACCCAGACCGCGCGCCTGATCGACAGCCCCGAGCTCGGGCGAGCGGTGGCCGCAACGATCGCCGACAGCCGCGCGGCCCTCCTAGTCAACCACGGCATCGTCGTGGTCGGAGCATCCACCGCCGAAGCGACCGTCGCCGCGATTGCGCTGGAGCGCGCGTGTGAGGAGCAGCTGCTGGCCGCGGCCGCGGGCGGCGTCGCTCACGTGCTCACGGCTGAGCAGGCGGCACGGGACTACGCCCACATCCCCCAGGAACCCTACATTCGTGCCACCTGGGAGTTCCTGGTGCGCCGTCTGCGCGACGCCGGCTCGGTGGGGCTGGGCGGGCCATCGGCGTCATGAGCGGCAGCCTCCATGATCCGGCCGTGCGCAGCGTTTTGGAACGCCTCCACGCCGCCGCCACCCACGATGACTCCCGAGAGCCGGGAGCAACATCACCGCCGGGCGCGAACCAGCCGCTGTCGGCGGCCGAGCGCGCCAAGCAGCGTGAGCACATCTACATGCCGATCTCGCGTGAGGCCGGCACCCTCTGCTCCAGCTGACGCGGGCGGTCCGCCCCACCACGGTCGTGGAGTTCGGGACCTCGTTCGGGATCTCCACGATCTACCTGGCCGCGGCCGTGAGGGACAACGGCATCGGCTCGGTCGTGACGACCGAGCTGAGCGAGACCAAGGTCGCTGCCGCCCGCGCCAATCTGGTGGCGGCCGGGGTGCACCACGTGATCGAGATCCTCGCTGGCGACGCCCGTGAAACGCTCGCGGGGGTCCAGGGGCCGATCCAGCTCGTGCTGCTCGATGGCTGGAAGTACCTGGCGCTGCCGGTCTTGCGCATGCTGGAGCCCTCGCTGACCCCGGGCGCGCTGGTCCTGGCCGACGACACGTCGTTGCCATCCATGGCCGACTATCTCGTCTACGTGCGTGACCTACGCAACGGGTATGAGAGCGTGGAGTTCCCCGTGGCCGACGGCGTCGAGATCAGCTGCCGGACGGCATGCGAGCCGTCTGGTGGCGGCCCCGGCGTCATCGGCGAGCGGCTACACACACGCGCTCCGGCGCAGCTTTGACCAGATCAGAGAGGTGGTGGGGTGAGATCCGTGGCCCATTCGTGGCCCATCCAGCCGTATCGTCCCGGTTCATGGGGGGTTCACCCCGACCTTCTAAGCCGTGGGTCGCAGGTTCGAGTCCTGCCGGGGGCACTGCGCCGCGTGTTCCGGTCAGTCCAACGCGGTGTCTCGGGCGACCGTCACCCAGGCGGAGAGCTCGGCGCGGACGGTGTCGAGGTGGGCGGCGATGGCGTCGACGGCGTCGCTGCCGAGCGGCAGCCGGAGCGGCGACGGGTCCGCCCCCAGGGCGGCGAGGATGGCGGCGGCGGCCTTGGCGGGGTCCCCGGCTTGGGTGCCGTCGCCGGTACGCACCATCGCGCGGGTCGCTCCGGCCGTGTCCGCGTACGCGTCGGTCGTGTCGCTCGCGGTGCCCCCGCTGAACAGGCCGGTGCGGAACGCGCCGGGCTCGACGATCAGCACCTTGATCCCGTGCGGCGCGACCTCCTCGGCCAGCGCCTCCGAGAGTCCCTCCAGGGCGCACTTGGTCGCGCTGTAGGCTCCGACGCCGGCGAAGGACAGCTGGCCGCCCATGCTGCTGATCTGAACGATCGTGCCCGAGCGGCGCGAGCGCATGTGGGGCAGGACCGCGCGGACCAGCGCGGTCGGACCGAACAGATGGACCTCGAACAGCGAGCGCAGCTCGGCGTCGGTCGTCTCCTCCACGGCCCCCACATGGGCGCGGCCGGCGTTGTTGACCAGCACGTCGATGCGGCCGTGTCGATCGACGACCTCGGCCACGATCGTCTCGATCCGGTCGAGCTCGGTGACGTCGAGCTCGACCACGTCGATCTGTCCCGGGTGGGCGGCCACCAGGTCGCGAAGCGTCGAGACGCGCCGGGCCGTCGCGACGACGACGTCGCCTGCCGCGACCGCCGCGTGCGTGATCGCGCGGCCAAAGCCGCTGTTGGCGCCGGTGACCAGCCAGACGCGGCGAAACGGTCGAACCGGCGGTGCGTTGCCGCCGCCGGCGGAGTCGCTCGGATTCATGTGAGGGGTCGTATCCATGACGCCATCGTGCGCGTCCATCGCCGCGGCGTCCAATACCGATTACGATAACCATTGGCTATGGACGTACACGGCCGTGATCTGCGCTACTTCGTGGCGGTGGCGGAGGAGCTGCACTTCACCCGAGCGGCCGAGCGGCTCTATGTCTCCCAGCCCGCCGTCTCCAAGCAGATTCGGATGCTCGAACGCACGCTGGGCGCACCGTTGTTCGAGCGGCACGGACGCGACGTCAGCCTCACCGCCGTCGGGGAGGCGCTGCTTCCCCACGCGCGGCGCGTCCTGGCGGAGTGGGATGCGGCCCAGTCCGCGGTGGACGACGCCAGGCAGACACAGGAGTCCCTGCTCGTCGTCGGCATGAGCACCAGCCCAGGCCGCGGTGGCCTGCTGCCGGCGATTCGGTCGCGCTTCAGCGAGGTGCATCCGGCCGCGACCATCGCGCTGCGCCAGATCGGCTGGTCGGACCCGACCGCGGCCCTGGCGGATGCCACCAGCGATGTCGCCTTCGTCTGGCTTCCGCTCCCGCACGCGCGCCGCTACCGGTGGATCGTCGTGCTCGAGGAGCTCTGCCTGGTGGCGATGTCCGAGCAGAACCCGCTCGCCGCTCGCGCGACGATCGACTTGCACGAGCTGGCGGACGAGCCGTTCCTGGCTCTGCCCAAGAGCGCCGGTCCGCTGCGCGACTACTGGCTCGGCACCGGCGCGCGCGGCGGCCGCGACCCCGTGATCGGGGCCGAGATCACCAGCGCCGACGAGACCTACGAGTTCCTGGTCGACGGGCGCGGCATCTGCCTGCTGGCCAGCGGCAACGCGCCGTTGGTCACCCGCGGCGGCGTCGTCACCCGCCCGGTCACGGGGATCGCGCCGTGCCGGCTCGCGCTCGCCTGGCGCGCCGACCACCGCAATCCCCTGGTCCGGTCCTACGCCCAGTGCGCCCGGCAGGCCGTGGCCCCGCGGCAGGCCGTGACCCCGTGGCGGGCGGCCCCGCCCGCGGCTGGCTGAGCCTCAGCGGCCAGTGCCGCAGCTGTTGACCTACAGGCCGGCGCGGCTAGCCGCGCCGTAACGCCGTTACGCCGGCGTCAGGGCCGCGCGCCCGGCTTCGGCCGGCGGCCACCCGACTCGGCCAACCGGCGGCGCGCTGGTAGATTCAGCGGTTCCACGGTGGGCGTAGCTCAGTTGGTAGAGCTCCTGGTTGTGGTCCAGGCGGTCGGGGGTTCGAGTCCCCTCGCTCACCTTCGAGAAGCCTCGGGTTCCGGGGCTTTCGTGTTCAGCCGAGGATGTCGGGCGCCGGACCCCGGGTCGGCTCGCCGAACGACGCGTACACCTCGGTCGCCGTCTTCGACTCGTCCGGCACGCCGGCGCCCCGGGCGATCGCCACCGGCTCGACCGGATAGCGCGCGCTGCCCTTCTCCTTGCGGGCTCCGACGCCCAGGATCAGCGCGGGCCGGTCGGTGGCGACGATCGTGTGAGCCGTCCGTGGCGGGCAGTGCACGAAATCCCATTGTCCGAGCGGGCGCTCCTGTGCCTCGATGAGGAGCGTGCACTCACCCGAAAGAACGACGAAATCCTCTTGGCCCGCCTCGTGGTGATAGAGGGACATCGCCTGCCCTGGTTCCAGGTAATACAGGCTCACCCCGAGG
>DATAWL010000014.1:0-177759 GCA_036267215.1 Solirubrobacteraceae bacterium | reverse complement strand
GGACCGAAGTAAGGCTGGGCGCCCGCGCGCACAACACCCGCACCGACAACCGCGCCCGCGCATCACCCGCCCGCAGCAGTTCTATCCCGACAACCCCGGACCCTGCGCTTGACGCCGGGCCCCTACACAAGTAAGGAACCTTGCGATGAAACTGGGACTCAACGTTGGCTACTGGGGCTTTGGGATAGGTCCCCAGGAGCAGCTGGACGTGGTTCAGGAGGCCGAACGGCTCGGTTATGACTCGGTGTGGGCCGCCGAGGCCTACGGCTCGGACGCGGCGACGGTGCTGGCCTGGCTGGCGGCGGGCACGACGACGATCAAGCTCGGGTCCGCCATCTTCCAGATCCCCGGCCGGTCGCCGGCGATGACCGCGATGACCGCCGCGACGATCGACGAGCTCTCCGGCGGACGGATGATCCTCGGGATCGGTTCGTCGGGCCCGCAGGTGGCCGAGGGCTGGCACGGACAGCGGTTCGGACGCCAGCTGCAGCGCACCCGGGAGTACGTGGCGGTGGTGCGCAAGGCGCTGGCCCGCGAACGGGTGGAGTTCAAGGGCGAGACGCTCGAGCTGCCCCTGCCCGACGGCCCGGGCAAGGCGCTGAGGCTGATGATCGCCCCGGTGCAGGAGCGGATTCCGATTCTGCTGGCGGCGATCGGCCCCAAGAACACCGCGCTGGCCGGCGAGATCGCCGACGGCTGGCTCCCCACCTTCTTCTCCCCCGAGCACGTCGACGACTTCCGCACGCTGCTCGAGCAGGGCGCGGCGCGATCGGGGCGATCGCTCGACGGCTTCGCCATCGCGCCCACCGTGTCAGCGTTCGTGTCCGACGACCGCGAGATGGCCCGCAACATGATGCGGCCGGGCTTGGCGCTGTACGTGGGCGGGATGGGCTCGCGTCAGCAGAACTTCTACAACAGCCTGGTGCAGCGCTACGGGTTCGAGGAGGCGGCCAGAACCGTCCAGGACCTCTATCTCGAGGGCAAGAAGGACGAGGCTGCCGCGGCCCTGCCAGACGAGCTGATCGACATGGTCTCGCTGTGCGGACCGGCGGATGTGGTCCGCGATCGCATCGCCGCCTTCCGGGATGCCGGGGTCGACACCCTGATGGTGATGCCGATGGCCTTCACGCGCGAGGACCGGACCGCGCAACTGCGCGCGATCGCCGAACTGGCGGCTTGACCCTGCGCATCTTCCTCGGCGCCTTCGGGCAGCCCGGGCATGCCTTCCCGATGCTCGCCCTCGGGGCGGAGCTGGCCGGGCGCGGGCACGCCGTGACCTACGAGACGTGGTCGCGGTGGCGCGAACACGTCGAGGCCAACGGGATGGCGTTCCTGCCGGCCCCCGAGTACCCGGTGTTCCCCACGCGGGACCGGCCGCTATCGCCCTACCAGGCGGTCGTCCGGGCCACCGCCCACACCCGACCGGCGGTGGCCGCGGCCGCGCCCGACGTGGTCGTCCACGACATCCTGACCCTGGCGCCCGCGCTGGCCGCCGAGCTCGAGTCAGTGCCGGTGGCGACGCTCATCCCGCATGTCTATCCGGTGGGCCAGCCCGGCTTCCCGCCGTACGCGTTCGGGGCGATGATGCCCCGCACCGAGGTCGGGCGCACCCTGTGGCGAGTGTTCGATCGGCCGGTGCGCTCGGGGCTCAGCCGCGGACGTGACGAGCTCAACGACACCCGCCGCCGGCTCGGCCTCCCGCCGCTGACCCGTTTTCACGGGGGTCTGAGCCAGGGGCTGACGCTGGTGGGAACGCTGCCCCAGCTCGAGTATCCGCGCGACTGGCCCGACCACGTCCACATCGTCGGCCCACTGATGTGGGAGCCGCCGTTCGGCCCCGTGGAGCCGCCCGGTGGCGACGCGCCGCTCGTGCTGGTCGCCCCGTCCACCGCCCAGGACCCCGAGCATCGCCTCCTGCGGGCCGCGCTGGCCGGCCTGGGCGGCGAGCCCATCCGGGTGCTGGCCACCTGGAACCGCCGCCCCCTCTCCGGGCCGGCGCGAGTGGCGGCCAACACGCGTGTGGTCGAGTGGCTCTCCTATGCCCAGACGATGCCCCACTGCGCCCTGGTCATCTGCCACGCCGGGCACGGAACGCTGGTGCGGGCGCTGTCCTCGTCGTGTCGGGTGCTGGCCGTGCCCCACGTCGGCGACATGGCCGAGAACGCCGCCCGGGTCGCCTGGGCGGGGGCCGGCGCCCGGCTACCCTGGCCGCTGCTGCATCCCGCGGCCCTGCGCCTGGCCGTGCGGCGGACGCTGCGCGAGCCTGGCCTGGGCCACCGCGCCGCCGAGCTGGGCGCCTGGTCGGCCGCCCATTCCGGGCCGGCGCGGGCGGCCGACCTGGTCGAGGAGTACGCGCTGCGCTCGCGCGCCTGACTGGGCAAATCCGGGGCGCCAGACGGAGGCTTGCGTCGCTTTGGCGAGCCACCGTGAGCGATTGCCCTGGATATTCGTCCAGGCGCTGTCTAGAGAAACAGAATTGTGGAGCATCTAGCGAGCAGCTGATCACACCGGCCCTCATCGAAAGGAAGGCCATGCTTCGCACCCCGCTTCGGCTGCTGCCCCTCGTAGGCCTGGCGGCGGCCACCTTCGCCTCCGGGCTGATGACCGCGACACCCGCGGCAGCCGCCGGGCAGACCGTCAGCCTGCATTCGAGCAGCGCAGACCGCGCGGCGCTGACGCTGTCGCCGGCGACCAAGCGCGAGCTCACACGCGACCGCGTCTCGCTCAAGACCACGCGCCCGGCGACGCGCCGCGGCACCAGCGCGTACTTCCCCGAGAAATCCGGGAAGTGGAACTTCACCAACACGACCGGGAACGTGAGCTACTCCGGGGTCTCGCGCCTGACCCGGGGCAAGCGCTCGATCAAGCTCACCAGCCTCAGCTTCCAGCGCGCGATGAAGGGCAAGCGATCGACGGCGACCGTCACGGCCAGGGTGGGCAAGCGCAAGGTCACGGTGTTCACCCTGGCCGGCAAGGTCCGGGTCCGCGTCAAGGGGACCCAGGAGACGATCACCGGCTTCTCCGCCACCGTCGGCAAGACCGCGGCGAAGCTGATCGATGCGGCGCTCAAGCGACGCGTGTTCAAGGCCAACCAACGGCTGGGGTCCTTCGCGCTGACCCTGAGCAGCACCGTGAAGTCGACCGGCGGCGGCGCCGCGGGCACCGGCAGCGGCACCGGCGCCGGCCCCACCGCGCTCGCCCGACCCGGCGTCGGCCTGAGCTTCACGCCGGCGTTCCAGAGCGCGCTGGCGTCGACGGGGCTCAGCGCCACCCCGCTCGGGCCCGCGGCCGACGGCGTGCTCAACGCCCTCAGCGGCGTCGACGTGCCCGGCACCGACGGCTCGACCGTCACCCTGCCGGCGGCCGGCGGGAGCTCCGCGGGATCGGCCGGCTTCGCGAACGGGACGCTGACGGGCACCGTGCCGCTGACCGGCGGCCTCCAGCTCGGGTCCGGCCAGCTCGCGGTCAACCTGACCTCGCCCCAGCTGACGCTCGGGACCGGCACGGACGGCTCGACGCTCAGCTTCTCGCTCGACGGCGGCCCCGAGGTCCAGCTGTTCGACCTCGACACCTCGCAGCTGGAGGCGGCGGCGACGCCAAACGGCGAGCTGAGCCTCAGCGGCCTCCTGGCCGAGCTCTCCAGCGAGGGCGCCGCCACCCTGAACCAGCTCGCCGGTCAGCCCGCGTTCACCACGGGCCAGCCGGTCGGCGGCCTGACGCTGATCGTGCCGTCGGGGTCAGCGACCCCGTAAACCCGCTCCCCGACCGATGCGGCTGGGACGGACGCGCGCCGTCCCAGCCGTTCGGGCTGGGCTCACGGCGGCGTTTGAAAACTGGGAGCTCCGGGGGTGGGACTCGAACCCACAACCTAACGGTTAACAGCCGTTCGCTCTGCCGGTTGAGCTACCCCGGAAAGTGATGTATTGAGCCAACGGGCCCAACTCTTGACGTCATCGACGCGCGTCCGCGCGACTTTAGTTCTTGGCCCTTCACTCTACGGGAATCACGCTTCAGACGCCGGCGGTGCCGCGAGATCTGCTCGCTGCGCCACCGGCGCTCGAGCCGGCATCGCCGGCCGGGGCCCCGGCCGGTGTCACCGAGCCATCGCCGGCGCCCGACCCGGAAACCGAACCGTGGCTTTCGTGACCCGGCCCGCCGCGGTCGCCCGGGGCGGTGGTGTCGTCGGTGGCGGTGGCGGCGGACCCGTCGCCGGTCGAGCCCCGGCCGTCACCCCAGCGTCCGGCGCCGGACGCGCCGTCGGACCCGTGCCAGCCCCCGGAGCCGTCGCCGGCCGAGCCGCGCCCCGAGCCGCCCGAGCCACCGGCAGACCCGCGCGAGCCGCCGGCGCCACCGTCACCTGACCGACCGCCGGCGCTCTGATCGCCGCCATGCCAGACCCGCCCGCCCGAGCCGTCGTGCCCGCCCGAACCACTCCCCCGGCCACCGCCGCCGACACCGTTGCCGCCGTTCCCGTTCCACCCCCCGGTCGCGGGTGGCCCGGCGCCGTCCCCTCGGCCGGCCGCCGGCCCGGCGCTCGACCCGCCGTGGCCGGAAGGGCGGGGTGGGCGAACACGCGTTCCCGCGCCGCCCCGGCGACGGGATGTCTCATACGCGAACCGCAGGGTGGCGGCGGGCTCGACCGCCCCGCGCACGGTGCGGCGGACCGCCAGCCCGGCCAGCGACGCCGAGCCGGCCGTCCACGACCCGGCGCCATCCGCACCGGTGGACGTCGACGCGACACCGGCCGCCGAGCCGCGGCCAGCGCCACCCCGGCCGCCGCGGGCAGCGTGGTGCGACGTCGCGTGCACGGCCGCTGCCGAGCCCCGGATCAATCGGTGAAACGGCTGCGGAGCCAGCAGCACAAAACCACCGACGGAGCAGATCGACGCCGCGCAGACGGCGCCGACCTGCGACAGAGCTCCGCCGGCGAGCGCACCCTTGGCGACCAGGCCCACCGCGGCACCCCCGCCGGCCAGTCCGGCGGTCGGGACCGGAGGCGCGAGGGCCCGCAGGGCCTGGGCATCGGTGCGCAAAGCCTCCCGGTAGGCCTGGCACGAGGGACAGCCGCGCATGTGGCGCCGGACGGTCTTGTCGCGCCGGCGGCCGTCCGCTTCGGCGGCCAGGGTCGCCCGGACCGACGAGCAGGGCAGCTCGCTGGCCTCACGGTAGTTGCGCAGGCCGATCCGGGCCCGGGCGATCAGGCCCTTCACCGCGTCTTCGTCGCTGTCCATCATCGTCGCAATCTCCCGATACGAATGACCGGCGAGCTCCCGCATCAGCAGGGCGGTTCGCTGGGCCAGGGGAAGCTCGCGAATCCCGGCCAGGACCGACGCCAGCTCCGCGTTGATCGGCGTCCCGGCCGGTCCCGGCCGGTCGAGATCCTCCTGTACCAGCGGTCCGCCCCGCCGGCGCCGGGCCAGATCGATCGCCGCGTTGCGGGTGACCCGGACCAGCCATGGGCGGAGCTCGCGGGGCGGCTGCCGGCGCAGCGCCACCGCCAGCGCCGCGAACGCCTCCTGCGCCGCGTCCTCGGCATCGTGACGCGAGCCCAGCACGGCGATGGAGATCGCCAGGACACTGGGGCGATGCCGTTCGTAGAGGACGGCGAACGCAGACTCGTCCCCAGCCGCGAAGCGCTCGCCGAGTACCGCGTCCGATCTGAGGCGCAGGAGACGCCGCGGCGCGACCCGCGCGGCCCGGGGGGTGGACGCTATCTGCGTCTGACCCCACGGCTCCGCGAGCCGCCCGGGGCTCTTCACAGGGGCGGTCTCACTTTCGACTGCCGTGCTTCCTGGCGTGTGACGTCCCGTGCTTGCCATGGTGCCTGGAGCCATGCGACTTGGCGTTCTTCTTGTACCCGAAAATCGCCAATGCCTGACTCAGGGCGCGTTCCCGCGCCTGCTTGCGCACCGAGCTGGTGGTGGTCGACGAGCCCGACGCGGACGGGAAGTCGATCAGCACCTGCAGCGGAGAGGACTCGACCTGCGAGAGCGTCTCGCCCGCCGTGCCGATCTCAGCACCCGCGACGGTGTCCCCGGGGGCCACATCGGTCAGCGAGCCGCCGAACAGGCCGTTGGTGGCCGCTCCGCCGAGGAACAGCGTCTGCGCGGAGACGGTGAACGTGGCGGGGTCCGACGCCGCCGGCACCAGCCCCGAGGGCAGCGAGTTGCCGACCTGGACGGTGACCGTGTCCGCGGTGGTGCTGACCGAGCTGACCGTGCCCACGAAGGCGTAGAGCTGGCGCATGGCCGGCGGCGTGTGGGCGACGACGGCCAGCGCCGGATTGGCGATCAGCGTTGACAGCGCCTCGCCGCGACTGCCGCTGAACAGAGCGACAAACCGGTCGCCGGCGGCCAGGCTGGAGACCGTGCCGGTCTGACCGTCAACCCGGAACTTGGTCGCGCCGTTGGTCGGGATCGTGACCGGCGTGGTCGTGGGCGCCTGGACTCCCGGACCGAAGAAGTCGTCGCGGAAGCGCCCGGGGCCTCCGTGGCCATGATCGCGCCAGCCCGGGCCCTCGCCCTGAGGCTCGTAGGCGTTGGCCACGAAGCTCGACGTCGACGGATCGACGGAAACGACGGTGCCCGCGACCGCCACCACCTGCGTCCTCGCCCCCTGTCCTCCGGGTCCCCAGCCCGGTCCATCGCCTGAACCCCAACCCGGTCCGTGGGCCTGAGCCACCCCCGCGCCGAGCGCGAAGGGCAGCATCGCGATCACTGCGACTACCGCACGTCTCATCAAAAGCCTCCCGAAGGTATGGCACCGCTGACGCGGCCTCTCCAACAATGACGGGCGCGCGGACCGAAAGTGCGCCTCCAATCTCCGGGCTCTGGTCAGCGCGCGTCCGCGTGCATCCGTTCGGAGGCACAACCAATCACATCGTCGTCTCCAGCCGCGCCACGACCCCGCGCATCTCCTCGCGCACCCCCTCGCGCTGCCGGGCGAGCTCGCTGGTCCCCTCCCCCTCGGCCCGGGCGCGGATGATCGCGCGCTCGAGCCGGTCGAGCTCGAGGATGAGGCGGGTGTGCTCCAGCCGGTCAGCGCTGGGATCGGGCACCCGGCCGGCGAGGTCGACGAGGCCGCCGATCACCCGGGCGAACTCGTCGTCGTCGGCGGGCAGATCGGCCAACGGCGCCGCGAGGTGCGCGCCGAGGTGCCGGGCGGCGCGGCGCATCACGCCGCTGGTCAGCAGGGCGTCGACGTCGACCTGGGACAGCAGGGCGGCGCCCCGGTCGGGGACGGCCAGGCACAGCGCCAGAAACAGCCGCTCGGAGCGCGCGGTCGAGCCACCGGGGGCGACCGACCCGCCGGTCCCGACGGATGCGCCCGCGTCCGAGCCGTTGGCCGGCAGCGTCCCGCCCGCCGACCCTCCGGCGCTCAGCACGGTGGCCAGCCGGGCCTCGGACAGCTCCAGGCGTCCGGCCACGCGGCGGAGCAGATCGTCGCGCAGGACGCTGGGGGTCAGCTCGTTGAGGACCGGCCGCAGCTCGGTCAGCGCGGCGTCGCGGCCCTCGGCGCTGCGGGTGTCGGCCCGGTCCAGGATCCGCCCGACGTTGAACACGGCGAACGGCGCGGAGGAGGCGAAGCGCTCGCGCACCGCGTCGGCGCCATCGGCGGCCACCAGATCGGCGGGGTCGGTGCCCTCCGGCAGGGCCACCACCCGCAGCTCCAGCCGGCGTCCCGCCGCCAGGCGGGCGGCCCGCAGCATCGCGTCCTGGCCGGCCCGGTCGGCATCCAGGCACAGCTCCAGGATCTTGACGACGCGCTCGAGCTCGCCGATCTGCTCCTCGGTCACCGACGTGCCCATGATCCCCACGGCGTTGCGGATCCCGGCCTGGTGCAGAGCGAGCACGTCCGTGTAGCCCTCGACCAGGATCATCCGGCCGGCCCGGGCGGCGGCGGCGCGGGCGAGATCGATGCCGAACAGCACCTCGCGCTTGTGGTACAGGTCGCCGTCGGAGGTGTTGAGATACTTGGCCCCACCCGCCCCCGCCTGGTTCTCCCGCATCCGCCGCGCGCCGAACCCGTGCACGCGGCCACGGGCGTCGACCGCCGGGAACATGATCCGCTCGCGGAAGCGGTCATAGACGCTGCCGGGGCGATTCTTCGAGCGCTGGACCAGGCCCACGGCCAGCAGCTCGTCGTCGCTGTAGCCGGCGCGTCGCGACGCCAGCAGGATGCGATCCCAGGCACTGGGCGCGTAGCCGACCCGGAACTCGCGCAGCGTCGCCTCCTCCAGGCCCCGACCGAGCAGGTAGGACCGCGCGTCCTGCGCCTCGCGCGCCTCCCACAGGTAGCGCGAGTAGTAGGTCGTCGCCCGGTCCAGCAGCTTGTGCAGCCGCTCGCGCCGCTGACGGCGTTCCGCGGCCCCCGGGTCCTCGGTCTCGGTCTCCAGGGCGACGCCGAAGCGGTCGGCCAGGGACTCCATCGACGCCTTGAAGTCCAGCCCCTCGGTCTGCATGACGAAGTCGAACGGGTCGCCCGACTCCTGGCAGCCGAAGCAGTGGTAGTGCTTCTCGTCGGGGCGGACGTGGAAGGAGCCGGTGCGCTCGTCGTGGAACGGGCAGATCCCGAAGTAGCTGTTGACCCCGGCCCGGCGCAGCTCGGTCCGGGCCGAGACCAGCGCCAGCATGTCGACGGCCGCGAAGACGCGGTCGCGCGAGTCGGCGGTGTAGCGGCTCACGGGGCGAACGAATCGGGCACGCTGAGCCGCTCGAACGCCCGGATGCAGAAGCGGTCGGTCATGCCGGCCAGGTAGTCGGTGACCCGGGTGGCGAGCTCACCGGCGGGGAGCGACTCCGGAATCTCCTCCGGGTGCGCGCAGTAGTGATCGAACAGCGAGCGGATGACGATCTCGATCTTGGCGTGCTCGCGAGTCGCCACCGGACCGAGGTAGACCCGCTCGAACATGAACGCCCGGAGCGCCGTCATCGCGCCCCCGACGAGCTCGCCCTGGACGATGGCGCCGGCGGCGTCGGAGGTCTCGACGAGATCGTGGACCAGGGTGTCGATCCGGCGTTCGCCGGTCTCCCCCAGCACCTCGATCGGTCCCGCCGGCAGCTCGCCCGCGGAGAGGACGCCGGCGCGGACCGCATCGTCGATGTCGTGGTTGATGTAGGCCACCCGGTCAACGAGCCGGACGATCGCTCCCTCCAGGGTGGAGGGCTCGGCCGAGCGGCCGGAGTGGCTGATGATCCCGTCGCGGACCGGGTCGGTCAGGTTCAGCCCCCGGCCGTCGCGCTCGAGCGTGTCGACGACGCGCAGCGAATGCTCGTAGTGGCGAAAGCCGGTCCCGAAGCGCTCGCGCAGGCAGCGGTCGAGCACGTCCTCGCCGACGTGGCCGAACGGCGGGTGGCCGAGATCGTGCCCGAGCCCGATCGCCTCGCACAGGTCCTCGTTGAGCGCCAGGGCCCGGGCCACCGTGCGCGAGATCTGGGTCACCTCGAGCGTGTGCGTGAGCCGCGTGCGGTAATGGTCGCCGCTGGGGGCCACGAAGACCTGCGTCTTGTGCTTCAGGCGCCGGAAGGCCTTGCAGTGCACGATCCGGTCGCGGTCGCGCTGAAACGGGGTCCGTAACCCGCACTCGGCCTCCGGATGGGCGCGCCGGGCGGGGTAGGAGCGCGTGGCCAGCGGCGACAGGGTCACCTCCTCGCGCTCGCGCATGCGCGCGGCGAAGGCATCGGCGACCGGCCCGGTGGGGTGCTCGTAGGCGGCGGTGACGGTCTGTTCGCTCACACCACCGATTCTGACAGTACGCCCAGCCTCGGCCGCGATTTCGTCACACCCCGGGGACATATCTCGGAGGCGATCCGGGTATCAGTGGCCAACACTCCAACTTTTTGACCAGGATCCGCGGCGGCGGAGAGGAGAGGCGCGGTGCGAGTGGCGATGACGAGAGTCGGGATGCTCGGCTGTCTGGCCGGCGTGACGGCGATGCTGGGGGTGGCCGCTCCGGCCGCCCAGGCGTGGACCCCCGAGCCCGCCACCTACGGTCAGGGCGAGCAGACCAATCTGCCGGTGACGATGAGCGACGGCACCGTGCTGCGCGCCGACGTCTACTACCCCACCGACCCGGCAACGGGGCAGGAGGCCTCCGGAAGCTTCCCGGTGCTCCTGACCCAGACGCCATATGGCAAGGACGACGGCGGGGCGGCGGGCTCGTCGCAGCTGGCGGCGCTGGCCGGCGAGAGCTCCTACCTGGTGGAGCGCGGCTACATCAACGTCGTCGTCGACGTCCGCGGGACGGGCGGCTCCCAGGGCGAGTGGGGCCTGTTCGATCCCATCCAGGGGACCGACGGCGCCACCCTGGTCAACTGGGCGGCCGCGCTGCCCCATGCCGACGGCGACGTCGGCCTGCTCGGTGCCTCCTACCTGGGCATCAACCAGTTCGAGACCGCCGCCGACGCCGGCTCGGCTCACGTCAAGGCGATGTTCCCGATCATCGCCGGCAACGACCTCTACCGCGACACGGCGTTCGCCGGCGGCTTCCCGGACATCGAGTTCTCCAGCGCCTACCTCGGGCTGACCGCCGGGCTCAACCTCCTGCTTCCGGCCACCGAGGCCAACGACGACTTCGACACCGCGCTCGTCGACCACGTCCATGATCTGACCGACTTCGACACCGCGCTGTTGACCGGCGCCGAGACCGGGGGCGACCAGGCCTATGACCAGACCTACTGGGGCGCGCGCAACCCGGTTCAGTACATCCAGCGCATCGTCTCAGA
Organism: Solirubrobacteraceae bacterium; assembly: GCA_036267215.1. GTDB lineage: Bacteria > Actinomycetota > Thermoleophilia > Solirubrobacterales > Solirubrobacteraceae > Palsa-465. The sequence continues at coordinate 167,035 of DATAWL010000014.1, read as the reverse complement.
CCAGATCCCGGCGTTTCTGGTCGGTGGTTGGTACGACCTGTTCCAGCGAGGCGAGCTGCTCAACTACTCCGGCTTTCAGAACGCGTACGACGGCCGCCCGGCGCTGGCGCCGATGAGCCCCACGCAGCCGGTCACCTCGCGTTACCAGCTCATCCAGGGGCCCTGGTACCACGTCACCGCCGGGATGGGCCTGGACTACCACGGCCTGGACCTCGACGGGTTGGAGCTCGCCTGGTTCGACCATTGGCTCAAGGGCGTCGACACCGGCATCACCGATACGACGACTCCGCTGCATCTGGAGGACCTGGCCAGCGGCAACTACGTCGACGTGTCGCGCTACCCGCTGGACCAGGCGACGCCGACCACGTACTACCTGCAGCCCGGAGGCGGCCTGTCCCCGTCGCAGGCCGCCGCCTCGGGCGGCAGCGACCCACTCGTGTTCACCGGCTCGCAGATCCCCTGCACGAGCTCGACCGAGCAGTGGGTGATGGGGCTGGGCCCGCTGGCGCTCTCGTACTTCGGCCTCAAGGACCCGTGCACCCAGAGCGTCAACCTCTCCCAGATCGGCCCCGGCACCCAGAACTACACGACCGCGCCGTTCAAGACGCCCACGACTCTGGCCGGCCCGATCGGGGCCACGCTCTACGCCACCTCGACCACCACCGACACCGAGTTCGTCGTCCAACTGTCGGACGTCGCCCCCGACGGCAACACGACCGCGCTCACCTCGGGCCTGCTCGAGGGCAATCAGCGCGCGCTGGACCCGACGATGACGTGGTACGGCCCCGACGGCCGGCCGCTGCTGCCCTACCACCCCTACACCAAGGTCGCCCAGACGCCGGTCGTGCCCGGGCAGGTCACCCGCTACGACGTCGAGGTGTTCCCCACGTTCGACACGCTGGCGCCGGGCCACTCGCTGCGCGTCACCATCGCCACCTCGGACTTCCCGCACGCGCTGCCATCGGCCACCCAGCTGCCCAACCTGCTCGGCGGCGTCTACGCCCTCGGGCACTCGGCGAGCGAGCCCTCGGCGGTCGAGCTGCCGCTCGTCGCCGCCGGACCGGCCGCGGGCGGGCCACTGCCGCTGACCGGGGCGGGCGCGCTCGGCACGGGATGACGTTCAGCCGGACATGATCGGGCGCAGAGGGTCGCCCAGCGCCGGCGCGATGAGCCGCGACCGCGTCGGCGGGGCGAGGGTCGGGGTGTCAGCACCGCGGGATCGCCGTCAGGGCGACCAGCAGCGGGCGCAGGTCGCCGTCAGGGCGACCAGCAGCGGGCGCAGGTCGCCGTCAGGCGACCAGCAGCGGGCGCAGACGGACGTGGGCGTGGTGCTCGGCGGTCTCGCCGATCGCGCGCTCGACCTGGCGCAGGACGAGGTCGGTGCCGTCGGGCGCCTGGGCCAGCGGCGACCCGAGCGCCGCCACCAGGAACCGGTAGGCGTCCTCGGCCAGCGCGAACGAGGCCGCTTCGCAGGCGGTGCACACCACCCCGCCGGCGGCGCCCGAGAAGCCGCGCAGATGCTCGGTCTCGCCGCACACCGCGCAGGCCCCCAGCTGGGGGACGATGCCCGCGGCGAGCAGCAGCTTGAGGCGGAACGCCAGGCCGTTGCCCGGACGCGCCTGGGCCGGGTCTGAGTGCAGCAGCGCCAGCTCGTTGACCAGCAGCCGGAACACCTCCGCATGCGGATCGGTGGTCTCGAACAGCCGGGACACCGCGTCGCAGGCTCGCGCCGCCGCGTCGAGGGTCGCGGCCTGCTCGCGCAGCCGGGCGTGAGTGGCGATCGTGTCGACGCCGGTCACCGTCAGCAGCTCGCTGCGCCCCTCGTGCAGCATCGCGCGCACGTGGAAGAACGGCTCCAGCCGGCCACCGAAGCGGCTGCGGGCCCGCCGCGCCCCCTTCGCGATCGCGCTCAGCCGACCATGATGCGGGGTATAGACATGGAGGATGCGGTCGGCCTCGCCGTAGCGGATCGATCGCAGCACGACCGCCTCGGTCCTCAGCGGCCCCGGCACGGGCCCCTCCGCTCTGAGCCCTGCGCTATCTTAAGTGAAGTTATGAAGCCGATCACCGTCTACACCACCGAGCATTGTCCGTACTGCTCCAGCGCCAAGACCCTGCTGGCCAAGCGCGCGATCGAGTACGAGGAAGTCAATCTGGCAAGAGACCCGGACGGTCGGGCGAAGCTGATCGAGCTGACCGGGATGGTCACGTTCCCGCAGATCGTGATCGACGGTGAGCCGCTGGGCGGGTTCCAGGAGCTGCTGGCCGCCGATCGGGCGGGCACGCTCGCCCAGCTGGTCGCGGCCTAGACCCGCCGGCGCGAGCCCTGACGCCGCGCCCGTGGGCGGGGCTGGCAGTGCTCGCACACGTAGGTGCCCCGGCCGCCGACCACCATCTTGCGGATCGTCGTGCCACACGCCCGGCACGGCTCGCCCTCGCGCTGATGGACCTGGAACAGGTCCTGAAACGAGCCCCTCGCGCCATCGACGTGGCGGAAGTCGTCGATCGTCGCCCCCTTGGCGTCGATGCCGGCGGCCAGGGCGTACTCGATCGCCTCGTGCAGCGCTTCGCACTGGGCGCGGTTGAGCGCCCCGGCCGGGCGCAGCGGATGGATCCGGGCCCGGAACAGGGCCTCGTCGGCGTAGATGTTGCCCACGCCGGCGATCCGGCGCTGATCGAGGACGAACGCCTTGACCGGCGCGGTGCGACCCCGGGCGATCTGGCGCAGGTGCTCGGCGGTGAATGCCGGCGTGAGCGGCTCCACCCCGAGGCGCTCGTCGAGATATGCGTCACGCGCAGTTGCCCCCACCACCAGGTGCCCGGTGCCGAAGCGCCGCGGGTCGTTGTAGACGAGCCGGTGGCCCTCATCCAGCGTGAACCGGACCCGGGTGTGCGGCGGGTCGACCGGCGGATCGAACAGCAGGGCGCCGGTCATCCGCAGGTGGCTGATCAGGAACCGGTCCCCGCTCAACCGCCACACCAGGTACTTGCCGTTGCGCCCCACGTGCTCCACCACCCGCCCCCGCAGCCCGTCCTGCACCCCCCGGGGCGGGGCCGGCCGCGTCCAGCGCGGGTCGAGGATCTCGACGTCGACCAGGGTCCGGCCCTCCAGGTGAGGGGCCAGCTGGCGGCGGATGGTCTCGACCTCGGGCAGCTCGGGCATCGTGTCCTTTTTAGAGAAAGGAGTGCCCGGGCAGCCCGGGCGCCCGCGCCTCGGCCAGCCAATCCAGCACGGTCGCCCCCACGTCGGCCAGCGGCCCGTCGTGCCGGCGCGATCGGTGCCCGGCGAACCGCGCCAGCAGCGGCGCGTACTCGCGCGTGTGGTCGGTGCGGGGCGAGGTCAGGTCGCAGCCGTGGTCGGCGGTGAGGATCAGCAGGTCCTCGTCGCCGAGGGCGTCGAGCCACTGTCCCACGCGTTCGTCGATGCGCTGGAGCGCGCCGGCGAAGCCGTCGAAGTCGTGGCGGTGGCCGTAGATCTGGTCGGTCTCGATCAGGTTGGTGAAGGCGAAGCCACTCTCCAGCGTGGCGATCAGCTCGCTGGTCTCGTCCAGGGCGCGGGCGTTGGTGGCGCCGGGATGCTGGACGTCGATGCCCGCGCCGGCGAACAGCTGGCCCACCTTGCCCACCGTGTGGACCTCGACGCCGTGGGCGCGCATCGCGCCCAGATAGCTCGGACTCGGCGGCGCCAGCGCGAAGTCCCGCCGGCCGTCGGTCCGCGCGTAGTCTCCGTCCGCTCCGTCGAACGGGCGGGCGATGACCCGGCCGACGGCATGCTCGGCGGGCAGCCCCGACCGGACCCGCGCGCAGATCTCGTACAGCTCGTCGGGAGCGACGACGTCGACGTGGGCCGCGATCTGGAGCACCGAGTCCTGGCTGGTGTAGACGATGAGATCCCCGCCGGCGACATGCTCGGCGCCGAAGTGCTCGATGGCCTCGATCCCGTTGTCAGGGCGGTTGCAGATCACGCCCCGGTCGCTGGCGGCACGCACGACCTCGACGACATCGGACGGGAACCCGGACGGATAGATCGGCGGCGGCTGCTCCGCCTGCACGCCCATCAACCCCCAGTGGCCGGCCGTCGAGTCCTTCCCCGGCCCGATCGGAGCCAGCCGGCCGTGGACGACGGGAACGGGCGCGGGCGCAACCCCGGCCAGCTCGACGATCGACCCGAGGCCGAGCGACTGCAGGTGAGGCAGCTGGAGGCCGCCGAGGTGCTGCGCCAGATGAACCAGCGTGTTGGTGCCGGCGTCGCCGTAGTCGGCGGCGTCCGGGGCCGCGCCGATCCCGCAGGCGTCCACGACGACGACGAACGCGCGTCTCATCCGCGCGCGGGCAGCGACGGGCGGGCCAGGCTCGGGCTTCGCCGGGTGGGCACGCAGCGATTCTGCCAGCCGATCCGGGTGACATAGACTGCGGCGCGTGAGCGGGAGTGCCCGCGGGGAGGAGACCGAGGTCGTGATCGTCGGCGGGAGCCTGGTCGGCCTGACCGCCGCAGTGCTGCTGGCACTGCACGGAGTCGATGCGCTGACCGTCGAGCGCCACACCGGAACGGCCATCCACCCGCGCGCGGGCCATTTCCAGCTGCGCACCGCCGAGATCCTGCGCGCCGCACGTGCCGCTGACCGGCGGCGGGGCCGCGGCCTCGACGCTCGACCTGTTGGGGGCCGGATTCGTACTGCTGTGCGGGCCAGACGCCGGCGCCTGGCAGGCTGCCGGCGACGAGGTCGCCGCCGGCAATGAGGTGGGCGGAGTACGCGCGCCGCTCGCGGTCCAACGCGTGGACGAGCGGCTCGGGGAGCGCGCCGGCGCGTTTGCCGGCGCCTAGGGCGTCTCGGCCTCCGGCGCGTCGCTGGTGCGGCCCGACGGGATCGTCGCCTGGCGCTCGGCCGGCGCGGAGGGCGCCTCCGGGGAGGCGCTGCGCGGGGTGATGGCCTCGCTGCTGTCACTCGAGCCGATCTGAGCCCGGGGATGGGCGTCGAAGTAGACGTCGCGCAGCCGGTCCGAGGACAGGTGGGTGTAGATCTGGGTCGTGCCGATGTCCGCGTGCCCGAGCATCTCCTGCAGCGAGCGCAGATCGCAGCCGCCGGCCAGCAGGTGGGTGGCGAAGGTGTGGCGCAGCGTGTGCGGGCTCATCCGCTTCTCCAGCCCCGCGCTGCGGGCGTGCCCCTGGACGATCCGGTACAGCCCCTGCCGGGACAGCCCGGCCCCGCGCAGATTGACGAACACGTGCGGCTCGTCGCGGATTCCGACCAGCCGGGGGCGCGCCTGGTCCAGGTAGGCGTGCAGCGTCGACACCGCCTTCGAGCCGATCGGGACCAGCCGTTCCTTGGAGCCCTTGCCGCGGGCGCGGAGCATCCCGGCTTCCAGGTCGATCTCCGACAGCTCGAGCGTGATCGCCTCCGACGCGCGCAGCCCGCAGGCATACATCGTCTCCAGCAGGGCCCGGTCACGCAGCGCGGCCGGCGACGCGCCGGTCGGCTGGGCCAACAGCCGGTTGACCTCGTCGCGGGTGAGCACCTTGGGCAGCCGACCGCTCGACCGGGGCGGATGCAGCTCGGACGTGGGGTCGTGATCGATGATCTGCTCGCGGCGCAGGTGGCGGTAGAACGAGCGCAGGCAGGCGATCTTGCGCTGCAGCGTCGCCGGCGCCACCGGCGGCTTGTCGTCGTGGCCGTCGGCCAGTTCGGAGACGAAGGCGATCAGGTCGGCGGGCGTCACCCGCAGCGGGTCGCGGCCCCGCTTGGCCAGGAACAGCCCCAACTGCTGCAGATCGGACCGGTAGGCCTCCAGCGTGTTGCGCGACAGCCCGCGTTCGAGCTCCAGCGCGGCCAGGAACTCGAGCGTCAGATCGGTGAGACGCCGCTGGATCGGTGAGACCTCGGCAATCGCCATCGTCGTCGTATTTCGCGCCGGGGCCGCGCCACTCCTCCGGCTGGTCGCGTTCGTTCACGCGCGGCGATCAGGCGCGTCCGCCGCTCAGGCGTGGCAGCGGGCGGCAAGCCAGCCGGATGACTCTGGCGCCGCCCGATTAAGCCAGGCCGGATGCCGAGCGAGCGGCAAGCCAGCCGGATGACTCTGGCGCCGCCCGATTAAGCCGGGCCGGATGCCGAGCGGGCGGCAAGCCAGAGCAACGCGATGAGGGTCTTGGAGTCCTCGGTCTCGGCGATCGCGTCGTCGAGCTGCTCCAGGCGCCAGGGAACGACGTCGATGCGCTCGTCCTCGTCGGGGGCACCGGGGTCCACGGCGCGGGAGAGGTCGCGGGCGACGAACAGCCAGATGCGCTCGTCGCAGAAGCCGAGGCTGGTGTAGAACTGGGTCAGCGGCTCCCAGGAGGCTGCCTGCAGTCCGATCTCCTCCCCCAGCTCGCGCTGGGCGCAGGCCAGTGGCTCCTCGCCGGGGATGTCGAGCTTGCCGGCGGGGATCTCCAGCGACTCCGTCACCCCCGCGGCCTCGCGGGGCTGGCGGGTCAGCCATACGTGCTCGTCGTCGAGGGCCAGGATCCCGACCGCGCCGGGATGCCAGACCTTGTCGCGGGCGACCACGGCGCCGTCGCCATGGCGAAAGTGCTGGGCGCCGGCGCTGATGATCTTGCCGCGCCAGATCACCTCGGAGCCGATGAGCTCGAACCCGCTCATCCGGCGGTCAGCTCCGCGGCCGACTCGTCGATCAGCGTCAGCGCGATGCGGAGCATGTCCTCGAGCGCCTGCGCGGAGATGCGCTCGTGCGGCTCGTGGTTGTGCTCGACGCCGTCGGCCAGGCAGGTGCAGGCAAAGCCGGCCGCCTCGAACGAGTTGGCGTCCGACGCGCCCCCGGAGACGATCTGGCGGGGCTCGTACCCGCAGGCGGTCAGCGCGCGCTGGGCGACCGCGAGCTGCGGCGCCCTGGGCTTGGTGCGGTAGCCGGCGAACATCTGGGCGACCTCGAGGTCGAGGTCGCACTCGCCGGCGTTGGCGGCGTCCTGGAGGTGGTCGACGTTCTCCGTGGTGACCGCGGCGGCCCGGTCGGCGTCGATGCTGCGCACCTCGGCTTCGATGCTGCAGCGCTCGGGGACGACGTTGATCGCGCTGCCGCCCTGGATCACGCCGACGTTGGCCGTGGTCTCGGCGTCGAGGCGGCCGTGCCGCATCGCGACGATCGCGTGCGCAGCGGCGACCACGGCGCTGCGCCCCGCCTCGGGACGGACGCCGGCATGGGCGGCGTGGCCGCGCAGCTCGGCGGCAATCCGGTAATGGGTGGGCGAGGCGACGACGACCTCTCCGATCGGTGTGGCGTGGTCGAACACGAACCCGAACGCGCTCTGCAGGCGCGAGACGTCGAACTCGGCCGAACCGCGCAGCGACACCTCCTCGCAGACGGTGAACAGCAGCTCGATCCCGATCGGCGGGGGCTCCGGGGCGCTGGTCAGGCGACGGGCGACCTCGAGGATCACGGCGACCGCCGACTTGTTGTCCGCCCCCAGGATGCCCTCGTTGGCGTTGGTCCAGGCCCCGCCGACGAGCACCGGCTCGACGGAAGCGGCCAGCGGGACGGTGTCCATGTGGGCGCACAGCAGCAGGCTGTGCGGCGCCCGTCCGGGGATCCGGGCGAGCAGGTTGCCGGCATCGGAGCCGGCGGCCGGGCCGCTGTCGTCCTCCTGCACCGTCAGGCCCATCGCCGCGAGCTGACCGGTGATCCAGTCCGCGCAGGCGCGCTCGTGCCCGGACGGGCTCTCGATGCGGCACAGCGCCGCGAACGTCTCATGCAGGCGCTCGCGCTCGGCCTCCGTGGGGCGCGGGGCCAGGGTCTGAGTCACAATCCGGCGCCGCGCGAGACGCTGATGCCTCGCTCGTCGCCGGAGGGGGCGGCCTGGCCGTTGGCCGGCTCGGCCGCGTGGCCGTTGGCCGGCTCGCTGGCCGGCTTAGGGTCTGCGCCCGCCCCCGCGTGCTCGAGGGCGGCGCCGACGAACTCGCGGAACAGTGGAGCGGGCCGCTCGGGCCGCGACTTGAACTCCGGGTGATACTGCGAGGCCACGTAGAACGGGTGCGCGTCGCGGGCCAGCTCGATCGCCTCGACCAGCCGCTCATCGGGCGAGGTGCCCGAGCAGATGAGGCCGACGTTCTCCAGCCGCCGTCGCAGATGGTTGTTGACCTCGTACCGGTGACGGTGGCGCTCGTAGACGACGGCGTCGTCGTAGAGCTCGCGGATCCGGGTGCCGTCGTGCAGCTTCACCGGATCGGCGCCCAGTCGCATGGTGCCGCCCATGTCGGCGATCTCCTTCTGCTCGGGCAGCAGGTCGATCACCGGGAACGGCGTCTCCAGATCCATCTCGGTCGAGTTGGCGCCCTCCATCCCCGCCACGTGCCGCGCGAACTCGCTGACCGCCACGTGCATGCCCAGGCAGATGCCGAGGTACGGGATCCCCTCGGTGCGCGCGATCCGGGCGGCGGTGATCTTGCCCTCCCAGCCGCGACCTCCGAATCCGCCGGGGATGAGGATCCCATCGGCGCTGTGCAGACGCTCCTTGACCTCGGGATCGCCCACGGTCTCGGAGTCGACCCAGTCGATCTCGACCACGGCGTCGTGATGCACGCCCGCGTGGCGCAGCGCCTCGGCGACCGACAGGTAGGCGTCCTCCAGCTGCACGTACTTGCCGACCAGGGCGACCCGGACGCGGCGATGGGCGGCACTCGCCCGGCGGGTGGTCGCCTCCCATCCGCTCAGGTCGGGCGCGTCGGGCTCCAGGCCGAAGTGCTCGCGAAGGATGAAATCGTCGACGCCCTGGGCGTTGAACACCAGCGGGATCCGATACACGTCGTCGACGTCGTAGGCGGACACGACCGCCTCGACCGGCAGGCTCGCGAACAGCGCGATCTTCGAGCGGATCTCCGTCGAGAGCTCGGCCTCGGAGCGGCACACCACCATGTCCGGTGCGATCCCGATGCGCCGCAGCTCGTTGACCGAGTGCTGCGTGGGCTTGGTCTTCAGCTCGCCGGCATGCCCGATGTACGGGACCAGGGTCAGGTGGAGGAACATGCAGCGCCGCCGACCGACGTCGACCGGGAACTGACGGATCGCCTCCAGGAACGGCAGCGACTCGATGTCGCCGACCGTCCCGCCGATCTCGGTGATGACGAAGTCGACCTCGCTCGAGTCGGCCATCAGCTTGATCCGCTGCTTGATCTCATTGGTGATGTGGGGCACCACCTGGACGGTCGCGCCCAGGTAGTCCCCGCGGCGCTCGCGGCGGATCACCGTGTTGTAGATGCCGCCGGCGGTCACGTTGGACGCCCGGCTGGTGTTGGCCGAGGTGAACCGCTCGTAGTGCCCGAGGTCCAGATCGGTCTCGGCGCCGTCCTCGGTCACGAACACCTCGCCATGCTGGTAGGGCGACATCGTGCCCGGGTCGACGTTGATGTACGGGTCGAACTTCTGCAGCTGGACGGACAGGCCCCGGGAGACGAGGAGTCTTCCGATCGACGCGGCGGCGATGCCCTTGCCAAGCGAGGACACGACCCCGCCGGTGATGAATATGAAGCGCGTCTCGCCCTGTGTCATCGATCGGTTAATGAGTCTAACGGGGCTTCCGGCGACTACCGGGTTCGCGCGGCGGTTTCCCTGCTCGTAGCGAGCAATCGCTGCTCACGCCGCCCGCAGAAGCTCGCGGGCGTGGTCGTTGGCGGCCCGATCCTCGGCGCCGCCGCCGAGCATCCGCACCAGCTCGCCGACGACGTCGTCGCCATCCAGGACGGTGACCGTCGTGGTCGCCGGCTTGGCCCGCGCGTTCTTGACGATGGTGAAATGGCGGTCGGCCAGCGCCGCCACCTGGGGCAGGTGGGTGATGCACAGGACCTGGCGCCCGGCTGACAGCTGGCGCAGGTGCTCCCCGACCGCCCGCGCGGTGTGGCCGCCGACGCCGGCGTCGATCTCGTCGAACACGAGGAGTCCTCCGGACTCCTTTGCGAGTTGCTTCGCCATTCGGGTCTGCCCCGTCTGAGGCGGCTGCGCCGGACTGGTGCCTTCGGCGACGCTGAGCAGCGCCAGCATCACCCGGCTGAGCTCCCCGCCCGAGGCGACCTCGCGCAGCGCGCCGAGCGTGCCGCCGCCGTTGGGGGCGATCGTCATCTCGATCGCGTCGGCGCCGCGGGGGCCGCACCCGTCGGGGCGGGGCGAGAGCTCGATCTCGAACCGGGCCTCGGCCATCGCGAGCTCGGCCAGCCGCTGGCGGACCGCCTTGGCCAGCTTCGGCGCCGCCGTCCGGCGGGCCTTGTGCAGGCGGCCGGCGAGCGCGTCGAGCTCGGTCCGCTCCCCGGCCAGCTCGGCCTCGATCGACTCCAGCGCGCTGTCGGCATTCTGCAACTCGTCGCGGCGCGCCCGGCAGCGCTCGGCATGGGCCAGGACGTCGGCGATGGCGCCGCCGTGCTTGCGCTCCAGGCGGCCCAGCAGCGCGAGGCGCTCCTCGACCTCCTGCAGCCGGCCGGGCCCGCCGGCCTCGGCGCCCCCCTCGAGCGCGAGCAGATAGTCGCGCAGCTCGCCGGCGACGTCCTCGGCCTCGTAGCGCAGCGCCTCGAGCCGCCGGGCCAGCGTCTCCAGGCGCGGGTCGACGGCCATCACGTGCTCGAGCTGTCCCGCGGCCTCGGCCAGGAGCTCGGCGGCAGGGGCGCCGCCGTCGGGCTCCTCGCCACCGCCGACGGCGTGCGCGGCGGCGGTGGCCGCCCCGGCGAGCGCCTCCTGGTGGCGCAGTCGCTCGCGCCCGGCGGTCAGCTCGGCCTGCTCGGTCTCGCTGGGCGCCGCCGCCTCGATCTCGTCGAGCTCGAACGTCAGCAGGTCGAGCTCGCGATCGCGCGCTCCCGCCAGTTCGCTCAGCTCGGCGGCCCGCCCCTCGAGCTCGCGCACCCGGTCATGGACCTCGCGCAGGTTGGCGCGCAGCGTCGCCTGCCCCGGCCCGCAGAAGGCGTCGAGCAGCTCGAGCTGGGCCGAGCCCAGCATCAGCTTGCGGTGCTCGTGCTGGCCGTAGAACGACAGCAGCCGGCCACCCAGCTCCTGCAGGTCGGACTGGGTGGCGGCCCGACCGCACACGTACGCGCGCGTGCGCCCGTCCGGCCATACGCGCCGGGCCAGCACCAGCTCCTCGGCGCCGCTCGGGATCCGGTCTGAGCCGGCCAGCGCCGGCGGCAGCGCGAACACGCCCTCGACGTAGGCCTCGTCGGCGCCCGGCCGGACGATCCCCCGGCGAGCGCGCCCCCCCAGCAGCAGGTCGAGCGCATGGGCCAGCAGCGTCTTGCCCGCGCCGGTCTCGCCGGTGAGCATGTTGAGGCCCGGCGCCAGGCGCAGCTCGGCGCGCTCCATCAGGAGCAGGTTCTCGACGCGCAGCTCGTACAGCATCTGTGCTGGGGTCTACCAGGCGCCGTGGACGGAAATCGCGTGTGTTTACGGGCTTGCGAAGTCCGCGGCTGCCTCGGCGAACGTCAACGGCGGCGATCGATGGGAGCCGGGGTGCCGACCGGCTTGGCAGACCCCCGGCGCGGGTGGGGTTGGGGTGTTTCTCTGTCCATACCGGAGTTTCTCCCCAAGCCCCCGGATGCGGCGCCGCGAGCGAGCACTCCGTGCCCCACTCGATAGGCCGCCGTTTTCCAACCCGCCGACCCGGAGCGCGCGACCGCCGCCGGCCACCCTCCCGGCGACCGCGAGCAGCAGCAGCAGCCGCGACCGCCGGCCCTACGACGGCGTGGCCAGCCGCCCGAACTTCTGGCGCAGCCGGTGGTAGAAGGTCGTCCCGGGGACCTGGGCCAGCGACCCCTGGTCGACGATGAACCGGGCCGCCAGCCGGTCGCCGGAGGCCAGCACGCAGACGGGACGCCCGTCGACGATGACGTCGACCGGCTCCTCCCGGGAGCGGTTGTCGACGACGAGCCGGTCGGTGGGCGCGACCACCAGGGTGCGCGCGGTCAGCGAATGGGGCGAGATGAAGGACACGACGTAGCCGTGCACGCCCCAGGCCATGACCGGCCCGCCGTTGGCGAGGTTGTAGCCGGTCGAGCCCGCCGGGGTGGAGACGACCAGGCCGTCGCAGCGGACGCGGCCGACCTCGTCGCCGCCGACCGAGTACTCGAGGTCCGCGACCCGCAGGCCCTGCTGGCGGTGGATGGAGACGTCGTTGATGGCCAGGGCGCGGGTGTCGCCCGCCTGCACCTCGATGCCCGGGAGCGACATCACCTCGAAGTCGCCGGCCAGCGCGCGCAGCGAGCCGGCCCACGCCTCCTCGCGGTCGACGGTGGCCAGGAAGCCCATCTCGCCGAAGTTGATGCCGAACACCGGCACGCCGGTCCCGGCGTAGTGGCGCAGCGCGTTGAGGATGGTTCCGTCGCCGCCGAGCGCGAAGCAGATGTCCACCTCGGAGTCGAGCGGAGCGTCGCGGACGACCGCCGGGTCGTCGGGCAGCGTGTGCTTGGCCGTCTCGGTGTGGTCGAAACGGAGCGTCGCCCCCGCCTCGCGCGCGAGATCGATGAGCATCGCCAGCGCCGGCGCGGTCTCCGCCGGGCGCCGGTGGGTGAACACGGTCGCTGAGCGGATCCGCCTCACGGCTCGACCTCCCGCGCGGCGGCCTCGAGGTCCGCGACGCCGCCGCGAGCCCCCTCGGCGAGCCACGCGAAGCTCTCCAGGTTGCCCTTGGGACCGGGCAGCCCCGAGCTGGCGTAGCCCAGCACGGCCGCGCCCAGTGCGCGTGACGCCCCACCCACCGCCACCAGGGCCTCGCGCCGCAGCGCCGGGTCGCGGACGACCCCGCCCTTGCCGACGCTCTCGCGGCCGACCTCGAACTGGGGCTTGACCAGCGCCAGGCAGTCGAAGCGCTCGGCGGCGCACGCCAGCACCGCGCCGAGCACCTTGGCGACCGAGATGAACGACACGTCGATCACGATCAGGTCCGGGGCGTAGGGCAGTGCGTCGCGCGTCAGCGCCCGCGCGTTGGCCCGCTCGATCACCGTGACCCGGTCGTCAGAGCGCAGGGCCCAGTCCAGCTGGCCGTAGGCGACATCGAGCGCGACGACGTGCTCGGCGCCGCGCTGGAGCAGACAGTCCGTGAAGCCGCCCGTCGACGCGCCGACATCGAGCGCGCGGCGCCCGGCGACGTCGACCCCGAACGCGTCCAGCGCGTTGGCCAGCTTGATCCCCCCGCGCGACACGAACGCCGGGGCGGCGGCGAGCTCGAGCCCCACGTCGTCGGGGACCATCTGGCCCGGCTTCTCGGCCCGCCGGCGCTCGGGCAGCAGCAGCACCTCGCCGGCCAGCACCGACGCCGCCGCCCGGGTGCGCGACGGGAACATGCCCCGGTCGGAGAGCAGACTGTCGAGTCTGACGCGCTTCACGCTGGCGGGAACGGTACGGGATCGCGGCCCCGCCCACGCGGCGTCGCCGGCCACCCTCCCGGCGACGGAACGGAAACCCGTCAGGCGACGCCGGTGTGCTGGGCCACCGCGGACTCGATCCGCTCGGCGATCCGCTCCCCGGTGAAGCCCACCTCTTCATGCAGCAGCGCCGGCGCGCCGTGGGTGACGTAGCGGTCGGGCAGCCCGACCCGCAGGATCCGCGGGGCGATGCCGGCGTCCGACAGGGTCTCCCACACGGCGGAGCCGAAGCCGCCGGCCAGGACGCCCTCCTCGACGGTGACCAGCAGGTCGTGCTCGGCGGCCAGCTGGGCGGCCAGGCCGCGGTCGATGGGCTTGGCGAAGCGGGCGTCCGCGACGGTGACGGAGATGCCGTGCTCGGCGAGGATGTCAGCGGCCTCCAGCGCCTTGCGGACGCCGGTGCCGTAGCCGAGCAGAGCCACCCGGGTACCGGCCCCCTCCGCCTCGCGCAGGATCTCGCCGGTGCCGATCTCGATCAGCTCGGGCCGGCGGGGCAGCGGGACGCCGACGCCCTCGCCGCGGGGGTAGCGCAGGGCGACCGGGCCCTCGTCGTAGCGCAGCGCGGTGTGGAGCATGTGGACCAGCATCGCCTCGTCGCGCGGCGCCATCAGGGTGATGTTGGGCAGGCAGCGGAGGTAGGCGATGTCAAACGCGCCGTGGTGGGTGGGGCCGTCGTCGCCGACCAGGCCGGCCCGGTCCATGGCGAACACGACGTTGAGCTTCTGCAGGCAGACGTCGTGGACGATCTGGTCATAGGCGCGCTGTAGGAAGGTGGAGTAGATCGCGGCGACCGGCTTGCAGCCCTGCAGCGCCAGTCCGGAGGCGAACAGGATCGCCTGCTGCTCGGCGATGCCGACGTCGTAGTAGCGGTCGGGCAGCTCGCGCTGGAGGATGTTCAGCCCGGTGCCGGAGTTCATCGCCGCGGTGATCCCGATCACCCGGTCGTCGCGCCGCGCCTCGGCGACGAGCGCCTCGCCGAACACCTGGGTGTAGGCCGGCGGCTTGGGCGCCGACGGCTTGACGACGGCCTTGGCCGGGGCGCCGTTGGCGATCGACTTGGGCTTGGCGGCGTGCCACTTCTCCATGCCCTCCAGCCCGCCCTCCTCGGCCGGGGCGAAGCCCTTGCCCTTGACGGTGGCGCAGTGGACGACGACCGGACGCTCGGCGGCCAGGGCCTCGCGCAGCGCCCGGCGCAGAGCGCGGACGTCGTGTCCGTTGACGACGCCCATGTAGGCCCAGTCGAGCTCCTCCCACCACAGGCCGGGAGCCCAGAACGCCTTGATCGACTCCTTGAAGTGGGGCCCGAGGCGCTCGAAGGCGTTGCCGATGCCGACGGGCAGCTTGGTCAGACCGCCCTCGACGCCCTCGCGGGCGTGCCACAGCTTCGGGTTCAGGCGCACGCGGTTGAAGTAGCGCGACATCGCGCCCACGTTGGGCGCGATCGACATCCCGTTGTCGTTGAGCACGACCACGATCGGGGTCCCCTCGCCGCCGGCCTGATGGACGGCCTCGAAGGCGACCCCGCCGGTCAGCGCGCCGTCTCCGGCGACGGCCACGACGTGTCCGTCCGGCCCGCGGCCGCGCCGCATGGCCTCCTTGATCCCGACCGCGTAGCCGATCGCGGTCGAGGCATGTCCGGCGCCCATGATGTCGTGCTCGGACTCGGCGATCGAGCAGAACGGAGCCAGGCCGCCGTACTTGCGGATCGTCTCGAGCTGGTCGCGGCGGCCGGTCAGGACCTTGTGCGGATAGGCCTGGTGCCCGACGTCCCAGAGGATCTTGTCGGTCGGAGAATCGAGCAGCGAGTGCAACGCCACCGCGAGCTCGCAGGTGCCCAGATTGGCCCCGAAATGCCCCCCGATCTCCCCCACCGTGTCGATGATGTGCTCGCGCACCTCCTGAGCGACCTGCTGCAGTTCCTCGTCGGTCAGCCCATGGAGATCCTGGGGCGATTGGATCCGTTTCAAGAGGGGGTCGGACACTAGTAACTCCGGGTTGCGATGAAGTCCGTGATCTGCTCGAGCTCGGCGGGGTTCGCCGGGGCTGCGGCAGCGAGCGCCTCACGGGCCCGCTCATGCGACTCGTCGGCCAGGCGTCGCGCGCCATCGAGACCGAACTCGGTCACATAGGTGCGCTTTCCGAGCCGCTCGTCGCTGCCCTGCTGCTTGCCGAGCGTCTGCGCCGATCCGGTCACGTCGAGGATGTCGTCGACGATCTGGAAGAGCACGCCCAACTCGCCCGCAAAGGCGTGGAACGACGAGATTGTGACAGGTTTGTGATCGCCATCGAGCAGCAGCACGCATTCGATGCTGCCGGCGATCAGCCGTCCGGTCTTGAGCTCGTGCAGCCGGCGCAGGCCCGCGGGGCCCTCGGGAGCCGTCTCGGCGACGTCGAGATACTGTCCGCCGACCATGCCCTGAACGCCGGTGGCGGCGGCCAGCTCGCGGGCGGCGGCCAGAACGTTGAGGGGCTCGCCGCCCTGCTCGGTCAACAGCAGCCGGAACGCCTCGGCGTACAGGCCGTCGCCGGCCAGGATGGCCACGTCCTCGCCGAAGGCCTTGTGACAGGTGAGACGACCCCGGCGCAGGTCGTCGTCGTCCATGGCGGGCAGGTCGTCGTGGATGAGCGAGTAGGTGTGGATCAGCTCGATCGCGCCCGCCAGGGGCAGCACCTCGGCGCCGTCGCGGTTCAGCGCATGCGCGGTGGCGAGGACCAGCACCGGCCGGATCCGCTTGCCGCCGGCCAGCAGCGAGTAGCGCATCGCCTCCTCCAGCCCGCTGGTCGCGAACTCCTCGGAGAACCGGATGCCCTCGAGGTAGCGCTCGACGTCGGCGCGCAGATGTTCCGGATAGGCCGGCCGGAACGTCGTGGTGGCGGGCAAGGGGCGCCCTAGGCCGCCGGCAGGGGGAGCTGACCGGGAAGGTCGGGCAGCGGCTCCAACGCGGCACGCACCCGCTGATCGAGATCCGAGCTCGCCTCCGAGGCCAGCCGCGCGCAATCCTCGATCAGTGCCAGGGTGGCGTCGGGCTCCAGCTCACCGGCCCGCAACAGGTCCGCCGTCTGATGAAGTCGAGCGCTGAGCTCGATCAGGGAATCGCTCACGGCCACAAGACTATCGACTGCCCGCGCTGACACGTGACGAATCACTCGTCGAGACGTAGCGTGTGTGGATGCGGATGCGCCGTCGCTGGATCCCTCTGTTGGTCGCCGTCGTGGCCGCCGGCGTGGCCGGGCTGGCCGGCCGGGTCCATCGCGGAGCCGCCGCGGGACCGGGCCCGGCGCCGATCACGGGCGGCCCGGCCGCCGCCGTCACGGCGACCAATCGCCTCGCGCTGGGCCTGCTGACCCGGCTGGGCGGTAGCGGCAACGCCGTCTTCTCCCCCTACTCGATCGAGGCGGCGCTGGCGATGGTCTACCAGGGGGCCCGCGGCGCCACCGCGACCCAGATCGGCCAGGTGCTGGGCGGGGCCGCCGCCGGGCCGCTCGGCGCCGCCAGCCGGGCGCTGGCCGCCACGCTGGCCGCCGACACGGCCGGGCCCGCCGACGGCGCCAAGGCGTCCCGGGCGACGCTGCTCGTCGCCAACGGCCTGTGGGTCAAGCGGGGCCTGCCGCTGGCGAGCCCGTTCGCGACCGCGCTGGCCACCGAGTTCGGCGCCGCCCCGCAGACGTTGGACTTCGCCGGAGCGCCCGACGCCGCCCGCGGGCAGATCAACGACTGGATCGCCGCCCACACCGGGCAGCTGATCAAGGACCTCATGGGCCCGGGCGCGATCGACGCCCGCACCGCGCTGGTCCTCGCCGACGCGATCTACCTCAAGGCCCGCTGGGCCAGCCCGTTCGTCGCCGCCTCGACCGCGCCGGCCGCGTTCGCCACGGCCCCCGGGCGCCACACCAGGACACCGTTCATGACCCAGCCGGCGACGGCGTTTGACTATGGCCAGGGCCCCGGCTACCGGGCGGTCGACCTGCCCTACCGCGACAGCCGGTTGTCGATGCTCGCGGTGATGCCGACCCTGGGGACGCTCCCGGCCTTCGAGCGCCAGCTCACGCCGGCGTCCCTGGCCGGTATCGCCGCCGGGCTGCGCCCCCGGCAGGTCGACCTGAGCATGCCCCGCCTGCGCCTCGGGCTGCGGGCCGATCTGATCCCGGCGCTGTCGGCGCTGGGCATGCCGGCCGCGTTCACGAGCGCCGCCGACTTCGCCGGCATCACCCCGGCGGCCTCGCTGACGATCGCCGCCGTCCAGCACGGCGCGGTGCTGAAGCTCGACGAGGCCGGGACCGTGGCGGCCGCCGCCACCGGCATCACGCTGACGCCGACCGCCGAGCCCCTCCAGCGGGCCATCCGCCTGGCGCTCGACCACCCGTTCCTGCTGTTCCTGCGCGACGACCGCACCGGCGCGGTCCTGTTCGCCGCGCGCGTGGCCAACCCGACGCTCGGGGGAGCGTCCGGGTCCTAGGACCAATTGCCCCTGGGAATCGGGCGCGCCGGAGTCCACCATGGCTCAGAGCACCACGACGCAAAAGGAGCCACCATGAGCACCGAGACCACCACCCGCTCGCCCAGCCGGCAGATCACCGACGCGCTCACCTCGTGGCCGGGCATCGAGGCCGGTTACGGGCAGCGCGGGGAGTTCGCGTTCCGGCTCGGCCGGCGCGAGATCGGCCACCTCCACGGCGACCATGCCGCCCACTTCCAGTTCCCCAAGGACGTGTGGCACGAGCTGCACGATGCCGGGCGGATCGTCGAGCACCCCGTGTTCCCCGGGCGCATCGGGCCGGCGGCGCGGCGGATCGACTCAGACGAGGACGTGCGCGACGTGATCGCGCTGATGGCGCTCAACTACGACCGGCTCAGTCACCGTCCAGGGCGCGATTGACCAGCGCGTCGGCGCGGGCGTTCTGGGCCCGCGGGACGCTGCGGATCGACCAGCCGTCGAAGCCGCGCAAGGCCGTCATCGCCTCGTCGTAGAGCGGCTTCATCGCCGGGTGCTTGACCTTGTAGGCGCCGGTCAGCTGGCGCGCGATCAGCTCGGAGTCGTTGACGAGCCGCACGGTGCGGGCTCCCAGCGCCGCGGCCCGCTCGAGCCCGCGCAACAGCGCGCGATACTCGGCGACGTTGTTGGTGGCCACGCCAATGCGCTCGGCCACCTCGTCCAGGACCGTGCCGTCGGCGTCGGAGACGACCACGCCGATCGCCGCCGGCCCCGGGTTGCCGCGAGCGCCGCCGTCGACGTGGACGACCAGCGTCGCCGGTGTCGGCGGGTCCGGATCGCTCAATCGCTTGCGAGGCCGGGCAGCTCGCCGGTGACCCGGGGGCGGCGGCGATCGCGCACCTCGCGCATGCCACCCCCTGAGGCACCGGGCTCGCGCCGGGAGGCCTTGCGACGGTCGACGATCACCGTGACATGGGGGTCATCGGCGTAGTAGCTCTCCAGCTTGGGATAGAGCTCGTCGGCCAGCGCCTCTGGTACCACGCAGTAGATCACGTGCCTGATGCTATCCGGCAGTCCCGGCCGTCGCCATCGAACGTATGTCTAGTTCTCGGTCAGTTGCTCAGATCGAGGCGGCCGCGCTGATCGGCGATCGCGTTGTTCTGGCGCTCGATCTCGGACAGCTCGTCCAGCTCATATCCCTGGGTCGCCAGGCGCACGGTCGGGACCTCCTCGGAGAGATCGACCTCGTAGCGATACCAGCACAGCTCCCACGAGACGACCATGTTCACGATGCTGCCGTTGGCGTCTGATGGATGGACCGACACGTCGGGCAGGCCCAGCGAGCGTCCGATCCCGGCGACCGTCCGCGGATGCTCGGAGTCGTTGAACAGCGACACCGCCGAGGAGATCTTGTGCTCGATGCTGGTCGGCACCGCCCTGACATGGCGCGGCTCGCGGCCCGACAGGCGGCCGGCGGCCCGGCTCACCGGCGCCGGCCACGCCGGCGATGAGGGCTGCGCGCGCGGCGCCGGCTGGGGTCGGGGCGCCGGCGCCGGCGCCGGGGGCATGTCCTCGGCGAACGTAGGCTCGGGCTCGTCCTCGGGCACCCCGCGACCGGCGTCCGGGACGGGCCGGCCGTCGCGTCGGCCGCGAAGGCGGCCCAACAGCGAACGGCGCCGATCGGGCCGGGCGCTGGCCTCGTCGTATTCGGGCACCTCGCCCTCGCGGACCCAGCCGCCGTGCAGGGCCCGCGACGTGCACAGCTCGCACACCGAGCGGCGATGACCGCCGCTCAGATAGATCTCGGCCCGCTCACCGCGCAGCAGCGTCCGCCCGCACACGTCGCAGGCGGCCTGGGCCGTGGAGGTGCGAATTGCCCTGGTACTCACGACCGAATGAGCCTACTACGCCTTCACGGTTTCGCGCTCGGCTCGGGCCTCGTCGACGACCTTGGCCGCCAGATGCCCGGGGACCTCCTCGTAACGCTCGAACTCCATCGTGAACTCGCCCTGGCCGCCGGTGATCGAGCGCAGGTCCGGCGCGTAGGCGAGCATCTCCGCCATCGGGACCTCGGCCTTGATCTCAGTCATCCCCGCGCCCACCGGCTCCATGCCCAGCGGCCGCCCGCGACGGGAGTTCAGGTCGCCGATCACGTCGCCCACGGTGTCCTCGGGCGAGTTGACGATGACCGTCATGATCGGCTCCAGGAGCACCGGCGAGGCCTGCTCGAGCGCCTGCTTCATCGCGTGCGAGCCGGCCACCTTGAACGCCATCTCCGACGAGTCGACGGTGTGGTATGAGCCGTCGTAGACGCGGACGCGGACCCCCTTGACGGGGTAGCCGGCGATCGTGCCCTCCTGCATGGCTTCTTGCACGCCCTTCTCTACCGCGGGGATGAACCCGGACGGGATGACGCCGCCCTTGATCGCGTCCACGAACTCGAAGTCGCCGTCGGCCATCGGCTCGATCTCGATGTGGCAGTCGCCGAACTGGCCGCGGCCGCCGGTCTGCTTCTTATGGCGCCCGTGCGCCTTGGCGGTCGAGCGGATCGTCTCCTGGTAGGGCACCCGTGGCGGCTTGAGTGAGACCTCGACGCCGAAGCGCGACCTCATCCGCTCGATGATGACCTCGACGTGGACCTGAGACAGGCCGGCGACGATCTGCTCGCCGGTCTGGGCGTCGCGGTGCAGATCGATCGTCGGATCCTCCTCCTGGAGGCGGCGCAGCGAGCTGAACACCTTCTCCTCGTCGCCCTTGGCCGCGGACTCGATCGAGAACGCCATCACCGGGGCCGGGAGCTTGATCGACGGCATCGCGATCGGCTCGTCGCGGGCGGCCAGCCAGTCGCCGGCGCGCGTCTCCTTGAGCTTGGCGACGGCACCGATGTCGCCGGGACCGAACTCGTCAGCATGACCCTGCGAGCTGCCCTCGAAGGTGACGAGCTGGCCGATGCGCTCCTTGTTGTGGGTGTTCGTGTTGAGCACCGGGGTGTCGTGGGTCATCGTGCCCTGGTAGACCCGGAAGAGGTTGATGCGCCCGGCGAACGGGTCGGCGCGGGTCTTGAAGACGTAGGCGAACAGCTCCTTGTCCTCGGCGGGCTCGAGCGTGACCTCGCCCACCTCCAGGCCGCCGTGCTTGACCGGGGACGGGAGGTCCTCGACGATCGCGTCCAGCAGCCGGTTGGTGCCGAGGTTGCGGACGGCCACGCCGCAGGTGACCGGGAACAGCGAGCCGTGGTTGGTGCCGTCCTTCAGCGCGGTGACGATCTCCTCGTGGGAGATCTCCTCGCCCTCCAGATAGCGCTCCATCAGCGCGTCGGAGGTCTCTGAGACCTCGTCCATCAGCCGCTCGCGGTACTGCTGGGCCTGCTCGAGCATGCCGTCCGGGATCGGGATCTGCTTACAGTTCTCGCGGCCGGCCCCGTCGTATTCATAGGCCTTCATGTCGACGAGATCGATGATTCCGGAGACCTCGTGCTCGGAGCCGATCGGGATCTCGGTGGCCACCACGTGCTGGCCGAACGCGGCCTTCAGCGACTCCAGCGCGCGGAAGAAGTCGGCGCGCTCGCGGTCGAGCATGTTGACGAACAGCAGGCGGGCCAGGTCCAGCTCGGCCGCCCGCTGCCACAGCCGGCTGGTGTGGACCTCCAGGCCCATCACGGCGTTGACGACGAACACGGCGGACTCGCACACGCGCAGCGCGCCCAGCGCGTCAGCGATGAAGCTGGCGTCGCCGGGGGTGTCGAGCAGGTTGACCTTGCGCTCCTGCCACTCGAACGAGGACAGCGCCAGCGAGATCGACATCTGACGGGCCTTTTCATCCGGATCGGAGTCCGAGACCGTGGTTCCGTCGACCACGTTCCCCAAGCGATTGACGACGCCGGCCTCGAACAGCAGGGCCTCGTTCAGCGACGTCTTTCCACTGCCGCGGTGGCCGACGAGGGCCACGTTGCGGATCCGATCCGCGGCCTTGTGCATGGCGTGTCTCCTCTCACTCGTAAGGCGGAAAAAGCGACCTTACCGCTTACGGATGTTCGGGTCCGCGCATGCGCGCGGGGACAGGGGCCGCATGCGCGTGGACACCGCATCCGGCTTCTGGCCGGCCTGCGCTCCGCTTCTCGAGTGTCCTGGTAACCGCTCCGCTTGGCCGGCGCTCACCACCGCCCAGGGGCTGGGCGTTATTCGAGCTCGCCCTGGAGCTTGGAGCGCAACCGCAGCACCGCCTTGGTGTGCAGCTGCGACACGCGCGACTCGGTGACTCCGAGGACCTCGCCGATCTCCCGGAGGGTCAGGTTCTCGTAGTAATAGAGCGCCACGACCAGCTTCTCGCGCTCGGGCAGCGCGGCGATGGCGTCGGCGATGCGGTCGCGCAACTCGGACTCGTCGACCAGCATCTGCGGGTCGGGGGCGCGGCGGTCGGGCAGCGTGTCCAGCAGCGACACCTGATCCCCGGACGCGTCGGACACGCTCCAGAGCTCGTCCAGCGCCACGATCGTGGAGTTGGAGATCTGCAGCAGCGCGTCCTGGAACTCCTCGACGCCCATGTCGAGCTCCGCGGCCATCTCCTCGTCGGTCGGCGCCCGCTGAAACTTCGCCTCGAGCTTCATGTTGGCGCGCTCGAACTGGCGGGCACGGGCGCGCACCGAGCGCGGCACCCAGTCCAGGGTCCGCAGCTCGTCGATGATCGCGCCGCGGATGCGGGTGATGGCGTAGGTCTCGAACTTGATCTCTCGCGAGAGGTCGAAACGCTCGATGGCCGAGATCAGTCCGCCCAGTCCGTAGGAGATGAGGTCGGACTCCTCGACGTGCGCGGGCAGGCCCGAGCCCATCCGGCCGGCCACGTATTTGACCAGGGGCGAGTAGGCCACGACGAGCCGTTCCCGGGCTCGTTCATCCGCCGTGGACTTGTAGCGCCTCCAGAGTTCCTGGAGCTCGATCGCTTTGACGTTCGTTTCCGTTTGTTACTCCACTTTACGGTGTTATGCCCGTGGGTGAGAGCTCGCGTATGCCTGCCGGAGCCGCGCGGACTCTACCCGAGTGTAAACCTGAGTCGTCGAGATGCTCGCGTGGCCCAGAAGCTCCTGGATCGCACGCAGATCGGCGCCGCCCTCGAGCAGATGGGTTGCGAACGAGTGGCGCAGGGCGTGCGGATGGGCGTCGGCCAGGGCCGGCGCCTGGCGCGCGGCCAGGCGCGCCCAGGTCCGCAGGCGCCGCCGCACGTCCGACGTGCTCAGCCGCCGGCCGGACTTCGACAGGAACAGCGCCGGCTCGGCATCGACGGTCAACGCCGCCCGCCCGCGGCTGAGATAGCGCTCGACGGCGCGCAACGCGTGCTCGCCCGCCGGGACCAGCCGGGTCTTGGACCCCTTGCCCTCGACCCGCACGGTCTCGGCGTCGAAGTCCACTGACGTGACGTCCAGCGTCACCAGCTCCTCGGCGCGCAACCCGCAGGCGTAGGCGAGCTCGAACAGCGCGCGGTCGCGCAGCTCCAGCGGCGACGTCGCCGGGATGCGGTCCAGCAGCGTGGCCACCTCCCCCGCCTTGAGCACGCGCGGGAGGCGCTGGGCCTTTTTGGGCGAACTGAGCAGGTCGGCCGGGTTCTCCGTACGCGCGCCGAGCGAGATCTGGGAGCGGAACAGGCCGCGCAGCGCGGCCAGCTTGCGGGCGACCGTCGTCGGCGCCTGGCCGTCGGCGCTCAGTCCGGCGACGTAGCGGCGCAGGGCGCGGACATCGACCTCGGCGGGCGCCACCGCGTGGCCGCTGGCCCAGCGGGCGAACTGGAGCGTGTCGATCGCGTAGGCCCGCCGGGTCTTGGCGGCCACCGCTCGGCGGCGCAGATCGGCGTCGAACGCGTCCAGGGCGGCGCGCCAGCCGGAATCGACCTCAGGAGTGGCGGAGTCTGCGCCGACCGTGGCTGACCGAGAAGCCGTCATACGCGTCCTGGCTATTCGCCGTCTCTCCCCCCAGCCCTCTACGAAGCCGTCTCACCCCGGCGGGCGGCTCAGGTGACGTGGACGATCGTCCCGATCGGGGTGTACGGGTAGACCGAAGCGGCCTCGCCATACGGCATCTCGACGCAGCCGTCGCTCTGCGGATAGCCGTAGGAGCCACGGAGGAACCCGTGCAGGGCGTCGCCGCCGTTGAAGTAGCTGACGTCCGGGATGCCCGGGTCGACGTAGTGGCTGCCGTCGGCGTTGGTGCCGCTCATCGTCGTGACCGGCAGGTGCTCGAACACCGCGAACGTGCCGGTGGCGGTCGGCGTGGCCGGAATCCCGGTGTTGACGGCGCCGGAGGCCACGACCTTGCCGTTGTGCCACGTCGACTCGGACTCGGGGGTGCCCTCGGAGACGTCCACGATGGTGTAGCCAAACGAATTGACCTGGTGGTGGATGGCGGCGTTGATGAGCGCGGTCCAGACCTGGGGACCGTCGACGCCGTCGGCGGTCATGCCCTCGGTGTTCTCGAACGCCATCACCGCGGCGGTGGTGATCTCGCCGTAGGTGCCGGGCGACCAGGTGCCGAGGTACCACGAGGGGGCGCCCGACCAACGCGGCGTGAACTTGCCGGCCGGCGGCTTGACCGCGGCCTCCTCCTGGGCGGCCGGCGTCAGCGCCGCGCCCTTGGAGTCCGAGTAGTTGACGTTGAACGGCAGGTAGCCCAGCTCGGCCAGCAGCTGCTGGAGCCGGGTGGTCGATCCGGGCGGCACGGTCCACGTCCCGGCGCTCGAGCCCTTGTCGTTGAGCAGGTGCACGCTGGTGGGCAGCGGGATCTGGACCTTGGCGCCGAGTCCGTAGCCGTAGTTCTCGGGCCGGAACACGATCGTGTTGCTGTTGAGCTGGTGCCAGGCGCCCTGGGTGGTCGGCGAGACCGGCGGCATGTGCGATCCGAGCACCTTGCTGACCGGGCGGTTAAAGGTCAGGGTGATCGGCGTGCCCGAGGTGATCGAGGAGCCCGGCGCCGGGTTGGCGACCGCGGTCGCCGTCCTGCCGGGCGGGAACCAGCTGACCGCCGCGCTGTGGGAGGTCTCCCACGAGCGGGGCTGGGCCGACAGGAACAGCGTCCCGGCCTGGCCGTTGTGTGGCACCGTGATCACGCTCGCCGGACTCGCGAGCTCAACCCGCCGCAGGTGGGTCGAGCTGGACCCGTAGGAGTAGGCGCTGATCGGGGATTTGAAGTGCAGTCTGAGCACGCCGTCGCGGCCGACGGTGACGAAGTGCGATTTCAGGCTGGCCGTGGGCGCGGTGACGGTGAGGTTCAGCCGCTGGGTCTTGCCCGCCAGCCAGGCGATCCAGCCGGGGCGCCGTACGACGACCTGAACCTGCAGGCGAGTGCCCGCCGGGACCTGCTTGGTCGGGTAGATCCGGTTGTCGCGGACCGTGATCGGAACCGGCTGGGCGCTGCGCCCCGCCTCGACCGTGACGCGTTCGATGCGGCCGCCGCCGAGCGGGAGCCCGACCTTGGCGATCGCGACGGGGTCGGCGGACAGGCTCGCCTTGGCCGAGGTCAGCACGATCCCGGCCGCCACGACCACGCCGACCGCGACCAGCATCAGAGCCGCCAGGATGTAGCGCAGCGGGCGACGGCCGCCCGGCGAGACCGCCAGATTGCCCCTGCTCCTGCGCCTGAATACTCTTTGCGGACCGGAGGCTCGCAAATACGAGACGTTCGCCACTGCGTCCCATGGTACCGACCGCGCACCATCGTTCAAGCAGGTCCCAGCGAACCCGGAGGTTCTGCAACCCGGGTTGCGCAGCGTCTGCAGAATTCCTCGCGTTTGTCGCGGAATCCTGCAGCCGATGCTGCAGTTACCCGCTTGCGCGTTCGTCCATTCACCCGGCGGCGGCGGGCGGGATGGTCGCCTCGACCGCGAAGGCGGCCCGGTCGGCGCGATACAGATCGCGGGCGTACTCGAAGCACGCGCCGGCCCCGTCGAAGGTCCAGCGGGTCAGCCTGATGGCCAGCGCGCCGCGTGCGACCTCGAGCAGCCCGGCCGCCGCGTCATCGATCGTCACCACCTCGAAGGTGGCCTGGGCTCGGCTGGGCACCACGCCGACCCGCTCGCGCAGCAGGGCCCAGATCGAACCGGTGGGTGGGTCGTCCAGCATGTCCGGGCACAGGGCGCCGGGCCAGTAGCTGGTCTCGAGCGCGATCGGCTCACCGTCGGCGCGGCGCAGGCGCTGCAGGGCGTGGACGGTCTCGCCGGGCGCGAGCCCGAGCGCGTCCCGCGCGGCATCGGGCGGCGCCTGGGCTTGCGCCCAGATCACCTCGGCGGCGGGGCGGCGCCCGGCGCGGATCATCTCGTCCGAGAAGCTGCCGATGCGCAGGGCGATGCGGGGCGCGGCCACGAACGTGCCGCGGGGAACGCGGCGGTAGACGACGCCCTCGTGCTCGAGCTGGCGGATCGCCTGCCGGGCGGTCATGCGGCTGACCCCGGCGGTCTCGCTCAGCGCGCGCTCGGAGGGCAGCGGCGTGTGCGGCGCCAGGTCGCCGGCCCGGATCCGCTCGCGCAGGCGGTCGGCGATCGCCAGATACGCGGGCTGGCCGTCGCTCACCGGCGGCACCGGGCACTGACCACGCGGACCGAGATGGCGCCGCCGTCGGGATCCGCCCTGGCAGTCACCGCCGCCGGCAGCGCGGTCGAGCGGCCCGCGGTGACCCGGACGGCGCGGTGGCGCCCCAGCGCGCGGCCGTCCTGGACCATTTCCACCCCCGCGTCGATGAGCTCCCGGTGAGCCCGGAGCAGGTAGCGCCCCCGCGGCGGCCCGGCGAGCGGGCCGGGGCTCACCGCGCTCGGGGCGACCCAGTGCAGCGGCGCCTCGCAGATGAGCGGGGCCGCGGCGGCCGGCCACGGGGCGCGGTCCTCGAGGGCGGCCTGCACGGTGGCCGCCACGTGTCGTCCGGCGAGGGCGGCGACGTCGGCGGTCTCGGCCGGGTGAACGACGTTGCCCGCGGCGAACAGCCCGGAACGCGCGGTCCGCAGGCCCCCGTCGACCCGCGGGCCGCGGGTCGCGGGGTCGAGCGTCAGGCCGCCCAGGACGGCCAGCTCGTGGTCGGGGACCCAGCCCGCCGTGAACACGACGGTGTCGCACTCGAGGGTGCGGGTGGCGCCGGTGGCCAGCTCGGTCAGCTCCACCGCCTGGACCCGCGGCCGGCCGTGGATCGCGGTGATCGCGGTCCCGGTCAGCAGCGGCGTGCGGTAGCGCAGCGAGGCGCCGAGCCGGAACAGCGCGAACGACTGGTGACGGGGCAGCTCGGTCACCATCGCGACGGCGCGGGCGCCGCCGTGCTCGAGCGTGGCCAGCGCGGAGAACGAGACGTGCTCGGCCCCGACCACGACCGCGCGGCGCCCGGGCGACCGCTTGGCGAGGTAGACGAGCTGCTGGAGCGTGCCGGTCGTCATCACCCCGTCCGGCCGGGATCCGGCCACCAGACGGGCCGACCGCGGCCGCTCGCGGCAGCCGGTGGCCAGCACGACCGCTCGCGCGAGGAGCTCGGTGCGACCGGCCGGCGAGGTCAGCTCGAGCGCCCCGTCGGGCGACCAGCCGGTGGCCTGGGCGCGGCTGCGGATGACGGCCCCGGCCCGGTCGGCGCGGTCGGCCAGGCGCTTGGCGTATTCGGGGCCGGTGAGGCTGGCGCGCAGGTCGCGCAGCCCGAAGCCCTGGTGGTGGGCGTGGCGCGGGATCCCGCCGGGCTCGGCCTCGCGGTCGATGACGACGACGCGGGCGCCGGTCAGCCGCCGCAGGCACGCGGCGGCCGTCAGCCCGGCCGGGCCTGCACCGACGATGGCCACGTCGGCGGTCTCGGCCTGCTCGGGGTGCTCGGCGGTCACAGTGTGTGCTCGGAGTGCTCGGCGGTCACGGCGTGTGCTCGGAGTGCTCGGCGGTCACGGCGTGCGCTCGGAGTGCTCGGCGGTCACGGCGTCCGTTCCGGCGCGGCCATCAGCTCGGCCACGTGGGCGCCGCAGAAGAACCCCTGGCAGCGGCCCATCAGCGCCCGGGTCCGCCGGCGCAGGCCGTCGAGATCGGACGGCGCGATCGGGCTGCGGGCGGCGTCGCGGATCTCCCCTCGGGTGACCCGTTCGCAGAAGCAGACGATCTCGCCGTAGGCGGGGTCGGCGGCGATCCGCTCGGCGTCGCCGTACGGGCGCGGGAACGCCTCGCCGAGGTTCGGCATCGTGATCGCGGGCAGGCCGACGGGGCGCTCGGTGAGCTCGAGGCCGGCGTCGCCGAGCTGGTCGCGCATCCACTCGGCGATCGCCATCGACGCCGTCAATCCGGTCGAGCGCACCCCGCCGGCACACGCGTAACGCGCGTCGCCGTCGACCTCGAGCGAGTAGTCGGCGTGCTCGGTGGCGGCGCGCAGGCCGGCGTACACCGCGGTGACGTCGTGCTCGAGCAGCGCCGGCATCAGCCGCCGGCCGGCCGCACGCAGGCGGGCCAGGCCGTCGGCGGTCGATGATGTGCTCGTCTTGTCGTCGATGTCGTCGGCGGTTGGCCCCAGCATCACGTTGCCGAACACGGTGGGCGCGATCAACACGCCTTTGGTCTTGGCGGTCGGGACCGGCAGGATGATGTGGTTGACCAGCGGCCGGCTGAGCTTGTCGAACACGATCAGCTCGCCCCGGCGCGGGGTGACGGTGAAGCCGTCGCGGCCGGCCATCCGATGGACCTCGTCGGAACGAAGGCCTGCCGCGTTGATGACCCATGTCGCGGTCAGCTCCCCGGCGTCCGGGGCGGCGCCCGCGCCCGCGTTCGCGCGGGCCGCGTTCGCACGGGCCGCGTTCGCACGGGCGGTGCTGACCCGCCAGCCGCCGCCGGGGAGCGGCTGCAGTCCGGTGACCGCCTCACCGCGCCTGAGGTGTGCGCCGGCCAGCACCGCCTGGGTGGCGTAGGCCAGCGGCGGGGTGAACGGGCAGATGATGTACTCGTCCGCGACCTCGAGCGCGCCGCGCGCGCCGGGGCCGAGGCGCGGCTCGCGGCGGTGCAGTTCCTCGGCGTCGACGCGGCGCAGGCCGTGATGGCCGCACGCGCGGGCGTTGTCCTCGATCGCGTCAAAGCGCGCCAGCTGGGTCTCGTCCCAGGCGACCAGCAGGGCGCCGGTGCGCTCGATCGGGATGCCGACCTCGGCGGCGTAGGCCTGCAGCAACGCGTGGCCGCGCGCGACCAGCCGGGCCTCGTGGGTGCCCGGCTTGGAGTCAAAGCCGGTGTGCAGCAGCGCGGTGTTGGCCTTGCTGGTGCCCGCCCCCACGTCGCCGCGGTCGATGAGCGCGATCCGCAGCTCGAACCGGGCCAGCTCGCGGGCCACGGCCGCCCCGACGTCGCCGGCGCCGATGACGGCGACGTCGTAGTCCGTCTCCCGGGCGGGCATCGCGCGCTCCCGGCCGGCCATCACGCCGGAGGCTGAGCCACGTCAGAGAGCGCGGCCAGGCTCGTCGCCGCCCGATGGAAGCGATCGAGTCGGTCGGCCGCCTCGTCCGCGCTCATCGCCGGCTCGAACACCTCGGCCGGCTCCCAGGTGCCGACGGCCTCCCGCGGTCCGGCGGCCCCGCCCGCCCCCAGGCGCGCGAGCGCGGCCACGCCGAGCGCGGTGGCGTCGGCCAGCGGGTAGCGCTCGACCGGTGCCTGGATGAGGTCGGCCTGCGCCTGCATCAGCGCCCGCGAGCGCGTCAGGCCGCCGTCCACGCGCAGGCGCTGGAGCGCCGCGCCCAGATCGTCGCCCATGGCCAGCGCCAGGGCGGCCACCTGAGCCGCGACGCCCTGGACGACGGCCGCGACGAGGTCGGCGGGACCGGTCGCCAGCGACAGGCCGACCCACCCGCCCTTGGCGTCGGGCGCCCAGAACGGCGCGCCCAGCCCGGCCAGCCCCGGGACGAACAGGGCGCCGTCGCCGGTGCTCGCGGCCCGCGCGCACAGCTCGTCGATCTCGCGCGGCTCGCGCAGCAGCCCGAGCCGCGCCAGCCAGCTGATCGCCGCCCCCGCGGTGTAGACCTGGCCGTCGAGGCAGTAGACGGTCTCGTCCCCCGCCCGCCAGGCGACGCATACCGCCAGCCCCGACGCCGAGCGCGGCGCCGCGGCCCCGGCGTTCGCCAGCAGGAACGCCCCGGTCCCGTAGGTGCACTTGGCGTCGCCTCGCGCGAAGCACGACTCGGCCAGCAGCGCCGCCTGCTGGTCGACCACGAGGCCGGTGACGGGGAGGCGAGGCCCGAACGCGTCGGTCTCGCCGATGACGGCGTCGCAGGCCATGACGGCCGGCATCGCATCCGGATCGAGCCCGAATGCCGCGCACGCCTCGGCGGACCAGTCGGCGGTGTCGATGTCGAGCAGCATCGTGCGCGAGGCGGTCGCCGCGTCGGTGACGAACGCCCCGGTCAGCTGGTGGGTGGTCCACGCGTCGATGCAGGTGACGACGCCTCGCTCGCCGGTCCGCCGCCTCAGCCAGGTCATCTTGGGCGCGGCGAAGTACGGGTCCAGCGGCAGGCCGGTGATCCGCGTCAGGCGCTCGGCCTCGCCCGCCAGCTCCCGGGTGACCTCCGCGGCCCGCCGGTCCTGCCAGCTCAGCGCGGGGCCCGCCGGCTCGCCGGTGGCCCGGTCCCAGCACAGCACCGTCTCCCCCTGGTTGCCCAGGCCGACCGCGTCGACCTCGACGCCGGCGGCCGCGAGCGCCTGGCGACCGGCGGCGACGACCGAGTCCAGCAGCTCCCCCGGGTCCTGCTCGACCGCCCCGCCGGGCCCGAACCGCGGGTTGACGGGCGCCGAGCCCTCGCCGAGCACGGCGCCGTCGTCGGCGACCACGAGCGCCTTGGTGGCCGAGGTGCCCTGGTCGATGGCGAGGACGTTCATGAGCGTTGGCGGGCGGCGCCGGAGGGCATGGTCTATACCATCCGTGGTCGCGCTGTCAAGGCGCCTGTGGTGGTGGGTCGCCGGCTCGCCCGGAGCGTCGGCAAACGTCCCACGCGGCGCCCGGCCACAGTTCGGTGGGGCGTTTGCAGCCGTGAGAACGGCAAACGCCCCATCGGCTTCCGGAAGCGGGTTCGCTGGGACGTTTGCCGACCGTTGTGGTTGTGCGGCCAGGTGTTGCGTCCCGGGCAACGAAACGGCGCTCTGCGCCGGCCCCGCTGGCCCGACCGCGCTAGTTGGAGGTGTCGAGCGGCGTCGACGTGGGGCTGCCGTTGGCGGCGTCGCGCATCCGCGCGCGCTCCCACTGGGCCAGGCGCCACAGGTCGCGTTTGACGCGCGTCGGGTCGAGCTGGCGGCCCGGCAGGTGCATGTTGGCGGTGGTGATCAGCCGCTTCTCGTCGCCGGTGAGGGCCATCCACTTGGCCAGCACGTCGTCGGAGTCGGGCAGGCGGGCGCTGCCGTAGGGCCGCGTCTCGTCGGGGAAGGCGACGCAGTACTCGTTGAGCAGCCGGTGGGTCTGCGCCAGGTAGGCGACGATCGCCCGGTGGGGATAGATCAGGTAGGCGTAGGCGGCGCCGCCGGTGTCGTCGGAGTCGACCGGGCCCTCGGACTGGCTGCCCCACACCCGGATGAAGCCCAGGTCGCGGTACATCGCCCACTCCTCCTCGTTGACGCAGGAGTGCAGGAGCGTGCGGGCCCGCTGCTCGGCGCGGCGCTCGCGGCCGGGGTCAAAGGGCGTGACCTCGGCGGCTCTGCGGCGCCGGGCCCGGTGGCGGTCCCACAGCTCCTCGACGCGCGGGAGCAGCTCTTCAGACAGCAGCGCGATGGCCACCAGGGCGGTCGCAACAAGCGCGAGGAGCATCTGAACCCGGCCCGCCCCGCGGCCGCCTAGCAGCCGCCGGCCGCGCGCGGGAAGAAGATCACGCGGTCCGCATCGCGGGGGACGTCCTCGAACGTCTTGACCATGTGCGCTTGGCGGTGGCCGGATTCGTCTCGCACGGGGACCGCGGCCCAGAGCCCGGCGTCCAGCTGACGCCGGAACTCCTCGATCAGCCGAAGTTCGTCGTCCGCCAGTTCGACGTCGCCCTCAGCGATCAGCACCTCGCCGTGACCCGGCTTCATCCTCAAGAAGCGCACGCGGAGATTATGTCACGCCCAACACGTCGACCGGACCCGCCCCGGCACCGACGGACGTCAGCCCATCGCGCACCGCCTCTGACGCCCGGCGTTTGGCCACCCGCGCCGCCTCGAGCGGCGAATCGCCCCAGGCCAGACGCGCCGCCAGCACCGAGGAGTGCGTGCAGCCGGACCCGTGCGCCGCCCCGTTGGGGTAGCGCTCGCCGGGCAGCTCGACGACCTGATCGCCGTCGAAGAAGACGTCGACCGCCTGTTCCCGGTGGCCGCCGGTGACGATCACGACCTCCGGGCCCAGCGCCCGGACCGCGCGTGCCAGCGCCACCGCGTCATCATCGTCGGCCACCGCGCTCGCGTCGCCGGCGCGGCGGGCCAGGGCGCGGGCCTCGGGCAGATTCGGCGTGATCACCAGGACCCGTGGCAGCAGCAGGTCCATCAACGCCCCGCGAGCCGATGGCTCCAGGAGCTGGGCGCCGGACTCCGAGACCATGACCGGGTCGAGCACCACCGGCGTCCCCGGAGCCAGCTCGTCGATCGCTTGCGCCACCGCCTCGATCGTCGCCACCGTCCCCAGCATCCCGATCTTGACCGCGTCGACTCCGATGTCCTGCGCCACCGCCCGCACCTGGGCCAGGATCAGCTCCGGCGACACCGCCTCGACCGCGGTGACGCCGACGGTGTTCTGGGCGGTGATCGCGGTGATCGCCGTCATCCCGTGCACGCGGCAGGCGGCGAACGCCTTGAGATCGGCCTGGATGCCCGCCCCCCCACCGGAGTCCGAGCCGGCGATGGAGAGCACGCACGGGATCCCGGCTCGACGGGCGGGGCGGTCCGATGGTGATGTCGGGTCGGCCATGGACGGCGAGATTAGCCCCGGTCACGGAACCACCGCGTAGCGGCCCCCGAGCCCGCGGCGGACGAACCCGCCCAACTCCAGGTCGGCCAGGGCGGTCAGCCCGGCCCGCTCGTCGAGGCCCGCCACAGCGAACGCGTCCAGCAGGTCGAACCCGTCGGCGATGGCGTGAAACAGCGGCTGCATCGGCCCGGGCACAGACCGGTACTCGAGCGTGGGCGCGCCGCCCCACAGGGCCGTCATCACGTCCCCGGCGTCGGTGATGACGCGGGCGTCGGCGCGCAACAGGGCGTGCGGCCCGGCTGACAGCGGGGCCGTGGCCGGTCCCGGCACGGCGCCGACCAGACGACGCAGGTGCATGGCCGCCTGTGCGGTGAGCATCGCCCCCGAGCCGATGCGCGCCGCGACGACCACCGTCATCTGGCTCAGCGCGGCGATGATCCGGTTGCGCGCCGGGAACATCCAGCGGCGGGCCGGGATCCCGGGACCGAGCTCGGACACGACCGCACCCGCGGTCAGGATCCGCCGATGCAGCGCGCGGCGCGACGCCGGGTAGGCGTGGTCGGGAGCGGCCGCCAGCACCGCGATCGTGGGGCCGCCGCCCTCCAGGGCGCCCTCGTGCGCGGCGGAGTCGATGCCGATGGCCATGCCGCTGACGACGACCAGGCCGGCCGCAGCCAGCCCACGCGCCAGCCCGCGGGCCATGTCCAGACCGTATGGGGACGCGGTCCGCGCGCCGACGACCGCCACCGCGTCGTCGGCGGCCATCGTCAGGAAGCGGTCCATGCCGCCGGCGACGTGCAGCACCGCCGGCTCGGCCGACAGCGACCACAGGCGCTCGGGGTAGGCCGGGTGGCACCCGCAGATCGCCTCCACCCCCGCCGCGGCGCACCGCCGCCGGGCGCCATCCGGTTCGAACGCCGCCAGCTCGGCGGCGATGTCCGGCGCGTCGGCGCCGGCGACGGCGGCGATCAGCTCCTCGTCGGCCAGGTCCAGCAACTCGAGGATCCGCGCGCGGGCGACGTCGAGGTGCCCGGAGAGGCGCCCCAGCAGCCACGTCCGGGCCAGGCACTGCGCGCACGCCTCCGGCGCGGGCTCTGAGGGTTCCGGCCCGCTCACGCTGAACGCAGCATCGTGTCCAGGCCGGCCCGCTGGCGCAGGCTGACGGCGAGCAGGAGATCGTCGCGGGAGACGCGTTGTGCGCCGGCCAGGTCGGCGATCGTCCGCGCGACCCGCATCACCCGGTGGCGACCGCGGGCGCTGAGGAAGCCGTGCGTGTAGGCGCGGCGCAGCTCCTCGGTGGCGCATTCGTCGAGCTGGACCTGGCCGTCGACCAGGCCGGAGTCCATTTCCGCGTTGCAGGTGGACCCCGTGCCCCGCAGCCGGCGGCGTTGGCGTTCGCGCGCCTCGGCGACCCGGCCGAGCACCTGGGCCGAGCTCGTGCGGGCCGGGGCCGACAGCTCCTCGTTGGCCGGGCGGCGCACATCGACCATGAGATCCATGCGGTCGAGCAGCGGACCGCTGAGGCGCCGTCGGTGGCGGCGCAGATCCGCCTCGCCGCAGGTGCAGCGCTCGTCGACCCCGGCAAATCCGCAGGGGCAGGGATTGGTCGCGGCCACGAGCATGAAGCCGGTCGGAAAGCAGAGGGACTCCTGGCCGCGGACGATCGTCACGCAGCCGTCCTCCAGCGGCTGGCGCAGCGCGTCGAGGCTCGGCCGCTGGAACTCCGAGAGCTCGTCGAGAAACAGGACGCCTCGATGGGCGAGGGTGGCCTCGCCGGGACGCGGCGGCGAGCCGCCACCGGCCAACCCGGCGGGCGAGATCGTGTGGTGAGGCGCGCGGAACGGGCGGACGGACACCAGGCCGTCGGCGTGGTCCCCGGCGACGCTGTGGATGCGGGTCACCTCGATCGCCTCGTCGCGGCTGAGTGGGGGCAGGATGGTCGGCAGCCGGCGGGCCAGCATCGTCTTGCCGGTGCCGGGCGCGCCCTCCAGGAGCAGGTTGTGCCCGCCCGCGGCGGCGATCTCCAGCGCCAGCAGGGGGCCGTCGTGGCCACGGACGTCCGCCAGGTCCGGCGGAGCGGATCCGTTGACCCTGGCCGGCGGCGCGCTGGGCAGCGGCGGCGCGTCGCCGCCGTCGAGAACCCGCGCGGCGGCGCCCAGGCTGGTGACCGCGACGATGGCCAGGTCGTCGACCAGCGCCGCCTCCCGGGCCCGCGAGCGGGGCACGATCAGGCGCGCGCACCCCGAGCGCCGCGCCCCCTCGGCGACGGCCAGCGCGCCCGGGGAGTCGCGCAGCTCCCCGCCCAGCGACACCTCGCCGAACACCGCGTAGGTCTCGAGCGCGGCGGCGGGCACCTGACCGCTGGCGGCGAGGACCGCCAGGGCCAGGGCGGCATCGAAGCCAGGGCCGGCCTTGCGCAGCGACGCGGGGGCCAGATTGGCGGTGATCCGCCCCTCCGGGAACTTGAAGCCCGAGTTGAGGATCGCCGACCGGATGCGGTCGCGCGACTCGCGCACCGCGGTGTCGCCGAGGCCGACGATGGTGAACGCCGGCAGGCCGCTGCGGATATCGACCTCCACGTGGACCAAGCGGGGCTGGACGCCGTCGATGGCGAACGTCTTGACCCGGGCGAGCATGCCGCGGACGCTAGGGGCGATCGTGTGCCACATGGGTCACCGATCGTCAAAAAACTGCTCCTTTGCGGGGATGTTTGGCACAGAGAATTGACAGTGCGATGCACACGTGTCACGCGATCGGGCGTAGCGTCAGTGCCCGGATGGATGACGATCACACACCGTCGGTGGGCGGCGCCGGCGAGCAGCTCGCCGCCGATCATCTGAGCCGGCTCGGGTACGAGATCGTCGAGCGCAACTACCGCACCCGGTGGGGCGAGCTCGACATCGTCGCGTGCCGCGGTCAGACGCTCGCGTTCTGCGAGGTCAAGACGCGGACGGAGGGGGGGCGGGCCGGCGGCCCGCTGGAGGCGGTCGGCCGGGGCAAGCAGACGCGCGTGCGCAAGATGGCCGGGCGGTGGCTGCTCGAGCATCGCGACCGGCCCTATGCCGCGGTGATTCGGTTCGACGCGATCGGGGTCACGCTTGATGTCGCCGGGCGGCTGGTGGCGCTGGAGCACCTGGAGGGGGCGTTCTGATGGCGCGCCACGGGTCGACACCCGGGGGTCAGGGGAAACGGGCCCGATGCCGGGCCCGATCCCCATAACCCCCATGCGTGTCGGTCAGGGTGTGGCTTTGCCCCCGGTCGGTCAGGGTGCTGCTAGCTCTAGTTTCGGCACAAGCGACCGATCACTTGAGCCCCGCATCGCCTGCCGATGGCGACGGTGGGGCTCACCGACTGCTTGGCGAAGGCGCTGGAGCCCGCCCAGGAGACGGTGACCTTGACCTCTGCGGTGCGCGCGGAGCAGCCGCGCGGCAGGCCGACGCTAGCCGAGCGCGAGTTGCTGATAAGCCGTCGATTGGAACGACAGGCGGTGCAGCGGCGACACGCCGAGCCGCTCGATCGCCTCGCGATGCTCGGGCGTGGAGTACCCGACGTGCTGGGCGAACTCCCAGCCGGGATGCGTCGCGTCGGCCCGGCGCATGTAGCGGTCCCGCGTCTCCTTGGCCAGGACGGACGCGGCCGCGATGGCGGCGCTCTTGGCGTCGCCGCCGATCACCGCCCGCTGCTCGTGGTCCAGACCGGAGACCGGGAAGCCGTCGCTGAGACAGATGCAGCCCTCGACCGCGACCTGGCGCAGCGCGTCGCGCAGCGCGGCGAGGTTGGTCTTGTGCAGGCCGCGGGCGTCGATGCCGGGGGCGCAGCGCGTCACGATCGAGACGCGGCTGGCCAGGCTGAGGATCACCGGGTACAGCGCCGCGCGACCCTCGGGCGTGTGCTGCTTGGAGTCGTTGAGCGTGCCCAGCGCCCGGGCCTGCACCGGTCCCAGGCGATCGAGATCGAGCAGGACGCCGGCGGCGACCAGCGGCCCGGCCAGGCAGCCACGGCCGGCCTCATCGGCGCCGGCCACGAAGCGCACGCCCAGCCCTCGGTCGAAGTTCAGCAGCCGGCGCCCCGGTCGGGGGCGACGCGCCGGACGGCGACGCTCCGGGCTCGTGTCACGAATCATGAATTCGTGAGCAGTCTCGCGAGTGGCGGGGTGTGGCTGGCGGCCGGCGAGAACCTACGTCGTATTGGTGGTCCGGCGTGGTCGTCGCCGGCCGCCAGGCGCGTGCAGACGCCGAGAGGGTGCCGTCGACTAGAGGGTGCCGATGCGATCGGGGGGCCAGTAGGTGAAGAAGGCGACCCCGATGACCCACTTGTCCGGGACGGGTCCCCAGAAACGGCTGTCGTCGGAGAGACCACGGTTGTCCCCCATCATGAAGTAGTCGCCGGGCGGAACCGTGATCGTTTTCGGGAAAGTGCAGGAACTGCCTTGCCCGCATTGCGCGATGTAGGAGTCCTTCTCCTGCACTCCGTTGCGCCAGACGTGGCCGTCGATGATCTTGATGTGGTCCCCGGGACCGGCGACGACCCGCTTGATGAACGTCTGCGTGGACTCCTGCGCGGTCGGCGTGTCGCACGCCTGGGCGTCGCCGGGCGTCCCCTGGTTGCGGTTCCCGCACACCGGGTCGGCGAAGTCGGCCCCATGGGGCGGGTGAAAGACGACGACGTCGCCGACGCTGGGGTGATTGATCAGGCGATTGGTCAGCACCCGCTGCCCGGGGATCAGGGTCGGGACCATCGACGAGCTGGGGATCCGATAGGGCTTGACCACGAACGCCTGGATCAGGATCGCCAGCCCGACGGCGATGGCCACGGTGATCACCAGCTCCACGACGGAGTTCAGCGAGGACTTCTTCTTTTTCTTGGAGGGGGGCATCCGCGTGCTCACCGGTCGTTCAGGCACTCGTGGTCATCCGGGGCCGCCATTTCAGGTTCGACGTTGCGGTTGGGGCCACTAGATCAGGCCGATCCGGTCGGGCGGCCAGTAGCTGAAGAACACCTGGCCGATCATCCACCCGCGGGGCACCGGGCCCCAGTAGCGGCTGTCGAGCGAGTCCGGGCGATTGTCGCCCATCATGTAGTAGTCGCCCTTGGGGACGGTGATGGTCTGCGGGAAGTTGCACTCCCCGCCGCCGTTGCAGGGCACGATGTAGGCGTCCTTCTCCGGCACCCCGTTGCGGATGACCTGGCCGTTGATGATCGAGAGGCGATCGCCGGGCAGCCCGACGACGCGCTTGACGTAGGTCTGCGAGGACTCCTTGGTCTGCTGGATGTCGCAGGCCGCCTTCTCGAACACGCCCGCATTGTTCTCACCCTGGCCAGCGTCCGCGCAGGTCTCGCTGGCCGGCGGATGGAACACGTAGATGTCGCCGACGTGAGGCGAGGAGAAGTGGGTGCCGACGCGGTCGACGAGGATTCGCTCGTTGATACGCAGCGTGGGCAGCATCGAGCCGCTGGGGATCTCGTACGGCTTGACGATGAACGCTTGGATGGCGAGCGCCAGACCGAGGGCGATCGCGACGATCCCGACCAACTCCGCCACTGAGCGCATCAGCGGCTTCTTGGTCTGGGTCACATCTACTCGTCGTCCGAGGCCGGCTCTTCCTCGCCCGCGTCGGTCGCCTCTGCGCTGGGCTCGGGTTCAGGCGGGTCGGCCGGAGCCTCGGCGGCCGCGGGCTCGGCGGCCGCGGGCTGTGCGGGCGCGGCCTCGGTGGGCGCGGTGTCGGTGGGCGCGGCGGGCGCGGCGTCGGCGGGCGCGGCCTCGGTGGCGGCGGCCTCGGCCTCGGTCACCTCGGCGACGGTCTCCTCGGCGGTGGCGCCCTCGGCGTCGACCGGCGTGGGCTCGACGTCGGGCTCGGGGCCGTAGAGCAGCTCGCGCTCGACCGCGACCTCGGGGCCGGCGGAACGGCGCTCGCGGACCCGGGCGCGCTTGCCGATGCGCCCGCGCAGGTAGTAGAGCTTGGCGCGCCGCACGTCGCCGCGGGCGGCGACCTCGATCCGCTCGATCTTGGGCGAGTGCAGCGGGAACGTCCGCTCCACGCCGACGCCGAACGACTGCTTGCGGACGGTGAAGGTCTCGCGGGCGCCATGGCCCTGGCGCTTGATGACGACGCCCTCGAAGACCTGCGTGCGGCGCCGTGTCCCCTCGATCACCTGGAAGTGGACGCGCAGGCGGTCACCGGCGTCGAACGCGGGGACCCGGCGGAGCTGTGATCGCTCCAGGCTGTCGATGACTGTGCTCATGGGAAATGAAGGGGATGCCCGCAGACCGCATGGCAAGCGGCTCTGCGCGGGCACGAGCCGGGCCGGTGCGCGCGCAGAAGCGGCATGAGCCCATGCGGCGGCTTATGGTAGCGGACCGCCAACAGACGCGATGTTGGTCGTTGGCGATGGGCCCTTCTCAGCCCTCGGGACCCCTCGCCGGCACGTCCGCGCCCCGCCGCGGCCCTGCCTCCCGCGCCCGGGTGCGGCTCTGCTCCAGTCGCCACGCGGCGATGCGCGCGTGATGGCCGGAGAGGAGCACCTCGGGCACGCGCCAGCCCCGATGCTCCGCCGGGCGGGTGTAGTGCGGGTACTCCGGGCCGCCCTCCAGCGCGGCGCTGAAGGACTCCTCCACGGCCGAGCGCGCGTCACCGAGCGTTCCGGGGAGCTTGCGCAGGACAGCGTCGCAGACGACCATCGCCGCCAACTCGCCGCCGGCGAGCACATAGCGGCCGATCGACACCCGGTCAGAGGCGAAGTGCTCGGCGATGCGCTCGTCGAATCCCTCGTAGCGCCCGGACAGCAGCGTCAGCGCCGGCTCCGCGGCCAGCTCGTCGACCAGGTCGTCGTCGAGCAGCCGCCCGCCGGGCTCCAGTGCGATCACCCGCCGCCGTCGCGGGAGCGTCACCGGGTCGACCTGGTAGCGGGCCCGCAGCGCGGCCTCGACGACGTCGACGCGTAAGACCATGCCGGCGCCGCCACCGAACGGCGTGTCATCGACCTGACGGCCGCTCAGCGGGGTGTGGTCGCGGTAGTTGACCAGCGCGAGCTCGTGGCCAAGGGCCAGCGCATTGGCCACGTGACGCTGGGCGGCGAACCAGTCAAACGCCTCCGGGAACAGGGTGAAGACGTCGATCTGCATCCTCAGGCCTCGCCCAGGAACTCGAGGTCGACGTCGATGACCCGGCCCTCGACGTCGACGTCGCGGACCGCGTCCTTGATCAGCGGCACCAGCAGATCGGCGCCGCCGTCGGGCCGGGTGACCTCGAGCACCTCGCACGAGGGCAGGGCCAGCAGCCGGGCGACGACGCCGACCTCGCGGGCGCCGTCACGGACCGTGCAGCCCTCGAGGTCGGCCGCCCACCACTCGTCCTCGTCCAACTCCGGCGCGTGGGCGCGCGCGAGCCGCAGCTCCTGGCCGCGCAGAGCCTCGGCCTCCTCGCGGGCGTCGCAGCCGGACAGGCGGACGATCAGGTGACGCTCGTGACCCGCGACGCGTTGCACCCGCCGCGTCTCTTCGGCCACCCAGACGTCGATGCCCACCTCCAGCAGTCCGGCGACCGGGTCCGCGACGAGAAAGCTTCCGTCGAGGCCGTGGGGCCGTCCGACGACACCGGCGCGCAGCCAGTGTTCGGGGTCGCTCAAGCGCTCCGCGGGGCCATCACGCGTCGACGATGTCCACGAACACGCGACGCTGCTCCCTGACGGCCGCGGTCTTGACCACCGTGCGCAATGCCATGGCGGTGCGACCGCCGCGGCCGATGATGCTGCCGTAGTCGTCCTGGTCCACTGACAGCTCGAGCACGAGCGTGCCGTTGTCCTCCTGCACCTCGGTGATGCGCACCTCGTCCGGGTGCTCGACGAGGCCCCGGGCCAGGTATTCGAGCAGCTCCTTCATCGGTCCACGGACCTCAGCTCAGCTGATGCCCTGAGTGCGCAGCAGCTTGCGGACGGTCTCGGACGGCTGGGCGCCGCGGGCGAGCCAGTCGCGGATGCGCTCCTCGTTGAGCACGATGGTCGACGGGTCGGTCTGGGCGTTGTAATGCCCGACGGTCTCGATCACGCGGCCGTCGCGCTTGGAGCGCTGGTCAGCGACGACAACCCGCCAGATGGGGTTCTTGCGGCCGCCGATGCGGGTTAGTCGAAGTCTCACTGCCATAAGCGAGCGATGAGGTTAGCGTGCCCGGCGAGGTTGTGGGTCCTGATGCCCGTCAACGCGATTGGCGCATGAGCGCGCCGAGGTCGGGCATCCGGCCCTGCGAGACCTGGCGCATGACCTTGCGCATCTGGTCGAATTGCTTGATCAGCTGCTTGACCGCCTGCACATTGGTGCCCGAGCCCTTGGCGATGCGCAGCCGGCGGGAGCCCTTGATCAGCTCGGGGTGGCGGCGCTCCTGGGGGGTCATCGACAGGATGATCGCCTGCAGGCGATCGAACTCCTTCTCGTCGATCTTGACTCCGCGCATCTCCTTGCCCATGCCGGGGATCATCCCCAGCAGGGATTGGAGCGGGCCGAGCTTGCGGATCTGGCGCATCTGGTCGAGGAAGTCGTCGAGGCTGAACTCCTGCTTGCGCAGCTTGCGCTCGAGCTCGGCCGCCTGCTGCTCGTCGTAGCTGCCCTGGGCCTTCTCGATCAGGGTCATCACGTCGCCCATGCCGAGGATCCTCTGGGCCATCCGGTCCGGGTGGAAGCGTTCGAACTGGTCGAGCTTCTCGCCGGTGGAGGCGAACAGGATCGGCTTGCCGGTGACCGCCTTGACCGACAGGGCGGCGCCGCCGCGAGCGTCGCCGTCGAGCTTGGTCATGACCACGCCATCGAAGTCGACGACCTCGGCGAACTGCTCGGCGACGTTGACGGCATCCTGGCCGGTCATGGCGTCGACGACGAGCAGGACGTCCGTGGGGCCGATCGCCTTCTTGATGTTGGCCAGCTCGGTCATCAGCTCCTGGTCGACGTGGAGCCGGCCGCTGGTGTCGACGATGAGCACGTCCTTGCCCTCTGTCCGGGCGCGATCAGCGGCCCACTTGGCGATGTCGACGGGGTTGCGGTCCGTGCCCTGCTCGTAGACGTCGGCGCCGGCCTGGGCGCCGACCTTGATCAGCTGGTCGACCGCCGCCGGCCGATAGACGTCGCAGGCGGCCACCGCCACCGACGAGTGGTGCTCCTCGCGCAGGTAGCGCGCCAGCTTGGCCACCGCGGTCGTCTTGCCCGAGCCCTGGAGGCCGGCCACCAGCACGATCGTCGGCGGGCGGGGCGAAAAGGCCAGGTCCCCGGCGGCGCCGCCCATCAGGTCGGTCAGCTCGTCCGAGACGATCTTGACCACCTGCTGGCCGGGGTTGAGCTTGCCGATGATGTCGGCCCCGAGCGCGCGCTCCTTGACCGCGTTGGTGAAGCTCTTGACCACCTTGAAGTTGACGTCGGCCTCCAGCAGCGCGAGACGGATCTCGCGCATCGCGGCGTTGATGTCGTCCTCGGTCAGGGTGCCGCGACCCCGGACATCGGCCAGGGTGGCCTGCAGCTTCTCGGCGAGGGAATCGAACATCGTGCAGTGAGATTACTTGGCCGCGGACTGCGTCTCTGCCGGCGAATCCCCCGGGGATCCCGCCGAACTCGGACGGACGGGCTCAGGTGACCAGCGCG
This sequence comes from Solirubrobacteraceae bacterium, assembly GCA_036267215.1. Lineage (GTDB taxonomy): Bacteria > Actinomycetota > Thermoleophilia > Solirubrobacterales > Solirubrobacteraceae > Palsa-465. Next base: position 124,713 of record DATAWL010000014.1, on the reverse strand, counting down.
CGGGCGAACTCGGCGGCGTCGAACGGCCGCAGGTCCTCGAGTTGCTCGCCCACACCGATCAGTTTGACCGGAATGCCCAGCTCGCTGGCGATCGCCAGGGCGATCCCGCCCTTGGCGGTGCCGTCGAGCTTGGTCAGCACCAGCCCCGAGACGTCGATCGCCTCGCTGAACGCCTTGGCCTGGCGCAGCCCGTTCTGGCCCGTGGTGGCATCGACGGTCAGCAGCGTCTCGTGCGGGGCCTCGGGGATCTGCTTGGCGATGACCCGGCGGACCTTGGCCAGCTCCGCCATCAGGTTGTCCTGCGTGTGCAGGCGCCCGGCGGTGTCGATCAGCAGGACGTCGGCGCCGTCGCGGCGGGCGGCCGCGATCGCGTCGAACGCGACCGACGCCGAGTCGGCGCCCGGGCCGCCCTTGACGAACGCCACGTCGGCCCGCTGGGCCCACTGCTCCAGCTGCTCGACCGCGGCCGCCCGGAAGGTGTCTCCGGCGGCCAGGACGACCGAGCGGCCGAGCTCCCTGCTCAGATGCCAGGCGAGCTTTCCCAGGGTCGTGGTCTTGCCGGTGCCATTGACCCCGGCGACGAGGATCACAGTCGGATGGGCGCGCAGGTCGATCGTGTCATCGCCGGTCTGGGCGATGCCCGTGAGCAGCTCGACCAGCCGGTCAGACAGCTCCTGTCCCCCGGTCAGCCGGTTCTCGGCCGCCTCCTGCTCGAGCTGGCCCACCACCTTGGCCGTCGTCGAGGCGCCGACGTCGGCGTAGATCAGCGCCTCCTCCAGCCGCTCCCAGGTCTCGTCGCTGAGGTCCTCGAACAGGGTGGCCTGGATCTCTGACTGCAGCGCCTGACGCGTCTTGCGCAGGCTGTCGCGCAGGCGGCGGAAGCGGCCGATCCGGCGCTCGGGCTCCTCCACGGTCGCCGCCGGGAGGGGCTCGGCCCCATCGACGATGAACAGTTCCCGCCAGTCGCGCGCCATGACGGCGGCGACGTTATCAACGCCGCGGCGCGCCGGGACTACGCCGCGGCCTCGACCGCGGCCAGGCGGCGCGAGATGACCTTGGAGATCCCGTCCGAGCCCATCGACACGCCGTAGAGCGAGTCGGCCGCCTCCATCGTGCGCTTCTGGTGGGTGACGACGATGAACTGCGCCCGCGACGAGTACTGGCGCAGCAGCGCCAGGAAGCGGTCGATGTTGAGGTCGTCGAGCGCCGCCTCAACCTCGTCCAGGATGTAGAACGGGCACGGTCGCGCGAGGAAGACCGCGAACAGGAAGGCCAGCGCGGTCATCGACTTCTCGCCACCCGAGAGCAGCGACAGGCGCTTGCACTCCTTGCCGGCCGGGGTGATCTCGATCTCGACGCCGAGCCGGTCCTCCTCGGTGCGCTCCTCGTTGTCGGCCGCATCGTCGTCGGAGGCGTCCTCGGAGCCGTCGCCGTCGGGCGCCCTCTGGCCGCCGATCACCCGGGCGGGCCGCGAGGCCTGATCGCCCTCGGAGACCAGCCGCAGCTGGCCCTTGCCGCCGGGGAACAGCTGCTCGGCGAGCTCCTCGAAGGCCGCGGCGGTCGCGGCGAAGGTCTGCTCGAACGTGGTCCGGATCTGCTTGTCCGTGTCGGCGATCAGCTTCTCGAGCTCGCGCAAGGCGGTCTCGAGATCGGCACGCTGAGCCTCGAGCTCCTCGACGTGTTCGACGGCCTCGGCGTACTCCTCCTGCGCCAGTGGGTTGACCGGGCCGAGCTGCTCGCGGCGGCGGGCGACCCGCTCCAGGCGGGCGTCGAGCGTCTGGCGTTCCTCGTCGCCGAGCGGCGCCGGGGCCGGCTCGGCCGCCAGCTCCAGGCGCTGGGCGATGCGTCCGAGCTCGGCCTCCGCATCGGCGGCCTGGTCGCGCGCTCGCTGGAGGCGGACCTCGGCCTGGGTGAGCGTGTCGTTCTCGGCGCCGATCCCGGCGTGCAGCTGGGCCTCCTGCTGGCCGCAGGCCCGCAGCTCGCCGGCGACGTGCTCGCCGGCCTGGCGGTCGGCGGCCAGCGCCTCGTCGAATCCGGCCAGCCGGGCGGTGATCGCGGTGGCGGCATCCTCCATCGCGCCGACCACCTCACCGATGACCGGCAACAGCTCCCGGTCGCGCGCGGCGCCGGCCCGCACCCGCTCGGACCGGCCGGCCCGCTCGGTCCGCTCGCGCTCCGCGCGCTCCAGCATCCGCCGCTCGGCGGCGAGCTCGGCCGCCAGCTGTGACCGACGGCCTGCGTCCGGCCCGTCGTCCGGAGCGTTGCGGCGGCGCTCGATCAGCGCCGTGATGCGACGCTCCTCTTCGCGCGCCTCATCGAGCGCGCGGACGGCGGCGCGGTGGGCGTTGGTCGCGCGATCGCGGGCCGAGTCGGCCTCCGACACGCCGCGGGCGACGCGTTCCTGGCCGGCCTTGGCGTCGATCTCGCCCTGCGCGGCCCGCTCGCTCTCGGCGACCAGGACCTCGCGCCGGTTGCGCTCGGCCAGCACGCGGTCCTCGCCGACGGCGGGTGCCTGGCGCAGCTCGCGCGTGCGCCCCGACCACACGCGGCCGGCGACCGTGACGGCGACGCCGGCGAACGCGTCAGGGAGCGCCGACAGGTCCTCCACGACCCAGGTCTCGCGCAGGAGTGCGCGAGCCAGTGCCAGCGCGTCGCCGCCGCCGCGGACGTGGTCGAGCAGTCGCCGGGCGCCGACTGGGCCCCGCCCGCCCGCCATCTCGGTGCCGGCGCCGTCGTCGCCGGCGGCCGGGCCGGCGACCAGAGCCCGCCCCCCGTCGCTCCCGGCGCGGTCCAGCAGCGAGCCGGCGGCACCGCGGTCGGCCACGACGGCGGCCCGCAGCCGGCCGTCAAGCGCGGCGGCGACCGCCAGCTCATAGCCCGCGTCGACCTCGAGCTCGTCGGCGAGCGCCGCCGCCCCGTGGGGCGCGCCCGCGTGGGTACGCAGAAACTGGTTGGCCGCGGCCAGCTCGCCGCCGACCCGGGCGGCCTCGCGCCGCGCGGTCTCGACACCGTGCTCGGCCTCGCGCAGCTCGTTGCGGGCGCGCTCCACCGCGGCATCGCCGGCAGCGCGCTCCCGCTGGTGGGCGGCGACCACCTCGCCCTGCTCGACCACCGCCGCGGCGGCCGCGGTCAGCTGCTGCTCGAGCTCGGCCAGCTGGCGGGTCAGCTCGGCCTCGCGGTCGCGGTCCAGCGCGGACAGCGACTCCTCCAGCCCGGCGATCCGCGTCGCCGCCTCGGGATCGTCCTGGTCGGCGGCGGCCTCGGCCTCGAGCGCGGCGATCAGCTCGACGTAGCGGGCCAGGCGTCCTTCAACGGTGGCGACGGCGGCCCGGGCCGACTCGGCCCGGTAGCCGATCCGCTCGGCGGCGCCCCGGGCGGCGTAGGCGCGCCGGGAGAGCTCCTCGCGCTGCGCGCTGCGGGCGGCCAGCGCCTCCTCGGCGGCCTCGCGGCGCTTGGCCACCGCCTCCAGCTCGGCCTGGAGGGCGTGGCGGCGCTCGCGCACCTCGGTGACGGTCGCCTGGGCGTCCGCGGTCGCCGCGCGATAGCTGCGGACGTCGTCGCGGGCCAGCTCCCACCGGATCTCCAGCGCCTGGCGCTCGAGCCGGCCGTGCAGCTCGGCCGCCTCGGCCTGGCGCTTGAGCGGGCGCAGCCGCGAGCGCGCCTCGCGCTCCACGTCGAGGGCCCGGTCGAGGTTGTCCTGGGTGCGGGTCAGCTTCAGCTGGGCGCGCCGCCGGCGCTTGCGGTGCTTGCCCAGGCCGGCCGCCTCCTCGATCAGCAGGCGCCGCTCGCGCGGCTTGGAGGTGACCAGCGACTCGACCCGGCCCTGAGAGATGACCGAGTGCATCTCCTTGCCCAGCCCGGTGTCGGAGAGCAGCTCGACGATGTCGACCAGCCGGCAGCGCGCCCCGGCCAGGCGGTACTCGCCCTCGCCCGAGCGGTCCAGGCGGCGCAGGATCGAGATCTCGGGCACGCCCAGCCCCAGGCTGCCGTCAGCATCGCCGAGCACCAGCTCGACCTCGGCGTGGGTAGCGGCCTGGCGCCCGGGCGCGCCGCCGAAGATGACGTCCTGCATGGACTGGCCGCGGACCGCAACGGGCGACTGCTCGCCCAGCGCCCACAGCACCGCATCGGTGACGTTGGACTTGCCCGAGCCGTTGGGGCCGACGATCACGCTGACGCCGGGACCGAACTCGAGCCTCGTGCGGTCCGGGAAGGACTTGAAGCCCTTGACGGTGATCGACTTCAGGTACACGGGCCGCTCACTTGCTCATCGCCTCCAGCGCGCACTGGGCCGCTTCCTGTTCGGCGTCCTTCTTGCTGCGGCCGACCCCGCTGCCGATCTCCTTGTCGCGGATCGTGGCGCTGACGGTGAACGTGCGGTCGTGGGGCGGGCCGTGCTCCTCCACCACCGCGTAGCTGACCAGCTCGCCGCGGCGCGCCAGCCGCTCCTGGAGCGCCGACTTGTAGTCGACCGAGTGCTCGAGCGCGTCGTCGATCTCGGGCTCGAATGCGGCGACCACCGCCTCGGCGGTCGCGTCGTAACCGAAGGTCAGATAGCAGGCGCCGATCACCGCTTCGATCACCGACGCCAGCACCCGCTCGGTCGAGATCAGGGCGTCGAGCCCCGGCGCCGCGGACGGCGGCGCCGTCGCCCGCAGCCGGTCGGGGACTCCCAAGCGCTCGGCCACCGCCCGGCAGGAGCGACCGGAGACCGCCTGGGCGCGGATCTTGGTCAGCCGGCCGGGACCGAACCGGTCCGCGTCCAGCCGCGGGAACAGATGGGTGGTCACCGCCAGCCCGAGCACGCTGTCGCCCAGGAAGGCCAGGCGCTCGTAGGAGTCGGCGCGCCGCGCCGTCCACGAGGAGTGGGTGAACACCGAGTCCAGCAGTTCGGGCTCCAGCCGGTCGAGCATCTCGGCCAGCGTGGCGCCCGACGCGACCCGGCGGGACGACGCGGTCCGGGAGACCGTGCGCTCGCATTGCGGGGTCACTCAGAGTCAGGACCTTGGCTCGCGGTCGCTGGCTGCACTCCGCTGGCCAGCACGAAGTCGACGGCCTGTCCGACGGTGAGGATCCGGCTGGCCTCCTCGTCTGATATGCGCACCCCGTAGGAGTCCTCGAGCTCCTGCACGAGCGTGTACAGGTCCAGCGAGTCGGCCTCGAGGTCCTCACGGAAGCGCGTCGACTCGCCGATCGAGTCGGGCTCGACCTCGAGCTCGTCGACCAGGTGGGCACGGATCAGTGACAGAACCTGCTCTCGGGTCATCGGCGCCACACCGTAGCCGTCGGATCGGACGCGCAGCTGGACATCGTCAGTCCTCCTCTCCCCGCTGGCCGGGGCTTCGCAGGGCGCCCGCCGCCTTCAGCGCGGCGCGCGTGGCGCTGATCACATCTTCCTCCACCCCGCGCGCGGCGACCTCGATGGCCCGGGCGAACCCCCGGCGGGTGAACCGTCCGTGGGCGACGACGCCGAGCTGGCGCAGGCCGAGCATGTAGGCCCCGCCGGGGCCCTCGGGATCGATCTCGTCGCGCAGGTCCTGGATCGCCGGGGTCAGCAGCCAGCCGCCGAGCTTGGCCCGGGTCGAGCTCATGGCCGCATCGCGAATCGCGCGCAACGTCCGTCCGGACACCCCCTCGATCAGCTTGAGCGTGATGTTGCCCGTGAACCCGTCCATCACCACCACGTCCGCGGCGTTCTCGAACACCTGCGTGCCCTCGATGTTGCCGACGAAGTTCAGGCCGGTGCCCCCCTCGCCGGCCAGCGTCTCGTGGACCTCGACCAGTTCGGGGGTCCCCTTGACCGCCTCCTCGCCGTTGGACAGCAGCGCCACCCGGGGCGCATCGATCCTCAGCACCGCCTGGGCGAACGCCGAGCCCATGTGGGCGAACTGGACCAGGTGCTCGGGCCGGCAGGTGACGTTGGCGCCGACGTCGAGCAACATCACCGGCTGCCCGCCGGGAACCGGCACCGGCAGCGCCAGCGCCGGCCGGTAGATCCCGCGGTCGCGGCGCAGGTTGAACAGGCCCGCGGCCAGCGCCGAGCCGGTCGAGCCGCCGGAGACGAGCGCCTGAGCGCGCCCCTGCGCGACCGCCCTGGCCGCCTGGACGATCGAGGCCTCCGGCGTGGAACGGACCGCGTACGCGGGGTCGGCCGCCTTGGCGATCGACACCGGGGCGTCCACGACCTCCACACCGTCGGGAACCGAGCCGATCTCGGCCGCCGGGCCGAACAGGAGCACGCGAGTGCCCGCGGCGGCGGCGATGGCGGCGCCGGCGGCGACCTCGGCGGGGCCCAGATCGGCTCCGCCCGCGTCAACGGCCACGGTCACCATGACGGTGACCGACTAGGCCGACTGCTGGCCGGTCTCGGCGACGACCTCGCGACCGCGGTAGCTTCCGCACACCGGGCAGACCCGGTGCGGGATGCGGGGGCTGTGGCACGTCGGGCAGGCGTTGTACGTGGGCGTCGTGACCTTGTGCTGCGAGCGGCGCTGCGTGGTGCGCGCGTGGGATTGCTTCTGCTTGGGGACCGCCATGCGACGCCGGAGGCTAGCAGGCGACCGGATTCACGCGACGCGTCCGCCGCCGCGGGCGGGCGGGCCCATTACCCGTCGCGGCGGCGGGGCGGGGACCAGGGCGCGGTGCAGCAGCGGCGTCAGCTCAGCCGCCGGCAGGGGCGCGGTCAGCGCGAACCCCTGGGCATGGAGGATCCCGTGCTCGACCAGGAATCGCACCTGCGGCTCGGTCTCGACGCCCTCGGCCACCACGTCGGTCCCGCAGGCGGCGGCCAGGTCGAACACCGCCTCCAGCAGCCGGACGGCCATCGGCTCCTCGGGAACGTCGGCGAGCATTCGCCCATCGACCTTCATCACGTCGAACCCCAGCTCGCCCAGGCGCGACAGCGACGAGTACCCGGCCCCGAAGTCGTCCAGGGCCATGGTGAAGCCCGCCGCGCGCAGATCCTCGATCACCGCCAGCGCGTCGGCCGAATCGACCGTCCACGCCGATTCGGTGAGCTCGACGGCGAAGTTGACCGGCACGAGGCCGAGGGCCCGGACCTGCTCGGCGAGGCGGGCCGCCAGCCCCGGGGCCATCAGCTGGCGGGGCGAGACGTTGATCCCGATCATCGGCGCCAGCCCGTCCTCGAGCCACGCCCGGGCCTGCCGGCAGCAGTCGCCGACCACCCAGGTCATCAACTCGTCGCCGGCGGTGCTCTGGTCCGCCAGGTTCATGAACGCCGCCGGGCGCAGCAGGCCGCGGTCGGGATGGCGCCAGCGCAGCAGGGCCTCCAGGCCGGCGATCTCCCGGGGCTCGCCCAGGTACCAGATCGGCTGGTAGTGCAGCTCCAGCTCGCCGTTGGCGACGGCGTCGCGCAGCTGAGCGACGATGCTCGTGCGGCGCGAGGCCAGCGTGTCGGAGCGCTGGTGAAAGACGAGCCGCCCGCCGCCCGCCGCCTTGGCCTTGTACATGGCGGCGTCGGCGTGGCGCATCAGCGCCTCGGTCTCGGACGCGTCATCGGGGTAGACGCTGATCCCGATGCTGGCCCCGGTGCGAACCTCGGTGCCGGCCACCACGAAGGGCTCGCGGAGGATGTCCAGCAGCTTGCCGCCCACGGTCTCGGCGACCGCGATGGGATCGTCGGCGAGGTCGGCGAGCAGGACCAGGAACTCGTCGCCCCCCTGGCGGGCCAGCACGTCGGTGTCGCGCAGCACGCTGCGCAGCCTCGCGGCCACCGAGGCCAGCAGCCGGTCGCCGGCCGCGTGCCCGAGGCGGTCGTTGACCTCCTTGAAGTCATCGAGGTCGACGAACATCAGCGCGGCCGAGCCCCCGGCGCGGCGCGCGCGGGCCAGCGCCAGATCGAGCTGCTGCTCGATCATGATCCGGTTGGGCAGGCCGGTGAGTGCGTCGTGGTAGGCCATATAGGCGAGCTGCTCCTCGCTGCGACGGCGCTCGGCGATGTCGCGCAGAAAGCCATAGAAGGAGGGGCCCTCGCCGTCGGCGCCCTCGACCCGGACGACGGTCAGCTCGATCGGGAACTCGCTGCCGTCGCTGCGGATGGCGGTCGTCTCGATCCGGCGGTCGAGCAGCGTCGACTGCGGGTTCTCGCGGACCCGTTCGGCACAGCTGCGATAGAAGTCGCGGCCCTCGGGCGCAACGAGCAGCTCGGCTGCGCTGCGTCCGAGCACGTCCTTGGCCAGGTAGTCGAACGTGCGCTCGGCCGCGGGATTGAACTCGATCAGCCGGTCCTGCTCGTCGACGGCGACGACGCAGTCCAGCGTCGAGGCGATCACCGCCCGGTTGCGGGCCAGCGCCGACTGCAGCGCCGTCATCTGCCGCGAGCTCTCGATCGCCAGCGACGCGTGGGCCGCCAGCGCGCCCAGCACCTCCAGCTGGTGGTCGTCAGGGCGCCGCCCGGACGCCGGCTCGTCCACGGAGATGATCCCGTAGCGCCGGCCGCCGGTCCCGTCCAGCGTGGCGAACAGGGCGTCGTCGGGGCGCCAGGCGCGCTCGTCGCGCGCCGCGGGAGCCGTCACCTCCGGCGTGTACCAGGCCACCGCGGACTCGTCGTGGCGCACCGACCCCTCGGGGATGAAGTAGACGCCGCGGCGACGGAAGCGGTCGTCGAGCAGCGGCGCCCACGTGCGGGCGGCGGTCATCTGGCCCAGCAGGATCTCCCGCGCCCGGGTGCTGCCATGGACGGTGACGACCTCGTACTCGTCGTCGTCAGGCCGGTAGGCGTTGATGACCACGGTCGCGAACCCGAGGGCCTCGGACACCGTGGAGGCCACCGCGGTCAGAGTTTCGAGCAGCGTCGGCTGGCGACGCGTGAGGCGGGACAGTTCCAGCAGTCCACGCAGAGGCGCGATCGCCTCACCAGCGCGCGTGGACCCCGACGACTCGCCGGCGAACTGCATTCCCATTAGGTATCGACCGCTATCGCCTCGAACTTGAGCGGATTATCGACGAAAAATCCGCAAATTGCGGGAAAAGGCATTCACGAGAGGCTCGCGGACGTCACCGCTCAGTCGAAACGCAGCTCGGAGAGCTTGGCCCACCGGGGATCCGGATCGCGCTCGTGATCGTGATCGGGCCCGGCGGCGTTGAGATCGGTGCCGCACACGGGACACAGACCGGCGCAGTCGGGGCGGCACAGCAGCTGGGCCGGGAGCACGAGCGCGAGCGCATCTCGCGCCCAGCCGCGGAGGTCCAGCGCGCCGTCCTGCACGTACGGGGACTCGAGCTCCTCCCCCGCGCCGGGCTGCGAGACCTCGCGGGCGTCGACCTCGAACACCGGGGCGGCATCCTGGAGGCATCGCATGCAGGGCCCGGCGAGCGTCGCCTGGAACCGGAGGCGCAGGGCGTATCCGGCCCCGGTCGTACGGGAGATGTCGAGCGTGACCGGAATGACCGGCGGCGTCACCGCATAGGTCTCCTCGCTCAGGCGCAGCGGATCGATCCCGATGCCGAGCTCCAGCCGGCGTCCCTCCCCGGCGCTCAGCCTCAGTCCACTGAGATCGAAGCCGTCAGTACGAAGCGCCATGGGAACGAGGGTACCCAGGGGCGCGGGCGATTCAGCGCGACTCAGGGGCGCGGCTGATTCAGCGCGACTCAGGGGCGCGGGTGATTCAGCACGACTCCGGGGCGCGGGCGATTCAGCGCGACTCCGGGGCGGGGGCGATTCAGCGCAACTCGCGCTTGAGGACCTTGCCGGTGGCATTGCGGGGCAGCTGGTCGACGAACACGACCTCGCGCGGGACCTTGTAGCGCGCCAGGTGCCCGCGGACGTGGTCCTGGAGATCCTGCTCGGTGAGCAGGATGCCCGGGTCCAGGCTGACCACCGCGCGCAGGCGCTGGCCGAACTCGTCGTCTGGCACGCCCACCACCGCCACCTCGCGGACGCCGGCGACGGTGGCGAGCAGGTCCTCGACCTCGCCGGGAAACACGTTCTCGCCGCCCGAGACGATCATGTCGTCGTCGCGCCCGTCCACGAACAGCCGGCCCTGGGCGTCGAAATGGCCGACGTCGCCCGTGGCCATCAGCCCGGCGTGGCGGTCCTTGTCGCCGCCGCCGGTATAGCCCTCGAACAGCATCTCCGAGCCGACGAAGATCCGCCCGGTGGCCCCGGGGTCGACCTCCTGGGAGCGGTCATCGAGGAGTTTGACCACCGTGCCGCGCGGCGGGCGGCCGGCCGTCCCCGGCGCGGCGCGCAGATCCTGGGGCCCGGCGATCGTCGCCCAGGCGACCTCGGTGGAGCCGTAGAGGTTGTAGAGCGCGTCGCCGAAGGCGTCCATGACCCGCAGGGCCAGCCCGCCGGGCAGGGCCGAGCCGCTGACGGCGATCACCCGCAGGCCGCTGACGTCGTGGCGGGCGACCGCCGCGGCGTCGAGCTCGAGCATCCGCTGGAGCATCACCGGCACGACGATGAGCGCGCTCGCCCGCTGGCCGGCGACCGCCTGCAGCGTGTCCGCCGGATCGAAGCGCCCGCGGAGCACGAGCGTCGAGGACAGCGCGGTGCTCAGCATCAGATGAGCGAAGCCCCAGGCGTGGAACAACGGGGCGGCGATGACCGTCGTCTCGCGGGCGCGCAGCGGGATGACGGACAGCAGCGCGGCGACGGGGCTCAACGAGCTGGGCGTGGGGCGATTGGCGCCCTTGGGCGTGCCGGTCGTGCCCGAGGTGAGGATGACCGCCCGGCCGGCGTCGGCGGGCGGCGGCAGCGGCGAATGGACCCGGCCGGCGATCAGCTCCTCCAGCGACGGGTCGCCGGCCGCGCCGGGCTCGTCGCGCCAGGCGACGAACGCGCGGCGTCCCCGGCGGGCGCCGTCGACGATGCCGGCGAACTCCTCGTCGTAGATCAGCCCGGCGGCGTTCTCGCGGGCGACGACCTCGGCGACCTGGGGGCCGGCGAAGCCGGTGTTGAGCAATACGGCGTGCAGGCCGAGCTTGGAGCAGGCGACGCTGGCCTCGACGAAGCCGCGATGGTTGCGGCACATGACCGCCACCGTCTCCCCCGGCCGCAGGCCATGACCGGCCAGGCCGCGGGCCAGCGCATTGGTGCGGCCGTCGAGATCGGCGAAGCTGAGGGTGCCCCGCTCGTCGATCAGCGCCGGCGCCGCGGGGTAGCGGGCGGCGGCGCCGACGTAGCCGGCCGCGAGCGTCGGGCCGAACCGATGCAGCCCCACGACCGCCCGCATCGCCCGATCGGGGCGCGAGGGCCTGAGGATGCCGGCGCGCGCCAGCGTGCCGGCGACATGCATCCCATCCGAGATCGCTCCTGCCATCGGCTCTATCCAATCACGAACGGGCGTTCGGGTGTGTCCGGGGCCCGGCCGAGCTGGTCAGCGCGAATCGTCCGCACCGGCGATGATTACCGGCGATGTCGGACTGGTTTGCCACCTACGGCTTCGCCGACGTGCACGACGGCCTGGTGATCGGCGCCTATCCCCTGGACGGCGATGACGTCGCCATGCTGTCGTCGATGGGGGTCCAGCGGATCCTCAACCTTGTCGAAGACCAGGAGTACCCGCCCGGCCGCCGGTTCCTGATCGAGGCGGCGCTGCGCGACGCCGGCATCGAGGAGGAGCGGATGCAGCTGACCGACTTCGGCCGCCTGCCGGCCGACCGGCTCGAGGAGGCGGTGCGCGAGGTCGTCGCCTGGCTCAAGCAGGACCTGCTGGTCTACGTCCACTGCCGCGCCGGCTGGCAGCGCTCGGCGGCCGTGGCGGCCGGCACCGTCGCGGTCTACGACGGCGCGGGGATCGACGAGGCGCTGCGGCTGGTGCAGCTGCGCAAGCCGTCGGCCGATCCGCTGCCCCACCAGCGCGACGATCTGCGCACCTGGTGGAATCAGCGCAGCGGGCTGCAGCCGCGGCGCTAGTCAATTGGTTCCGTCTCGCCGTTCGATGGCAGCCTCGCGGCGTCTGGACGCGCCTGACGCGGGGCGGCGAACCCGCCGGACCACCAGCACGACTTGGTTCGCCGCCCCACCCCAGCCACGCCCAGCCACTCGCGACGCTGCTCACGAATTTCTGACTCACGCCACTAGCGCCGCGGCCGGCCGGCGTCCGGTCGCTAGCCGGCGGGTCGCAGCCGCCGGGGCGGCGGCGCTGCGTCGGCCAGCTCGGGGCCGAGGTCGAGCTGGAGCTCGGCGGCGTGCACGGTGCGCGCGCTGACGGTGACCGGTTCGAGCTCGGGCAGCTCGGAGCCCTCGGAGACGGCGCCGTGATCGGAGAACCGCCGGGCGCTGGGCAGCACCCGCGCCTCGTAGGAGCCGACCGTCTCGTTGTAGGCACTGACGGCGCGGTTCAGGCGCGTGCCGAGCGTCCCCAGCAGCGTCGAGAGCTTGACCAGCCGGCTGTGGAGCTCGCGCCCGAGCTCTGAGATCTCCTGCGCCGAGGCGGCCACCCGCTCCTGCTGCCAGCCGTAGGCGACCGAATAGAGCATCGCCAGCAGGGTGGTCGGCGTGGCGATCAGCACCCGCTGGGCCATCGCGTCCTCGAGCAGCCCCGGATCGGCCTCCAACGCCGGCCCCAGCAGCGACTCGCCGGGCAGGAACATGACCACCAGGTCCGGCGTGGTGTCCAGCCGGGCCCAGTAGGCCTTGTCGGCCAGGGCCTTGACGTGCTTGCGCAGCAGCCGGGCGTGGTCGCGCAGATGCTGCTCGCGCTCGGCCTCGTCGCGGGCCTGGTAGGCGTCCAGCAGGCCCTGCAGCGGCGACTTGGCGTCGACCACCACCTGCTTGCCGCCGGGCAGGTTGACGACCATGTCCGGGCGCAGCGTGGACTCGTCGCCGGCGTAGGAGTGTTGCTCGGCGAAGTCGCAGTGGCGGAGCATCCCGGCGGACTCGACGACGTTGCGCAGCTGCATCTGGCCCCACTGCCCGCGGGCGTTGGGCTTGCGCAGGACGGTGACCAGGGCGCTGGTCTCGGTCCGCAGCCGGTCGCCGCTCTCGGCCAGCGTCCGCAGCTGGGACTCGAAGCGGCCCCGCGTCTCCCGGCGCTCCTGGTCGAGCTTGAGCAGCTGGCCGTCGACCCGGCCCAGCTGCTCCTTGAGCGGCGCCACCAGCTGCTCGACCGCCTGCTGGCGCTTGTGCAGGTCGCCGCGGGCCTCGGTCTGGGCCGCCTGGAGCTGCGCCTTGGCCATCTCGCTGAGCTGGGCCATGCTCGACTGCAGCGCCTCGGCGCTCAGCGCCTTGAACGACGCCGAGAGCCGCTCCTGGGCGTCGCTGATCGTCGCCAGGCGCTCGGCCGCGCGCTCGCGCTCGTGCTCGAGGTCGGCCCGGGTCTTGACCAGGTCGCGCTCGAGCTCGCCGGCGCGCGCCGACTCCGCCGTGAGCGCCCGCAGCCGCGGCCGCAGCGCCATGGCCAGCAGGCCGGCGCCGATGATCACGCCCAGTGCGAGGAACAGTGCTTGCATGGTGGGCCGTTCAGCATGGCGGCCCCCGCGGACGGAACCGCGACCCGCCACAATGGCTGCCGATGGCCCCCGATACGATCCGCCGCCGGCTGGTGGTTCACGGCAAGGTGCAGGGGGTTTTCTTCCGCGACTCGACGCGCGAGGCGGCCGCCAACGAGGGGGTGGCCGGCTGGGCGCGCAACCGCGGCGACGGCACGGTCGAGGTCGTCCTCGAGGGGCCGCCGGCGGCCGTCCAGGCGGTGACGGAGTTCTGCCGGCTGGGGCCGGTGAGCGCCCACGTCGACCACGTCGACGTCAGCGACGAGGCCCCGGAGGGCCTCACCGGGTTTGAGATCCGGGGCTAGTGCAGCCCTGGATCCGGGGCGGGTGCAGCCCTAGGAGACTTCGGCCGGCTCGTCCTTGCCGGCCAGGCGGTCGCGGCCACGCTGCACCGCGGCGATGAACTTGCTCAGGTTGACCTCGAGCGTGTTGAGGATCTCGTCCGCGTAGTCCTCGGCGCCGAGCCGGATCTCGCGCTCGCGACCGCGGGCGTCCTCGATGATGTCCTCGGCGGCGCGTTCGGCCTGCTTGGTGATCTCCTCGTCGGAGATCAGCCGCTCCTGGCGCTCGCGGGCCTCCTTGACGATGCGCTCGGCCTCGCGCTTGGCCTCGGCCAGCATCTCCTGGCGCTCCTTGACGATCCACCGGGCCTGCTTGATCTCCTCGGGGATCGTCGCCCGCATTTGGTCGAGGATGTCGTAGATCTCCTCCTTGTCCACGCGCACCTGATCGGTCAGCGGGACCGGTTTGGCGTTGTGGACGAGGTCGTCCAGCTTGTCGATCAGTACCAGAACATCCATCTCGCGCACCTCTGTTTCGTCAACGGCCGAGCCGATCCTTCAAGTGCCGGGCCACTTCGTCGGGCACCAGATCATCGATATCTCCGCCGAATGTGGCCAACTCCTTGACGCCACTCGACCTCAGGAAACTGTACTTGGGTGACGCCATGAGGTAAACGGACTCGATGTCGGGCGCCTGCCGGCGGTTGAGCTGATTCATCTCCAGCTCGTACTCGAAATCGGAGATCGCGCGCAGGCCCTTGACGATCGCGATGGCCCGCTGCTCGCGCGCGAAGTCGACGAGCAGGTTGCTGAACGTCTCGATCCGGACGTTGGGCAGGTCGCCGGTGGCGTTCTGGATGAAGCCGATCCGCTCCTCGGGGGTGAACAGGGTGTTGCCCTTGCGCCAGGGCAGGTTGACCACGCCGACGATGATCGTGTCGAACATCGCCGACGCCCGGGAGATGACGTCGAGATGGCCGTAGGTGATCGGGTCAAACGTGCCCGGGCAAATGGCGATGCGGTTGTCAGGAGGCATAGATCTGGATCAGGGTGTCGCCGTAGCGGCGCTCGTCGAGCGGCGGAAGCTCCAGCCGGAGCGGACTCCGGCGGTCACTCTCCGCCACTACCCGGGCATCGGCTGCGAGTATCGGCCTCAGTGCCGACGTCAGCTCCCGTCCGAGCGCGGTCGCGTGGCGGTATGGGGGGTCGAGGAAGACGAGATCGTATTGACGCGCGTCCCGGCGTGCCGCCTCGAGGAACCGCAGCGCGGGCCCGCGGACGACCTCGGCCTCGATCCCGAGCGCCTCCAGATTCCGGCGGATCGCCTCCACGGCGGCGGGCGCGGAGTCCACCAGCGTGGCCCATGCCGCTCCCCGCGACAGGGCCTCGATGCCCAGCGCGCCCGAGCCGGCGAACAGGTCGAGGACCCCGCCGCCGGCGAGCTCGCCGCCCAGGATCGAGAACAGCGCCTCGCGCACCCGGTCCGAGGTCGGCCGCGTGGCCCGTCCGCGTGGCGCGACGAGCTCTCGGCCGCCATAGATGCCTGCGATCACGCGCATTGTGCGCGCGGGCCCTCAGGCCCGGATCGGCGCCCGGGCCTCGTCGCCGAACACGCCGGCGAGCGCGTGGGCCAGCAGCGCGTGCTCGGGCAGCTGGAGGCCGGGATCCTCGGCGTCGATGCGCTCGGCCCGCATCCGGGCGCGCTCCTGGAGCTCGCGGTCGCGGGGGAGCTCGGCCACCTTGAACTGGGCCAGGCCGCTCTGGCGGGTGCCGACCAGCTCCCCCTCCCCCCGCAGCTCGAGATCGATCTCGGCCAGGCGAAAGCCGTCGCCGTGCGCCGCCAGCGCCCGCAGGCGCGCCGACCCCTTGGGCCCGAACAGCAGGCACAGCGAGGCATGCTCGCCCCGCCCGATCCGCCCGCGCAGCTGGTGCAGCTGGGAGATGCCGTAGCGGTCGGCGTCCTCGACGAGCATCACCGTCGCGTTGGGCACGTCGATGCCCACCTCGATCACCGACGTGGCCACCATCACGTCGGCGGCCCCGCCGGCGAACGCCATCATCACGTCGTGCTTCTCCGCCGGCGTGAGCTGGCCGTGCATCAGCACCACGCGGAACTCCCGGAGCTCGCCGGCGCGCAGCCGCTCGAACTCGGCGGTGGCCGCCCGCGCGGCGAGCAGCTCGGACTCGGACACCAGCGGGCAGACCACGAACGCCTGGCGCCCGGCGCGCAGCTCCTCGCGGATGCGGTCATAGGCACGGGCCCGCTCGGCCTCGGTGGAGCAGACGTGAGTCTGAATCGGCTGGCGCCCCTTGGGCAGCTCGCGCAGTACGGTGAAGTCGAGATCGCCGTACTGCGAGAGGGCCAGCGTCCGCGGGATCGGCGTCGCGGTCATGTGCAGCACGTGCGGGCTGGCCCCCGGCGGCGCCTTGGCGTCGAGCGCCGTGCGCTGGCGCACCCCGAAGCGATGCTGCTCGTCCACCACGGCCACCCCCAGCGCGGCGAACTGGACGGGGTCCTCGATCAGGGCGTGGGTGCCCACCACCAGCGACAGCTCGCCGGTGGCCAGCCGGGCCAGCAGCTCGGTGCGGCGGCGGCCCGGGGTCGAGCCGGTCAGCAGCCCGATCGGGAGCGCCTCGCCCGGCATGAGCGTCTGGATCGTGGCGAAGTGCTGCTCCGCCAGTGGCTCGGTCGGCGCCATGAGCGCCCCCTGGTAGCCCTGCTCGACTGCCCGCAGCAGAGCGTGCAGCGCGACGACGGTCTTGCCGGAGCCGACCTCGCCCATCAGCAGCCGCTGCATCGGCCGCGCGACGCCCAGGTCTCCGTCGATCTCCTCCATCGCCCGCCGCTGGTCGCCGGTGGGCGCGAACGGCAGCATGTCAGTCAGCCAGCGGGCGCTCAGCGACGGCTCGCCGTCGAGCACCGGCGCCTCGTCTCCGCCACTGCGCAGCCGCCGCCGGCGCAGCAGCGCGAGCTGGACGAGCAGGAGCTCGTCGAACGCCAGCCGGCGACGTCCGAGGGCCTGCTCCTCGTCGCCGCCGAGATGGACCGCGGTCAGGGCGCAGCGGCGGCCCGGCAGCGCCTCGCCGACCCGCAGCGCGGCGGGCAGCGGCTCGGCCACCTCGGCCAGCGCGGCGGCGTGCGCCCGGACCATGGCCAGGATCTGGGTCGAGGACAGGCCCTCGGTGGCCGCGTAGTGGGCGACGCCCCCGGTGCCGGCGCTCGCCTCGGCGGTCCGGGCGTGCCCCTGCACCCGGAAGCGGTTGCGTGCCTCGTACTTGCCGTGGAGAACGAGCCGGGTGCCGGGCGGGTACTTCGAGGCCAGCCACGGCTGATTGAAGAAGGTGGCCTTCATCGCCCCGGTGCCGTCGGCGACTGTCGCCTCGACCAGCGGCCGCATCCCGCGCCGCCGCACCGGGCGCGAGGCGATGCTGCGGACCTCGACCACCACCGTGGCGATCTCGCCGCTGACGAGCTGGGACACCGAGCGGGCCTCGCGCCGGTCGCGGGGCAGGTGCTCGAGCAGGTCGCCGACGGTGCTCAGGCCGAGGCCTGCCGCGGCCTTCTCGGCCTTGGCGTGGTCGAACTGCAGCGGGCGGGCCAGCTCTGACGGACGCGGGTAGCGGATCGGCGCGTCGGCCAGCTCGTCGGCGTGCAGCGGACGGGGGTCGGCGAAGGCGGTGATCGACATGGCGGCAACCACGAATGATGACCGGGCCGGCGGTCGGCCAGGCGGGCGGTCGCCGCAACCGCTGGTCCCGCTACGGCCGCCACGACCGACACGGCCGACATGACCGACACGGCCGCCACGACCGACACGGCCGACACGGCCGCCACGACCGCTACGGATGAGCCAGACGCCAGCCGAGCGATGGGCCGCCCACCGCCGCCGCGCCGGCGAGCGGCACCGTGACCCGCTCCCCGCCCACGCGGGCCGACGCGTCGGCCGCCGTCTGGCCGGCGGCGAGCGGCGGGCTCAGCGAGCGCCGGGCCACCACGGCGAAACGGACCCGCAGCCCCGCCCAGCCGACCACCGACACCGCCCGCGTCGCGCGCAGGGCGACGGCGGCCCCCCACGCCGTTCGCAGCCGAGCCAGCGTCTCCCCGGCCCGGATCAGCCGGTGGCGGGCCGGGACGCCGCGAGCGCCGGCCAGCAGGGCCGTGGTGGCATGGAAGGCCGCGGGCAGCAGGTCCTGGCGGCCGCCGGCGCCCCGCTGGTCGAGCACCACTCCGATGACCGTGGCCCGCCGGCCACCGGCGCGGGTGGCGGCGGCGAACAGGAAGCACCCGCCCGCCGACGCCGTCGTCCCGGTTTTGATGCCGATGATCCCGTCGGTGCCCAGGAGCCCATCGAGGTTGAACTGCGACCCCGCCACCGGCAGGTTGACGCGGGTCAGCCCGACGATGCGCGCGAACGCGGGCACCGCCATCGCCCGCATCCCGAGGCGAACCAGGTCGGCGGCGTCGCTGCGCGTGCTCGCGGCCACCCCGCTCGGGTCCGCGTAATGGGTCTTCGTCAGGCCCAGCGCTCGCGCCTGAGCATTCATGCGGCCCACGAAGGCCCGCTGGCTCCCGGCATCCCAGCGGGCCAGCAGCGTCGCCAAATTGTTCCCGGAGGGGAGCAGCAGCCCCTCGAGCGCCTGGCGCTCGGTCAGCCGCTCGCCGGCCCGCACCGGGACCACGGACTGCCCGGCGGCCAGGTCGGCGCGGAAGGCCGCCGCATCGTCGCCGCCGACGACGATCGGCGGCCCGCCCGAGCGCCCGCCCAGCGGATGGTCGTGGAGGACGACGTAGGCGGTCATGACCTTGGCCAGGCTGGCGATCGGGACCGGCCGGCTCGAGCCGTGGGCTCCGATCAGGCCGACGCCCTGCACACCGACCGCTGCCTCGCCGTGTGCCGGCCACGCCAGGCTCGGCCGGGGGCCGCGGAACCCGGGCGCGCGCGCCACGGGAGCCACGGTGATCGCGGGTGGGGCGTGAACCAGGGCCAACGCGAGGTATGCGGCGGCCGCGAGCAGGAGCAGCGGGAGCGCCAGGAGCGCGCCGGCCGCGCCGATGTCCGAGAGTCTGTGGCGAGCGACCGGGCGGCGCGGCGGGCGGCCGTAGCCCGAGCGCGGCGGCGACCGGCGACCGTGTCGCCGCCTGCGCACCGCCGCCGGCTGGAGCTGGACATGCACCAGTTGCTCCCTGGTGGTGCTTGTAGCACCGGGAGGGCCGCGTGGCAATGGGCTGCCGTCGGCGTGCCGCGGTCGTTTGGTGGTCGTCCGCGGGGCCGGGGCTCGTGTAGGCGGCGAACGTCAACGACGGCTATCGAAAGTGGGACGGGTGGTGGCTGGGGATCCGCGGGCGTCGGCAAACGTCCCAACGAGTGATCGCTGGTGGTTGCGTGGGGCGTTTGCCGTCGTGAGGAAGGCAAACGCCCCACGCGGCGGAGGAGGCGGGTTGCTTGGGACGTTTGCCGACAGTCTGTCGCCGGGTGTTGCGTCATGGGCAACGAAACCCGCACCGGCACGTGACTGCCGCCGACTACTCAGCGGACAGCAGCCACCAGTAGCTGGGCTGGCCGCCGTCGGACAGCTCCAGCTCGACGCCGTCGTGCACGAGCGACGAGACCGTCTCGTCGTCGAGCGGCGCGTCGGCACCGCGCAGGCAGGTGACCAGCTCGGCGTTCCGGGCCAGCTGATCGAGCACGTCCTGGAGCGTCTGCCGGGGCTCGCCCCATGCGATCAGCTCCTCCTCGACGAACCCGACCGCCTCGCCGGCGTGAAAGCGCCCCTGGGCGTCGTCGCGGGCCGCCGGGGCCACCGCGCCGGTCCGGACCCCCACGAGCGTCGCGTCCATGGCCGCCGCGTTCTCGGCCGCCCGTTGCGCCGGGTCGAGGCTGACGGCGGCGGCCAGCCCGGCCTGCGGCGAGCGGGTCGGGACGACGGCGACGGCCTTCTCGGAGAGCTCCGCCGCCCGCTCGGCCGTCATCACCACGTTGGGGCTGTTGGGCAGGACGACGACCTCCTCGGCGGGCACGGCGTGGATGGCGGCCAGCAGGTCGTAGATCGACGGGTTCATCGTCGGGCCGCCGTCGAGGACGCGGACGCCGAAGCCCGCGAACAGGCCGGACATCCCCTCGCCGTTGACGACCGCCAGGGCCCCGCACACGTCGACCGTCCCGGGTCTCGCGCCGTCCAGGCGCTCGTCGCGGCGCTGGACCTGCTCGCGCATGTCCGCGACGTCGAGGTGGGAGACCACGCCGGCATCGGCGAACAGCGCCGTGGCCGCGTCGGGGTCGTCGGTGTGCACGTGGACCTTCAGCGTGGTGGGGTCGCCGACGACCAGCACCGAGTCGCCCAGCTCCTCCAGCGCCTCGATGAACCCGCGCTGCTCCAGGCGGGTGCCGGTGACGGCGAAGTTGGTGCAGTAGCGGAACGTGCTCGACGAGTGCTGGGGATGGGTGACCCGGGCGGCCCGGTGGTGGGCCAGCGGCGGCGGCTCTGAGCCGCGCAGGGCCCCGACGATCCCCGCCAGCAGCACGGTCAGCCCGTAGCCGCCGGCGTCGACGACGCCCGCCTCGCGCAGGATCGGCAGCAGGTCGGGTCCGCGCCTGACCGACTCCTCGCCGGCGTGGAGCGCGCTCGCGATCACCTCGGCGATCACCAGATCCTGCTCGCCGGCGCTGGCGTCCTCGCCGAGTCGCGCGTCGGGCATGTGGGCGATCTCCGAGGAGACCCGGTGGGCCATCTCGCGCACGACGGTGAGGATCGTGCCCTCCGCCGGGTCGCGGACCGAGCCGTAGGCCTGGTCGGCGGCGCGGCCCAGGGCGGCCCCGATGAGCACCGGGTCGACCAGCTCGCCGGGACGGCTGATCAGCTCCTCGGCGGCGCCGCGGATCAGCTGGGAGAGAATGACGCCGCTGTTGCCGCGGGCGCCGAGCAGGGCGGCGCGGGCCACGGAGGCGACGATCTCGTCGCGGCCGATGTCGTCGATGGTGCGCCCCTCGGAGGCCTCGGCGAGCCGGTCGAGCTCCAGGAGCACAGCGCGCAGGGTGAGGACCATGTTGTCGCCGGTGTCGCCGTCGGCGACCGGGAACACGTTGAGGTCGTTGACCTCCTCGCGGCGCGCCTCCAACGCCGCCAGCCCCGCCTCGACCAGGGCGCGGAAGCGGACGATGCTGGGATCGGACACTCCGGTCTGGTCGGTGGCTCGTCCGCGCGTGGCCACGTCAGCGCTCTCCACAGCCCGACGCCCGCCGGCGCCGCTCGAATGCGGTCGTGTGGGCGGCGCCGAGCACGCCGCAGGTCAGCGGGCTTTGGTGATCTTGCCGGCTTTGAGGCAGCGCGTGCAGACGTAGACGCGCCGCGGCGTGCCGTTGTCGTCGATCCGAACCCGCTGGAGGTTGGGATCGAACCGCCGCCTGGTCGCCACCATGGAGTGGCTGCGGTTGTTCCCGAAGGCCGGACCTTTGCGGCAGACATGACAGATCTTCGACATCGCGCGGTCAGTATAGGAGACAAGTGCGGGAACGGATGCGCGGCCGCCGGGGGCCGGGCCTGGGGACATCTTGCGGGTGCGGATCGGGGCGTCCCCGAGCCCACCATCCGGGCTTTCCCGACCCCACCATCCGGGCTTTCCCGGAGCCGTGGTCAGCATCCGAACGACGTCGCATCACGCGAGGGTCCCGGAGCCGTACCATCCAGAGCTGATCGTGGGTTTGGATCCAGTCAGCCGGGTACACAACGCCCTCAATGGCTACTAGAGGGCAGCCTGGGGCAGATTCCACGAAGGCGCTCAATCTCCCGGAGCGTTACCGGGCCCGGCGACACCTTGCCACCGGCGGAATGGCGTCCGTCTGGTGCGCGGACGACCTCGTGCTGGGCCGCACGGTGGCCATCAAGGTCCTGGCCGAGCGCTTCGAGCACGACGACATGGCGGTGCGCCGCTTCAAGCGCGAGGCGCGGGCGGCGGCCCGGGTCTCGACCCACGCCCACGTGGTCACCATCTTCGACGTCGGCGACCTCGAGCCCGAGGCGCCGGGCGCCTCCGCCGGGCGCGCGTTCATCGTCATGGAGTACCTGGCGGGCGGCACGGTGGCCGACGCGATCAGGGTCGGCGCGGTTCGCCGTCAGGAGGCGGTCCGCTGGATCCGTGAGGCGGCATCGGCGCTCGACCACGCGCACGTCCGCGGGATCGTCCATCGCGACATCAAGCCGGCCAACTTCCTGCTCAACCGCAGCCGCGTGCTGCACGTCGCGGACTTCGGCATCGCGCGGCTGGTCTCCGAGGACACGATCACCACCGCCGGCGAGCTGTTCGGCACCGCCGCCTACCTGTCGCCCGAGCAGGCGCTGGGCCGCGAGGCGACCGGGGCCAGCGACCGCTACGCGCTGGCCGTGGCCGCGTTCGAGCTGCTGGCGGGGGAGCGGCCGTTCGGCGCCCAGCACTTCGCCGCCCAGGCGCGCCAGCACATCGAGGAGCCGCCGCCGTACGCCTCCGAGCGCGATCGCACCCTGCCCCCCGCGGTCGACGCGGTGCTCATCCGCGGCATGGCCAAGCAGCCCGACGAGCGCTTCGACAGCGCCGGCGAGTTCATCGACGCCCTGGAGACCGCACTCTCGGGCGGCATCCCGGTGACGGCGCGCGAGCTGACCCAGCACCGCCGGCCGGAGCGGACGCCCGGGCGCTATCTGGGAGCGGCCGCTGCCGCCGCCCGCTCGCGGGCGGGTGGGGTCGGGTCGCGGCCGGGCCCGGGCGCGAGCGCGCCCGTCGCTCCCCCCACGACCAGTCGCAGCGCGGCCCGGACCGCCGGCGCCGGGCGCCGGCCGCCAGGCGGGCCCCCGCCATGGACCCCGGCCGACTCGCTGCAACGCGGGCGCTCCAGCCACCGGGGTGGCCGGCTGGTCGCTCTGGCGGCGCTGCTGGTGGCGGTCATCGGCGTCGGCGCGCTGGCCATCGCCGGCCTGGGCGGGTCCCACAAACCGGCCGGCACGGCGGCCAAGACCCGCAGGACCGCGACGACGGCCACGCACGCCCATCACGCGGCCCGCAAGCCCCAGACGGTGGCCTCGGACAAGTCGCCGGCCGCTTCGACCACCAGCCCGTCGGCGAGCACGCCCACCACCGCCACCCAGGCCCCGCCGCAGAGCGCCGAGACGCTCCAGGACACCGGCTACCAGGAGATGCTGGCCGGCAACTACCCGGTGGCGATCGCCACCCTGCGCAAGGCCGTCTCAGCGGCGTCGCCGGGCAGCCTGACCTACGCATACGGCCTCTACAACCTGGGCAGGTCGCTGCTGCTGTCCGGCGACGCGGCGGGCGCGGTGCCGGTCCTCGAGCAGCGGATGAAGATCCCCAACCAGACCGACGTCGTCCTGGCGACGCTCAACCGGGCGCTGGTGGCCGCCGGCCAGCAGCCGCTGCCCGAGCCGAGCGCCCCGCCGGCGCCGCAGACGCCCCCGGGACACGCCAAGCACCGCGGCGGGTCGGGCGGCGCCGGCTTGGGCGGACCGCCCGGGCACGACAAGGGCGCCGAGCACACCAGCTTCGTCGACTGACGGCGACGCCCGCGGCGCCGCACTCGATCTCAGACGGCGAACCCGGCCCGCCCGCGGCGGCCGCTGAGCTCGTCCTTGACCTCCAGCGAGGCCAGCGCGGCCTCGACCGCGTGGCGACCGGTGTCGCGCTTGGACCCGCCGACGACCCGGTCGAGCGCCTGCTCCATCGTGTCGACGGTCAGCACCCCGAATCCGCATGGGACCCCGGTGTCCAGCGCCACCCGGCTGATCCCGTCGGTGGCGGCCGAGCAGACGTACGCGTAGTGATCGGTCTCGCCGCGGATCACCGCGCCCAGACAGACGACGGCGTCGAAGCGCCCTGACTCAGCCGCGTACTTGGCCGCCAACGACAGCTCGTAGGCGCCGGGCACGCTGAACGCCTCGATGGTTGTCACGCCGGCCTCGTCAAGCGCGGCACGCGCGCCCTGCTCGAGCTTGTCCGCCAGCTCGCCGTAGAAGCGGGCCACGCAGAGCGCGACCCGGCGATCAATTGCCATTGTGGCGGTGCCGGTCCTGCTCGTGCTCGTGTTCGAGCATCTCCTCGTCCAGCGCCAGGCCCTGGTGGTGCAGGGTGTGGCCGAGCTTCTCGCGCTTGGCCCGCAGGTAGGCCTCGTTGTGGGGGTTGGGCGCGTGCTGGATCGGGATCTGATCGGCGACTGACAGGCCGTACCCGGCCAGGCCGGAGATCTTCTTGGGGTTGTTGGTCAGGATGCGGATGCTCGAGAGGCCCAGGTCGACGAGGATCTGGGCGCCGATGCCGTAGTCGCGCAGGTCGGCGGGGAGCCCCAGCCGGAGGTTGGCGTCGACGGTGTCCAGGCCCTCCTCCTGCAGCTTGTAGGCCCTGAGCTTGTTCAGCAGGCCGATCCCACGGCCCTCCTGGCTGAGGTAGAGCAGGACGCCGCGGCCCTCCTGCTCGATCATCGCCAGCGCCGACTCGAGCTGCTCGCCGCAGTCGCAGCGCAGCGAGTGGAACACGTCGCCGGTCAGGCACTCCGAATGCACCCGGACGAGCACGTCGTCGGTGTTCTCGACCTCGCCCTTGACCAGGGCCACGTGGTGCTTGTTATCCACCAGGGACCGGTAGCCGACGGCGACGAAGTCGCCGAACGCGGTCGGCAGCTTGGTCGAGACCACCCGCTCGACCAGCTTCTCGTGGCGCCGGCGGTAGGCGACCAGGTCCGCGACCGTGATCATCTTGAGCCCGTGGCGCTCGCAGTAGGGGACCAGGTCCGGGACGCGGGCCATGGTCCCGTCCTCGTTCATGATCTCGCAGATGACGCTGGACGGGTTCAGGCCCGCCAGCCGGGAGAGGTCGACCCCGGCCTCGGTCTGGCCGACACGCTCGAGTACGCCCCCCACCTTGGCCTTGAGTGGGAACACGTGTCCGGGCTGGACCAGCTCGCGCGGGCTGGACTTGGGGTCGATCGCCACCTGGATGGTCCGGGCGCGGTCGGCGGCCGAGATCCCGGTGCTGACGCCCGAGCGGGCCTCGACCGAGACCGTGAAGGCGGTCTCGAAGGCCGACTCGTTCTTGGCCGCCATCAGGTCCAGGCCCAGCTCGTCGCAACGCTCGGTGGTGAGCGCCAGGCAGATGAGCCCTCCCCCCTCCTTGCGCATGAAGTTGATCGCCTCGGGGGTGACGAACTGGGCGGCCATCGTCAGGTCGCCCTCGTTCTCACGGTTCTCGTCGTCGCAGACGACGACCATCTTGCCCTCGCGGATGTCCTCGATCGCTTCCTCGATCGTGGCGAAGGTCGACTTGGTGGAGCTCATCGGATCGTCGCCACCAGTCGCTCGACGTATTTGGCCAGCACATCCACCTCCAGGTTCACGATCGTCCCCACCTCGGCGTGCCCGAGGTTGGTGCGTTCGAGTGTTTCCGGGATCAATGAAACGGTAAACGATGCGTCGCCGAGCTCGGCCACGGTCAGGGAGATCCCGTCGACGGTGATCGACCCCTTGTGGACGGCGTAGCGGAGCACGTGCTCGGGAGCGGTGATCTCGACGCGGCGCGCGAAGCCGTCCGGCGCGATGGCGGCGATCGTGCCGGTGGCGTCGACGTGGCCCTGGACCACGTGCCCGCCCAGCCGGTCGGTGGGGCGCAGCGCCAGCTCCAGGTTGACGTGCGCGCCCGGTCGCGCCTCCGCCAGCGAGCTCAGGTGCAGCGTCTCGTTCATCACGTCAGCGCTGAAGCCGGCGTCGCCGACCTCGGTGGCGGTCAGGCAGACGCCGTTGACCGCGACTGAGTCGCCCTCGTGCAGCTCGCCCACGAGTCCGCTGGCCACCGTCACCCGGACGCCGGCGCTGGTGCGCTCCAGCGCCACGATCTCCCCCAGGTCCGCGATCAAGCCGGTGAACATGGCGTACTCGCGTGGGGAGGCACCGCTACCACTCCTTGACCCGGGCCGAGACCAGCAGGTCATCCCCGACGCGCTCGCACTCGAGCGTGAGCGCGCGGACCGCGTCGGCGATCTGCTCGGCGCCCTCGCCCTCGAGGGGATCGCGGGCGGTGCGGCCGCCCAGGACGAGCGGCGCCAGGAACAGCCGGATCTCGTCGATCTCGCCGGCATCGAGGAACGCGCCCGCCAGATGCGGGCCGCCCTCGAGCAGGATCGAGCTGATGCCGGCGGCGCCGAGCTGGTCCAGGGCCGAGCCGATGCGCGCGGGCTCGTTCTCGCCCGGCGCGACGATCACGTCGGCCCCGTGGGCCTCGAGCGCGTCGGTGGCCGCACGCGGGGCGGCCCGGGAGACGACGACCGTCAGCGGGACGGTGCGGGCGTCGCGCACCAGCTGGCCGTCGAGGGGCAAGCGGCCGAGCGAGTCGAACACCACCCGGCGCGGCTGGCGGGTGACGCCGCCGACGCGGGCGGTCAGCAGCGGGTCGTCGGCCAGCGCCGTGCCGATCCCGACGACGACCGCATCGCACTCGGCGCGCCAGTAGTGGGCCCGTTCGCGGCTGGATTCGCCGGAGATCCACTTGGAGTCGCCGCTGCGGGTGGCGACCTTGCCGTCGAGCGTCATCGCCGACTTGAACAGCACCCACGGACGGCCGGTACGCGCCCACTTGCGAAACGGCTGATTGAGCAGCCGGGCCCGATCGGACAGGGCGCCGTCGTCGAGCACGACCTCGACGCCCTCGTCACGCAGGATGCCCAGGCTGCGGCCGGAGGCGTGCTCGGAGGGATCGTCGGAGGCGACCACCACGCGGCCGATCCCGGCCTGGCGGATGGCGTCCGTGCACGGCGGGGTGCGGCCCTGGTGGCAGCAGGGCTCGAGCGACACGTACAGGGTGGCGCCGCCCAGGTCTCGGTCGCCGGCGGCGCGGATCGCCTCCACCTCGGCGTGCGGGCCGCCGATCTCGCCGTGAAAGCCCTCGCCGATCGGTTCGTCGCCGTCGGCGATCACCGCGCCCACCAGTGGGTTGGGGCTCACCCGGCCGCGACCCTGCTCGGCGATCTCGATCGCGCGAGCGAGATGGCGGCGATCGATGTCGGCGATCGTTGTCATGTCCGCTTTGGAGAATAGTTAGGGCGAGCGACCAGTCTGGCCGGCGCCCGCAGCGGCGCATTTGCCGATCGTCAGGCGATACACGCTCATCTCCGGCCCCGGCCGGAAGTACTGGCTGGGGTAGTAGTCGATCGACCAGTCGAAGCTGAACGGCACCGCCCGCACTCCGGAGGCGAACGGGCTGACGTGGTACATCAGCCTGGCGTCGTTGGCCAGCTGGGCGTAGTAGGCGATCGCCTGCGGCGCGATCTTCGGCTGGGCGAAGGACCGCCCCGCCTGCAGGGAGCCGATCACCACCCAGCAGTAGCCGCTGTCGGCGTACTGGGTCAGCAGCTCGGGGCGCAGGGTGCGCTCGTATTCGTCCAGCCCGACGTAGCGGTGCTCGCCCGCGGGCAGCAGCTGGCCGTCGGGGGCGACGTTGGTGACGTAGGTGTTCCACGTCTGCCAGCGGGCGCCGGTGGGCGTCCACGGCAGCGACCGTCCGATGTCCTGGGGCCAGTCGTCGGAGACGACGGGCTCGATCACGACCTTGGCGCCGGCGGGAACGTGGTCGACCATCCACGCCCGGGTCAGGTTGCGGGTGTCGGCCCGAGACAGGACCACGTCGTTGTGGACCACGGTGGCGACGCTCTGGGCCAGCATCACGATCGCGGCCGCGATGACGGCGAGGACGACCGGCATCCCCCGGGCCCGGATCAGCCAGCGGACGAACTCGACGGCGCCGTAGGCGGCCAGCAGGGCCACGATCGGGAAGATCGGCATCAGCCACCGCCCGAAATACCGCTGCTGGTCGCCCATGAAGACGATGAACGCGATCGGCGCCGGGACCAGGACGACCGCCGGCGCCAGCCGCCGGCGGACGAACAGCAGGATGCTCCCGCCCAGCGCCGCCAGCGACGGCGCCCACCCCATGCCCCAGGTGAACGTCCACAGGTAGAACGCGGTGCCGCTGGCCGCCGTCGTGCCGAGCTTCTCCGGATCCGAGCCGCCCGCCAGAGCCTCCTGCATCGTCACCCCCGCATGGAACACGGAGAAATCGAGCACGGAGTACGGATTGGCGGCGATGAAGGCCAGCAGCGCGCAGCCCACGGCCAGCATCAGGCGGCGCAGAGCCTGCAGGCGTCCGCCGCCGGCGCCGTCGCAGATCGCGGCCGCCAGCAGGCACACCGCGGTGACGCCGCCGGTGTACTTGGTGGCCGCCGCCAGCCCGATCCCGACGCCGCCCAGCACGTAGTCGCGCCGGGCGCCGTTGCGCATCACGCCGGAGATGCCATACAGCGACAGGGTCACCGGGGCCAGCGCCGGGACGTCGTTGAGCGCGAGATGGCTGTAGAAGACGGGCAGGAACGCCAGGCCGAACACGGCGGCGCCCAGCAGCCCCACCGTGCGGTTGAACATCCGCTCGCCGGTCAGATAGGTCAGCCAGACGGAGATGGTCCCGAGCACGGCGGCGACCACCCGAGCGACGACGAACACCCCCGTCGGGTCGGTGGCATACGCCCGGCGGACCGCGTCGGCGGATCCGAACCACAGCTCGAAGACGAGATGCAGCAGGTAGGAGTACGCGGGCGGGTTGAGAAAATACTGGGGGTTCAGATCATGCGAGAAGAACGCCACCGCCCGGGGAACGAAATGCGTCGCCTCGTCGGAGTTGTAGCTGTAGGGCAGGCCCTGCCTGATGCCCCACAGGCGCAGGAGCAGCGTCGCCGCCAGCAGCACCAGCAGCGCCGGGCGATGCAGATCGCGCCGGCGGCGGGCGTCGAGTTCCGGGGAATCGGCCACGCGACGGCGCCCCAGCGATGACGAGCCGCCTCGCCAGAGCGCCAAGCGCCGGCGTGGCTCGGGCCTGCTTGCCGTTGCCGCGTCCATGTTCGTCGATGAGTATCCCGCTACCGTGTGACAGAGCGCGCGCGTCCACGCAGCAGGACAACGGCCCCACCGCCCTCGCCGCGGCGCGTCGGAGAGAGTAAAGCGCGCTCCGTGGCCATGAAGCTCATCATCCAGATTCCCTGTTACAACGAGCAGGAGCAGCTCCCCACCACGCTGGCTGCGCTCCCCCGCTCGATCGAGGGGTTCGACGCGGTCGAATGGCTGATCATCGATGACGGCTCGACCGACGACACCATCCAGGTCGCCAAGGACCACGGCGTCGACCACATCATCCGCCTGACCAACCACAAGGGGCTGGCCGCCGGCTTCCAGGCCGGACTGGACGCCGGGCTCAAGCTGGGCGCGGACGTGATCGTCAACACCGACGCGGACAACCAGTACGACGGCGCCGACATCCCCAGGCTGGTCGCGCCGATCCTCGCCGGCACCGCCGACATGGTCATCGGCGACCGCCAGATCGACACCAACGAGCACTTCTCCTACTCCAAGCGCCGGCTGCAGCGCCTGGGTTCGTGGGTGGTGCGCCAGGCCTCGTCCACCGAGGTCCCCGACACCACCTCGGGCTTTCGCGCCTACAACCGCGAGGCGGCGCTCCAGATGCAGGTGGTCTCCAAGTTCACCTACACGCTGGAGACGATCATCCAGGCGGGCAAGCAGCTCGTGGCCATCGACCACGTGCCGATCCGCACCAACGCCAAGACCCGCGATTCACGGCTGTTCCCCTCGATCCCCGCCTACATCCGCCGCAACGGCCTGTCGATCTTCCGCATCTACTCGCAGTACGAGCCACTGCGCGTGTTCTGGGGCGGCGCGCTGGTCATGGGCACGCTCGCGCTGGCGGTATTCGTCCGCTTCGTCGTCTTCTTCATCGAGGACCCCCACAAGGCGACCGGCCACGTGCAGTCGCTGATCGCGGGCGGCGTCCTGTTCAACGCCGCCATGCTGCTGGGGGCCCTGGGCGTCATCGGCGACCTGCTGGCCGCCCAGCGCACGCTCGCGCAGCGGACGTTCGAGCGGGTGCGCCGGATCGAGCTCCAGCTCGGCATCGAGCCGTCGCACTACGAGCCCGGGGCCCCGGGCACCGCGAAGAGCACGTCGGACGCCGACCGCGAGGCGGTGGAGGTGTGACGACGGGCGCCGCCGTGCCGACGGGCAACACCTACGACAAGTACGGCTCCACCAACCCCGTCGTGCGCCGGCTGATGGCCGGGTTCGAGCGCACCCTGGACGAGCTCTTCACCGAGGCCGATCCGGGATCGGTGCTCGACGTCGGCTGCGGCGAGGGGGTGCTCACCGAGCAGTGGGCGCGTCGTCTGCAGTCGCGGTCGCCCGGGCGAATCGTCGGCGTCGATCTCGAGGATCCGAAGCTGTCGGCCGAGTGGGCGACCCGCCAGGAGCCCAACCTGGCGTTCGCCGCGATGCGCGTCGAGGAACTGGATTTCGCAAACGACGAGTTCGACCTGGTCGCCGCCACCGAGGTGCTCGAGCACGTCGATGATCCGTCGCGGGCGCTGGCCGAGATGGCCCGCGTGGCCAGGAGCCACCTGCTCGTATCGGTGCCGCACGAGCCGCTGTGGCGGGCGGTCAACGTCGCGCGCGGGGCCTATCTGAGGGATCTGGGCAACACGCCGGGTCACCTCAACCACTACGGCCGGCGCTCGTTCGTGGCCCTGCTGTCACGTTACGGCGAGGTGGTGCGGACCCGCTCGCCGTTTCCGTGGACCATGCTGCTCGTGCGGGTCGGGTGACGCCGGTGCATCGGCGGCGCCGACCGATCGACTCCAGGAGCTGCCGGGCGTGAGCTCGGCAACGACGATCGCGCCCGACGGTCCGCCGGCGGGCGACGGCGGCGGACGCCCGCCCGAGCCCGGCCACCAGTCGTTCGCCTCCGGGGCGCGGATCCTGTCGATCGGGATCGCCTCGACCGGGATCTTCACCTTCGCCTACCTGGCGACGGCCAGTCACGTCCTGGACGCGGCGTCCTACAGCCGGATCTCGCTGTGCTGGGCGGTCATGTTCGTGATCCTGTCGGTGATCTACCGGCCGATCGAGCAGCTGCTCTCACGGTCGATCGCCGATCGCCGGGCCCGGGGCATCGAGGGCCACTCGCTGCGGGCCCCGGCGACCATCCAGCTGACCTTCGCGGTGCTGTTCCTCGTGGTGGCGCTGCTCCTGCGCACCAACATCCAGGACGGGATGTTCGACGGCTCGGCGGCGCTGTACTGGATTCTGGTCGTCGGGGTGCTGGCCTACGCCGCCAGCTACTTCGCGCGCGGCTGGCTGGCCGGCCATCAGCGCTTCGCTCTGTACGGCGGGCTCGTGTTCCTGGAGTCGACCTCGCGGTTCATCCCGGCGCTGGCGGTGGCCGTCGGCCTGGGCTCGGGCCAGACCCTGGTCGGCCTGGGCATGGCGATCGCCCCGTTCGTGTCGTTGTCCGTGATCCCGCTGGCGTTCTCGCGGGTGGGCTTCGATCCGCCGCCGCCCGCGGTGGCGGCCGCCGAGACGACCGAGGTCACGGTCGCCGACGCCGCTGCCGAGGGCCCGGCGCACGCCCTGCTGGAGGAGGACAACGCCGACCTGTCGCTGCGCCACGGCGCCGGTTTCGCGCTGGCAGTGGTCGGGGTGATGCTGTCCGAGCAGGCCCTGATGAATGCCGGCGTGCTGATCGTGGCGGCCAAGTCAGGCGGCGGGGACCTGACCACCGGGCTGGTCGGCTTCGTGTTCAACGTCATGCTGATCGTGCGAGCGCCGCTCCAGCTGTTCCAGGCGATCCAGACCTCGATCCTGCCCCATCTGGCCGGGCTCGAAGTCCGCGAGGGCGCCGAGGAGTTCCACAAGGCGATCCGGACCACGATCCTGGTCATCGCCGCGTTCGCGTCGGCCGTGGCGCTGGGCCTGCTGCTGATCGGACCGGAGGTGATGAAGATCGTCCTCGGCGACAAGGGCGGCTTCACCTATGGCCGCGTCGGGCTGGCGATCGTGGGGCTGGGCATGGGCCTGCACCTGACCGCGGGGACGCTGAACCAGGCGGCCCTGGCCCGCGGGCGGGCTCAATGGGCGGCGGCGTGCTGGCTGACGGCCGCAACCGCGTTCGTGGTGTTCGTCGCTGTCGGACCGGGGCACGGCAACGCCGCGGTGACCCGGGTCGAGGTCGGCTACTTCGGCGCCACCGCACTGCTGGCGGGGCTGCTGTGGCTGGTCTACCGCCGGGGCGGATCTCAGACCGCGCCGGCGGCGGCCACGATCCCGGCGTAGGCGGCCGCCGGGTCCTCGGATCCGAACACCGCCGAGCCGGTCACCAGCAGGTTGGCTCCCGCCTGGACCACCGGTCCGGCGGTCTCGTCGTGGATGCCGCCGTCCACCTCGAGGGCCACCTCCTCGGGCAGCGCGCGGCGCATGCGCTCGAGCTTGCTCAGCGAGTGCGGAATGAACGACTGGGCGCCCCAGCCCGGGTTGACGCTCATGCACAGCGCCAGGTCGAGCGTTTCGACGGCCACGTCGGCCAGCGTCTCGATCGGGGTCGCCGGGCAGATCGCCGCGCCGGCGGTACAGCCGGCGCGCCGGATCTGATCCAGGACGTGGTGGACGTGCGGGGTGGCCTCGACGTGGATGGTGATGCTGTCCGCGCCGGCCTTGGCGATGTCGCCCACCTGGCGCTCGGGGCGCTCCACCATCATGTGGACGTCGAGGATGCCCCCGGCGTCGTGGACCAGGTCGGCCAGCGCGCTGACGACGACCGCGCCGAAGGTGATCGGCGGGACGAAGTGGCCGTCCATGACGTCGACGTGGATGACCCGGGCCCCGGCGGCGAGCACCTCCTGAACCTGGGAGCCGAGCCGGGCGAAGTCGGCGGACAGAATCGACGGCGCCACGCGCCGTTCCCGCAGCAGGCGGTGGTGGGCCACCGGCGTCAGACCTCCTGCAGCATGCTGCCCTGGCAGTGGTTGCATTCGACGATGGCGGTGCTGGACATCCGCACGATCGTCGAGTGCTCGCCGCAGTTGGGACATACGGACACCAGCTCGTAGCGCCGCAGGCAGTAGACGCAGCGATAGCGGCCCGGCATCGAGGTCGGCCGGAGCCACGGTTCGCCGCAGCCCGGGCACTCGGGACCCAGCTTGGGGGCCGGCTCGGTCATCCGCGACCGTTGATTAGTGGGCAGCGCACGCACCGGAGGTTAATCATTCGTCAATCCTCCCGCCGGTGAAGGCGGACGATGAAGAACCCGTCGGTGCCGTCGGCGTCGGGGGCGAGGTTGATTTCGGCGTCGCGCTCCCATTGTGTGTCAGTGGCCAGGAAGGCGTCGATCACACCGGTCGACTCCGCTCGCGCGATCGTGCACACCGAGTAGACGAGCGTGCCCCCGGGGCGGGTGGCGGCCGCTCCGGCGCGGAGGATCCGCAGCTGCTCGGCGGCCAGTTCGGCGATCTGGCCGGGCGCGACCCGCCAGCGCAGGTCCGGCCGGGACTGCAGCGTGCCCAGACCGCTGCACGGCGGGTCGACGAGCACCCGGTCATAGCCGGCGTCGGCGGCCGGGCCGCGAGTCGCGTCGCCGGCCGGGCCGCGGGACGCGTCGCCGGCCGAGCCGCGGGTCGCGTCGGCGGCCGGGAACTCGGCGGCGTCGGCCACCTCGACCCGCGCGCTCGTGACGCGCATGCGCTCGAGCGTCGCCCGCAGCGCCCGCGCCCGGCCCTCGTGGCGCTCGACGGCCGTCAGCTCGCCGGAGTCCGCCATCAGGGCCGCCAGGTGGGTCGTCTTGGCGCCGGGGGCGGCGCACAGGTCCAGGACGCGCTCCCCCGGCACCGGCGCCAGCGTCCGCGCCACGGTCATCGACGCGCGCGACTGGGGCATCAGCTCGCCCCGCTCCCACTGGGGCGAGCCATGGGCGTCGAACCCCGCCTCGAGCACCAGGCCCTCGGGCAGGTCGGGCGCCGGGTGCGAGGCGACGCCGAGATCCGCGGCCAGCGCGGCGACGTCGGGGGTGAGCAGCGTGTTGGCTCGCACCGCCGACTCCGCGGGCCGGTTGACGGCCGCCAGCAACGAGCGCGCTCGCTCGGCGCCCAGCTCGCGCCACCACAGCTCGGCCAGCCACACCGGCACCGAGTGCTTGACCGCCGCGTCGGCGGGGGTGCGGTCGTGGAGGCCGTCGACGATCGCGCGGCCCTCGCGGCCGGCTCGGCGCAGCACGGCGTTGACCAGCCCGCTGCCGCCGGGAGCGTGGAGCTTGGCCAGCTGCACGGACTCGTGGACCGCGGCGTGCTCGGCGACCCCGTCGAGCAACAGCAGCTGCATCAGCCCCAGGCGCAGCGCCGCCAGCACCGGCGGGTCCAGCCGGCTCACCGGCCGGTCTGACAGCCGCTCGATGACGTGATCGAGCGTCGCCTTGCGCTGGACGGTCCCGTAGGCCAGCGCCATGGCGAAGGAGCGCTCCCGATGGTCGAGGCCGCGGGCCTGGGCGTGGAAGGCGCGGTCGGCGTATGCGCCCTGCTCGAACACGCGGCGCACCACCGCGTAGGCGCACGCGCGCGCCGGCGAGACCGAGGCCGTGGTCGCCATCAGCCGCGCCGGCCGCGCAGGAAGTCGGCGCCGGGCATCGCCCGCCGCCCGCCCGGCTGCACCACGTCGAGGGCGAGGGTGCCCGGTGAGCAGCCCAGCACCGGGACGGGGCCGGCGTCGAGGCGCAGCTCGCCCGGGGCGGGATCCCCGGCCGCGGCGGGACGGGCCGTCGCCTCCCAGATCCCGAGGCGCTCGCCGTCCGGTTCGATCACCGCCGCGCCGATGTGCGGGGCCAGCGCCCGCACCACCCGGGCGAGCTCGTCGGCTGGCCGGCCGGGCGCGAGGATCCGGTCCTCCACGGTGATCTTGTCCGCATAGGTGACGGCGGCCTCGTCCTGCGCCTGAAAGGGCGGGGAGGTGTCGAGCGCCTGGACGAGCAGCCGCCCGCCAAGGGCGGCGAGTCGCGGCGCCAGCGTGCCGTAGGTGTCATCGGGGGCGATCGGCTCGTCGCCGGTCAGGCACACCGGCCCGCTGTCCAGGCCCTCGGTCAGGCACATGATCGCGACGCCGGTGCATTCATCGCCGGCCATGATCGCCCGCTCGATCGGCGCCGCGCCGCGCCAGCGGGGCAGCAGCGACGGGTGCACGTTGAGGATCGGATGCTCGGAGAGCAGCGGCTCCCGGATGAGCGCCCCGAACGCGCAGACGAT
The DNA here is from genome assembly GCA_036267215.1 of Solirubrobacteraceae bacterium. GTDB lineage: Bacteria > Actinomycetota > Thermoleophilia > Solirubrobacterales > Solirubrobacteraceae > Palsa-465. Next base: position 89,834 of record DATAWL010000014.1, on the reverse strand, counting down.
GACCGCGTCAGGAGCGGCGGCGGCGATCCGCTGGCGGGCGGCCTCGTCGTTGACCGACTCCGGCTGGTCGAGATCGATCCCCAGCTCGCGGGCGGCGTCGGCGACCGGCGGCGCGGCCAGGCGCCGGCCGCGGCCGCGCGGACGGTCGGGGCGGGTGACCACCAGCGCGGGGCGGTGCGGCGAGGCCGCCAGCGTGCCCAGCACCTGCGCGGCGAACTCCGAGGTGCCCAGGTAGACGGTGCGCAAAGGGGTGAGGCGGCGCTCAGGCCGGCTCGAGCGCGGCGCGCAGCGCGCGCATGGCTTCCTTGCGCGGCCCGCGGCCGATCCGGTCGAGCACGAGCACGCCGTCGAGATGGTCGATCTCGTGCTGGATGACCCGCGCCTCGAGCCCGGAGGCCTCGATCACGATCGGCTCGCCGAACTCGTTCTGCGCGCGCACCCGGATGTGCACCGGCCGCTCGACGTCGACGTGGACCGCCGGCAGGCTCAGGCATCCCTCCTCGAAGGTCTCCAGCTCATCGCCGGCCCACTCGACCTCCGGATTGACCAGCGCCGCCACCGGCGACTGCTGCTGAACCCGGTAGACGAGCAGACGGTGCAGGACGCCCACCTGGTTGGCGGCCAGCCCGACGCCGATCGAATCGATCATCAGCCGGCTCATCCGCTCCACCTCGTCGCGCAGCGCGTCGTCGAAGCGATCGACCGGCCGCGATCGCGTCCGCAGCACCGGGTCGCCGAACTTACGCACGTGCGCCAGCGCCGCCGTCCGGCGCGCGGCAGCCTCGGGATCGAGCTCTTCGTGCTCAACCTCGGCCGCGGCCTCGGCATCGGGGGCGTCGAGCCCCTCGGCATCGGTGACCTCGGTGTCCAGTTCAGGCTGTTCGGTGGCGTTCTCGGCCATGCTCTGAGTCTAGTGACCGGGCCTTCGAGGAGCCCGTGCTGCGGAGGGTTCGTGTGGGGTCGCCGGCCGGGCGGGGCGGGCGACCCTCGGCGGCACGGCTACTGCGGGTCGACGTCCACGCTCACCGCCGCCCCCCGCCGCGCCGCGCCCGGCGCCACCTGGTCGACCGCCCGCCCCACGGCGTCGATCGCCGGCTGGCGGTCGACCGCCTTGACCACCAGCTGGCTGCGCGACCGGCCACGGAGGCGAAACAGGGGCGCGGGCCCGAGCACGGCGGCATCGAGGCCGGTCAGCTCCGCGTGGATCGACGCCGCGGTCTCGCGGGCCAGCGGCTCCTCCTCGGCGGAGCAGACCACCCGGATCAGCGAGGCGTAGGGCGGATAGCTGAGGGCCTGGCGGCGGGTGAGCTCGTCGGCGATGAACCCGTCGGAGTCGTGGTGTACGGCGAAGGCGATCGACCGCGCGTCAGGGGCGAGGGTCTGGACGAGGACCCGGCTGCCGAGCGCTCCCCGGCCGGTGCGGCCGGCCAGCTGGGTGATGAGCGCGAACGTGCGCTCCTCGGCGCGGAAGTCCGGGAAGCGCAAGGTCTGGTCGGCGTCGAGGACCACGCCGAGCGACACGTCCGGGAAGTCGTGGCCCTTGGCCACCATCTGGGTGCCGACCAGGATCCCGGCCGGCGCGGCCTCGAAGCGCTGGAGGGTCTTCGCGCGCGCGGGGAGCGTGGCCGAGTCGGCATCGAGGCGGAAGATGGGAAAGCCGTCCTCCCCCAGCGCCTCGCGCAGCTCGTGCTCGATCCGCTCGGTGCCGGCGCCGTGGCGAGCCACGGACACCGACGCGCAGGCCGGGCAGCGATGCGGCACCCCCTCGCGATGGCCGCAGTGGTGACAGGCGACGAACGAGCCGGTGCGATGCAGCACCAGCGCGACCTCGCAGTTGGGGCACAGCCACACCCGGCCGCACGCCCGGCAGGAGAGGAAGTTCGACCAGCCGCGGCGGTTGAGCAGCAGGATCGCCTTGCCGCCGGCCCGGCGCAGGTCGGCCAGGGCCATCCGGGTCTCGGGGTGCAGCGGCTGGTGGCGGTCGCGCATGTCGAGCACCTCCACCGCGGGCAGCGGGCGCCGGTCCACGCGCTGGGCCAGGCGCAGCCGCGTCATCCCCACGACGCTCTCGGGGCGCGGGGTGGCGCTGCCGACGACCAGCACGGCATCGTGCTGGCGGGCCCGTTCGCGGGCAACCGTGCGGGCGTCGTAGCGGGGGTCGCCCTCGTGCTTGTAGGAGCTCTCGTGCTCCTCGTCGACGACGATCAGCCCGATGTCGTCCAACGGCGCGAACACCGCCGAGCGGGGACCGACGCAGACCCGGGCCTCGCCGCGGCGCAACCGCATCCACTCGTCGTGGCGCTCACCGACGCTGAGCGCCGAGTGCAGCACGGCGACGACATCGCCGAACCGGGCCTGGAAGCGCCACAGCACCTGAGGCGTGAGGGCGATCTCGGGGACGAGCACGATCGCGGTGCGCCCGGCGGCGAGCGCCGCCGCGACCGCGCCCAGATACACCTCGGTCTTGCCCGAGCCGGTCACGCCCTGCAGCAGGAACCCCGGATGCCCCTGGCGGACGGCCGGGTCGCCCATCGCGCTTTGAAGCTCGGCCAGAGCGGCGGTCTGCTCGCCGGTCAGCTCGGGGGCGATCGCCGATGCGGCGCCGACGGCGTGCCGGGCCGGCCGGCGAGGCCGGGCGCGCCGGTCCAGCAGCACCAGGCCCCGGGCCTCCAGGCGCCGCAGGCCCTCGGTGCCCAACTGCGCGGCGACGGTCGGGCCGGCGCCGGCCAGCGCGTCGAGGAGCTCACGCTGGCGGGCCGTCAGCCGGACGCCGTCGGCGGCGGACAGCGCATCGCGGCCGGCCGGGGTCAGCTCGGCGACGAGCGCGGTCTTGGCCCCGGTGCCGGCGGCGGCCCCGGGCGCGAGCATGAGCGCCAGCGCGCGCGCCGGCGTGGAGCAGTACTCCCGGGCCATCCACCCGGCCAGGCGCACGAGATCGGCTCCGACGCCGGTCCCGAGCACCGCCTCGGGCTCGGCCAGCCGCTCGGGGGCCAGTTCGGACCGCTCGGCCAGCTCGACCACCACCCCGAGTGAGCTGCGCGCCCCGAACGGGACCTTGAGCAGCGAGCCGACCTCGACCTCCTGGCCGGGGCCGAGGCGGTAGTCGAACGGGCCGCGCACCGCGCGCGTCCGGGTCAGTGGCTGCACGCGGGCGATCATCGGCCCGACCGAATCTAGTGGCCTGCCGGACGGGTCGGCCCGCTCGAGGCCGGGTCTGGCCGCTGCGCCGGTCCTTTAGTCTCGGATGGCCATGGATCCCGAGCCCGGCGAGGAGATCTTCTTCCACGGCCACCCGTCGTGGTTGTCGCTGCGCGGGCTCTACGTCAAAGGACTGCTGATCAGCCTGGGGGTGGGCGTGGCCGCCGGGATCGCCTCCGCCATCGCCGAGGGCCACGTGCAGACGGCGTGGGTGATCGCCGGGGTGCTGGTGCCCTTCGTGGTGCTCGTCGGGCTGGCGCAGGTGCGGCGGATCCAGATCACCTACTCGATCAGCAACCGGCGGCTGACGATCGAGCGCGGCATCCTGTCCCGCGAGCTGCACCAGACCCGGCTGGAGCGCATCCAGAACGTCAACGCGCGCCAGACGATGTTCGAGCGGGCGCTGCGGATCGGCACCGTCGACTTCGACACCGCCGGCGAGGCCCAGTTCGACTTCTCCTTCCACGGCGTCGCCCACCCGCGGGGGATCGTGCAGACCGTCGACCGGGCGCTGCACCAGCTGCGCGGGACCAGCGCGATGGGGACGCCCGCGGCCGACGTCTGACCGCGGCCGCTCGCCCGGAGGCGGGGTCACCGGATCCCGATGGTCACCTGCGTCGTGGACGCCCCGCTGCCCCGTGAGGAGGTCAGCCCCGCGCCGGTGACGTGCCGCAGGTCCGGGAGCACCCGCGCGAACAGCGACCCGTCGCTCAGGCCCGACTGCTTGGCGACGGCGACGATCTCGGCCAGATCGGCGTAGACGAGCGAGGTGACGGTCGCCGGGCGGTCGCCCAGCACCGCCGTGAACGGCGCGCTGCGCGACAGCGGCGGCCCGGGCCGGGCCACGGCCGCGATCCCGTCGAGGCTGGTGGAGACGACCACCAGGCCCCGGAACACCGCGTAGTCGAGCTGGAGCCCGGCATCGACGACGAGCTGATGGGCGGTGACGCCGGCCACCGGGCGGGCATGGAACGCCGGCGCCCTCCCCTTGGCGGCGAACAGCCGGGCGAACGGCGCCTCCAGTCGTGACAGCTCGCTGGCGGTGCGCGCGGCCCGAGGGGCGCGGGCGACGACGACCAGGACCGGAGACGCGCCCGGCTTGAGGATCCCCACCGCGGCCTCGCGCTGGAAGATCGAGACGATGTCCGAGACCTTCACCCCCTCGGCGGTCAGCGCCGATCCCAGGCGACTCAGGAGGGTTCCGATGCCGCCGGTGGCGCCGGAGGCCGTGCCGAAGTCCAGCACCTGGGGCAGCGCCCGGCCGAGGCCGGTGACGTCGAGCAGCAGCCCGGCGCCGGCCGGCATCACCGAGGCCAGGGTGGGATCAAACGACGGCGACGCGGTCGAGCCCTTTGTGCTCAGCGCGCTGTGGATCACGAGGCGGGCGCCCGCCGAGGTCGGCACCACCGAGATCGCCACCGCCGCCAACGACGGCTGGGACAGCAGCGTGCCGAGCTCCCCCAGCACGCCGCCCTGGCCGGCCAGCACGCGCTGCACGCCGGCGGCCGACGCGTAGGCGTCGAGCGCCCGGCCGGCGGGGGCGCCGGCCACCGCCCGCCGGTAGACCGCGGCCTTGGCCAGCGACGGGGCGTGGCCGGTGGCGACGTCGATCGCCGCCCGGACGCTGGCGTCCTGACCGATGACCAGGTCCTCTCCGAGGAAGGTCAACTCGCTGCCGTCCGGATAGGCCTCGATCGCGATGCCGCGATAGCGGCCGTGCGCGGCGGCGCCCATCGAGCGCACGAACGCGCGGGCGGCGGAGCGATCGGTCACCGCGACCACCACGAGCGTTCCAGCGGTGGCGGTGGTCGTGTCCAGCAGGGCCAGCGACGCGCGATCCCCGAGCCAGGGGGCGATCCGCGTGCCCACGTCGACCGGGCGGCCGCCGCTGATGATCGTGCCCAGCTTCGACACCGCCGCCGCGTAGACCAGCGGGAAGTCGGGCAGCCGGCGGGCGACCGCCAGCGCCTGCGCCACCGGCGGCCGGTGGCCGCCCAGCGCCAGGCTGACGTCGGCCAGGGCATCGCTCGGGATCACCGTGGCGGCCCGGTCCAGCGCTCCACGCGGCGACGCGGCGGCGGCCGAGCCGGAGCCCCCGCCACCGCTCAACGCGACCGCAAGCCCGGCGAGGACGACCGCCGCGACCAGCGCGGCCACGAGCGCCGAGCGCCGGCGCTGCACCGCGAGCGCCTGGTCAACCATGTCGAACGTTCCTCACGCCTGCGGTACTTCCTCACCGCGGGCGAAATCAATCACGCGGCGGCGTCGTGCGCTCCGGGCGGCGGCTCGGACTCGGCCGCTGGGCGGGGCCGTTCCCGCGCGCCGGTGGCCCGCCCGCGCTTGGTGGAGCGGTCCGCGGGCCGGCGCTCGTTGCGGGCCACGAAGTCGATGATCGCCGGCACGCCCTCCAGCCGGTAGCGCTCGCGCAGGCGGTTCTCGATGAAGTAGGCGTAGTCGCGGGTCACCCGCGCGCGGGAGTTGACCTGGATCGAGAACCGCGGCGGCCGCTCGGCCGTCTGGGTCATGAACAGCAGGCGCAGCCGATGGCCCGACCGGGCGCCGCGACCACCGGCCCCGACCGGCGGCTGGCGCGCGGCCACCACCTCGGACAGGAAGCGGTTGAGCTGTGGCGTCGGGATGCGGGTACGGCTGCGGTCGGCCAGGGCGACGGCCTCGATCAGCAGCCGCTCGACGTGCCGGCCGGTCTTGGCCGAGGCGGTCAGCACCCGCGGGCGCAGGCGCAGCTTCTGATGGGCCCGAGCGCGCTCGTGGTCGAGGTCGACGTCCTCGGCGATGTCCCATTTGTTGAGCACCAGCGCGGTGGCGCAGCCGCTGTGCATGGCGAGTTCGGCGATGCGCAGATCCTGGGTGGTGATCCCGTCGGTGGCGTCGCACACCACCAGCGCGACGTCGGCGCGCTCGGCGGCGCGGCGCGAGCGCAGCGAGGTGTAGTACTCGAGCGACTCCCCCACCTTGGCCTGGCGGCGTATGCCGGCGGTGTCGACCAGAATCAGGCGGCGGTCGCTGTAGGTGATCGGGAGATCGATCGCATCGCGCGTGGTGCCGGCCACGGGCGAGACGATGACCCGCTCGGAGCCGGCAAAGCGGTTGAGCAGCGACGACTTGCCCACGTTGGGCCGCCCGATCAGCGCCAGCCGGACCGCATCGTCGTCGGCGTCGTCAGTCCCGGCGTCCGGCGCCAGCGCGGCGATCCGGTCGAGCAGGTCACCGGTCCCCAGCCCCTGGGCGGCGGACACGGCGATCGGCTCGCCCAGCCCCAGCGAATAGAAGTCGGCGGCCAGCGGCAGGTCCTTGGCGCTGTCGATCTTGTTGGCCGCCACCAGGATCGGCAGCGGCGAGCGGCGCAGCAGGTCCGCCATCTCCTGGTCGCCGGGACGCCGGCCGGCCTTGGCATCGACGACGAGCACCGCCGCGTCGGCGTCGGCCAGGGCGGCGCGGGCCTGATCCTGGATCTGGCGGGCCAGGGCGCCGTGGTCGTCGAGGTCGACGCCGCCGGTGTCGATCAGCGTCAGCGGGCGGCCGTTCCACTCGGTGCGCAGCTCCTTGCGGTCGCGCGTGACCCCAGCCTGCTCGTGGACCACCGCCTCCCGGGACTCGGTGAGGCGATTGACCAGCGAGGACTTGCCCACGTTGGGATATCCGACAATCGCGACCTTCATGGTCGGTCGAGGCTAGCTCACGGCCGCAACCCGAACACGACGACGGGGCCGAGCGTCCGTGCCGGCCCCAGGCTTCGTGTCGTCGTCGGTCAGCTCCTGCGCTCAGGAAACGCGCGGCGGCTCGTACCCCGGAGCCGACAGCCGGACGGCCGTCGGGCCGGGCATGTGAGCGCTGCCATGTACTGACTGGAACGCTCGGCGGCGACCAGACTTGCGCAAACGTCTGCAGTCGTGGCCAGGTGGCCGATTCCACGACCCCGCGTGACGGGTGAATCTGGATGATCGGCGCCGGATCGCCGTGCTCGGACCCAGAGGAAGCGGCCGTTCAATCAGTTCTCTCGCGGGTCAGCGCGGACGAGGTCGACCACCCGCGCCACCACTTCGGGCAGGGTCAGATCGGTGGTGTCGATGGTGACCGCGTCGGCGGCGGCCGCCAGCGGCGAGTGCGCCCGCGACGTGTCGCGCTCGTCGCGGATCGCCTGCTCAGCGAGCACCGTGGCCGGATCGCCGCCCAGCTCGGCCGCACGCCGCTGCGCTCGGGCGTGCGGGCTGGCGGTGAGAAATACCTTGACCGCGGCGTCGGGCGCCACCACGGTGCCGATGTCACGCCCCTCGGCCACCCAGTCGCCGCCGGCGAGCAGCCGCCGCTGCTCGGCCACCATGGCCTCGCGCACCGCCGGATCGGCGGCCGCCACCGAGGCGGCCTCGGACACCTGCGGCGTGCGGATCGCGCCCGTCACGTCGCGCCCGTCGAGCGTCACCCGATCGCCGAGCTCGATCCGCACGGCCGGCGCCACCACGGCCGGTGGCTCGCCCCGCTTCAGCGCCGCCAGGGCCACGGCGCGGTACATCGCCCCGGAGTCCAGATAGGTGAACCCCAGCGCCTGTGCCACCGCGCGGGCGACGGTGGACTTGCCGGCCCCGGCCGGGCCGTCGATCGCCACCACCATCAGCCGACCGCCAGTGCCGCGATGTCAGCGGCGAAGTCCGGGTAGGAGACCCCGGCGGCCTCCATGCCGACGACCTCGACCCCGTCGCGCGAGGCCAGCCCGGCCACGGCGCCGAGCAGAGCCAGGCGATGATCGCCGTGAGCGTCGATGCGGCCGCCGCGCAGACCGCCCGAGCCCCGCACGGCGAACCCGTCCTCTAAGGCTTCGATGTCCGCGCCCAGGCCCCGCAGCCCGTCGACCACCGTGGCGATCCGGTCCGACTCCTTGACCCGCAGCTCGGCCGCCCCCCGGACGACCGTGTCGCCCTCGGCGAAGCAACCCAGCAGCGCGACCAGCGGCAGCTCGTCGATGGCCAGCGGCACCTCGTCGGCCTCGACGGTCGTGCCGACGATCGGCCCGTAGCTGACGTCCAGGTCGCAGGTGGGCTCCGCGCCGCTGAACGCACCCGGCTCCTCCAGCTCGCCCACGACGATCGCGCCCATGCGCTGCAGGATCCGCAGAAAGCCGGTGCGGGTCCAGTTGACCCCGACGCCGTCGAGCACCAGCCGCGCCCCGGGCACCAGCACCCCGGCGGCGATCAGGAACGCCGCGCTGGAGAGGTCCCCGGGGACGTGCACGTGCTCGAGCTCGAGCTCGTCGGCGTTGCCGACGGTGGAGGCGAAGCCGCCGCCGGCTCGCCGCTCGCGGATCACCTGCGCGCCGGCGCCGGCCAGCATCCGCTCGGTGTGGTCGCGCGAGGGCATCGGCTCGACCACGGTGGTTGCATCGGTGGCCAGACCGGCCAGCAGGACGCACGACTTGACCTGGGCCGAGGCCACCGGCAGCTCGTAGGTGATGCCCCGCAGGGCCGCGCCGTGGACGGTGAACGGCGGGAACCGGTCGTCGCGGGCGGTCACGGTCGCGCCCATCTCGGCCAGCGGCCGGGCGATCCGGTCCACCGGCCGTCCGCGGATCGAGGCGTCGCCGTCGAGCGTGAACGCCCCGTCCTGGAAGGCCAGCCAGCCGGGCAACAGCCGCATCAGTGTGCCGGCGTTGCCGACGTCGATCGGTCCGGCGGGCGGCTGCGCATTGCGCATCCCGCAGCCACGGATGAGCACTCCGTCAGGACGGGTCTCGACGATCGCCCCCAGCCGCGCGACGGCCGCGAGCGTCGAGCGCGTGTCGGCGGCGTCCAGGTAATTGGTGATCCGAACCGGCTCGGACGCCATCGCGCCCACGATGGCCGCCCGGTGCGAGATCGACTTGTCCGCGGGCGGCGCGACGTTTCCGCGCAACCGCAGGCCCGGTTCAAACCGCGCCTTCATGGACGGGCCACCGGGAACCCGAGGCCGGCGATCAGGTCCTGGGCGCGCTGCGCCGGCCCCTCGCCGGCGATCCACAGCGCGACCACCCCCTCGGTCATATCGGTGGCCGGGTACAGCGCCATGTCCGTGATGTTGACCCCGGCGCGACCGAGCTCGAGCGCGATCTGAGCCACGACGCCGGGCTGGTTGGGCACCGAGGCCCGCAGCTCATGCAGGTCGCCGCCGGCCAGCTGGGACTCCAGCAGCCAGCGCCGGTCGGCCGCCGCCGAGTCGTTCCAGACGGTGATCGCCTCGCGGTCGCCGTCGGTCAGCGCGGCGCGGACCGCCTGCAACCGCTCCAGCGCGCCGTCGATCTCGACCCGCAGTGCGTCGCGGTTGGAGAGGTAGATGTCGGTCCAGATGGCGCTGGGGGCGCCGGCCACCCGGGTGGCGTCGCGGAAGCTCGGGCCGGTCGCCGGGAGCCGGTCGTCGCCGCCGGCCAGCGTGGAGGCCGCCTGGGCGACGAGGACGTTGGCCAGGACGTGGGGCAGGTGCGACACCGAGGCCAGGATCCGGTCGTGGGCCTCGGCGTCGATCGCCGTGGGGCGGGCGCCGAGACCACGCAGCAGCCGGTAGAGCCGGTCGTACAGCACCCCGGAGGTCGTCGCGCTCGGCGTCAGATACCAGGTGGCCGCCTCGAACAGGTCGGCTCGGGCGTGCTCGACGCCCGCATTCTCCGCGCCGGCCAGGGGGTGGCCGCCGACGAACCGGGGGTCGTCGTGAGCGGCGACGACCGCGCGCTTGGTCGAGCCGACATCGGTCACCACGCAGTCGCCGGGCGCGGCGGCCAGCGCCTCGCCGACCAGCTGGGACACCCCTCCGACGGGGACGGCCACGAACACCGCCTCGGCCGCGCGCACCGCGTCGGCGACGGAACTGCGGGCGCAGTCGACCGCGCCGAGCCCGAGCGCGCGCTCGAGCGCCTCGGGCGCGTCGTCGTAGCCGGTGACCGAGGCGCCGAGGCGCGCCCGCGCCGCCAATGCGACCGAGCCGCCGATCAGCCCGACTCCGAGAACCGCGACCCGCATGCCCGCCGGCGGTCAGTCCGCGTCGCGCCGGGACCGGACCGCGTCGGCCAGGCCGTCGAGCACCTCGACGGTGGTGTCCCAGCCGATGCAGCCGTCGGTGATCGACTGGCCGTAGACGAGCTCGGCCGCGCCCTCGAGCTCCTGGCGGCCGGCGACGAGGAAGGATTCGAGCATCACGCCGACGATGGACTGATCGCCGGCGGCGATCTGCGCGGCCACGGCGTCGGCGACGGCGGGCTGGCGGTCGGCGTCCTTGCCGCTGTTGTCGTGGCTGAGGTCGATCATGACGCGCCGGGGCAGGCCGGCGGCGCGCAGCAGCTCGATCGCTCGCGCCACGGACTCGGCGTCGTAGTTGGGCGCGCCCTTGCCGCCGCGCAGGATCACGTGGCAGTCCGGGTTGCCGCGGGTGTGCAGGATGGCCGGGGTGCCGGTGACGTCGATGCCGGCGAACGCGTGCGAGACGCCGGCGGCGCGCACGGCGTCGACGGCCACCTGGACGTTGCCGTCAGTCCGGTTCTTGAAGCCGACCGGCATCGACAGGCCCGAGCCGAGCTGGCGATGGATCTGGCTCTCGACGGTCCGCGCGCCGATCGCGCCCCAGCAGACGGCGTCGGAGATGTACTGCGGCGTGATCGGGTCCAGGAACTCGCACCCGACGGGTAGCCCGAGGGCCAGCACCTCGAGCAGCAGCCGGCGGGCCACCCGCAGGCCGGTGTTGACGTCCGCGGACCCGTCGAGGTAGGGGTCGTTGATCAATCCCTTCCAGCCGATCGTGGTACGCGGCTTCTCGAAGTAGACGCGCATGGCGACGCACAGCTCGCCCGACCACCGCTGCGCCTGGGCGCTGAGCCGCTCGGCGTACTCGCGGGTGGCGTCGACGTCGTGGACGCTGCACGGCCCGACGACGACCAACAGCCGATCGTCATGCCGATCGAGGATGGCGTGCGCGTCGGCCCGCCCGCGCAGCAGAACCTCGGCGTGCTCCTCGGTGAGCGGCAGCTCCTCGAGCAACGTTCGCGGCGCCACCAGCGGCACGAGCCGCTCGATGCGCTGGTCGCGAACCTGGTCGCTGCGCCATGTCGGGGTGAAGGTCACGTCAGGCGCACGCCACCGGCTGGTCGGAGAGCACCTTGCCGGCCACCGCCGCGGCTGCCTGGACACGGTGCAGGTAATCGGCGAACTCGGCAGCCACCAGCTGCTGGGCGGCGTCGCAGATCGCCTCGTCGGGATCGGGGTGAACCTCGACGATGATCCCGTCGGCGCCGGCGGCGGCCGCCGCCAGCGACATCGGCGCCACCAGATCGCGCCGGCCGGCGGCGTGGCTGGGGTCGACGATGACCGGCAGGTGGGTCAGCTCCTTGAGCACCGGGATCGCCATCAGGTCCAGCGTGAACCGGTACGCGGTCTCGAAGGTACGGATCCCGCGCTCGCACAGCATGACCGACTCGTTGCCCTCCTTGAGGATGTACTCGGCGGCCATCAGCAGCTCCTCGAGCGTGCTCGACAGCCCGCGCTTGATCAGCGCGGGGACGCCGGAGCGACCCACTTCGGACAGCAGCGTGTAGTTCTGCATGTTGCGGGCGCCGACCTGGATGACGTCAGCGACCTCCAGCACGGCCTCGAGGTCGCGCGCGTCCATCACCTCGGTGACGATCGGCAGGCCGGTCTGGGCCTTGGCCTCGGCCAGCAGCCGCAGGCCCTCCTGACCCAGCCCCTGGAAGGCGTAGGGCGAGGTCCGTGGCTTGTAGGCGCCACCGCGGAACATCGTCGCCCCGGCGTCGGCGACGATGCGGGCGGTCTCGAGGGTCTGGGCTCGCGATTCGACCGTGCAGGGCCCCGCGATCATCGCGAAGTGGTCGCCCCCCACCTTGGCCCCGGCGATGTCGAACACGCTGCGGCGGCCGTGGGTGATCTGGCTGGAGGCCAGCTTGTACGGCTTGGAGATCGGCAGCATGTGGTCGACGCCGGGGGTGCCCTCGAGGTCGAGCCGCGCGACGTGCTCGGCGTCGCCGATGGCCCCGATGACGGTGAGCTCCTCACCGTTGATGACATGGGCGCGAGCGCCCACGCCATGGACGCGTTGCACGACGGCGTCCACCTCCTGCGCGGTGGCCGTCGGTTTCATCACGATCATCATCTGGGGAAGTCCTTTCGCAACGCTTGGCAACTCTACGGAAGCTGAGGCCCGGGCCTCGTCACGGGGTCGTGAACCACGACACCGCGCGGGTGGTGACGGCGCTCGGTCTCCGGGTGTGCCCGCGGTGTGAATCGCGGACGGGGGGATGTGGCCGAGCGCCTAGCTAAATCGCCAGGCGTAGAAGCGCGCGTAGAAGGACCAGCCGAAGGCGGCGTGGGTGAGCCGGGTCGTGCGGGCGTGGTCGCTCATGCGCTGGTGGTGTTGTACCAGCGGTGGGGCGGTTGCGCAAGGCAACGGCGATCCTCATCCCATCGGCGAGTCGGTCCGGAGCGCATGGCAGCGGGCCGCCTGGGGCGCGGACGTGTTGTAGACGCGGACCTGCCACCCGTACTCGTGCGGCTTGAACAGCACGATCGGTTCGCCGCCGCCGATGGCCACCCCGGGGCGGTAGCCGACGTCGCCGACGTTGAGCCCCACCGCCCAGGCCACGGTGCTCTGGTAGCCGAGCAGTGACGTCGGCTGGCCGCAGGACTTGACCTTGTCCGGCCCGCCGATGCGCTTGATCACCGTGGTCAGACGGTCGATCTGCCTGCCGTGGACCTGAGCGGTCTCGATGGCGGCACGGGTGTCCCGGGCGCGCGACCGGGCCGTCGGCACCAGCGCCACCGCCAGGACGACGACCGCCACCGGGCCCGCCCAGCGGACCAGCCGCGGCCCGTCGAGGGTCAGCAGCCGGCCGACGGCGCCGCCGGCGATCACCACCATGACCGCCGCCGGCTCGATCAGGTAGCGGTTGACCGCCGACCAGCCGTGGTAGGCGAACGCGATCTCCACGATCACCCACAGCGCGCCGGCGGCGGCGATCGCCAGCGTCACCCGGTCGCGCCGCCACACCGCCAATCCCACGCCGACCAGCGCCGCCAGCTGCATCGGCAGCTCGTAGAGCCCGCGGAAGCGGCTGATCACTCCCAGGATCTTGCTGCCATGAATGATCGTCTTCTGGTTGAGCGCCAGGTCGCCGGAGATGAACCAGCTGTGGGAGGTGAGGGCGGGGATGGTGAACCAGAAGGCCGGAATCAGCGCGACGCCGAGGACCGCCAGCAGCCGCATCCCGGGGACCGCCCGCCAACCCCACACCGCGTATCCCAACGCGAACGGCCACGCCTCCGGGCGCCCCAGCGCCGCGCCCACCAGCAGCACGAACGCCAGCCGCCGCCGCCGCGATAGGTGGCAATCGATCGCGCCCAGGCACAGCGTGACGATCAGCGGATCGGAGTTGGCGATCGTCACCAGGTGCGCGTAGGTGTCGATTCCCAGCAGGCACACCCCGGCGAAGACGGCGGCGATGTACGGCGCGTAGCGGCGCCCCGGCGCGGGGCCGGTCAGCCTGAACGCGATGCGCGCCGCGAACACACAGCCGCCGACCGCCCCGGCCACCGCGGTCACCGTCCACAACCACACCTGCGTATCCCCCGCCAGCGCGTAGGGCAGGGTGAAGATGAACGTCAGCGGCTTCCAGGAGGGCGCGCCGTCGGTGTTGAGATTCCAATGCAGCACCTGCCGGCCCCAGACCAGCCACCCGAACCCGTCGTAATCGGGGCGCATGCGGCTGATCGCGACGAGCGCCACCGCGGCGCCGATCACGCCCAGAGCCACGAGCAGCCACCACGCCCGCGGCAGGCCCGATCGCCGGGGCGAGTCAGCCGCCGGGCCCGCGTAGGCCGGTTCTGTCAGCGTCGTCGATGTGATCACGGCGGGGTCATGGGCGCACCTGCAGCAGTTCTCCCAGCGCGCCCAGGAACCGGCCGTTCTCGTCGTCGCTGCCGATCGTCACCCTCAGGGATCCCGCGCGCCCGAGCGCGGTTCCCGCCCGAACCAGCACCCCGCGTGCTGATAGTCCGGAGATGACCTCGGATTCGACGACGTCCTGCGGAAGATGGGTCCAGACGAAGTTCGCTTCTGACTCGGCCACCCACAGTCCCAGCTCGCGCAGCCCACTGCTGAGCTCCAGCCGCGCGGCGACCGCGTGGGTGACCCGCCGCTCCACCTCCTCCTGGTGGCGCAGCGCCTCGACGGCCGCCGCCTGGGCGGCCATGTTGAGGTAGAACGGCTGGCGGACCTGATCGACGGCAGCGCGGAAGGAGTCCGTGCCGCACAGCGCGTAGCCGACGCGGAGGCCGGCCAGCCCGTAGGCCTTGGAGAAGGTTCGCAACAGCACCAGGTTGGGCCAGCGCCGGAGCAGGTCCAGCGAGGCGTAGGTGTCGCCGACCGTCAGCGCGAACTCGACGTAGGCCTCGTCGAGGATGACGCACACGTGGCGGGGGACCCGCTCCATGAAGGCGGCCACGTCCGGGAGCGGCAGCGCGGTGGAGGTCGGGTTGTTCGGATTGCAGATGAGCACCAGGCGCGTGGCGACCGTGATCTCGGCGGCCATGGCGTCCAGGTCGTGGCGGTCCTCGTCGTCGAGCGGGACCTCGATCGCGCGGGCACCGGACGCGGCGGCCAGGTGCGGGTAGACGCTGAACGCCGGCCAGGCGTAGATCACCTCGGCCCCGGGCTCCAGCAGCGCCTCGCCGGCGGCCAGCAGGATGTCGCACGACCCGTTGCCGAGCGCGATGCGCTCCCGGGGAACGCCGTAGCGCTCCGACACTGCGCCGCGCAGGGCCGCGTAGGACGGGTCCGGGTAGCGGTGCACGCCCCCCATCGCCTTCGCGGCGGCCGCGATCACCTCGGGCGAGGGGGCGAAGCACGATTCGTTGGACGCCAGCATCGCGACGCCGGCGCCCAGGTCGTAGCCGGCCGCCAGCGGGTAGGCCGGGATCCGGCGGATGCGCTCTCCGTATTCGATCGCCATCGTGATCAGAAACCTACTGCGCGGCGGCGAGATCGGAGCGCAGAGCCCTGGCCTCGCCCAGGTACACGTGCTGGGGCTGATGGTCCTCGGGCGCGTAGTAGTGCAGCATCAGCCGCACCACGCGCGGCAGCGATCCGGGCACCGGGACCTCGCGCGCACACAACAGCGGCACCGTGTCCAGGCCCAGCCGGCGGGCGGCCAGCGCGGGGAACTCGGCGTTGAGGTCGTCGGTGAGCGTGAAGATGCAGCTCACCATGGTCTCAGGCGACAGTGAGTTGCGAGCCATCAGCTCGCGAATCAGAAGGCTCGTGCCCTCCAGGATCGCGCTCGGCTCGTTGGCCGCGACGCTATTGGCGCCTCGGAGCGCGAACAGCCGCATCGTTGGGTAATTCTGCCAGAGGACCCACCGCCGCAGTCGGCGGCCCCAGCTGGTAGATCGTGGCGCAGCCGAAGTGCGTGACCGAGACGATCAGCCTGCCCAGCGTTCGCCGCAGCGGGACGTCGTCGCTCGAGCAGCTGGCCAGCAGGAAGCGGGCGCCGCTCAGCTTGACGAACGCTCGCGCCTGCGCCTTGGTGTCGCGGCCCTGGAACAGCGCGTCGGCGGCGGCCGACCGCGGCATGCAGTTGGGCTCAGACCACAGGCAGTCGCCGACGAACGTCCGCCGGCCGGTCCGGCCGGGCACCGCCTCGCCCAGATAGAACTGGGTCAGCACGCCGCCGGGCGCCGGATCCATGGCCAGGTACCTGAGGGCCACGCGCTCGTCGTGGGTGATGAAGTTGGCGTTGCCCTGCGCGGGATCGACGGCGTTGTGGGTCACCGAGATGCCGTAGGCGTTGGCGGGGATGATCCCGAGCGCGACGGCGACGCCGGCCACCAGGCGGCCCCGGGGCACGCGGCTCAGGCGGGTGCGCTGGACCCCCTTGACCGCCAGCACCGCCAGCGGAACGGTGATGCCGTCGAACGCGTGCAGCGGCGTCGCGCTCAGCCCCGTCGCGGAGAAGATGTAGATGAGGATCGCCACCGGAGCCCACAGCCGCAGGACCAGTTCCAGGAAGGTGTCGGGACGGCCGCGGTAGCCCAGCAGGGCGACGATGGCCAGTGGCGCGGCGCCGATGGCGATCGCCGACCACGGGAAGGCATGCTTGGAGGCGACGCGCGCCAGGCCCCAGGAGAGGTCGAGATGCCCCAGCACCAGGTAGTAGATCAGCGGCAGCCCGGTCAGGACCAGGGTCAGCGCCGGCAGCGCCAGCCGACGCCACTGGCGGGCCTGCCACCACAGCCGCAGCTCCCGCCAGCGGACCGCCTCCGCGAACACGATGAGCAGGATCAGCGTCTCCCCCTGCCAGGGGTGCAGCGTGGCGGCGACGCCGCCGAGCACTCCGGGCACCCAGTCAGGACGGCCGGCGACGCGGGCGCGGTCGTAGCGCACCAGGCCGAAGATGATCAGCGCCACCGCCATCAGCGCGAACGGATAGCCCCACGACAGGAACTCGGACATCATGTCGCCGACGATCCCCAGCGATCCGTAGACGATGCTGAAGGAGCCGAACAGCAGCCCGAGCGTCAGCGCCGCGCCCCGCTCGAACCGCCCGCTGAACATGTGGTAGGTGAGCGCCCGGATGGCCAGGAACAGCCCGATGACCGCCACCGGCTTCCACAGCAGCAGCGACAGCCACGCCGGCACCCCGAGCGCGGTGATGATCCCGGAGACGATGATCGCCGGCTGGAAGTAGTCCGCCGGTGTCGGGCGCAGCACGAACAGGTTGGACACCAGCAGGCTGTGCGCGGCGGACTGGATCCACGCCAGGTACTGCATCTGGTCGACGATGTACCAGCCGTCGGTCCCGGTCCAGACCAGGCCGTTGGCCACCGCGTGCCACAGGTCCAGGGCCACGACCCACATCGACAGAGCGCCGAACACGGCCAGCAGGCCGACCTCGTAGACGCTCAGGCGTCGTTGGCCGGCGACGGCCGGCGTGACAGGGGCCGGTCCGAAGGCAGCGACGACCGGGGGTGATTCGACGCTCACGCGCGCGTAGCTAAGCAGAGCGCCCTAAGCGCAATCTACGCGGCTACTGCTCGAGCTTATATTGAAGTGACGCGGCTGCGTTGCCCGCGCGGGTGTTGAGCAGGTTGATCCCGTGGCTCGACATGTACTTGCCGGTCCAGGGGATGAACGCCAGCAGCAGGTAGATCGAGAGCACGATCGAGAGCCGGCGCAACCGCACGCTCGACCCCAACGCCGCCAGCGGCAGGGCCCATACGACGTACCACGGCATCAACCAGCCGAGGCTGGCGATCAGCGCCATCGTCGACCAGCCGGCCCCCGCCAGCCAGTCAGAGTTGCGGTAGAACTGGTGCGCGACCACCAGCACCACCCCGACGGCGGCGATCTTGAGCAGCAGCGGCGTGGCGCCTCCGACGTGGAGCAGCAGCCCGACCACGTTGACGATGCTCGTGCCGGTCAACACCGAGCTCTGCTGGGACAGGTTCGGGATCGAGAAGCCGAACAGCGCCAGGCTGAGCACCACCAGCGGGATCGCCCCCAGGGCACAGCCGGTGAGCACCCGGACGCGCCGTGAGCGCGTATGGGCGGCGACGAGCAGGAACGGCAGCAGCACCACCGCGGTGAACTTGACCGCGACGGCGAGCATCAGCGTCGCGCCGGAGGCCCGGTCGCGCCGGTCGAGCATGAACGCGATGGCGCCGAGCATCGGCACCAGCATGAAGAAGTCGTTGTGGAATCCGCCGACCGCGTAGATGAGGAACACCGGGTTGAACGCCACCAGCGCGACCGCATAGCGCGGATCGCGGCCCAACCGGCGGGCGCAGTGCCAGATGAGCGCGATGAACGCGAGGCTCATCGCGATCGTGGCGATCTTCACCACCCAGTAGGCGATCGGCAGCGAGACGAACGCCAGCGGATAGGTGAGCGCGCTGAACAGCGGCCCGTAGGGGCTCGACAGGTTGTGCCAGCTCGCGAACCCGGAGACGGGGTCGAACAGCTCCTGGTGGATGACGTGGTTGTAGGGGTTGAGGTGATGCAGTGCCCCCAGGCGGGCGTAGCCGACGTAGTTGAACAGGTCCGTCAGCTGCATCGGCGGGCTCATCAGCAGGATCACGTGCAGCGCGACCACGGCGATGGCGATGGTCCGCATCGACACCGATCGCACGGCCGCGAGCACCACCAGATAGGCCAGCGCCATAATCACCAGCAGCGCGCTGAACGCGACCCCGAGGTGGTTGGAGCTGGTGAACAGCCGCGGGATGACGTCGTGCAGCGGCCCGGCCTCCCAGTTGGGGAAGACCTGGTTGGAGCGCGGCACGAGGATCGAGGGCGCGCCGACCGCGAAGGCGACGATCGCGAACGTGCCCAGGATCAGGGCGGCGATGCCGATCGCAGCCGAGCGGGTCCCGCCCACCCAGCGCAACAGCGGGAGCCGCGTCAGCCGCCCCAGACGCCGGTCGCCGGGCCCGCCGATATGCGGCAGCGCCACCGGCGGCTCGGTGGCCGGCAGGCCGGGGCCGACGGTCGTCGACGCCAGCGCCAGCGGGATTTCGGTGCTGCCGGCGTCGTCGCCCATGTGCTGAAGATAGTGCCGTTAGCAGCGTTGAAGCCGCCAACCACCGTGGTTGAGATCCGGTTAAGACCCCTGAGCGGTCGGCGCGCAGGCGGGTGGGTGGGCCTTTTAACACGCCGCCAACTCGATTACGCTCGCTCGCGTGAGCGTCGGATCGCTTGCCACCGACGACCTGCGCGGGCCGCTCAGCGGCCGCCGCGCCGGGCTGACCGGCGCGATCGCGACCCCCACGTTCGCCATGGTGGCGGCGCTGACGGCGCTCGCGGCGGTGCTCCGCTTCTACGGGATCGGCCACCAGGGGTTCTGGTTCGACGAAGCCAACACCGCGCTGCTGGTGCACTTCTCGCCGGGCAAGATGCTGGGGCTCATCCCCCAGAGCGAGTCCACCCCGCCGCTGTACTACTGCGCCGCGTGGGTGTGGGCGCGCATATTCGGGGACGGCGAGGCGGGGCTGCGCTCCCTGTCGGCGCTGGCCGGCGTGCTCGTCGTGCCGGTCGCCTACGGCGTGGCGGCCAAGCTCGTCGCGCGTCGCGCCGGCGTCATCGCCGCCGCGCTGACCGCTTGCAACCCACTGCTCATCTGGTACTCGCAGGAGGCGCGGTCCTACGAGCTGCTCGTCCTGCTCACCGGCCTGTCGCTGCTGGCATTCGTGTACGCGCGGGCGGCGCCGACGACCTGCGTGCTGGTGCTCTGGGTCCTGGCCGCCGCCGCGGCGCTGGCCACGCACTACTACGCGGCGCTGGCGGTGGTGCCCCAGGCGGTCTGGCTGCTGGTCGTGCACCGCGACCGCCGCGGGGTCCGGATCGCGGTGGGCATCGTCGCCGTCTGCGGACTGGCGCTGATCCCCCTGGCCGCGTCCCAGAACGGCACCGGGCACGACAGCTGGATCGCCTCGGCGGCGCTCTGGCCGCGGCTGCGCCAGATCATCCCCCAGTTCCTGATCGGCACCAACGCGCCGGAGCGCAAGCTGGTCAAGTACGTGGCGTACGCCCTGGTCGTCGTCGCGCTCGGCTTGCTGGCGGTCCGGGCGCGCCCCGCCGAACGCCGGGAGCCGCTGGTCGCCGGAGGGCTGGCGCTGGGTGGGTTCGCGCTCGGCCTCGTGCTGGTCGTCGCCGGCTTCGACGACCTCATCACCCGCAACATCCTTGCCCTGTGGCTGCCGGCCGCGGTGATGGTGGCGGGCGCCCTGGCTCTCCCCCGCGCCCGGATCGCCGGCACCGCGGTCGCGGTGGGGCTGTGCGCGATCGGCGTGTTCGCCACCGTCGGGATCGCCGCCGACCGCAGCCTGCAGCGACCCGACTGGCGCTACGTCGCGCGGGCGCTCGGCATCGAGGCGCGCGCGGGCACGGCGGCCGCGACGGGCCCGCCCGCGACCACGGCCGCGGGCGCGGGCCGGCTGCGCGCGAGCACGGGCGCGGGCCGGGCCATCCTCATCCAGCACTACGGCGACCTGCTGCCGCTGTCGCTGTACCTCCCCCACCTGCAGACGTTCTCCGCCCCCGAACGCGTGACCGAGGTCGATGTGATCTCGATGGTCTCCCCGCAGCAGCCGCTGTGCTGGTGGGGCGCGGCGTGCAACCTGATCCCGTCGCAGATGCAGCGCCGCTACGACATCCCCGGCTTCCGGATCGTCTCGCGGCGCCACGTGCTCCAGTTCACGATCCTGCGCATGGTCGCTCGCCGGCCGGTGCGGCTCACGCGGGCGGAGGTGGCTCGCTCCCTGCACACGACCTCGCTGCGGCGCGACAAGCTCATCTACCAGCGTCGCTGAGCGCCCGGACCTCGGCGTCAGTCAGGCGGCGATGGGCGCCGCGCGCCAGGTCGCCGAGGACCAGCGGGCCGAACGACACCCGGGTCAGCGACCGCACGGGATGGCCGACCGCCTCGCACATCCGCTTGATCTGGCGGTTGCGGCCCTCGTGAATGGTGAGCTCGAGCGTGTCGGGGGCCAGGCGGCGGACCCCCGCCGGGCCGGTGCGGCCGTCGTCGAGCTCGATGCCGGCCCGCAGGGCCCGCAGGGCGCGGTCGCGCACCGGCGGCCGCGTCACCACCGCGCGGTAGGTGCGCGGGACCTCGAAGCTCGGGTGGGTGAGGCGGTGGGCCAGCTCGCCGTCGTTGGTCACCAGGATCAGCCCGGTGGTATCGATGTCCAGACGACCGACGGGGTAGAGCCGCAGGGCCGAGGGCACGAGGGAGACGACGGTGCGCCGGTCATGGGTGTCGCTGGCGGTGGAGACAACCCCGCGGGGCTTGTTGACCGCGTAGACCTGCCGCTCGGCGCCGGGACTGACCGGCGCGCCGTCGAGCGCGACCGCGTCGGCGTCGCCCACATCACGGGCCGGATCGGTGACCGCCTCGCCGTTGACGGTGACCCGTCCGGCGCGCACGATCCCCTCGGCGGCGCGGCGCGACGCGACGCCCGCGGTGGCGAGAAATTTGGCAAGACGCATCGCGATGGCACCATAGAGAGCGTGGACATCGAACTGCTGACCTCGACCCTGGCCGATCTGGACGAGCCCGCCTACCGCGAACGGCAGGTGTGGCGCTGGGCCGCCCAGGGCGCCGAGGGCTTCGCCGACATGACCGATCTGCCGCTGGCGCTGCGCGCGGCGCTGGCGGACGCGGTCCCGTTCTCGAGCCTCACCCTCCAGCACGAGGCCCGCGCCCGCGACGGGACGGTCAAGGCGCTGTTCGCCACCGCGGACGGGCGCCCGGTCGAGGCGGTGCTGATGCGCTACCGCGACGGCCGGCACTCGCTGTGCCTGTCCTCCCAGTCGGGCTGCCCGCTGACCTGCACCTTCTGCGCCACCGGGCAGATGCGCTTCGGCCGCAACCTGACCGTCTCGGAGATCCTCGACCAGGCGCTCCACTTCCGGCGGATGGGCACCGTCGACCACGCCGTGTTCATGGGCATGGGCGAGCCGATGATGAACCTCGACGCCGTGCTGGCCGCCTGCGGGCGCCTCCCCCAGCTCGGCATCTCCAACCGCCACACCGCCGTGTCGACCGTCGGCTGGGTCCCCGGCATCGAGCGACTGGCGGCCCAGCCCCTGCCGATCCGGCTGGCTCTGTCGCTGCACGCCGCCGATGAGGCCCTGCGCAGCGAGCTGATGCCCGTCAACGACCGCTATCCCCTGGCCGACGTCCTGGCCGCCTGCCGCGACCACTACGCCCGCAAGCACCGGATGGTGTTCATCGAGTACGTGATGCTCGCCGGGGTCAACGACTCCTTCGCCCAGGCCCGCCAGCTCGCCGACGTCCTCGATCCCCGCACCTTCAAGGTCAACCTCATCCCCTACAACCCCACCGACTCGCCCTACGAGGGCTCGAGCCCCAAGGCGATCGAGGCGTTCCGCGCGGAGCTGGAGCGCCACGGGGTGGGCGCGACCGTCCGGCTGACCCGGGGGCGCGACATCGACGCCGCCTGCGGGCAGCTGGCGGCGCGCGCCTGACCGCTTGGGTCAGCGGGGTCGGGCGCGCGGGTGGGGCGTCGCCGGCAACCCCCAGGCCAGAGGTCCGGCCGGCGCGGGCATCTGGTCTCCGGTGTTCGTTCGTTTCGTTGCCCATCGCGCAACACCCGGCGCACAAGCCGCCGGCAAACGCCCCAACCGACCACTCCTCCGAGCCCGCTGGGGCGTTTGCCGTCGTCACGACGGCAAACGCCCCACCCACCGTCTGGCGGCCGCTCGTCGGGACGTTTGCGTGCGCCCAGGGACCGCCGGCCCCGCCCGGGCCACCTTCGAGAGCCGCCGTTGACGTTCGCCGATACCCCTCTGATCGCCCCACGGACGCCCGCCGCGGCCCGACAGGCCCAACCGGCGACGGGCCCAACCGGGGCGGCGCCCAACCGGCGGCGCCCAGCCGCCGGCGGCGCCCAGCCGCCGGCGGCGCTCAGCCGGCCAGCAGCGGCGACAGGTCGATGGCGTTGGCCATCGCCCGGTAGCCGGCGGCGTCGGGGTGCAGGTGGTCGCCGCTGTCGTACTGCGGGGCCAGCCGCTCCGGGTCGGCGGGGTCGGCGACCGCGGCGGCGAAGTCGATGACGCCGTTGAACTGACCGCTGGCGCGGATCCAGCGGTTGACGGCGTCGCGCTTGGCCTCGTTGGCGGGCGTCCAGTAGCGGGCGCCCTCGAACGGCGTCAGGGTGGCGCCGAAGATCTTGAGGCCGGCGGCGTGGGCCAGGGCGATCATCTGCTCGTACCCGTCGACGATCTGCAGCGCCGAGACGTCGGTGTGGGGCAGGTTGAGGGGGTTGGTGCTCTGGTCGTAGCCGATGTCGTTGATGCCCTCGAGCAGGATCACGTCGCGGACGCCGGGCTGGCCGAGCACGTCGCGCTCGAACCGGGCGACCGCGTCGATGCCGCAGCAGACCGAGTCGTTGAGCACGCGGTTGCCGCCGATCCCCTCGTCGACGACGCTGAGCGAGTCGCCGGGCAGCGCGTTCAGGCGCCGCGACAGATCGTTGGGCCAGCGGGCGTCGCCGTTCAGCGGCGAGCCGACGCCGTCGGTGATCGAGTCGCCGATGGCGACCACCGTGCCCAGGTCCCGCGCCGGGGCCAGGACCTCCACCCCGTCGAGGAAGTACCAGGACTGGCTCTGGGCGTTGAAGCCGGTGCCGTCCGAGCTCAGCGTGTGATCGCCGCTGGCCACGTAGTTGAGCTGGCGCGCCTGGAAGTGCTCGGTGGCCGGCCCGGTGACCAGCGGAACGTAGAGGCTGATCGCCAGGTGGGTCAGCGACGCCACGCTCATCGCGACCGGATCAGACAGGACCTCGGCACCGGGCGGGATGATCACCGACTGCTGGCCGGCGAACGTCAGCGTGTGGATCGTGCCCGGGACCAGCGTCGCGCCGGCGCGCTGCTGGGCGACGGTGGCCCGGTCGATGGTCAGCGGGCGGGAGCCGAACACGTTGGTCAGGCGGACGCGGGCCATCGACCCGCCGGCGCTGGTGAGGACGATCTCGCGCAACGTCTGGTCGCCGAAGCCGCGCACGGAGAGGTTGCCCGGCGTCGGGCCCTGGGGCGCGGCGCCCCAGGTCGCCAGCCAATGCCCGCCGGGCGGCGGCGCGGCAGCGGTGGACCGCATGCGCAACACGGCGCGGCGGCGGGTGGCGGCCCGGCGGGTGGCGGCCCGGCGGGTGGCGGTCTGCCGGCGGTGCGCCGCGACGCGGACCGGATGGCTCGGCGCCGAGTGGGCCGGGCCCGGCCCGACGATGGCCCAGGCGCTCACCCCCAGGGCGACCAGCACCAGAACCGAGAGCGTGCGGCGGAGGCGGTGAAGCGAAGCGAACATGATGACCGTGACCCCGTCGTCGGACGCGATCCGATCACCTTGAGCGACACCTGCCGGCTCCCCTGGGGCTCGGCGATACTACCGGCGGAGATGGCCCCCGATTCTTAGGGTTTGAATAACCCGCCGGCGCGGGCTACTTGCCGCCGAGCAGCCGGCGGGCCTCCCCGAGCACGCTCGGCTCGAGCAGCTTGGAGCAGAACACGCTGAAGTGGATCCCGTCGAAGCGGCACAGCTGCCCGCGGACCTTGGCGTTGTAGCGGTTGCCCGGCGACACCGTCTTGTCGATGTCCAGCACCCGCACCGTCTTGGGATGCAGCCGCGCCTCCTTGGCCAGCATCGCGTTGATCTGCGCGTGCCGGGTCGGCGACGCGGCCGGCGCCGGGGTTCCGTTGGCCTGATCGGGCGGGTGGGTGTAGGGGACGTCGAGGAACAGGACCTTGACGCCGCCGCGACCCAGCACCTGGACGTAGCGGTCGATCTGACTCTGGACGTAGGCGTCGAACGCCGGCTGGCCGAGGTGGACGACCTTGCCGTTCCAGCGCCAGTCGAACTCGTCGCGGTAGCCGAGCTCGACGATCACCTCCCGCGCGTGCACCGCCCGTTCGTCGGAGGCCCATTGCGACAGCGCGGTCGTGCACCCCGGCGGCGGGTTCTCCCAGGTCCCGTTGAGATCGAGCTGGCCCTTGGTGGCGAACGAACAGCCCAGAATGGCGGCATTGGCCAGCTGCACGCCGTAGTTCTGCTCGCTGTCCATCATGGGCAGCCCCAGGGTGAACGCGATCGAGTCCCCGATGATCATGACCCGCTTGGGCGGGCAGGTCTGGAAGGTCACCTTGGCCGAGCCGCTCCAGACCAGATCGGACTTGCCCAGGGCGGCGTACTCGAACGGAGCCTCCTTGGCGGCGCCGACCGGGGCCAGCCCGAGCCGAGGTGAGTCGGTCAGGCGCTCCTGGCAGGGGCCGTCGTGGCCACGCAGGCTCGGCGGCGGCTTGGGCAGGACCGCCGCGGCCGGCACGCCGACGGGCAGCGACGCCGCCGCGGAGGCGACCAGCAGCGACGCGAATGCCGCCCCGGCGCCGAGCGGGGCCAGGCTGCGCACCACCCACGCCGGCCGCCGGCGCTGGCGGATGGGCTGCTCGATGCACACGTACGAGATCAGGCTGGCGGCCAGCGCGGCGCTCAGCCTCAGCGCCAGCAGCGGCGCGCCGGTCAGCCCGGTCGAGCCCTCGTCGAGCCACAGGAACAGCGGGAAGTGCCACAGGTACAAGCCGTACGAGATCGTGCCGATCCCACGCAACGGGGCCACCGACAGCAGCCGGGCGGCCGCGCAGCGCGGCCGCAGGACCACCGCCAGGATCAGCACGACCATGGCGGCGTCGATCGCCAGCAGCCCGTAGGGGTAGACCCAGCCGTAGGACCCGGCGGCCAGCCACATCGCCGCGCCGACCCCGCCCAGGGTCGCGGCCGCGGCCAGGCCGAGCGCCCGCCCGCGGACGGGGGTCAGGGTCAGGCGCCGGCGCTCGGCGGGCCAGCGGCGGCGGATCGCGATCGCGATCGCCAGCGAGGCGCCGATCAGCAGTCCGGTGGCCCGGGTGTCAGTGCCGTAGTAGACCCGGTCGAGGCCGTGGCCGCCATCGAACAGCAGGGCCATCTCCACCGCCGAGGCCACCGCGCCGGTCAGGCTGAGGCCGAGCAGGACCTGGAGCGACCGGCGCGAGGACGCCCCGCGCCGCCGGGCCAGGGCCAATACCCCGAGGACGACCAGCGGCCAGACGACGTAGAACTGCTCCTCGATGGCCAGCGACCAGGTGTGCTGCAGCGGCGAGACCGGCCCACTGGCGGCGAAATAACTGGTGCCGGCGGCGATCTGGTGCCAGTTGTTGACGTACAGGAGCGTCGAGATCCCGTCGCCCTTGAGCCCCGGGATGGCGTCGGCGGGGCCGCCCAGCGCGTAGTAGACGCCGATCGCCAGCACGAGGGCGAACAGCGCCGGCAGCAGCCGGCGGGCACGCCGCGACCAGAAGGCGCGGAGGGCTATGGTGGCCGATTGGGCCCATTCGGTGACCAGCAGCGACGTGATGAGAAAGCCCGAGAGGACGAAGAACATCTCGACGCCGAGGAAGCCGCCCTGGTCCCACGACACGCCGCCGTGGTAGAGGAGCACCGCGATCACGGCGATCGCGCGCAGGCCATCGAGGCCGCCGTAATGACGCAGCGTCACCCCGGTCCGCCGCGTGGATCTGCGCCAGCGCATCCACCATTGGTAGCCAAGCGGCCGTAACACAAACATAAAGAACCTAACGCGATGCTTACATTGGCGGCGACCAATTCGCCGATCCCGGCCCCGGTTCCGGCGCCAATTTCCCCGCACGATCCACACGATCGGGGGCGCGGCAGCCGCCATCTGAGCGGATCCTGAGAATTGGCTCCCGCGTGAGCGCCAGCGGTCTCTCCGCGGCCCTGGGCGACGTCGGGCAGACTGCGCCGATGGGGGCGAGATCGTGAATGTCCTGGCCCGGCGGCTGACCGCGCAGCTGCTGTCCGGCGCGCCCGCGCGCGACCCCGTCGTGGTGGCCGAGCGGCTGCTCGCGATCCAGGCACAGGACCCGCGCGGCGCGCGGCTGGCCATCCGCGCGCGCACCACCGGCGTCCGCGCCGCCGACATCGACCACGAGCTGACCGAGCGCCGCTCGCTCGTCATCACCACGCTGAACCGCGGCACGTTGCACCTGGTGCGAGCCGAGGACTACCCGTTGCTGCAGTTGCTGACCACCCCGTCGCTTCAGACCGCCTGCAACCGGCGGCTCGCCCAGGAGGGCGTCGACGCCGACGCTGCTCTGCGAGCCGTCGCGCTGATCGAGCGGGCGGTCACCGACGATGGCCCGCAGACGCGAGCGATGCTGCGCGAACGGCTCGTCCGCACCGGCATCCCGGTGCTCGGCCAGGCCCTCGTCCACCTGATCTTCCGCGCCTCGATCGAGGGCCGGATCGTCCGCGGCCCGATGGTCGGGCGCCAGCACGCGTTCGTGCTGGCGCGCGATTGGCTGCCCGACGTCCGGGCCCCGGCCCGCGACGCCGCGCTGGCCGAGCTGGCCCGGCGCTACCTCGCCGGCCACGGGCCCGCCGACGATCGCGACCTGGCCCGCTGGGCGGGTCTGCCGCTGCGCGACGCGCGGGCGGGCCTTCAGGCGATCGCGAGTCGGCTGCGCCGGCTCCCCGGCGGCCTGGTCGATCTTGCCGGACGGCCGCGGGCGGGCCGCCTGCCCGGGCCCCGGCTGCTCGGCACATTCGAGCCGCTGCTGCTGGGCTGGGCCTCGCGCCGGGACGTCGTGGGCGACGAGGAAGCGCGCGTGGTCAGCGGCGGGGTGTTTCGCAACTTCGCCCTCGTGGGCGGGCGTGCGGTCGCCGTCTGGAGACTGTCGGGCGCCGAGCTCGAGATCGATCCGTTCGCCGCGATCTCTGCCGACGACGCCGCTGCGCTGGGCCGCGACGCGGCCGCGGTGCGGCGATTTCTGGGGATCGGCTGACCGCCCGCCGGCGCGCCCCGATTACCTCGCTGTGCAGGAGCAACCGACGCAGGTGCGCCGGACGCGACGCGACTGTGCTGTAGTTGAGGGCATGCAACGGACTGCTCGCGAGCGGCGCTATGTCTCCCCGGCCTCGCTTCTGGTGCGCCGTCCCCTCCTGCGCTATGACATGAGCCGCAGCGCCTACGTGCTGCGCGTCGTCGGCGAGCACCGCGGCCCGGTCCTGCGCCCCGATCGGCGGCGCGGCCAACGGCCGTTCGAGGGCCATGACCGGCGCGACGAGATGGCCGCGGAATCGGCCGCCGCCCCGTTCGAGCAGCGGACCGCCTAGCCCAGGGCCTTCTACAGGTCGAGGTCGGGCTCGGCGCCGTCGTCGGAGCCGGCAGCGTCGGCATCCGACACGACGGCGGCAGGCGCGCCGACCGCTGCGGTGGCGATCCCGGCGACGCCCGCACGGGCCTCTCCGGCTCGCAGCAGGCGTTCGCGCAGCTCCTGCTCGAACTCCGGTGAGGGATCGAAGCCGGCGATGTCGGGCAGCTCGCCGACCTCGTCGAGGCCGAACAGCTTGAGGAACAGCTCCGTGGTCCGGTACAGAACGGCCCCGAACTGGGAGCGGCCGGCCTCCTCGATGATCCCGCGCTCGAGCAGCGTCGTGGCCGCCGACTCGGCGCTGACGCCGCGGATCCGGGCGATCTCCGGTCGCGACACCGGCTGCAGGTAGGCGACGATCGCCAGCGTCTCCGCCTGGGCGGAGGTCAGCGGCGGCGTCCGCGGCTTGGCCAGCAGCCGCCGTGCGGCGGGCTCGGTATCGGGATGGGTGGTCAGGGTGTAGCCGCCGGCGAGCTCGCGCACGACGAACCCGCGGCGCTCGAACTCGTAGTGCTCGCGCAGCCGCTCGACGGCGGTGACCACGTCGTGCAACTCCTCCCCGGTCGCCTCGGCCAGCGACTGCGCCGGCACGGGATCCGGGCTGAGGAACAGCAGCGCCTCGACCGTGCGCTCGAGCTCGGCGGTCACGCCGTCAGCCTCTGCGGGGCGGCGGCCGGCGCCGGCGGGGGCACCGCGCGCAGCCGATCGGCCCTGGTCAGCGCCTGAACCGTGATCTCGGCGAACGGCTCGTCCTGGGTCCAGGTGGCCTCCCCCTGCTTGTAGAGCTCGAGCAGCGCGTACAGGGTGACCGCGACGGTCACCCGGTCGCTGCGGGCGACCGCCTCGCTGAAGGTGAAGCGGCCGCGGGCCAGGAGCGTGCGCAGGTGCGACAGGCGCTCGGCCACGGTGACCTTGGCCACCGTCATGTGCCGGATGTCGACCGGCGGTGGCACCTGGAGCAGCTCGCCGATCGCGCCGGCCAGGATCGCGGGGTCATACACGGAGTCGGCGTCCTTGAGCGACGCCTTGCGCAGCGCCGCCGGCAGCGGCGCGCAGCGGAACCGGTGGCCCTCCTCGTCCTGGAGGCGCTCACTCAGGTAGGCGGCCGCGGCGCGGTAGCGCTGGGCGGCCAGCAGGCGAGCGAGCAGCTCTTCGGCGGCCTCGCCCGGATCCAGATCGATCTCCTCGATCTCCTCGCCGGGCAGGAGCAGGCGCGATTTCAGCTCCAGCAGCGCCGCGATCAGCACCAGGAACTCGGTGGCGGCCTCCAGATCGAGCTCTCCCCGGCGCTCGAGATGGTCGATGTAGGTGATGACCACGTCGGCGAGGTCGACCTCCAACAGGTCGACCTCCTCGCGCAGGATCAGCGTCAGCAGCAGGTCGAACGGCCCGGCGAAGACGTCGAGGTCGAGCTCGAGGTAGGTCAGCGTCACGGGAGGGGCCTCCGCATCGGCACAGACCTTAGCCGCGGGGTCGGACCGGTCCCACCCCCATGGCCGTCCGGACGTCGGACAGAGTGTCAGCGGCGATCGCCCGGGCCTTGTCGGCGCCCGCGGAGAGGATTCGCTCCAGTCCGGGCTCGTCGGCCCGCAGCTCGTTGTAGCGCTCCCGCACGGGCGCCAGGTACTCGACGACGGCGTCGGCGACGGCCTGCTTGAGCGCGCCGTAGCCGCCACCGTCGAACTCCTGCTCGACGGCGTCGGGCTCGATCCCGCGCACGGCGGCGAGGATGTCGATCAGGTTCGAGACCCCCGGCTTGTCCGGCGCCCGGCGGACCTCGCTGCCCGAGTCGGTCACGGAGGAGCGGAACTTCTTGGCGATCGCCCCCGGCTCGTCGAGCACGTAGACCGTCCCCTGGGGCGTCCCGCCGGTGGTGGACATCTTCCGCTCGGGCGCCTGGAGGTCCATGATCCGTGCCCCCACCTGGGGGATCCGGGCTTCGGGCACGACCAGCGTCTCGCCGAACCGGGCGTTGAAGCGCTCCGCGACGCCCCGCATCAGCTCGATGTGCTGGCGCTGGTCCTCTCCCACCGGGACCTCGTGGGCGCGATAGGCGAGCACGTCAGCGGCCTGGAGCACCGGGTAGAAGAACAGCCCGGCCGAGACGAGATCGCGCTGGGCGCCGGCCTTGTCCTTGAACTGGGTCATGCGGTTCAGATCGCCGAACGAGGTCATGCTCGACAGCAGCCAGCACAGCTCCGGGTGCTCGACGACGTCGCTCTGGCGAAAGAAGATGCAGCGCGCGGGGTCCAGCCCGGCGGCCAGGAGCGTCGCCGAGGTGTCGTAGACGGACTCGCGCAGGGCGGCGGGCTCGTAGCTGACGGTGATCGCGTGCAGGTCGACCACGCAATAGATCGCCTCGCCCCGCTCCTGCCCGGCGACGTACTGGGTGATGGCGCCGATGTAGTTGCCCAGGTGCTTGCGGCCGGTCGGCTGGATGCCGGAGAAGATCCTCACGCCGCGGAGGTTAACGAGCCGCCCCGAAACTGCGACGGCCCCTGAGAATCGCGCCATCGGCCCCGACACTGCGACGGCCCCTGAGAATCGCGCCAGCGATTCTCGCCAGGGAATCGCGCCAGCGATTCCCTGGCGAGGGAATCGCGCCAGCGATTCCCCCGCTACTGGGCCAGCGCGCGATCCAGCGGCTCGTGCAGCTCCCGGTGCGCGCGGGACTGCCCGCCGGGCGGCGGCGAGCCGCTGCGCTGCTGGCGCTGGCGTCCGGCCAGCAGCCAGGCGGCCACGACCCCGCCGACGGCGCCGCAGACGTGGGCCTGCCAGGAGACGCCGGTGTGGGGCACGACGCTGGCCACCAGCGCGCCGCCCCAGACCACGCCGACGATGGCGCCGGTCAGGATCTCCAGAGCGCTGCGGTCGAACACCCCGCGGGCGAACAGGTAGGTGGCGTAGCCGAACACCAGGCCGCTGGCGCCGAACGTGTCCGTGTGGGCGGGGGCGATCAGCCACGTGCCCAGCCCGCCGATCACGATCACGATGATCGTCACCCGGGCCAGCCGGGCGGCGCCGCGCACGGCGATGATCGCGCCCATGAACAGCAGCGGGATGGTGTTGTCGATCAGGTGCGGCGAGAAGTTCTCGTGCAGGAACGGGGCGGTGAAGATGGCCCAGATGTGGTCGACGTTGCGCGGGTAGATGCCGCCGGCGGTGTCGAGGCCGCCGTGGTCGAGGCTGTTGATCGCCTCCACGATCCACATCAGCCCGACGATCCCGATCAGCAGCGCCAGTCCCTCGATCGACTGACGAGCCGGTTCGAGCGAGCGGCGGTTCAGAACGGGTTTGCGGGTGGCGGACATGCACCCATAGGATGCCACGCGCCATTCCCGAATCGCCCCGCCTGGACGAGGATTTCACTAATTCTTGTTAAGGACCTCGTGGGCGAGGGCCAGCGCCACCTCGGCGCGCGAGCCCATCGCGGCCTCGAGCACGAACTCCTCGGGCGTGTGCGCCCCGCCGCCGCGCGGTCCCAGGCCGTCGACCGTCAGCGCGATCGTCTCGGCGAAATGGCTGGCGTCGCTGGCCCCGCCGCGGGGCACCCCGACGATCGCCCGCCCCAGGCGGAGCGAGGCGCCGGCGATGAGCGGCTCGGTCACTGCCGTGGAGTCCATGCCCGGCCACTTGCGCTCCATCCGGGCCTCGAGGGCGACCCCGTCGAGCTCGGGCGCCACCGCCTCCAGCACGGGCTCGAAGGCCTGGAGCCGGCGCGCGCGCAGATCGAAGACGAGCTCGCCGGCGGCGGGCACGATGTTGAACGCATCCCCGGAGCGCATGACGGTGGGAACGACGCTCAGCTGCTCGGGGCCGTGCGGGTCGTGGCGACCGGCGAGGGCGTCGGCGGTGCGCGCCAGCGCCAGCAGCGCGTTGCGCCCCTGGTCCGGAGCGCTGCCGGAATGCGAGGCCCGACCGGTCCCCAGCACCTTGAGCGTGCCCGCGGCCTTGCGGCGCACGACGACGCCCTCCTCGCGCTCGGGTCCCAACTGCCCGCCCTCGAAGCACAGGCAGGCGTCGTAGCCGGCGAAGCGAGCGGCGTGCGCGAACGGCTGCGTGCGCCATTCCTCGTCGGTGACCATCAGCACGGCCAGCTCGGCGAAGTCCTCGGGTCGGGTCGCCAGCGCGCGGGCGACGCCCAGCGCCAGGATGTCCCCGCCCTTCATGTCCACCGTCCCCGTCCCGTAGAGGCGATCGCCCTCGCGGCGCAGCGGCTGGTGGGCGTCATGGCCGATCACGGTGTCGACGTGACCCAGCAGCAGCACGCGGCCGGTGCCGGTGCCGGTGACCGTGCCGATCAGGTCCGGAGCGCTGCCGGGCGTCGAGCAGGCGGGGCGCTCCACCGTGGCCCCGTGCGGGAGCAGATGGGCGCACAGCTCCAGCGCCCGTTCGGCGCCGTCGACGTCGCCGGAGGGCGAGGAGATGTCGACCAGCTCGGCGAGCTCGGCCCACGCGCGGGCGCGGATCTCGGCTGCCTCGGCGGCAATCACCGGATCGATGACCGTACTCATGCAGCCACCGCCAGGATGTCGGCGGCCCGCAGCGAGCCGGGGCGGCGGCCCTCGCGGGCCGCCCGCGCGGCCAGCCGGCAGAGCGCCTCGTTGACCGGCGCGGGGACGCCCACCAGCCGGCCCTGAAGCACGATCTCGCCGTTGAGATAGTCGGTCTCCAGCGCGCCGGTGCCGCGGGCCAGGCTCTGCCATGTCGAGGAGCCGGCGCGCTTGCGCCCGTCGATGTCGCGCACGCCCCACTGGGCCCAGCGGGTCGTCACGTCGCTGACCTCGTCGGCGACGAAATCGATCGCGGCGGCGGTCAGGACGGCCCGGCCCTCGTCCTGGACCCGCGCGACCAGCTCGTCGCGGTCCTCGCCGGCGTCGCACAGCGCACGGACGGCGTTGCTCAGGTTCAGCAGCAGCTTGGCGTACTTCAGGCGCATGACGTCGAGCATCGGCCGCGCGTTGAACATCGACGCCTCCAGCGCGGCGCAGATGCGTTCGCAGCGTTCGTCGACCCCGTCCGGGTAGCACCCGACGTCGATCTCGCCGCTGCGGTCCGCGCCGTAGGACTCGACGACGCCCGGCTCCAGGTGAGCGGTCGGTGCCATCACCACCGCCCCGTAGACGTGATCCATCAGCCGCAACGCCACCCGCTCGTTCTCGACGCCGTTCTGCACGCACACGACCGGCACGCCCGAGCCGGCGGCATCGCGCAGGCCGGTCAGCGCGCCCAGTGTGTCCTGGCTCTTGGTTACGAGCAGCACCACATCCTCGTCGTCCCAGTCCACCTCGGCGGGATCGGCGGCGGCGGACAGCGCCAGCACCGTCCGCTCGCTCGGGGTCAGCAGGGTCAGCCCGTCGCGGCGGATCGCCTCCAGGTGGGCGCCCCGGGCGATCACGGTCACCGGGAAGCCGCCCTGATGCAGGCGAGCCGCGACGACGCCGCCGACCGCGCCGGCTCCGAACACCACGAATCGCATCCCTGCAGCCTAGTAACGGCCGCCGCCACGCCGCGCAGCGCGGGTAGTGCCTAGTGCGCAGCCAGCTCGTCGGCGCTGCTGGGCTCGTAGAGCCGCACCTGGTCGCGGCCGTGCTCCTTGCTGGAGTACAGCGCGCGATCGGCCAGGCGGACGAGCTCGCTGGGATCCGAGGTCCAGCTGGAGTCGCACACCCCGGCGGACAGCGTCACCGGTGCGGCGGGCCCGGCCGCGCCGCCGATCACGCCCGCCAGCGCCCGCCGCGCCCGCTCAACCGCCACCAGCGCCTCGGCGCCGGGCGTCTCGGGCAGGATCCAGGCGAACTCGTCTCCTCCGACGCGGGCCAGGGTGTCCTCGGTGCGAGCGGCCTCGCTGAGGTGGCGCGCCACCGCGATCAGGAGCTCGTCGCCGGCCTCGTGGCCGCCGAGGTCGTTGACCAGCTTGAAGCGGTCGACGTCGATCATCGCCACGCTCAGCGGGCGGCCGTGGCGGCGAGCGCGGGCCAGGTCCGCGGTCAGCCGCTCGTGGAAGGCGCGATGGTTGGCCACCCCGGTCAGCGCGTCCGTCGAGGCCTGCGCGGCGAGCAGGGCGCGGTCCTCGATGTTGGTGATCGACGTGGCGATCAGGTGGGCGAACTCGGTCAGCCGCCGCTCGTGCTCGGCGGTGGGGCCGTCGACGGGCAGCGACGCGACGGCGAGAAAGCCCCACGGCCGCCCGGCCACCGTGATCGGCGCCAGGATGCCGGCCTCGTGGCCGAGGCGGCCCAGGCTGCTGTCCGGCGCGTGGCGCCCGGTCCGCATCGGCCGGCCCTGGGTCAGCGCCCGGGCCAGGTCGCCGTCGGGAGCCAGCCCGAACCGGTCACCGACGGTGTACTGGAGCGCGGGCTGCTGAGCCCACGAGCCGAGGATGACGGCCTCGTCGGGCGCGGTCAGACACAGGATCGCGGCGCTCGAGGCGCCCAGCAGCCGCCCGGCCTCGACCGCCACCAGCTGATGGAACCGGTCGGGCGCTTCGCCACTGACCACCGCCGTCGCGACGCGACGCAGCGCGCCCTGCTCGGCGGCCAGCCGCTCGGCGCGCAGCCGGAGGTTCCACAGCAGCCGTTTGCCGACGACGACCGCCGCGCCCAGCACGATGAACGCCGGACCCGCCACCACCAGCTTGGCGGCCGCCTCGACGTGATTGCCGGGCGAGGAGCCGAGGACGACGATGGCCTCGACCGCGACGCAGGCCAGGAAATAGGCCGCGGCCGCGGGCGGCTTGAAGAAGTAGGCCGCGAAGACGACCACGTAGAACAGGCACGCCCACGCGGACGAGCGCGCCCCGCCGCTGAGGGCGATGGCGACGGCGATGGCGGCCGTCCCGGCGATCGTCGAGAGGTGGATCAGCCAGGCCGGCAGCCGCCGGTAGTCGAGCAACAGCCCGGACACGGCGCCCCACAGGCAGCCGCCGAGCCCCATGGCGACCAGCGCCGTTCGGTGCGTCTGGCCGGCGGGCAGCACCAGGGCCATGGCGATGATGCTCAGCGACGCGATCGCCCACACGATCGCGCCCACGCGGCCGGCGGCGACCCGCTCCTCAGGCCGAATCGCGCCCGCTGAGCGGACGTGCGCGATCGCTCGGCGCGCGCCTTCCCTGGGTGTCCGCGGAGGTGTCCTCAAGAGAGGTGGTATCGACTTCCGTGCCCGGTCTCTCTAGATGACCAACGGAACTCTTCACCAATTCGTTTGCCCCTCTGATGAATTCCTTCGGGGAGCGGGCCGGCCCGCAGACCGGCGCGGCGAGGACGTCAGGCCGCCAGCAGCCCTCGGCCGAGCCAGTCCGAGGCGCCATGGACGCCCGGCAGGGTGAAGAAGTAGCCGCCCCCGAACGGGCTGATGAACCGCGCCATCGGCTCGTCGCGCAACCGCTTCTGGACCGCCTCGAACTGGAGGCGGATGTCGCGCTGGTAGCAGTTGAAGATCAGGCCCATATCCAGGCTGCCGTCCGGCGCCAGGCCTCGGTCGTAGTTGAAGCTGCGGCGCAGGATCCGGCTGTGCTCGGTGGCCCGGGCTCGAGGGTTGGCCAGGCGGATGTGGGCGCGCAGAGGGATGACCTGGCCGTGCGGGTCGGCGGCGTAGTCGGGAACCTCGGTCTCGGCGTGAGCGCCCAGCGGCGCGCCGCTGTCACGCCGGCGCCCGACGATCCGCTCCTGCCCGGCCACCGGGAGCTCGTCCCAGCGCTCGGTGAACATGCGGATGATGCGGCACACGTGGTAGGTCCCGCCGGCGGTCCACGCCTGATCGCCGCGGCCCGCGCCCATCCATAGCAATCGCTTGGCCACCGCGGCGCGCTGGATGTCGGGGTTGGCGATCCCGTCGCGGAAACCCTGCTGGTTGCGGGGCACACCGGCCGGACGGCCAGGCGACACGAACCCGTCCACCCGCCAGCGCAGGCCCATCTGACCCCGGGTCTGGCGAGCGATCTGGCGCAGGGCATGGCTGGCGGTGTCCGCGCTCCCCGCGCAGATCGACAGCATCAGGTCGCCGCCGCATTGGGCCGGGTCCAGATGGTCGTCGGGGAACGAGCGCATCGCGAACAGGCCGGCGGGCCTGCGGGCGGCCAGGCCGAAGCGCGCATCGAACAGTGACGGGCCGACGCCGAGCGTCACCGTCAGCCCGTCAGCGGGCACGACCGGGCCCAGGGTTCCGCTGTCGGAGGCCGGCGCGGTGGGCGCGGAGCCCGGCGGGCGGCCGCCCGCCGTCAGAAACCGCGCGGTCGCGGTGATGGTCTGGAGCAGCTCGGCCAGGGCCGAGCGCCCGCCGGCGGTCACGTCGCAGGCGGCGAAGCACGCCGCGGGCGGCGGTGGACCGAGGATCCCGGCCTGGTGAACCCCTTCGAACGCGACGGCGGGCAGGCGGGCCGCCGGATCGGCGACGCCGAACAGCTGCGCGGGCCCGTCGGCCTGCAGGGGATCGGTCGCGGCGCCCGCCTGCGAGCGAGCCTCGGCGCCGGTGGCCCCGACCAGGCCGGCGCCCACTCCGGACGCCCCCCAAAGACCCGAGCGGACGAGAAACTGGCGACGGTCGAGCGTCATGAGAGCGGCGATTGCAGGCGGCGACCAGTCAGTTCAGCGGCTGGCGTACGACGGGCCGGCGGGCGGCGCCCGCCTCGTCCAGGCGCCGGACCGGCGTCGTGTGGGGCGCGGTGCGCGCGATCTCCGGGTCCTCGGCGGCCTCGCGCAGGATGTCGACGATGATCGCCACGAAGCGGTCGAGCGTCTCCTTGGTCTCGGTCTCAGTCGGCTCGATCAGCAGCGCCTCGTCGACCAGCAGCGGGAAGTAGACCGTCGGCGGGTGCACGCCGTGATCGAGCAGCCGCTTGGCCAGGTCGAGCGTGCGGATCTGCAGGTCGCGCTTCATCGGCGCCCCTGAGAGGACGAACTCGTGCATGCAGATCCGGTCATAGGCGACCGGCAGATGCTCCATGACGCCCTCGGCGCGCAGCTTGGCCAGCAGGTAGTTGGCGTTGAGCACCGCGACCTCGGAGACGTCGCGCAGCCCGGCGGCGCCCAGCGACCGGATGTAGGCGTAGGAGCGCACGAACACCCCGTAGTTGCCCTGAAACCCGCGCAGCCGGCCGATCGACCTGGGCCGGTCGTAGTCGAGGTCGAACACCGGCTGGTCGCCGTCGCCGGCGACCGGCCCGGCGCGCCGAACCACCTGCGGGCGCGGCAGAAACGGCTCGATGTGCTGGGCCACCGCGATCGGCCCGGACCCGGGACCACCGCCGCCATGGGGCTGGGTGAAGGACTTGTGCAGGTTGAAGTGCACGATGTCGAACCCCATGTCGCCGGGCCGGCAGATGCCCATGATCGCGTTGAGGTTGGCGCCGTCGTAATACAGGGTCGCGCCGACCCCGTGCACGATCTCGGCGATGTCCTCGATGCCGTGCTCGAACAGACCGAGCGTCGAGGGGTTGGTCAGCATCAGGCAGGCCACCTCGTCGGTGGCCTTGGACCGCAGGTCGTCGAGATCGACGTTGCCCTGGTCGTCGGTGCCGACCTTGACCACCTCGTAGCCCGCCATGGTGACCGTCGCCGGGTTGGTGCCGTGGGCGGTGTCGGGCGTCAGCACCTTGGTGCGCCGCTCGCCGCGATCCTCGTGATAGGCGCGCG
The DNA here is from genome assembly GCA_036267215.1 of Solirubrobacteraceae bacterium. Taxonomy (GTDB): domain Bacteria; phylum Actinomycetota; class Thermoleophilia; order Solirubrobacterales; family Solirubrobacteraceae; genus Palsa-465. The sequence continues at coordinate 52,245 of DATAWL010000014.1, read as the reverse complement.
TCAGCAGCACCCCGGCCAGCTCGCCGTGGGAGCCGGCCGATGGCTGCAGCGACACGTGCGGCAGCCCGGCGATCTCGCCGAGCGCGTGCTGGAGGCGCCACATCAGCTCCAGCGCTCCCTGGGCGCGGCGCGGGTCCTGCAGCGGATGCAGCTTGGCGTGGCCATCGAGCGCGGCCACCCGCTCGTGCAGCTTGGGGTTGTGCTTCATCGTGCACGACCCCAGCGGATAGAAGCCGGTGTCCAGGTCGAAGTTGCGCTTGGACAGGCGGTTGTAGTGGCGGACGATCTCCGGCTCGGAGACCTCGGGCAGGCGGGCGCGATCGGCGTCCGCGCGGCGCACGCGCGCCGGCAGCAGCTCGTCGATCGGATGTTCGGGCACGTCCAGCGCCGGCGCCACGAACGCCCGGCGCCCCGGCCGCGACCGCTCGTAGATGGTCAGTCCGTCATCGGCAGCGGTGGCGCTCACGAGTGGGCCCCCACGTGGTCGGCCCGGTGACTGCGCCCGGCGGCGACGGCGTCGTCCAACGCCTCGGCGAGACGGTCGATGTCGGCGCGGGTGCGCCGCTCGGTGATCGCCACCAGCAGGCCGTTGTCGTACTCGGGATAGTCGCGCCCCAGCCGGTAGCCCGGGTTGATCCCGTGCGCCACGCAGTGCTCGATGACCTCGCGCGCGGGCGCGTCGAGCGTGACGGCGAACTCGCGGATCACCGGCTGGTCGTGCAGGGCGTGCACCCCGGGCACCGCGGCGAGCCGCTCGCGGGCGTAGGCGGTGCGCTGGAGCATCAGCTCGGTCAGCTCGACGATCCCATGGCGGCCCAGCCAGCTGAGGTAGATGACCCCGGCCAGCGCATTGAGCGCCTGGGAGGTGCAGATGTTGGAGGTGGCCTTCTCGCGGCGGATGTGCTGCTCGCGGGTCTGGAGGGTGAGCACGAACCCGCGCTTGCCCTCGACGTCGGTCGTCTCGCCGGCGATCCGTCCCGGCACCCGGCGAATCAGGGCTTCGGTGGCGGCGAAGAAGCCAAACGATGGCCCGCCGAAGTCCAGGCGGTTGCCCAGCGTCTGCCCCTCGCCGACGGCCAGGTCGACGCCGCAGGCGCCCGGGGAGCGCAGCAGCGACAGCGGCAGCGGATCACACGCGGCCACGCACAGCGCGCCCGCGGCGTGAGCCGCGCCGGCCAGCGCCTCCAGATCCTCGACCGCGCCCAGGAAGTTCGGCTGCTGGACGATGACCGCGCTGACGTCATCGCCGAGCTGGGGCAACTCGGTCACGCCGTCGTGCAGCGGGGCCTCTTGGACCTCCATGCCCCAGCCATGGGCCAGCGTGGCCAGCGCTTCGCGCGAATGCGGGTGCACGCCGCGGGAGACGACGAAGCGCCGGCGCGCGTTGGCCAGCTTGGCCACGTAGCCGGCGGCGGCCACGGCGCTCGGCCCCTCGTAGACCGAGGCGTTGGACACCGGCAGCCCCATCAGCTCGGAGATCGCGGTCTGGTACTCGAACATCGCCTGCAGCCCGCCCTGGGAGACCTCGGGCTGATAGGGCGTGTAGGGCGTCAAAAACTCCGAGCGCTCGATGATCGAGTCGATCAGCGCGGGGACGTAGTGGTCGTACATGCCGGCGCCGAGGAAGCACAGCTCATCCTCGGTGGAGGTGTTGCGGGCGGCCAGAGCGCGCAGCTCGCCGTAGACCTCGAGCTCGGCCAGCCCGGCGTCGAGCGCCAGCGGGCCCTGGAGTCGCAGGCGGGCCGGGATGTCGGCGAACAGCTCCTCGATCGAGCCGACCCCGATCGTGGCCAGCATCTCCTCGCGGTCAGATTCCGTCGCCGAGGTGTAGCGACTCACGACAACGTCGCTTCATACCCCGCGGCGTCCAGCAGCGACTCCTGCTCGGCGGGATCTGACAGCTTGACCCTCACCAGCCACCCCTCGCCGTAGGGATCCTCGTTGATCGCCTCCGGCGAGTCGGCCAGCGCCTCGTTGACGGCGACGATCTCCCCCGACAGCGGCGAGATGACATCCGATACCGCCTTGACGGACTCGACCTCGGTATAGGCGGTGTCCTTGGCGACGGTGGTGCCCAGCTTGGGCGCCTCGAAGAACACCACCTCGCCCAGCGAGTCCTGGGCGAACCAGGTGATCCCGAAGATGGCCTCATCGCCGTCGATCCGAGCCCAGTCGTGCTCGGGGTGGTAGAGAAGGTCCTCCGGGTAACTCGGATCCGACACTTAGGACTCCTTGGTGTAGAGGGGCTTCTTGGCGACGACCGCGGCGCGCGCCCTGCCGCGGACGTCGATCTCCATCTCCGTGCCGGGAGTCGCGCGGTCGGCCGGCACATACGCCATCCCGATGCCTCGCTCCAGGCACGGCGAGAACGTGCCGCTGGTGACCACGCCGCCGCCATGCACCGGGTTGCCCTGACGGGCGATCCCGGGGCCGGTCATCGCGAAGGCGACCAGGCGTTGGGCAGGCCCGTCGGCGCGGACCCGGGCCACCGCAGCGGCGCCGATGAACCCGGTCGCATCGGCGCAGCACCAGCCCAGGCCAGCCTCGATCGGGCCCCGATCCTCGCTCAGATCGTTGCCGTAGAGGTGGTAACCGACCTCGAGGCGCAGCGTGTCGCGGGCGCCGAGGCCGGCCGGCGTGGCACCCGCCGCCACGATCGCGTCCCACACGGCGGGAGCGTGCCCGGGGTCCAGCAACAGCTCGACGCCCGGCTCGCCGGTGTAGCCGGTGCCGCAGACGAGCATCGGCACGCCGTCGACGGTGCGCTGGCAGCAGTGCATCCGCGTCGGCAGCGACCCATCGGACAGCCCGGTCACCAGATCACGCGCGCGCGGGCCCTGCACCGCAAGCATCGCGAAATCGTCACGCCGGTCGACGACGTCGACGTCGAACGCCTGCGCCTGGCGCCGGAACCAGTCCAGATCGCGCTCGTGGTTGGCGGCGTTGGTGACCGTCAGCACACGGCACTCGGCCAGGCGGTAGCTGAACAGGTCGTCGAGCACCCCGCCGGCCTCGTTGCACGCCAGGCTGTACTGGGCTCCGCCCTCGGGCAACCGTCGCAGATCGTTGGTCAGCAGGTGCTGGAGGAAGGCCTGGGTCCCGGGCCCCCGGGTCTCGATCTCGCCCATGTGGGAGACGTCGAATACGGCGGCGTCGCGTCGCGCGGCCAGGTGCTCGGCCTTGATGCCCTCGTACTGGACCGGCATCTGCCAGCCCGCGAAATCGATGAGCTTCGCCCCGGCCGCGCGGTGGCGGGCGTCAAGCGGGCTGTGGCGCAGAGCCGGGGTGGTGAAGGACACGAAACAGCAGGCTAATACATGGCCCCGGCGACCCCACCCGGCCGGCCCGGAGCCGATCCGGCGCAGGACGCGCGCGCCGGGCGGGCCCGCCTCGGCGCGGGGTCAGACCGCGGCGGCCAGTTGCTCCAGATCGGCGTCGACCATCCGCCCCACCAGCGCCTCGAACGTCACGCTGGGAGCCCAGCCCAGCCGGTCCCGCGCCCGGCTGGGATCGCCGACCGGCTTGGTCTGCTCGGGTCCGCGCACGAGGTCGGGGTCGACCCGCACGTACGCGCCGGGATCGAGCCCGACGTGAGCGAAGGCGACGTGCAGCAGATCGTCGACGGTATGGCCGATCCCACTCGCCAGCACGTAGTCGTCGGGGGTGTCGTGGGCGAGGATCAGACGGCAGCCGCGCATCATGTCGCCGGCGAAGGACCAGTCGCGCGTGGCGCCGGTGTCGCCCAGGGTCAGCTCGTCAGCCAGTCCGAGCTTGATCGCCGCGGCGGCCCGGGTGATCTTGCGGGTGACGAAGTTCTCGGGCCGGCGCTCGGACTCGTGGTTGTAGAGGATGGCCGAGCAGGAGAACAGCCCACGGCGCTCGCGCAGCTGACCCACGAGCTGGTGGGCGGCGAGCTTGGCGGTCGAGTACGGGGTGCGCGGGCGACAGGGCGTGTCCTCACGCTGGGGGCTCTCGGGCGCATCGCCGAACATCTCCGCCGAGCCGGCGACCAGCACGCGCGTCTGCGGACTGTGGTCGGCAACGGCCTCCAGCAGCGTGGCGGTCCCCACCACGATCGCGCTCAGCGTGCGCGCCGGGTGACGCCACGAGTCCGGCACGAAGGTCGGCGCCGCCAGGTGGTAGATCTCGTCCGGGCGCAGATCGGCGACCGCGGCGATCAGGGTCTCGGGTTCGAGCAGGTCCCCCTGCACCAGGTCGACGCGGCCGGCGAGATGGCCGGCGCTGCGCAGGTCGGCGCCGTCGTCCTGGACCAGGCCGGTCACCGCATGGTCGTCGGCGAGCAGCTGCTCAGCCAGAAACGAGCCGTCCTGCCCGGTCAGGCCGGTGATCAGTGCGCTTCTGCGCCCCGCGCTCACGCAGGGCCGCGGCCCGACAGCAACTGGTAGTCGGCGTCGACCATCAGCCGGATGAGCTCCTCGAAGCTGGTCTCGGGCCGCCAGCCCAGTTGGCGCTCGGCCTTGGACGGGTCGCCGATCAGCTGGTCGACCTCGGCGGGGCGCTTGAGCGACTCGTCGATGTCGACGTGATCGCCGATCTCCAGCCCGGCCTGATCGAAGGCGATCTCCAGACATTCGCGAACGGAGTGCGCGACGCCGGTCGCGATCACGAAATCGTCGGCGGTGTCCTGCTGGAGCATCAGCCACATCGCCTCGACGTAATCCTTGGCGTAGCCCCAATCGCGCTCGGCGTCGAGGTTGCCCAGCTGAAGCTTGTCCACCTTGCCGAGTTTGATCGCCGCCGCATGCCAGGTGATCTTGCGCGTCACGAACTCGAGCCCGCGCCGGGGGCTCTCGTGATTGAAGAGGATGCCGCTGGTGAGGTGCAGGTCGTAGGACTCGCGGTAGTTGACCGTGATGAAGTGGCCGTATGCCTTGGCGACCCCGTACGGAGAGCGGGGGTAGAACGGCGTCTCCTCGGTCTGAGGGACCTCGCGGACCTTGCCGAACATCTCGCTCGACGACGCCTGGTAGAAGCGGGCCTCCGGGCACACCTCGCGGATCGACTCGAGGACCCGGGTGACCCCCACGCCGGTGAACTCGGCGGTCAGCGTCGGCTGGATCCACGACACGGCCACGAACGACATCGCGGCGAGGTTGTAGATCTCGTCGGGCTTGGCCGCCCTCAGCGCGTCGACCAGCGAGCGCTGGTCGAGCAGGTCGGCCTGATGCAGCGTGACGCGGTCGCGGAGATGCTCGATGCGATCGAACCTCTCCGTCGACGAACGACGTACCAGTCCGTGGACGTCATAGCCCTTGTCGAGCAGCAGCTCGGCCAGGTAGGAGCCGTCCTGACCGGTGATTCCGGTGATCAGCGCAGAAGGAATCAGGCGAGCCTAGCGGTCCTTCAGGAACGACGGAATGTCGATGTCGTCGTCCGAGATCTCCAGCGAGGACCGCTGGCGATCGTCCATCGTCACGTCGCGGTCGCGCCGCTCGCGCCGGGTCGTCTCCCGGGCGGTGCTCGGGCCGCGGCCGTGATCGAACCCGGTGGCGATGACGGTCACCCGGACCTCGTCGCCGAGCGAATCGTCGATCACCGCGCCGAAGATGATGTTGGAGTTGGAGTCCGCGGCGCTCTGGACGATCTCCGCGGCCTCGTTGACCTCGAACAGGCCCAGGTCGTGGCCGCCGGTGATGTTGAGCAGGATGCCCATCGCCCCCTCGACCGACTCCTCCAGGAGCGGCGAGGAGATCGCGATCTTGGCCGCCTCGGCGGCCCGGTTCTCGCCCGCGGCGTTGCCGATGCCCATGAGCGCGCTGCCGGCCTCGTGCATGATCGTGCGCACGTCGGCGAAGTCCAGGTTGATCAGCCCGGGGATGGTGATCAGGTCGGTGATGCCCTGGACGCCCTGGCGCAGCACGTTGTCGGCCTCGCGGAAGGCGTCGAGGATGGTGGTCCGACGCTCGACGATCGTCAGCAGCTTCTCGTTGGGGATGACGATCAGCGTGTCGACGTTCTCGCGCAGGCGCTGGATGCCCTCGGCGGCCTGCCGGGCACGTTGGGTGCCCTCGAACGAGAACGGCCGCGTCACCACCCCCACGGTCAGCGCGCCGATCTCGTTCTTGGCGATCTCCGCGATGACCGGCGCCGCGCCGGTGCCGGTGCCGCCGCCCTCGCCGGCGGTGACGAAGACCATGTCCGCGCCCTTGAGCGCCTCCTTGATCTCGTCACGCGACTCGGCGGCCGCGCCGTGACCGACGTCCGGGTTCGCCCCGGCGCCGAGCCCCTTGGTCAGCTGGTGGCCGATGTTGAGCTTGATGTCCGCATCGCACATCGCCAGCGCCTGGGCGTCGGTGTTGCACGCGACGAACTCGACGCCCCGCAGCCCCGCGTCGACCATCCGGTTGACGGCGTTCGTACCGCCGCCACCGACTCCGACGACCTTGATGACTGCCAGATAACTACCGCTTTCCATGGTTCTCGTCCGACCCTCTAGTTAGGGTTGAAGGTTTCGGCCACAGCTAGCCTGCGTGACCAGTTTGGCACGTTAGGGCCTAGCGATGCGCGAAGTCAACGGTGCGCACGCTTTCGCAACGATCGTTGCAGATCGCCGAACTCTCGACGATAGCGGAGAGTTGGTGAGTCGACGAGGCTAATCCTCGACCTGAGGTTTAGCCTCCACTCGAAGCCGCCGTAGCGTCGGGGTTTGCGCTTGTCGCGGCGCTGCTCGCGCCAGCGTCCGAGGCGGCCGCGCCCGCGGAGTCAGACCCGCTCGAGGCGATGTCCGATCCGGGCCCGGCGGCCGGACGCGCGGGGTCGGTGACGTCGACGTACTGCGCCCCGTTCGAGCTCGGATCGGCCAGCACCGCGGCCGCGGCCGCCCACTTCGCGCTCAACTCCGCCGCGGCGCCGAAGTACAGCCGGGGCCCGTTGCGCAACTGCGCCACCAGGCCGTGATCGGGGTCCGTCGAGGCCTGGGCGACCTTGGCCAGCAGGGCGTACGGGGCGGCCGCCAGCAGGCGGGCCTCGGCCAGCGCGGCGCCGGTGACCCGGGTGCCGCCCGGGGCCACGGTCACCGCGATGGTGGGCAGCGGGATGGTCGCGCCGGTGTCGTGAAGGAGCGTCCCGTCGGACGACACGGCGGTCTGGCGCCCGCCGGCGGAGATCATCGCCACCGGGACCTGCTCGACGACGTCGATCCGCACCCCGTGGGGGAAGTCGGTGCTGACGTGCACCTGCTTGACCACCGGGTAGGGCGCCACGGCGGTGTGGAAGGCGCTCATCTTCACGTTCAGCGTGGTCATGTCGCGCGCCGCGGACCGAAGGGCCAGGCGGATCTGAGTGACGTCGGGGCCGCTGACGCCGGCGATCGTGACCCGACGCACGGCGACCAGCGAGGAGCTGCGCAGCCAGAACCAGCCGCCGACCAGCACCGCCACCAGCACCGCGACCCCGGCCAGGAACCGCGGGCCGGGCCGCGGCAGCCGGCGCCGCCGGGTCGGGCGCGACGCCGCCGCCCGACGGCGGCCCAGCGCGGGCATCCCGCGGCGGCGCAGCACCCCCTGGCCGCGCCCGCCGCCGATCATCGCCGCGCCCAATCCTCGGGGAACGCCACCGGCCCCAGCGCCTGCACCTCGGGCTCGAGCTCGATCCCGAAGCGCTCCTTGACGCGCCGGCGCCCCTCGGCCATCAGGGCGATCACGTCGGCGGTGGTCGCCTCCCCGAAGTTCTCGACGAAGTTGGCGTGCTTGTCCGAGAAGCCGGCGCCCCCCACGCGCAGGCCACCGCAGCCGGCCGCCTCCAGGAGCTGGCCGGCGGTGCGCCCCTCGGCGCGCGAATCGTCGGGATTCTTGAACGTCGAGCCGAACGTCTTGATCCCGGACGGCTGGGCCGCCCGGCGCCGGCTGCGCATCTGCGACAACGTCGCCTTGACCTCGTCGGTGGGCGCCGGGACCAGCGCGAACGCCGCGCGCGCGACCACCTCCCCCGCGCCCAGCCCCGAGCGACGGTAGGCGAAACCCAGCTCGTCAGGGCGGCGTCGCGTCGTGCCGGCCGCGCTGGAGATGTCCACCCAGTGCAGCGCCCGGGCCAGCTCGCCGCCATAGGCGTTGGCGTTCATACGCACCGCCCCGCCGACGGTGCCGGGGATGTTGACCCCGAACTCGATCCCGCTGAGCCCGGCGCGGGCCGCTTGAGCCGAGACCGCCGGCAGGCGAGCGCCGCCCCCGCAGTCGATGCGGGTGCCGTCCACCGTGATCTGGCTGAGCTCCTGGTCAAGTTTCACGACGAGTCCACGGACGCCCTCGTCCGCCACCAAGAGGTTCGACCCCGAGCCCACGACCCCTACCTCGAGCCCCCGCTCGCCGGCCCAGGCCAGCAGTGCCTCCAGCTCCGAGATCGTCCCCGGACGGGCGAACAGCTCGGCCGGTCCCCCCGTCCGGATCGTGGTCAACCGAGCCAGCGGGAAATTGGGGCAGACGCCGTCGGGGAGATCGGCCATGACGACGCCAGGGTAGATGGCGGCCCGGAGGGCCCCCGCCCGGCGAGCGGACGCGGGCAAGCGGCAACCTCGCCGCGCGTAACGGCTGAGGCCGGTCAGGCGACCAGCGACCGGCCGAGCGCGTCGATGTTGCCGGCGCCCATCAGCAGACAGAGGTCGCCGTCGCGCAGGGTGGACTGCAGGAACGCACGGGCCGGATCGAACCCGGGCATCCAGGCGACCGGGTGGGCCACCGCGCCGGCGTCCGCGGCGGCCGCGGCGACGAGCCGTCCGCTGACACCGGGAAAGTCCTCGGCGCGCTCCCGCGCCTCGTAGATCGGGAGCACGACGATCGCATCAGCGGTGCCCAGGGCGGCGCCGAAGGACCGCGCCAACGCGCGCGTGCGCGAGTAGAGGTGGGGCTGGAACACCGCCACCAGCCGCCGCGGTGCCAGGGTGCGTGCCGCGGCGATCGCCGCGGCCACCTCGGTCGGATGGTGGGCGTAGTCGTCGTAGAGCTCGGCGCCCGCGGCCGTCCGGCCGAGCAGCTCCATCCGCCGGCGCGCGCCGCGAAACTCGGCCAGAGCCGCCGCGGCGGCCGCCGGATCGGCGCCCGCCAGCGCGCAGGCGGTCAGCGCGCCGGCGGCGTTGACGGCGTTGTGGGCGCCGGGCACCCCCAGCGTCACCTCGAGCCCGCGCCAGTGAAACCGCGACCCGCCCGCCGAGAGCTCCGCGTCGGTCGCGTCATACGGGACGCCGCCGTCCGGACACAGGGCCCGCAGCTGCGGTCGGTCCCAGACGACGGCGCGCTCACCCGCGCGGGACATGAAGGTCCGGAAGGTCTGCTCGAGGTCCAGTCGCGACGCGTAGGTCGAGTGGTGGTCGAGCTCGGCGTTGGTGAGCACGGCGATCTCGGGCTGGAGCTTGAGCAGGGATCGGTCGGACTCGTCGGCCTCGATCACGATCCATTCGCCGCTGCCCCAGCCGGCGTTGGCGCCGGTGGAGCGCAGCTCACCGCCGACGACGTAGGCGGGGTCAAGTCCGGCGCCCTGAAGCGCTTGGACGGCCATCGCCGAGGTCGTCGTCTTGCCGTGGGTGCCGGTCACGGCCAGGCAGCGGCGCAGGCCGGCGACCTCCGCGAGCAGGTCGGCGCGGTGCAGCTCGCGCGTGGCGACGAGTCGCTCGGGATTGTCCTGCGCAATGGCGGTGGAGTACACGACCTCGGCGCCGGACGGCACGTTGGCGGCGGCGTGGCCGAACACCGGCTCGATGCCGTGCTCGCGCAGCCGCTCGGTGTAGCTGGAGGGCGCTCGGTCTGACCCGGTCACCGATGCGCCCAGCGCGGCCGCGATGAGCGCCAGGCCGCTCATGCCGGCTCCCCCGATGCCCACGAAGTGCAGGCGGCGCCCTGCCCATGTAAGGCTCGTGTCAGGCGGAGACGGCGTCGCGGCGGTCACGGGACGCGAGGCTATACAACTCGGAGTCGGCTTCCCGGGCCCTTTTGTCCTGAAATCTGTTCAAAAGGCCGCGCGGGGCGTCGCCGTCCTACGATCAGGGAAGCGGATCGATATGTCAAAACTGATGCTTGGCAGTTCAGGGGAATCAGGGGGGCGTTGGCGGTGGATCGCGCGGTCCGCGCTGTTGTCGCTGGCCATCCTCGGCGCGGCGTTCGCGGCGCTGGCGTCCGCCGCGGCGCCACACCGGACCTCGCCGCGCGCGCACGCCGCGTACGCCCAACAGTGTCCCGAGCCGTACCCGGCCCAGCGTGATCCGTCCAACCCGCTGGACCTGCCGACCCCGCCGGGCGCGGACCCGCTGAACGGCGCCAGCTTCTTCATCCCGGGGCCGGCCCGGGGCTCGGCGGCGGGAGCGATCGCTCAGGAGCTCGGCCTCAACGCCAGGAACATGCCGCTGGACGAGTCTTGGGCGAAGTTCGACTCCGAGCTCACCACGGGGCGTTACGCGAGCCGGCTGGCCCACAACAAGCGCCTGGCCCACAACGTCGCCGAGCTGAGCAAGATCGCCTCGCAGCCCGAGGCCCAGCGGATCAGCATCTACTCGGAGGGCGGGGGCCCTGGGGCCATTTTCGGTCAGACCGAGAAGATCTTCTGCACCAACACCCAGGCCGACCCGGGCTCGATCCCGATCTTCAACACCTACTTCCTGCATCCGGCGCTGGGCGGCTGTCCGACGACGGCCCAGATCAATGCCTACATGCCGGTGTTCAAGCGGCGCGTCAACGAGATGGCCGCGGCGACCGACCGCCGTCCGGCCGTGTTCCTGCTCGAGCTCGACGCGCTCGGATCGTCAGGCTGCATGGCCGCGCACGGGGCGCTGCCCGCCTGGGAGGCCGCGCTGCGCTACGAGGTCGACACGATGGGCGCGTTGCCGCACGCGGTGGTGTACGTCGAGGCCGGCTATTCGGACTCCAACTCGGTGTCCTACACCGCCCGGGCGCTGAACGCCATCGGCATCCACAACATCCGCGGGTTCTTCACCAACGACACCCACCAGAACTGGACGATCAACGAGGTGCGGTGGGCGACGAAGATCGCGCAGCGGACCGGCGGCGCGCATTTCATCGTCAACACCGCCGACAACGGTCAGGGCCCGAAGCTCAACCACAACCGGGTCAAGAACGGCAACGACGACCTCTGCAATCCGCCCGGTCGCGGCCTCGGCCCCCTGAACACGACCGACACCGGCTTTGCCTACGCCGACGCGTTCATGTGGACCCACCCGCCCGGCAACTCCAGCGGCTGCGGCGGCGGCCCGCCCGGCGGCGTGTTCTGGCCGGCGCGCGCGATCGGCTTGGCGGAACGGGCCAACCAGAAGCTCGGTCCCGGATACCCCAGCCGGCCGTATTGATCACGCCTACGCACGCGACCGTTCGCCGTGGTCAGGCGCTCACCAGCAGCAGGTCGGTGTAGTCGCTGGGCTGTGGATAACGGTCGCGCAGCGTGGACAGGGCGCCCGGTTCCAGGATGTGGCCGTCGTCGCCGGGCGCCCGCGACGTATCGATCACCGTCGTGAAGTTCTCCGCCACCAGTGCCTCGAGGCGCTCAAGGCCGTCGGCGCGACGCAGCCCGTAGGGCCAGTACTCGATCACGATCGGCGTGCCCGATGCCAACAGGCGGGAGGCGCCGGCCAGGATCTGCGCCTCGTGGCCCTGCGCATCGATCCACACGAGGGCCACCGGCTGATCGCCGATATCGTCGTCGAGCCGGATCGTCGGAACCCGGATCGTGTCGCGGTCCGCCTCCTCAAGGCTCCCGTTCCGATCCGTCAGCCGAACCCGATGGTCGCCCGAGTTGGCTCCGCTCAGCTCCATGGTGACGAATCCAGCCACGTCCGAGACCGCGACGCCGCGCACGGTGACTCGGTCGTCAATCTGATTGGCGACGACGTTGCACCGGAGGATCTCGAGGTTGCCGGGGACGGGCTCGAAGGCGATCACATCGGCGTGACGGGCGAGCATGAGCGTGGTCGTGCCGATGTTGGCGCCGACCTCGAGGATCACCCCGCCATGCGGCCAGCCGGGCACGGCGCGCTCGAGTAACGCGATGATCGTCGAGATGGTCTCGTAGTCGTAGCCGCCGTGAATGAACGTCGCCCGCCCAACCGCGTCGTCATTGGAGCTGACCAGGATGCGCCCCAGCTCGGAATCGACCGCGAGCACCGGAGTGAAGCGAGCGGCGGCCCTGAAGAACCAGTCGCGTTCCTGCGCGCGGCGAGCCGTACGATCCCCCTGGACGTACCGGCGGGCATGACGGAGGACTCCGCGAACCGAGGGTCTGGGCATTGTCGTCGCTGTCGCCATCACAGATCCGGCCCCGCGCCGCCGAGGCACGTTACTACAGGTTTCCGCCCTTTGGTCCCAGGTTTTTCCCCGGCCGGTCCTGGATAGGGTGCTCGGACAATGGCTCAGGTCACCGCCATCTACCCACGACGGGCCCCCGGCGGCCGTGCGCGACGCGTGGTCGCCAAGGCGCTCATCAAATTCCTGCGGCCGTATCTGTACCACGAGCTCGCCTACGTGTCGGCGCGCCTGGCCAAGGTGTGGGGCGACCCGGCCCGGCTCAGCATCGCCGACACCGCGCGGGTCAACGACGCCTTCTTCAACGTCGAGTCCGGGACGATCACCGTCGAAGGCGAGGCCTTCTTTGGTTTCGACGTGCGGCTGTACGCGGCGACCCACGACGCGTCACGGCTCGGAGCCGCGCGTCAAGAGGCCGTTCCGCAAGCGGGTCACGACATCGTCGTGGGCCAGGGCGCGTGGCTGGCGAGCAACGCCATCGTCATCGGTCCCGTGGTCATCGGACGCCACGCGGTGGTCGCCGCCGGCTCTGTGGTGACCTCCGACGTCGGCGACTACGAGGTCGTCGCCGGGGTTCCCGCCCGGTCGATCGGGCGCGTGCCCGCTGCGGCATAGCCGTTCCCAGCCGGGTCCCATCCGCCGGGTTAGCGGCGCCGCACCCGTGGAACATTAACGATAGGGAGATGACCACCTCGAGCCTGGCAGAACAGGGGGTCAGGATGCGTCTGGCCCTCGACCGCGCGATCGCCGGCGCCCTGTGGCGCCTGCCTGCGGGCGGGCCGCTGTTCGAGCGCTTCCAGGCGGCCCAGACCGACCGCCACTACGCGTGGTCGATGGCCCATCCGGAGCACTTCTCCGACCGGCTGCCGGCGGCGTACGGGCCCCGGCTGACCGAGCGCGCCGTGGAGTTCGGCTGGGTGGCGGCCCAGCGCCCCCGGGGCCGCGTCCTGGACGCCGGCTCGGCGCTCAATCACCGGGTCACCCTGACGCATCTGCTTCCGATGATGGAGACGCTCACGATCGTCACCCTGGCGCCCGAACCCGAGTCGTTTCCGGAGCTCGGGGTCGAGTACCGCTACGAGGACCTGCGGTCGCTCAGCATGCCCGACGACGACTTCGACACCATCATCAGCGTGTCGACGCTGGAGCACGTCGGTCTCGACAATCGCCGCTTCCACGGCGCGGAGGCCGTGGAGGGCGATCCCGGCCGGGGCGCCCGGGAGGCCATCACCGAGCTGGCGCGGGTCGCCCGCCCGGGAGCGGACCTGCTCCTCACCGTCCCGTTCGGCGTCTCCTGGCGGGACACCTGGGTCCGGCAGTTCGATGCCGCCGAGCTGGACGACCTCGTGGCGGCGGCGCGACCGGCGCGCCTGAGCGAGACGATCTACCGGCGCGGCGCCGGCGGGTGGCAGCGTACGACCCGCCAAGGCGCGGCGACCGCCGAGTTTCAGCGCTACTGGGCCGAGGCGGTGGCCTGCGTGCGCCTCACGCTCCCCGGTTGAGCGTCGGGCGTCGAGGCGGCTACCGCGCAGCCGCCAGCAGCTCCGCGGCCACGTCGCCGGCCGCGTGTGGCCGAGCCAGGCTCGCTGACGCGTGCGCCATCGTCGCCAGGCGGACGGGGTCCGACAGCAGCCGGCCCACCTCCTGGGCCAGCCGCGGAGCGGTCAGCTCCCCGTCCGCGATCACCACCGCCGCGCCCTCGCGCGCGAAATAGCGCGCGTTCTCGGCCTGGTGGTCGGCGGCGGCATAGGGATACGGCACGAGAATCATCGGACGGCCGTACGCGGCCACCTCGAAGATCGAGCCGCCCGAGCGGGCGACGACCAGGTCGCTGGCCAGGATCGCCTCGCCGAAGCCGGTGATGTAGCCGCGCAGGTCGTAGTGCGGGCCCGGCGACGTCAGCTCCGGAAGGTCGCGCGCCCCGGCGGCGTGCAGCACGCGGAAGCGGGCCCCGGAGAACGCCTCCACCGCGGCCCGGTTGATCGACCGGGCCCCCTGGGAGCCGCCGAACACGAGCAGGCACGATTCATCCTCGCCGATCTCGAAACGCCGCCGCGCGGCGGCGCGATCGGTGGCGGGTGGCGGGATCGGCCGGCCGGTGACCCGGTAGCGAGGCCCATCGCGGCCCTCCAGCGGGAACGTCAGGCACACCCGCCGGGCGGCGGGCGCCAGCAGCCGGTTGGTCAGGCCCAGATGGCTGTCGGCCTCCATCAGCACCAGCGGCACGCGCGCGGTCGCTGACGCCAGGCCCACAGGCCCGGCCACGTACCCCCCGGACCCCAGCGTCGCCGAGGGACGCAGCCGCCGGATGAGGTGTCGCGCGGCGCCGACGGCGCGCAGGTCCACCGCCACCGCGCGGGCGGCGCGGGCCGGGTTGCGCCGCGCCAGCGCCTGGACGCTCAGCGTGCGCAGCTCGTACCCGGCGGCGGGCACCAGTTCCTGCTCGGACCGCTGCCCGCCCGCGAACACCACGTCAGCGCCCTGAGCCCGTAGCGCGTCGGCCACCGCCAGCGCCGGCACGACGTGGCCGGCGGTCCCGCCCGCCCCGATCAGGATGAGCGGTGCCGTCACGCCCTGAGCTTCGCACAAAAAGGATTCACGTTCGCGGCTCGCTCCTGCACGAATCGCGACGTGTGGCGGCCTCGAGGGCTCAAGTCGATCCCGTGCGCTGCCGAGTAAGCAGACATGCGCTCAAGCCGGGTAGGGCGGCGAGTCAGCATGGGCCACGGCCACGGTCGTCCAATCGACCGCGACTGGGAGCTCAACACGATCGAACAGGCGCTCGAGGCCGCGCGACGCGGCATCGGCACGATCGTGTTCGTCGATGGCCCGAGCGGTGTCGGGCGGTCGCATCTGCTCAGCGCCGCCGCGCGGATGGCGCGCACGGCGGAGGCTCAGGTCCAGACCGCCGTGGCGACCGAGCTCGAGTCGGGGTTCCGCTTCGGGGTCGCCATCCAGCTGTTGGAGCCGGTGTGGCTCGAGTCCGATCCGGCCACGCGCGAGGCGCTCGTGCACGGGCCCGCGGGTCCGGCCCGAGAGCTCCTGACCGGCTCGCCGGCCGAGGCCGCTGCCGTCGGACCAGACGAGCAGTACCCGATGATCCATGCGCTGTACTGGGCCTCGCGCAACCTGGTCTCGCTCGGGGCCGAGCGAGACAACCCGGCTGCGGTGCTGATCGTCGACGACCTCAACTGGGCGGATCCGCCTTCCACCCGTTTTTTGGCCTATCTGGGCCGGCGCATCGCCGAGCTGCCACTGGTGATGATCGTGGCCGTGACCTCGGCTCAGCCCGCCGCGGAGCCGCGGGCGCTCGCCGCGCTGCGCACCCACCGGCGAACCGTCCAGCTCGGCCTGGCTCCCCTCGCCGCCGAGGGCGTGACCGAGATGGTCCGCCGCCGGTATCCGGCTGCCGGGACGGTCGCGTGCGCGACCTTCTCCGCCTGTACCGCGGGCAATCCGACCCTGGTCGAGGCGCTCCTGGACGAGGCCGAGCGGGCCGAGCTGACGCTCACGCATGACGCCCCACTCGTCGCCGACCTCCTCCCCCGGGCGGTGATCGACGGTGTTCGTACACGCCTGGATGGCGTTCCCGCCCTCACCCGCGCGGTCGCGATCGGCGCCGCCGTGCTCGGAGACCAGGCGTCGGTGGGCAATGTGGCGGCGTTCGCCGATGTCGACCGCGCTCAGCTGGCGCCGGTGATCGACGCGCTGTGCGCCGGCGGGGTCATCAAGGCCGGCGTACCGCTCCGCTTCCTCGCCCCCCTGGTCCAGGTCGCCCTGCTGCGGACGCTCACGCGCGGCCAGCGAAGCCATGCGCACGCCCGCGCCGCGGCGGTCCTCTCGGAAGCCGGCGCCGGGCCCAGTGTCGTCGCACCGCACCTGCTCGCCACCACCCCGGGCAGTGACGTCGACATCGTCGAGCTGCTGCGCGAGCACGCCACCATCGCCCGAGGCGAAGGGGACGCCGCGCTCGCCGTCGCCCTGCTCGAGCGCGCGATCGAGGAGCATCCGCCGGCTGCCCTGCGCGCCGAACTGGTCCCTCAGCTGCGGACGGCCATGGCACAGGCCACCTGGCACGACACGGTGACCGGACTGTCTCGAGCCGACCTGCGGGCCCGAGCCCGGCTGGCATGGGGCGACGGGGAGCTGCTCCGGGCGGGCTCGCCGGATGACCTGACCGTCCCGCTGCTGATCGTCTCCCTGATCGTGGCCGATGACATCGAGACGGTGGATGAGATCCTGGCCCAGGCCGCCGAGCATCCGATCGGCCAGGGGGCCTGGCACCGCAGTCTGCGGCCGCTCCGCGCCTGGAACCTGTATCTCCACGGCCGGGTCGAGGAGGCCCGGGCCCTGGCAACGGAGTCGGGGAACGTCGACGCCGAGCAGTGGCCGGGCGAGCGAGCGGTCGCGCTGACCGTGCTGGCCTATTGCCTGATCGCGCAGGATGACCTTGCCGGGGCGGAGGCGACGATCGCGTCGCTCCGCGGGCAGACCCTCACCGCGGACATCCTGGGTCCGGCGTGCGCCATGGCCTCGGCCGAGCTGGCGCTCGCACAGCGCCGCCCCCAGGAGGCCCTGGACCGAGCCCTCGAGGCGGGGGCCGCCGTTCGTCATGTGTTCCCTGGCGCCAGTCCGGCGGCGATCCCCTGGCGTTCGGCCGCGGCGGCGGCACACATCGCGCTCGGCGCGTCAGCCCAGGCACAGACCCTCATCGGGCCCGACCTGGAGGAGGCTCGGCGGCTCGGCGTGACGAGCTCGACGATCCGAGGCCTGCGGCTGCTGGGGCTCGCGGTCGGCGGTGAGGCGGGCGTGGACCTGCTCACCGAGGCGGCGGAGGTCGGCGACTCGGTCAGCCTCCGTCTCGAACACGTGCGGGCGCTCGTCGACCTCGGCGCCGCGCTCCGCCGCGCCAATCAGCGCAGCGCGGCGCGAGAACCGCTGAGCCGCGCCGTCGAGCTCGCCAACCGATTTGGCATGACCGCGCTCGCCGCCATCGCCCGCACCGAGCTGAACGCCACCGGGGCACGGCCCCGCCGGCTGCACTTCTCCGGCGTCGAGTCACTCACGGTCAGCCAGCGGCGGGTGGCCGAGCTGGCGGCCAGGGGCCTGACGACCCGGCAGATCGCCGAGGCCCTGTTCGTGACGCCCAAGACGGTCGAGTTCCACCTCCGCCACGCCTATCGGAAGCTCGACATCTGCTCTCGGGCGGAGCTGACGGCGATCTTCGCCGCCTGGGGCGGCTGAGACCGCTCAGCCGGCGGACCGGCGACCGCCGCGGGTCCCGGTCCGGCGTTCGCGCCGCGCTCGGCGGCGGCGCTCCCGTTCGGCCGGGCTCTCCGTCGGCCCGTCGACCACCTTCAGCCGCCGCGCTCCGGGCCGGGAGATGTTCAGCAGCAGCCCCACCGAGGCGAGCATCACGCACAGGTTCGTCGGCGCATAGGAGATGAACGGCAGCGGCACGCCGGTCAACGGCGCGATCCCGAGCACGACGAAGATGTTGAGGATCCCCTGGCACAGGATCAGCGAGGTCAGCCCGGCGGCCAGCAGCTTGGGATAGCGCCCGACCGCCCGCCGCGCGGTACGCAGGCCGGCATAGGCGATCATCCCGTACAGGCAGGTGACGAGGAAGATCCCCAGCACGCCCAGCTCCTCGCCGATGACCGCCAGGATGAAGTCCGTCTGCGCCTCGGGCAGATAGAAGATCTTCTGCACCGACTTGCCCAGGCCGACGCCGAAGAATCCGCCGGACCCCAGCGCGATCTGTCCCTGAACGGCCTGGTAGCCGGGCCCCGCCTTGGTGGCCGCCGACCACGGGTGCAGGAACGAGGCCAGCCGCGCCCGCTGGTAGGGCTGGGCCAGGACCATCAGGATCACTCCGACCACCGCGATCGCGGCGATCCGGCCCAGGTAGCGCATCGGCATTCCGGCGGCGACCATCACGGCACTGACGGTGAAGGCCACCACCAGCGCGGTCCCCAGGTCGGGCTCCACGACGATGAGCAGGATCGCCGGAACGGTGGCGACCGCGATCGGGGCGACTGACTGGCGGAAGCTGCGCATCCGCTTGGGGTGGTCGGCCAGATAGCGCGCGACGTACAGCACCAGCGACAGCTTCATCAACTCCGATGGCTGGAACTGGATCGGGCCCGCGGCGAACCAGCGCCGGGCGCCGTTGACGACCACGCCGAAGCCCGGCACCAGCACCAGCACCAGCAGCGCGAACGAGCCCAGCAACAGCAGCCGGCAGATCTGCGGCGTCATCAGCGCCAGGCCGCGGCGCTCGAGCACGTGCATCGCGCCCAGTCCGATCCCGCCGAACACGAGGTAGCGGATGAAGTCGCCCGTGCCGCTGCCGCCCTTGCCGCTGAGGACGCCCAGCGGAGAGGACGCGCTGTAGACCATCACGGCACCGAAGGCCAGCAGGCACAGCGTGGCCGTCATCAGGATCCGGTGCTCGAGCGGCGGGGCCACCCGGCGGCCGGGCGCGCGGCGGCGGGCGCCGGCGGGACGGCTGGTCGCGCCGCGCGGGGCGCGGCGCGGCGCGCCCGAGGCGGCGGCCTCGGCCACTACTCCTGCTCCCCGGTCACCAGCGCGCGGAAGTGGTCGCCCCGCGCCTCGAAGTTCGGATATTGGTCATAGCTGGCGCAGGCGGGCGAGAGCAGAACCGTGTCACCGGAGGTCGCCCCCGCCGTCGCGGCCGCGACCGCCGTGCCCAGGTCGCCGGACCGGTGCAGCGGCACGCCCGCCGGCGCGAGCGCTTCGGCCAGCTCCTCGGCCGCCTCGCCGATCAGGTACACGGCCCGGCAGCGCTGGGCGACCAGCGGGGCCAGCGGCGCGAAGTCCTGGCGCTTGCCGCGGCCGCCGGCGATGAGGTGCACCCCGCCCGGGTAGCTGCGCAGCGCGACGATCGTGCTGGCGACGTTGGTGGCCTTGGAGTCGTTGACGAACGCCACGCCGTCGCGGCGGGCGATCACCTCCAGGCGATTCGCCACCCCCGGGAACGTCCGCAGCCCCTCGGCCACCGCCGCGCGGTCGATGCCCCGCGCCAGGCAGGCGGCCGCCACCGCCATCGCGTTGGCGCGATTGTGCTCGCCGGGCAGGGAGATCTCGCCGGTGGCGATCAGCGGCTCCTCGTCCCACCACAGATAGCCCGCGCGCGCCGACAGCTCGGCGCCGCGGCCGCCGAACGGCACCCGCCGGGCGCAGCCGCCCAGGTCCTGCACCTCGAGGTCGACCGGCGCCACCGCCACGTCGTCGTTGCCCTGGTTGGCGAAGATCCGCAGCTTGGCGCCGACGTAGTCCGCGAACGTGGGGTGGCGATCGAGGTGGTCGGGCTCGAGGTTGAGCAGCACCGCGACCTCGGGCGCGAACGCCACCGTGTCCTCGAGCTGAAACGACGACGCCTCGCACACGACGGTGGCGTCGCCGGGGACCGATCCGACGAGCGAGGTGACCGCGGTGCCGACGTTGCCGGCGACCGCTACGGGCAGCGCCGCCTGCCGGTGCACATGGCCGATCCACTCGGTGGTCGTCGTCTTGCCATTGGTGCCGGTCACCGCGATGAACTCGTTCTCGAGCAGCCGCCAGCCGAGCTCCAGCTCGCCGAGGACGGGGACGCCATGGGCTCGCGCCGCCACCACCACGGGTGCGGTCTGGGGTACGCCGGGGCTCTTGATAAGCGTCCCGGCGCGGGCGGCAAGGGCGTCGCCTGACGCATCAAGGTGGACTTCGACGCCGGCCGCGCAAAGCCTTCTCGCGGCATCGTCCAGCGCCGGGGTCCCGGGCGCGCCCGCATCGCAGCCTGTCACCTCCTCTCCGCGGGCACGCAATGCCAGCGCCGCCGCCACTCCGGAGCGGGCCAGTCCGACGACGAGATACGGGCCCCCCGGGAGCGGCGGCCGCGGCTGGGGGGCGCCGGCGGCGGACACGTCAGCGAGGCGTTCGAACCCGGGACACTAGTGTCCTGAGTCGCAAATTCGATGGCAGCCTCGCGGCGTCTGGACGCACCTGACGCGGGGCGGCGAACCCGCCGGACCACCAGTACGACTTGGTTCGCCGCCCCACCCCAGCCACGCCCAGCCACTCGCGACGCTGCTCACGAATTTCTGACTCACGCCACTAGCCCCGGATGCTGAGCTGGTAGACCACGAACCCGATGGCGCCAAAGGCGGCGGCGACGATCCAGAAGCGCAGGATGATCTTGGTCTCCGACCAGGCCTGAAGCTCGAAGTGGTGGTGGATCGGCGCCATCAGGAACACCCGCTTGCGGAACACCTGGAACGAGAACACCTGCACCACGACGGACAGCACCTCGATCACGAAGATGCCGCCAAGCAGGATGAGCAGAAACTCGGTCTTGGTCATGATCGCCAGCCCGGCGATGGCCCCGCCGAGGCCCAGTGAGCCCGTGTCGCCCATGAAGATGCTGGCCGGAAAGCTGTTGAACCACAAGAAGCCGATGCAGGCTCCCACCAGGCAGCCGGCGAGCAGCGCCAGGTCCTGCTGACCGGCGATGAACGTGATGCCGATGTAGGCCAGCACCACGATCGCCGCGCATCCGGCGGCGAGCCCATCGAGGCCGTCGGTGAAGTTGACCGCGGTCGTCGTCCCGGCCACCACCAGGTAGATGAACACCGGGAACAGCGGCCCCAGGTCGATCGAGACATCGACGAACCGCAGCGGGACGGTCGACCCGACGTTGGCCTTCTGGGTCGCCACCCACCACAGGCCCAGCGAGATGGCAATGGTGACCGCCAGCTTGGTCCGGGCGCGCAGCCCCAGTGATCGCCGCTTGACGATCTTGGTGTAGTCGTCAGCGAACCCCAGCAGCGCGCAGGCGATCGCCGCCACGAATACCCCGATCGACTGCCATTCGCGTTTGGACAGCAGCACGTACGGGATGGTGATGGCCAGGAAGATGATGATCCCGCCCATCGTCGGCGTGCCCGCCTTGGTCTGATGGCCCTGGGGGCCCTCCTCGCGGATGTTCTGGCCGAACTCCCGGCCGCGCAGGAAGCTGATGAACTTCGGACTCAGGAACAGGCACATCAACAGCGACGCGGTCCCGGCGATGAGAATCCGCCCGGATGCCGACCCCGTCACGCGTCGTCCCTGGCGCCGAGCGCGCGGCAGACGAGCTCCAGCCCGACTCCGCGCGACGCTTTGATCAGCACCACGTCGCCCGCGCTCAGCAGGCCGGGAACCACCTCGGCGGCCTCCCGGGCGTCGGCGACGGCGTGCGCCTCACCGCCGAAGTGCTCCGAGATCGACGCGGCGAGCGGCCCCACCGTCACCAGCACGTCGACGCCGGCGGCAGCGGCCTCCTCGCCGAGCTGGGAGTGGAACTCTCGCTCCTGGGGCCCGAGCTCCAGCATGTCGCCCAGCACGGCGACGCGCCGTGGGCTTTGGGCGGCCGAGGCGGTGGCCTTGAGGTCGTCGAGGGCGGCGCGCATCGAGATCGGATTGGCGTTGTAGCAGTCGTCGATGATCGTTACGTCGTTGGCCAGCGTCCGCCGCTGGCCCCGCCCGGCAGACAGCGCCAGCTCCACCCGGCCGCTGGGCCTGACGCCGACCGCTCTGGCCGCCGCGACCGCGGCCAGCAGGTTGGCACGCAGATGTGCCTGCGTAAAGGGCACTTCCAGGCGGATCCGCTCCCCGGCGGCGTCGATCTCGACGCCCTCCGCGCCGGCGCTGACGAGGTGGACGTCTCCCCCGTCCCCGAACGTAACGGTGCTGACATCGGCGCGCAGATGGGACTCGAGCAGCCGTTCGCCGGCCGGCACCACCGCCGTGCCCCCGGCGGGCAGGGCCGCGATCAGCTCGGCCTTGGTCGCGGCGATCGCTTCGATCGTCCCCATCAGCTCCAGGTGAACCGGGCCGATGCTGACGATCACCCCGACGTCAGGCCGCGCGATCTCGGCCAACTCCGCGATCTGTCCGGGGCCCCGCATCCCCATCTCCAGGACCAGCACCTCGGTCCCTTCGGGCGCGTTCAGGATCTCCAGCGGCAGCCCGATCTCCGTGTTGAAGTTCGCCCGCGAGGCCACCGTGCGCCGATGGGGCGCCAGCACCGCCAGCAGCAGGTCCTTCGTCGACGTCTTCCCGGTCGAGCCGGTCACGCCGATCACCTGCGCGCCCAGCTCCCGGCGCCAGGCCGTGGCCAGCATTTGCAGGGACTTCAGCGGATCGTCGGCGGTCAGCACGACGCCGAGCGGATCGTCTTTGAGGATCGCCGCATGCCCCGGCGTCGTCAGCACCCCCCACGCCCCGGCCTCCAAAGCCGCGCCGGCGAACTCGCCGCCGTCGACGTTCTCGCCCGGCAGGGCGACGAACAGCGCGCCAGGCCCGGCCTGGCGGGAGTCGATCGTCACGAACTCAGGGCCGCCGGCATCGTCCGTCCCCGCGATCAGCGCCGCGCTGGCGGTTCTAGCAACGCTCTCGGGTTTCCATTGCTTCATCGGGGGGCCTGACTGGACGGATCGACGCCCCTCAGGATCGCACGGCCCACGGTCGCATTCTGCGACCGGCTGATTCGTACCTGCCAGGCTCGGAGGCGGGCGACCTTAGGAGCCGCCGCCGAGCTCCAGCGACGGAAACCGCCGACGCGTTTGGAATCAGCGAGATCGACGTGGGTCCCGCGGATCACCGTCGCATCCAACAGGACGGACCCGGACCGACACTGGCGCCGGCCGGCTGGTGTGAAGCCCGGTCGAACGCGTGCGCGGCCCCAGTGTGCGGAGGTGGCCCCAGTCGTAGGCGCATCGACGTGCCTTTCCCGCGAGTGCCGCGCCACTGACGCAGCAATCTACCCAATCGTGTCAGGGCTACGACGCAACGCCGCGGCACGCGGCGTTACGTCCCCACAGGCCTCTCAAGCACGAACTGCCATGCCCATGGGAAGCGTCGCATTGGACGCTCGAGCATGACCGCGAACGGCCGGACGGACCGCGGGATCACCTCTGGCGGGTAATTGAAGTTCCGCACGTAGCGGGTGACGAAGCCCGCAGCTTCTGCAGTGCGACGAAGATGGCGCATCGTCACGACGTAGAAGTCGTGCTCCCACGGTACGGGCGCGAGTCGCCAGTACACCTTTTGCCACGACACCGGCAGCCAGCCCATGAAGGGCAGCCGGCTATGCGACTCGATCGGGAAATAGGGGTTTGGCAACTGCCCGACGACAACTCCGCCGGGTCTGAGCACGCGGAAGATCTCGTTGAGGCTCTGTTGCCTCTCCTCCGGGACGACGTGTTCGAAGACGTTTGCGAACAACGCGACGTCGAAATGTCCGTCGTCGAATGGGATCTTCGCTGCCGTGGCTGGCAGGAGGCTGTTCCCGCGCGGCGACACCGTCGCCTCACGGATAGTCGGATCGATGCCGGACCATTGAAAACTCGACGTTTGCGAGAGCGCGTCGGTCAGCGCTCCCGCTTGGCAGCCAACATCGAGCGCACTGCCAGTCCTCGAGACCGCGTATGCGCCGACTAAGTCGGACATGCTTTTCGCGAGAGCCTCATTTCGTGCTCCCCACTCTTCCTGTGACTGCAGTAGTCCGGTCCCAGCGAGACCTTCACTGACGCTGTTAGACACGTTGCCTTCGACCGCCTCCAGATCGTTCAATTTGCCCCAGCCTAGCTTCGGCGGTCCGACGTCCCAGCCACGACCAGACGAGCGGGTCGTCCTCGCGCGGTGATAACGTCCGCCGCGTTTCTCAGCCGGAAGCGTTCGAGGCGCGCCTCGGCTGGAAGCACTTTGTCGATCCTAGCGGTCTTTGTCCGCTTGTCCTTCGACGCTCGTCGCTGGGTTCGACTAGGCCGCACACGCGACGCTGAACAGATCGCAAACGTCGTGACGAACTCACCTGAGCATACGGTCGACGCCGCACCCCTTCCCAGCAATCCATCGATCTGGTGGTGCATCTGTACGCTGGCGGCGGCGTGCGGGGTCTTGGTGTTCGCACTGGCCGACCGCGCCTCGCGTGAGGGAGCTGACAGCAAGAGCGCGCTGTACTGGATCGCTCTCATCCTGATGGTTCTGCCCACCGCGCTGCGACTGTCGGCGCCGGACGCCCGTCGCGGGGAGCGCCTCGGGCTCGTGGCGATCCTCGGGTTGGCCATGTACCTCGCGAAGGTGTGCTACAGCCCATCGCTGCTCGTGTTCTCAGACGAGTTCGTGCATGTCCGCTCGGTCTACGAAGCCCTGCACACGGGCCACCTCTTCAGCTTCAACCCGCTCCTCCCCGTGGCCGCGCGGTACCCGGGGATCGGCGTCTTGGCGGGAACGCTCAGCGCGATCACTGGCCTGCCGATCGCGACCACAGGGCTCATCTGTATCGGAGCGGCGCGGCTGATTTTGATGATCAGTCTGTTCCTGATCGCCGAGAGGCTGTCAGGCTCGTCGCGGGCGGCGGGCCTGGCATGTCTGATCTACGTCGCGAATCCGAATTTCCTGTACTGGAGTGCGCAATTCAGCTACGAGTCGGTGGCGCTCCCACTTGTTCTCTTCAGTGTCTACCTCGTGATCGAGCGCGCTGCCGCGGGTCCCAATCGCTACCTGAGCGCGGCGACCGGACTGACGATGTTTGCGGTCGTGATCACCCACCACCTTTCTGCTTACGCGCTCGGGCTCGCCCTAATCGTCTGGTGCGTGGCCGCAGCGATTGTCCGACGCCGGACCGGGCGCCCGGTATACGCGCCAGTCGTCCCAGCCGGCCTTCTCATCGCTGCCGCGGTCGCCTGGCTCGCATTTGCGGCCCCGATCACGATCCACTACCTGACGAACATCCAGTCAGTCGCGCGTCAGGGCATTGTCAACGTGATAACCGGTCAGACAAAACAGCGGGGGCTGTTCAGTGCTTCCGGTGGCACGCCGCCTGACTGGGTACGGGCGCTGAGCTTCTTGTCAGTCGGCATCCTGATCATCGGGATATTCACTGCCATCCCCTTCGTATGGCGCCGGCGAAACCGCGTCGCCCTGGTCCTGGCCTTGGGGGTCGCCGTGCTCTTCCCGATCCTCCTCCCGTTAAGGTTCGTCGGCGGCGCCAATGAGACGGCGACGCGCTCGACCGAGTTTGTCTACGTCGGCGTCGGGGTCGTCGTCGCCGCTGGATTCGCTGAGACCTGGCTCGGATCGCGCTCTCGCCGAGGCCTCAAACTCGCGTTAGCCGGCATCATCGGAACCATCGTCGTGCTGGGCGGCATCGCGGCCGGCTGGCAGTACGACGAACGCCTTCCCCCAGACGACTCTGCCCGAGGCGTGCCGTTCGAGCCGGACGCGCAAGAGGTCGCCGCCGCGCAGTGGTCCCGCACCGACCTCGGCCCAGGCCAGCGCTTTGCATCCGATGCCGTGGACCGGCTCTCTCTCGCCGCACTGGGCGGGCAGCGAACGCTATGGGCGCCGACCGACCACGCGAGTGCCTGGCAGATCTTCCTCCCGCCGACAGTGACCCCGGCCGTCCAACGAGCGATCCGCGAGGGACACGTCAAGTACCTGCTGGTGGAACGACGTTTGAGCGAAGGGGTGCCGGACTCGGGCTATTACTTCGATATTGGCGAGCCTGGATCCAGTCACCGAGTAACCCCCATCCCCGCCGCGACGCTCGCCAAGTTCGATCATGCGCCCGGCTTCGCCCGAATCTTCGACAGCGGCCACGTCCAGATCTATCGAGTCGAGCCTCGAGGTTGATGCGCCGACTCCAACTCAGGCTGCCGACCGATCCGTCACGTTCGATCTCAACGATCGTGGCGGCACTTGTCTGTTTCGCCGTGGTTGCCGCTGATATCCAGGTCACGGCGGTTCGGTTGGTGGCGGGATGTGCCCTGTGCCTTGTCCTTCCAGGGTTGGCGCTGGCAGATGGACTCCAGAGGACAGAGGTCCGGGATTGGTCGTCGCTGGCGCTGTCGGCGGTGGGCTTCAGCATCGTCCTGACCATCGTTTGCGGGTTCGTCCTGTTCGGCGTCTCCGCTGCCACGCCGACGTCGCTTGGCGCAGTCCTGGCGGCCTGCACCATCGGACTGGAGGCACTTGCCACTCTGAAACGCAGCGGCCCGCGCCTGCCGCTGAGCAGACCGGATGGCCGATCTGCCGTAGCGGCTGGACTGGTCGTCGTACTCGCCCTCGGCGTGTGCGTGGCGGCAGTTGCGCTCGCGTACGACGCGGAAACCGCCGACAACGGGGGTGGCTTTACGACGTTCGGTATCACCGGGCCGTCCGCAACACGGGCGTACAACGTCACGGTGACGAGCCATGAGACACGCGCCTCCAGCTACGTCGTGGCAAAGGTGACAAGCGCAGGCGAAGCGCCCGTCCGGCGTTTCGTCCTCAACCCCGGCGCCTCTGACTCGCTCTCAATATCCGTTCCGCCATCGCGCGGAACGGTGCGCATCGTCCTGCTGCGCGACGGCTCCCCGCAGTGGTACCGGTGGCTCTCGATCGCTCCCGCTCAACCCTCCTAGCCTTTCCTTGAGCGATACGCTGATCCGCGACCGACCGGAAAGGTCAACCCCAGTCATGAGCGTCGTCAGCCGGCTGATGTTCTCGAGGTGGTTCAGATCACGCTACGGTGCGCAGCCGCAGCAGTTTCCAGCGAAGCTGACAGAACCCGCGAAGCCCGGCTTGTCGGTCGTGATGGCGACCTTCAACGAGGCCGACCTCGTCGTCGATTGCATCGAGAGCGTCGCTGACCTCGCCTCCGAGATCGTCGTCGTCGACGGCTCGAGCACCGACGAGACCATCGAAGTCGTCCACCGTTACACGGATCGAGTCATCTCGACGACCAACAAACTCATGCTGGAGAAGAACAAGAACCTGGCGATCGACGCGGCGGAGCACGAGTGGGTGCTGGTGCTCGACCCCGATGAGCGGGTGTCGAGCCGCCTGCGTGAAGAGATCGCCGCAGTGATTGCAAACGACTCGGCGGACTTCGACGCGTATTGGATGCCGCGGCGGAACTATGTGTTCGGGAGCTGGCTGCGCACGATGGGGCTGTACCCAGCCGCTCAACTGCGCCTCGTGCGGCGTGGGCGCGGCCGCTTCGGCGAGGACGCGTTGCACCAGCCGATGCAAGTCGACGGTCGGGTCGGCTTCTTTACCGGAGACCTCATCCATGCTTCCCGGGCGGAGGTCGCCGAACAGGCTCACAAACGAAACCTGTACTCGTCTCACGCGGCGCAGCGAATGCATGAGCAAGGACTCAAGTTCCAATGGTGGCGCCTACTGACTGAGCCGCCGCGCGACTTCACTCGCCAGTACTTCCTCATGGGGGGATGGCTCGAGGGGATCGCCGGTCTCGTGTACGCCGCGCTGTCCGGCTATGGCGCGTTCCTACGATTCGCCAAGCTTTGGGAGCTCGAGCGGCGAGCCGACCGTCGCTGAATCAGTCACAAGGTCTGGTCGTCAGACTCGGACGCGCCGGACTCCGAGACGAGAGGAATGGCCGTTTCGCCTCGGACGCCGTGGACCAGCATTGCGCCAGCCGCACGCACTGCCACGGCGGCGAGCGAGCGACGCCGAGGTAGCCCCAGAATCCGGAACGCGAATGACTCGAAGTCCTCCGCGTATCGCGGCACGTCTCGGCCCGCCGCGATGGCACGAGCCGTCGCACCCATCTCCCGACGACGACGCTCACTGGAGGCGAGAGTCTGCATTGCCGCGCCCAACGAGCGGGAGTCGTGAGCAGGGACGATGAGTCCAGCCGTACCGTTCGGTAACCGCTGGCGGATGTCTCCAGCCGCGGAGCTACAGATCACCGGCAAACCGCACGCCATTGCTTCCTCGACGACGAGCCCGTGTGGGTCACCGTGTGTCGGGAACACCATCGCATCCGAGATCGCGTACAGCGCCGGGAGCTCGGCAGTCTGGGCAAAGCCGGCGAAATGTACCCGGGGGAGTGATTTCGCCCGAGCCCGTAGCTCGCCCTCATCGGGCCCATCGCCAACGAGTAGGAGGGATACGTCATCGCGGCCCAAGGAGATGGCCGCGTACGCGTCCATCAACTCTGCCGTGCCCTTCTTGCTCCAGAGCCGGCCGACGAAGATGAAGACGCAGCCAGCGAGCCCAAGCTCAGCTCTGACTCGTGTCCGCTCCAGATCAGGGATCTGCGACCCCAGGAACCAGTGCGGATAATCGATGGACTGGGTGACTCGGCTTGCGCGCTCAACGTCCAGGCCATAACGCACCGCGAGACGAGCTCCTTCGTCGCCGGGCACCTTTGCTCCGTCGACAGCCCTGAACACCACCTGCTTCCCGAGCTCCCTCCACCAAGTGCGGTCGCTCCAGGCGTCGAAGTTCGGAAGGACCCGGAACGCAGTGCGGCCCGCGAGCAGCTTCGCCGCGGCAAAGCCCGCCGTCAGGTGGGCCCGGTCGTATTCCTGGACCAGAAGTTCTGGCCGCACCTCGAGTAGCTCAGGCACCGGTATCGCGAGCGATCGGCCCAGAACGGTCCGCTCGGGGATGTAGCGCGCCCGGAAGCGCCAGGTCGATTCGTCGACCTCCCAACTCCGAATGCTCTGCCGTCGCTCGTTGAACCAGGCTTCAAAGCGGAATGCTCCGCGCTCCGCTATCGCGTTGAACCGGTCGACAAAGTAGGGGGTCGGCGAATGGTTCCAGTAGACGACCGTTGGACGCTCGCGCGGCATGTGATCAGGTCGAGGTGAGTAGCGTTCGACACGTTCTGCGCGGTCCCGCTCGATCAGCTATCGAGCGGCCCGACTTGAAGTGCCCCGGGCAATGACTGGTTCAGGACGGAGGCGCCATCCCGACGATGTGGAAATCATACGGGGCTAGCCTTGCCGGGAGCTCCCGGCCGCAAAGATTCGACGGTGCAGAGGGTTTCTCAAGAGCGAATGAAGCGCGACTCCAACATCCGCCGGTTGCACGGCCCTGTCACTCAGGTCCGCAAGCTGACCGAGGGTCAGATCGGTCTGCTACTCCATCCGATCGCATTGGTCCGGCATCTGCGCGGCGATTCGCTGCACCGGAACAGCGTCTACATGATGGCGATCACCGTGCTGACGTCGCTGCTCGGGTTCGTCTACTGGATCCTGGTCGCGCACGCCTACGGCACGCGCGAGGTTGGCCTCGCCGCCGCCCTCATCTCAGCCATGACCTTGGCTTCCATGCTCACGAACCTTGGCATCAACACGGCACTGGTGCAGATCCTGCCCCAACGCGAGTCAGGCCTGGAGTGGTCCGCGACTCTGAATGCCGGCCTGCTGGTCGGCGTAGGCAGCAGTCTCGCTGGAGGGCTTGTCACGCTCGTCCTCCTCCCGGCGATCTCCCATCGGTTCAGCCTTGTCCTTGACTCCGCCGGGTTGGCTATTTGGTTCGTGGTCGGCGTCGCTGCGACGACGCTGACCAACATCATCGACTACGCGTGCATCGCCGAGCGCGCCGCCGGACGGATGCTGGTGCGCAACGTCGTCTTCTCACTGGCGAAGATCCCGTTGGTCCTCCTGCCCGTGATCGTCGCAATGGGGACGTTGGGGATCATGTTCTCGTGGGCGGTGAGCGCCGGCGTCGTCGCGCTCGTCATGTTTCTACTGCTGCCGCAGCTTCGGCGCGGCTACACGATGACCCGCAGATCACTCGGCCCAGAGATTCGACGGTTGAGCTCCTACCTCGCGGGACATCACGCGATGAATATCGGGAGCTTTCTCCCGTTTTGGCTGCTCCCGGTCCTCGTCACCGCTCGCGTGTCCACCGTCGCGACCGCCTACTTCTACGCGACCTGGCGGGTGGCTGGGATGCTCTACATGATCGCGCCGGCGGTGGGCCAGTCGCTCTCGGCCGAAGGTGCGGCAGACCCGGAACATGTATGGCGAAAGGCCTTGTCGAGCGCACGTTTCACCGGCATTCTGCTCGTCCCAGCATCACTCGCGCTCCTCGTACTGGGACCTTTCATTCTCCTGTTCTTCGGTCATAGCTACGAGAGCGCCGGCTTGCCCCTCCTCGTTCTGTTCGTTCTCGGCGCTTTCCCCGACGCGGTGATGAACCTCTACACCGGCATCCTTCGAGTCGAGGGACGATTGCGGCTGGGTGGGTGGCTGCAGCTCGGGACTGCGTTCATCGCCTTGGCGTGTTCGTGGCTCCTGCTGCCAACGATGGGAATCACCGCGGCAGGAATCGGCTGGCTGGCGTCGCGGCTGATCGGATGCGCGGTGATCTACGTCGACCGAAGACTGGCGACCGACAGGTTGCCGCGATTCGCGAACGAATCCGGCACCCGAACCGGGTCCTGACTTCCGCGTAAAGGCGTCGGCGACAGCGCGCGGAGGAAGGCCCCGCCCTCGTACATCCGTCGAGTTTCGCGAACGCGGACACTTGTCCGAGCGTCCAGCCGGACTGCTCAGGACGCCTTCTGGGTACACCGAGATCAAGTGGGTATGCGGAGGCGCTTGCCATCATTCACCCGGCTTCGGCACATGCGACTTTTGCCACTTGTCGTGGCGATTGTGTCCGCCGTACTCATGACCGCCGGCCCGACGGACGCCATGGCCAGCGCGTCGCCGCAGGCGCCGTCTACGGTCCGCGCTTGGCTCGGGGACCTCAAGCTAGTGGATTACTTCCCGGCCGACGACGCTTGGGACAACATGTGGACGAAGTTCAACCCCACCACCGTTGGCGCAGACTTCGCGCGGATTGCGGCGATGCACGCGAACGCCGTTCGGATCATTCCCCGCGTGCCGGCGTTTGGCTATCCGGAACCAAGCGCAGCCATGCTCAGCGAACTGCACCAGACGATCGCCCTTGCCCAAGCCAATGGGTTGCGGGTGGAACTCACGATGTTCGACGGGTTCAATTCCTACGCAGACGTCGCGGGCAGCGAAGAGTGGGTCTCGGCACTCCTGCGGCCGTACGCGGGGGATCGCGAGATCGCGTACGTCGACCTTGAGAACGAGATCGATCGACAGCCCAGTCAGGCTCTCAGCTGGGCCCAGCAACTCATCCCCTATGTTCGCGGTCTTGGTGCGGGCATTCCCGTCACGGCGTCAGTGACGATCAACGACGGTCCCCAGAACCTTCGCAACGTCCTCGCCGGGCTCGGCAACGTCCGACCGGATTTCTATGACGTGCACTTCTACGGCCAGGATGGGCAGGCGTACCCCGACCTGCGCGCGGCCCAACAACTCGTCGCCCCCGCACCGGTCGTGCTCGGCGAAACCGGCTACTCCACGACGACGACGAACTCAACCGTTCCCGGACTTCCCCGGACCGCCGCAAGCCAGGACGCGTACCAGGCCTACTACCTCAGAAGCGTCGACTACGCGGCAGCGACCTTGGGTATTCCGGCGGCGCCGTGGATTCTCAGCGATTTCACGCCCGATGCGTGGCCCGGCGCGAGCGCTCAGCAATTTGGGTTGTACCGAGCCAATGGGAGGCCGAAGCCGGCCGTCTCGGTTGAGTCGAGCTACTTCAGCGCGGACTCTGTCTCCATCGCCTTCAACGGCAACTTCGAGCAAACAACGGTCGTCGACGGCCGGCTCGAGCCACTGCTGTGGCGTGAGTATCAGCCGTCGGACGTCACCGCGACGTTCGCGGCCGACCAATCCGTGGCCCATAGCGGGACCACCTCGGCCGAGATCACCGGCACGAGCGGGGGAACGTGGGGATGTGGAGCGTTCTACCTGGTGCCGATCAGCACGCTCAACCCCGACCAAACCTACACGGCCGACGTATACGCCCGCGGACAGACGGCCACCGGTTCTACCTATCTCTCACTGAGCTGGATGGACGCGAACGGCACCTATCTCTCCCAAACCACGTCCGCGAATCTCCCCCCCGGAACAACCGGCTGGCACCTGCTGACGGCGTCAGGGAAACCGCCTGCGCAGGCCGTTTTCGTCCAGCTGTATCTCAAGTCGTGCAGGAACAGCGGATCGGCGTGGTTCGACGACGCCACGTTCAACCCGGTGCCTCAACTCGGTGGCACGACAACCGGCAGCGGATCGCCTAGCGGCGGCAACAGCGGCGGATCCAGTGGGAGTTCAAGCGGCGGTTCAAGCGGCAGCGGTCCGAGCGACTCTACTCCCGCACAACCAGCCCCCTCGACTTCGGCAACGTCGAAGACATCGTCCGGCGTGCGCGCCGGCACCACGAGCGCCGGACACTCGAGAGCCCGGAAGCCGTCAGCGGCACGTCGCAAGCATAAGAGCCGCACTCGCAAGCCACGAGCCCAGCAGCGCAAGGACAAGTCGGTGTCCGATCGACGCCGGGCAAGCCGTCGCCATCCCGCTAAGCGTCGACGCAGGTAAGGCGCCAGGCTCGGGGGCCGTCATCGCCGATGACCGGTCCGGGACAGACACGATTAGCTAACCTGTCGAGGCTGCATGGTCCAGGGGTTCGTCATACATCTCGCCGTTTCGTGATGCGCATTGCCTTCGTCAGCGCCCACTACAGTCCGTTCGTAGGCGGCGTAGAGAGCCACATCGTTCAGATCGCCACGCGGATGGCCCGCGATGGTCACGAAGTCGCGGTCGTCACTCATCAGGAGGCAGACCGGGACCTCCCCGATAACGAGATTGTCGATGGGGTCCTCGTTCATCGGTTCCCGGTTCCAGTCCCCAGCCGGAACTACGCATTCTCCCCCAAGATGCTTGGCTTCCTGCGCCACCGAGGTGCCGATTTCGATGTCGTGCACGCCCATGGCTACCACGCTCTTCCGGCCTTGGCGAGCGCGGTGCTCAGACGAGGAGCGCTCGTGTTCACGCCTCACTACCATGGCACGGGTCACTCGCCCTTCCGGAAGTTGCTCCATCGTCCGTACCGTCAGCTCGGGAAGGTGATCTTCGAGCGCGCCGACCGCACTATCGCCGTCTCTCCCCCAGAGGCGCGGCTGATCGTCTCCCACTTTCCTCAGACCGAGGCGCGCCTGACGGTCATCCCGAACGGTGTCGATCAGACACGACTCTCGGCGGCGGATCCGTTCCTGCTGAACGAGCACGTCGTTCTCAGTGCCGGCCGGATTGAGACCTACAAGCAGGTCGACAAGACGATCGCCGCGATGAAGCACCTCCCAGAGCAGTACGTGCTCCGCGTCACCGGGGACGGCGGAGCGCGCCCGGACGTCGAATCCCTGACCTTGGAGCTCGGGCTCGAAAAGCGCGTCACGTTCCTCGGCCGCGTCTCGGACGATGACCTCTATCGTTGGCTGCGGACTGCAAGTGTCTACGTGAGCATGTCGAGTAACGAGGCCATGCCCGTAACGTTCATCGAGGCGCTGGCGGCAGGAGCTCGAGTGGTTGCCTCCGACATCCCCGCCCATCAGGATCTCGTCACCAAGACTCGGGGCGCGATCACGCTTGTCCCCCTCGCCGCGGATCCGTCAGCCGTTGCCGCCGCGATCGAGGACCGGATGGCCGCTCCCGTGCCCACGGCACGCGTCGACAGCTGGGATGACGTCACCAATGAGACGCTCGATCTCTACCGCGAGATCCTCGGGCAGCGCTGACTGAGCCGATGAGACGAGCGTCGAGTGCCGGACCCGTCGGCGTGCGCGTCTGCATCGTTGGCTCGAGCACGCATTTTCTCAGCGGCATCAGTTACTTCACGCTCCGACTGGCTAGCGCGCTCGCCGACCGCGTTCCAGTGTCCGCGATTCTGATGCGGCAGCTTATCCCCGCGGCCCTTTACCCCGGTCGTGACCGCGTCGGCGCACAGCTGGCTGAGGTCCGTTATCCGCCGCACGTGCCCGTGTTCGATGGGGTCGACTGGTACTGGGTACCGAGCATGTGGAACGCGGCGCGGTTTCTCACGCGAGAGCGCCCGACGCACGTGGTGTTTCAATGGTGGACCGGCGCTGTACTCCATTCATTCCTGGCGCTCGCCCTGCTTCAGCGAACGCTCGGCGGGAAAGTGGTGATCGAGTTTCACGAGGTGCAAGATCCCGATGAGGCGAAATTCCCACTCGCGCGCTGGTACGTCAGCGTGTTCGCAGGTCTGCTGATGCGTCTCGCCAACGGCTTTGTATTGCACTCGGACTTCGACGAGCCCTTCCTGCAGGAACGATTCGCGATCGGCACCCGGCCGGTGGCCGTAATCCCCCACGGGCCGTATGACCACCACGCGACGGATGACGTCGAGCCTCTCCGAGAGGCCCCGGCCGAAGCATGCAACCTGTTGTTCTTTGGAACGATTCGCCATTACAAGGGTTTGGAGGACCTGGTCGAGGCGTTCGAGTTGGCTTCAGATGCCGAGCCGGGGCGATACTGGCTGACCGTTGTCGGGGAGACCTGGGAGGGTTGGACTCAGCCCATCGAGATGATCCGGGCGTCGCGACATGCAAGGCGAATCACCCTGGTGAATCGGTATGTGACTGACTCGGAGGTCAATCGTTGGTTTGCCGGCGCCGATGCGGTCGTCCTGCCCTACCGCAGAAGCTCCGCCAGCGGCCCCTTGCATCTGAGCATGAGCATCGGGCACCCCACGGTGGTCACGTCGGTCGGCGGACTGCCCGAGGCTGCAAAGGACTACGAAGGGATCGTCTTCGTGCCACCGGCTGACGTCAATGCGCTGGTTGACGCATTGGAGCAGGTCGGGGACCTCCGCGGCCGACGCTACGCCGATCCTCACTCCTGGGATCGAAGCGCCGAGGGACTGCTCCAGTTGCTGCAGAGCTCCGGGCTGTAGGCCTCTGCCTCCCCGCGGGTCGTCGCCTGAACAGCGCCTACGACCGGGTGATGATGCGGGACAAGAGGGCTCGCAGGCTTGCGACCCGTGGCAGGCTGACTTTCTGCTGTTCCGACAGCGCGTATAGATACGACCCCTGACTGACGATGATCTCGTCGCCGACAAATCCGGTTCGGCTTCCAGTGAACGTGACGAGCCGCGCATCGGAGAATCCGGATTCGGACGTCACCGTCATGCGCGCCCCCGTCGGGACGCCCTCTCCGGCAGCGCTCACCACCCCCGCGAGAGCGGTGCGCGAGCTCGACGGGTTTGCCAACTCGATTGCGAACGAGAGCCAAGAACGCGGCCACGGTCCGGCATACGCAGTGATCGCGGCCGTCTGAAAGTGATGGGTTTGCAGCGTGTGACGCAGATCGAGTTTGCTCTGGCTGGTACCGCCGACGAGGTCGGCGAACTCTCCGAGCTGCAAGTCCCCACTGGGGAGATATTCGTTCGTCGAACCCGGCACGTCGTCGGGCCTGAGCACCCGAACGATCGGGTTGGGCACTGTCGCCGCGAGAGCGGTCGACGGGAGCGCCATGACCAGTATTGCCAGAACGAGTGTGGTCACGCGGCTTCGTCTCATCGCTATCGCACGATACGAGACCTGCGGCGAGTCACGCCGCAGGTCTCGAAGTAAGCTGCCGGGGCGCCCCGGAGCGCCTCAGCATCATCTACTGCATGTGTGTGATACAGCGCTTCTCGCTCGCGAAACCAAACGCCAGGTATGACGCACAATCGGCAGTGTTCGCGGGCCGCAACGAGATCTTGAGAAGCCCGTAGTTGTCACGGGTCAGGATGTCCCAGAGCCGGAACTTGATCGGATCGTTGTGCCCGCTCACCGCATAGCTATAGGTGTGATTGGACACCGGACCAGTGGGGGCGGTGCCGAGGAGCTCAGGATGAGCCCAACCGCTTCCGTCGTTCATCTGGAAGTTTGTCCAATGCGCGGGAAGATGAGCATTGGCACAGAGCTTCGTCCGCCACGGCCGGGAGAACAAAAATTCCGCGTCGAACCCGACTGGGCCATCGCCGCCCAATGAGCCGGGATGCTGGGCAGACGGCGCCGGCGTACCGCACACGACGGTCCAGGGCCACTGCGGGTGGTAATAGTTGATCGCCGAGTAGTAACTGAAGGTCCCCGACACCGTCGCGACCTCATACGAGTGCTTGGCGAGGCTGCGGGACGTCGAGACAGGCGGGGTGTAATTGCGATTCCAACCGTAATAGCTGTCGAGCGCCAGCTGCTGGACCTTGTGCGACTCTCTAACGACCGTCGTCGCGCCGGCTATTGAGGCCCATGCCAAGCACGCGGTGACCATCCCGATACAGACAACGACTGTGCGCTTCATTGCATCCTTTCCAAGGATCTCCAGGCCCGTGGGCGCTGGTTGTAGGTCAGTCTTCTTCGCACCTAAAGCTGCGCGGAGGCAGCGGGTTCATGACGGCGAGCGTCCTCCACGGCAGCCCGCAGGGCACTGATGAGCGGCCTCTGGGCCGACCAACCGAGCACCCGGTGCGCGCGATTGCAGTTGCTCTCGAGAAGAGGGCGGTCGCTCACGCGCAGCTTGGACTCGTCAGTCTCGATTTCGAGCGTCAGCTCGAGGACCTCCCCGAGAAGGCGAACGAGTTCGTAGCCGTCGACCGGGCTCTCCGCGCCGAGGTTGCAGGTGACGATCTCGTCCGGGATGACGACGTCGGCTAGCGCGATCAGCCCGTCGGCGACGTCGGCGACGTCGATGTAGTCACGCCGAGTCGTCAGATTGCCCAGACGCAGGGTCTGACTCCGCCGTGCCTGCTCGATGATCTCGGGCACGAGGTGGGGGTTGGTCTCGCCGGCGCCGACGACGTTGAAGAGCCTCGCCACTGCGATCCGTGCCCCCGTTCGTTTGCGGTGCAACTCCGCCGCCTGCTCCATCCAGAGCTTCGTCAGCCCATAGATGTCAGTGGGCGCGAGCTCAGAGTCCTCCGCGTGGGGAGTCAGCGACGGGGCGTACACGGCGCCCGTCGAGGCGAGGACCAGAGCGGGAACCTCGCTGGCGTGCATCGCTGCACAGAGCACTGACTGCGTGCCCGCCACGTTGATCGAGATGGCCCGGCTGGGATCGGCATCGCATGCGGGGATGAAGTGGATGGCCGCCAGGTGATAGACCGTCTTCGGCTGCCGATCCGCAATCAGTGCGGCGACAAGTTCGGTGTCACGAATGTCGCAGTGGACAAGCTCGATGTCGTCGCGGACGTCCTCGGCCCAATTGGCGGGGCTGCCCGTCGAGAGGTCGTCAAGCGCGATGACCTCCTCTCCGCTGCGGACAAGCGTCGCGCACAGCGACGCACCGACGAACCCGCACGCCCCCGTCACCAGAATCGGCCGACGATCGCTCATCGCGGCACTCATCCGATCGCCAGTTGAGCGGTCATCTCTTCGATCGCCGGCGCTCCGAGCTCCTTGAACGACGGCGTGACCCACTCCGTGCTCTGCGCGCCGGGTTTCGCCGCGATCCGCTCGCGGATGATCGTGCGCAGGACTCGCCAGCCATCCCGAAACGCGTTGAGATTGCTCACCCCGTGCAATCGCTCCAGCTCCATGCTCGGAACCTCGCGCACGTCAAGGCCGGCTCGCGCGATACGCACGTTGATCAGCGTCTCGATCTCGAACCCGTCGCAATCGACCTGCATATCGTCGAGGCAATGAGCCCAAAACGCGTTGTAGCCGTAGCAGAGGTCCGTGTAGCGCTGGTGGAAAAGAACGTTCACCGCGCGCGTGAGGACGGCATTGCCGATCGACCGCAGAACTGAGATGTCGGCGCTTCCGCCGCCCGGCATGCAGCGCGATCCCTTGGCGAAGTCCGCGCCGGCCAGCAGCGGGGCCACGTAGTTGGGGATCTCAGCGGGATCCGTCGAACCGTCCGCGTCGAGCATGACGATGATGTCTCCGCGGGCAGCGGCGAAACCGCATGCCAGGGCGTTGCCCTTGCCGCGGCCGTTCTGGAGCACGATGCGGACGCTCGGCAGGAGTGCCTGGGCGACGGCGACCGTGTCGTCGGTGGAATGACCGTCGACCACGATGACCTCGTCCACGCACTCCGGCAACCGGGCGAACACGTGCGGCAGATTCGCCGCCTCGTTGAGCGTGGGAATCACCGCGGTGATGCTGATTTCGTCCATCTCGAGCTCTCGCATCGGAGTGCTCGAGCAGGGCTCTGCGACTACGACCATGCGCAAAAATCCTTTCTCGGCAGATGTCTGCAGCCGCAGTTGGGTGCCCCCACACGGCTTCCATGCCCGTTGTCGGGAAGCTGGACTCGGGCAAAATGAATTGACCATGCGTCCAGCCTCCGATCCCCGCACTCAAGGTTTGGGGACCCCCGCCGAACAACGCACAGAATACCGGGCAAACTTTCGCCCGCACCAGGGGGTGCCCCCTAGTCTTTGGCCCTACGGTGGACGATCAGGCGAATTTTCGACGCGGCAACCCGCGCACCTGCTCCGGCGCCGGGCGTGACTCGCCGGTTGCAAGCGGATGCATGGCGAGGACGTCGTCGAGCGCAAAGGTGAAGCGGACGCCGGCCTGGAGGCCGGGAGCGCTGACGACCTCGACCTCCACCCCGCGGTCGTTCTCGCCGACCACCCGGTAGATCGCCTCGGACCCCAGCAGGTTGCGCTTCAGCAGCTGACCTGTCTCTGGGCGCGCGCCGGAACCCACGCCGCGCCGTCCAGCTGAGCGATCATCGCTCATATCACTCCCAGCAAAGTACATCCCGGCCCCCTTCGAGAATACACCGCGCCAGCCGGTCCCGGCTGCGCTCGGTGTATTACCCGTCGCTCGATTTTCCCTGCGTAGGGACATTACGGCATGCGTCATGCCCACGACGAGGATTCTCGAAGCAAAACGACAGTTGACAGTCGATTTTCTGGAGCTTAGGGGCTCGAACCTACGCGCCGAAGGCTCTCGCGAGCGACCGTGACGTCGTCGAACGGGATCTTGCGGCCGGCCTCGAACTCCTGGCCCTGCTCGTGGCCCTTGCCGGCGATCACGACCACGTCGCCCTCGGCGGCGGTGGCGATCGCCCGCTCGATGGCGATGCGACGGTCGACCTCGTGCTCGACGTCGCGCCCGCTGCCGACGAGGATCTCCTCGATGATCGCGGCCGGGTCCTCGGAGCGGGGGTTGTCGGAGGTGACGATGACCCGGTCGGCCAGGCGGGCGGCGATCCCCCCCATCAGCGGCCGCTTGCCGCGATCGCGATCGCCGCCGCAGCCGAATACGACGTGCAGGCGCCCGGTGGTCAGCCCGCGCGCCGCATTGAGCACGTTCTCCAGCGAGTCGGGCGTGTGGGCGTAGTCGACGAGCACGGCGTAGTCCTGACCCTCGTTGACGGATTGGAACCGTCCCGGAACCTGGCCCGCGCCGGCGATGGCGTCGATGGCGACGTCCGCGTCGATGCCCAGGCAGCGCGCGGCGGCGAACGCCCCGAGGACGTTGGAGACGTTGAAGCGACCCGTGAGCGGCGAGGCCAGCTCGTACTCACCGTCAGGCGCGCGCACGACGAAGCGCGATCCCCCCACGCCGGTTTCGACCGCCCCCGCGCGGTATGCCGCCTCGGCGTCGAGCGCGAACGTCACCGCACCTCCGAGTTCGGCGGCCAGGCGGGCGCCGTAGGCGTCGTCGACGTTGACGATCGCGTGCTGGGGCTCGAGCTCGGTGAACAGCCGGCGCTTGGCGGCGAAGTAGTCCTTCATCGTGTCGTGGAAGTCCAGGTGATCCTGGGTCAGGTTGGTGAAGATCGCCGCCGCGAAATGGATCGCGTCCACTCGGCGCAGATCCAGCGCGTGCGATGAGACCTCCATCACGCAGGCCCGGTCGCCGGCGTCGAGCATCTCGCGGAAGGTCCGCTGAAGGTCGACCGCCTCGGGCGTCGTCCGCTGGACCTCGTGCTCCACCCCGCCGACCACGCTCTTGACGGTCCCCAGCAGGCCGGTGGGCCGGCCCGCCGCCTCGAGCAGCGCGCGAACCAGGAACGCGGTGGTGGTCTTGCCGTTGGTGCCGGTCACCCCCACGGTTTGCAGCCGCGCGGTCGGGTCGCCGTTGAAAAGGGCTGCCGCCGGCGCCATCGCCGCACGGACCGATGGCACGCGGACCTCCGGAACGCCGAGACCCAGTGGACGCTCGACGACAAGGGCAACCGCGCCGCGCGCGATTGCGTCCGGCGCGAAGTCGTGCCCATCGCGGGTGAAGCCGGGCACGCAGAAGAACAGCGTGCCGTCGGCGACGGTGCGGTTGTCGTAGGCCAGTGAGCTGACCTGCACGCCGGCGGCCGGCTCCGGGATGTCGTCGAACAGCTCGTCCAGTCGCATCGGCGCAGAGTAGCCGCC
Organism: Solirubrobacteraceae bacterium; assembly: GCA_036267215.1. Lineage (GTDB taxonomy): Bacteria > Actinomycetota > Thermoleophilia > Solirubrobacterales > Solirubrobacteraceae > Palsa-465. The sequence continues at coordinate 11,956 of DATAWL010000014.1, read as the reverse complement.
GGCGCCCCGGTCTCCCCGTTCCCAGAACCGTCACCGGCGGAGCAAGACCTCAGCCGGCGGCGGCGCAAGACCTCAGCCGGCGGCGGTCCCCTCAAACCGCCGCCGGCCTGTCCGTCGCCCCTCAACCACCTTGCGCCCCGACTTCCGGGCTGCCGGCGACCGTCACCCCTCGCCGGCGGCCCGCCGGGCGCGGCTGAGGCCACTTCCGTGCGCCTCTGCCGAGCCCGAACGGTCTGCCCACGCGGACGCCGCCCCCGCCGCCGCGTGTTCCCGTGCCCGATTCATCGCCGCCGCCAGCTCCAGCCATCCATAGAAGGACCTGGTCGGCCCACCCGCTGCGGCTATGTCACCCCGGATCGGATCCCCCACCTCGATATCGAGGACCATCTTCACGCGCCCCGGTTCATCCACGACCCGCAGTATGGAGTCCGCCCCGCGCCCGCACACCAGGGTCCCCCCCTGGTCTTGACCGGCGCGTGTCCGCCGCCCGCGCGGCCACCGTGACGCAAACCCCGGTGTCACGGGGATGTGACCGCGAACATCAGGCGTTGGCCAATGCTTGTTAATTAGGAGGATTGGGTAAGGTCTGGTTGCCCACAGGACCCATGAGAGAGGCCGCTGACTCTCCCTCCCGCGGACACCACCAGTGAGACGACGCCGAGGACGGGACATCAGGAGCAGTGAGCTGCTTGTCGAACGCGACGACGAGCGTGCCCTGATCGAACGGCGTCTGGCCGAGGCCCGCGACGGTGCCGGCTCAGTGGTCGTCATCGAGGGGCCGGCCGGCACTGGCAAGTCGCGTCTGCTCCAGGTGGCCGGCGATACGGCACGGGAGCTGGGCTTCGATGTGCTGGGCGCGTTCGGGACCGGGCTCGAGCGCCATTTCCCGTTCGGCGTGGCCATCCAGCTGTTCGAGCCGTGGTGGCTGGCCGCCGATGCCAGCCGGCGTAGGGTGAGCGCCGCTGACGCGACGACGGCGGTCGCGTCGCTGCTGCGCGACGGGCCGGGCGCGGCCGAATCCGACGCCGGCTACGCGACCGTTCATGGGCTCTTTCGCCTGGCCGCACGCTTGGCCTCGAAAGGAGAGGATGGTTCCGGCGCCGCGGCGCTCGCCATCCTGGTCGACGACGTCCAGTGGGCCGATGGGCCGTCGCTGCGGTTCCTGGCCTACGCGGCGACCCGCATCGCTGAGCTGCCGATCGCGCTCGTGGTGGCGATCCGGCCGGGCGAACCAGGCTCCGACGCGCAGGGGCTCGCGGCACTGCGGGGCGCCGCCGGAGCCTCGCTCGTCCGCCTCGCGTCGTTGTCCGTGGCAGCCGTGCAGGCGATCGTTCGAGCTGAGTTTCCCCACGCCACGGACGCGTTCTGCGCCGGCTGCCACCGGACCACGGACGGCAACCCATTCCTGCTCCTCGAGCTGCTCGATCAGGTCCGGGCCGACGGTCTCGCCCCGGACGAGTCCACGGCGGACCGACTGAGCGAGTTGGCCCCCGAGGCGGTTCTCGACTCCGTCGTCGCACGGTTGGGGGCGATGCCGGAGAGCGTGCGCTCGGTCGCGCTGGCCGTCGCGATCCTCGGCGATGGCGCGGCGCTCCGTCATGTCGCGGCGCTGACCGGCCTGTCCTCCAAGGAGGCGGCCCGGGCAGGAGACGGCCTGGCCCAGATGCACCTGTTCGCACCCGGCGAACCGCTGTCGTTCATCCATCCGCTCGTCCGCCAGGCCGTCGAGGAGTCGATCTCGCCACTGGACCGCGGGCACGAGCATGCCCGCGCCGCGGCCATGCTCGATCAGGACGGTCAGACGGCGGAGGTGATCGCGCCCCATCTGCTCAAGGCCCCCGCCCAGCTCGATCCGCGTGCTGTGGTGATCCTGCGCACCGCCGCGCGCAAGGCACTGGCCAACGGCGCAGCTCCGAGCGCCGTGGCGCTGTTGCGCCGAGCCCTCGCCGAAGGGTCGCGAGACGCCTACGCCGACCTGCTGGCCGAGCTGGCGCAGGCCGAGGTCTCCGCGGGTCTCCCCCAGGCCGCTGACCGGCTGAGCGAGGCGATCGCTGTGTGTGACCGGCGGGGCCGGCGCGCCGAGCTGGCGTTGACCCTGGGGGCTGCGCGCTACCGCGAGGGCGCCTACGGCGCGGCCGTCACTGTGCTCGCCGGGGCGCTGCTGGACGCCGCCGGCGAGGACCCGGTGCTCACCGAGGAGATCGTGGCTGCCCACATCGCTGCCGCCAGCCTCGTCCCGGCCCTCGCACCCGAGACCCAGCGGCGGGCCGACCGGCTGCTGGCGTCGCTGGCGGGACCTCCGTCCCCGGTGCAGCGCGCTGCGCTGGCCCACCTGGCCGTCCACCAGGCGCTGCGGGGTGAGTCCGGCGCCGCCGTCCTGCGCCTGGCGGACATGGCATGGGGCGACGGCGAGCTGCTCGACGCCGACGCGGCGCTCGGCCCCAGCTGGCCGATGGTCGCCGCGGCGCTGCTGATGGTCGACGACCTCGAGCGGGGGCTCGAGCTGGGCGATGCGGCGCTGAGACACGCGGACGCTCGCAAGTCCCCAGCGGCCCTGGCGATGGCCCAGCAGGCCCGAGCCTGGCCGCTGTATGAGCGCGGGGAGATCACCGCCGCGGCAGCCGCGGCGCGGGCGGCGATCGATGCGCTGCCCTCCAGCGGCCACGGACACTTCCGCACCGCGTACGGCGCGATTGCGTGCTGTCACCTCCAGCAGGGCCATCTCGCCCAGGCCGAGAGTGCGCTGGCGGTGATCGGACATCCGGAGCTCCATCGCCCCGATCAGCTGCCGTCGCTGCTGATCGCCCGAGCTCAGCTGCGCATGGCGCAGGGACGCGCGGACGAGGCCGTCGCCGATGCGACGCAGGCCGGGCGTCAGTGGGCGGAGCACGTCGGGTCAGACAACCCGGGCTCGTTGGCATGGCGCTCGATCGCCGCCCTGGCGTATCTGGCCCGTGGGGAGACCGAGCGCGCGCGCGAGCTGGCCACCGAGGAGCTGGCGCTGGCCCGGAAGATGGCGGTGACGCGGATCATCATCCGTGACCTGCGCATCCTGGGGCTGGTCGCCGGCGGCGAGCGCGGCCTCGAGCTGCTCGCCGAGGCGGTGCGGCTCGGTACTGAGGCGCCGGCACGGCTGGAGCACATCGCGGCACTGATCGCCTTCGGGGGGGCGCTGCGCCGCGCCAATCAGCGAGCGACGGCCCGGGGCCCACTCAAGGAGGCGGTCCGGCGCGCTCAGCGCGGCGGCGCCACCGCCCTGGCCCACGCGGCACAGGGCGAGCTGATCGTCACCGGCTCGCGGCCGCGAACCACGAGCCACTGGGGGCCCGATGCCCTCACGCCCTCAGAGCTGCGGGTCGCCGAACTCGCGGCGGGGGGCCTGACCACGCGCAAGATGGCCGAGTCGCTGTTCGTGACCCCAAAGACCATCGAGTACCACCTGCGCCACATCTACCAGAAGCTCGGGGTCAACTCGCGGGACAAGCTGAGCGAGGCGTTGCGCGGCGAGGAGTGAGCGCCGCGGCCTCGTGGCCCCCGCAGGCACCCGCCGCGCCAGGACCCCGGTGGACGGATGACCGACCGTCCGGCCTCCCGCTCAACAATCGCGGCGCGGTGTCGATGGCACGGGCGATGCCATCTGCTGACACCGCCGGCCACGGACGGAGGGGCGCCTGGTTCCACTACCGCAACGCGCGGATGTGGGGCAAGCCGATCCTCTGGTCGATCCGTTACGCCCGCGAGGCCAACGCTCGCTTCGCCTAGCCGGCAAGCGCGCGCCCATTCACACGTTCAGAGCGACGGAACCCGGTCCAGCTCGGATCGGAGCACGTCGGCGATCGACGGTCCCCCGCGGAGCTCCGTAGGCAGCGAGAGCGAGCGTGTCGCCGCCGCGACGTGCTCGGCGGTGATCTCGTCCTCGATCAGGACGACGAGCCCCCACTGCGCGAGCTTGCGGGAGAGCTGGTACTGATGATCGTCGACGTGCTCCATCAGCGCCGAGCGCCGCGGCACCACGATCGGGGTGCGGCCGGCGGCGAGTGCCGACGAGATGATGCCCGCTCCGGCGTGGCAGACGACGACGCGAGCGGATCGCAACCGGCTCTGCAGCTCGTGCGCGGCGAGAAACGGGGTCGACTCGATGAGCGGCGAGTCCAGGTGTGAGGGGCCGGTCTGGGCGAAGATCGGGCCGGGCAGGACGCCCGCGGCGGCAGCCCGCTGCACGATGCCCAGCAGTCGTGAGAACCCCTGCTCGTGCGTCCCGACGGCGACGAACGTGCCGTCGCCGGGGCTCCGCTCTCCGTCCGGGATCCCCTCCAGCAGCAGCGGCTCGCACACGGTGGCACCGGGCAGCTTGGTCTTGAGCTCGGGCCACTGGACGATTGTGCGCGACGCCACCTTTGCCATCAGCCGCCCGGTCTGGCTGGGGCTGGACACCCGGGCCATGGTCTCCACGTGCACCAGCCGGGCACCGGACAGACGCGCCATGAGGCACAGCGGCACCACGACGCCGGCTCCGGAGCTGACGACGATCCGCGGGCGGTGACGGGCCACGATCCGGGCGGACGCGAGCACGTTGCGCAGCGCCGACACCGGGCTGCGACCGTACTCGGGCACCAGCTCCATGTCGTCGCGGGCGTCGCGGAGCGCCTCGCCTCGCGAGGTGCGGGAGGTGACCCAGACCGGGCGACGGCCATCGGTGATCGCCGGCGCGACCGCCATCAGCAGATCGAGGTGGCCGCCGGCCGAGCCGGCGAACAGCAGATCGGTCCTGGCAGGCAGCCGCACGTCACGTTGATGCTAGTGCCATGAGGGCGCCACCCGCCCCGCCGTCAGAGAGCGTCAGCGACAGCCGGGAGTGCGCGCGCGGCGGGCTTCGGTGGGCGCCGGCCGCGAGGAGAGCACCGCCACGCTGGACAGCAGCGGCAACGATGCCAGGTGCGCCGGCGAGGCCTCATGGGCGCGATCCGCCCGTCGCCGCCGACGGGAGGTGACCGACGCGGACAGGAGGAGGACGCCCGGAATACCCGCCGCCCATACGATCAACACTGCCGTCACCACGTCTGTCTCCTCGTCGAGTTGCCTGGCCGTCACACTCGATATCGGCAGGGACAGGACGCCCCACGAGACCAACGTGCCGGCCGGACACACCCCCCGGTAAATCCAGTTTAAACGAAATCGCGGATGGGCCGTCGACCGACGTCCCTCGGGTGCGATTCAGTCGGCGGTCGGCGAGGCGGGCGTCACCAGGCGCCCAGCGGCACGGTGCCCGAGCGCAACAGCCGTTCGGCCGCCGCGGGGGCCATGTTGGCGTGCAGCGCCAGCCGCTGCATCGCCGAGCTCTGCCAGCGATTGATCGCATCAGCATTGAGGCCCATGACGCTGACCAGCTCCGGCGTGGTCATCTGATGGCTGTAGGCCAGGCGCAACAGTTCCTGGGTGCTCGGGTCCAACGTCTCGAACGCCATCGCCACGTTGGCTGCCCACGCCCGCCGGTTCGCCGGGTCGTCGAATGCCGGCGCCCGGTCGAGCGCTCGCGCCGACGGAACGTCGTGGAACGCGAGCAGCCCCAGCAGCATCCACAGCACCTGCGGTGTCCCGTCGTCGACGAAATACGCCTCGAGCACCTGCATGAACACCAGGCAGATGACCGCGGTGGCGACGGCGACCCCCAGCGCCCGTTGGAACGGATCAGCGTCCCTGGCGGCTCGCACCCCGGCAAAGCCCATGGCGATGAACAGCGCGGCCCAGACCGACAGCAGGACCACTCCCCCGCGATAGAGGAGGTTGATGTACTGGGACTCGGTGTAGGGGAAGTTCTGGATCTGCGCCGGCAGGGTCGGCCCGTAGCCGGTGGCGACGTGGCCTTTGAGCAGCGGCAGCAGCTCGCCGGTCCAGAGGTCGAACCGGTACTGGATCGTCTGCGGCACGAGCGACGAACGCGCGGTTCCCGGCGCGCGCCCGAACTCCGACGAGAACCGGGCGTCGAGGCGTCCTCCGAACACCAGCATCCCGACCACGAGCACGACCGCAGTGCCGATCAGGACGCGGTTGAGGCCGCCCAGCCAGATCCCGATGATCAGGATCCCGGCCACCAGCGCTGCGAGAGGCGCCAGGTCGAGGGTCTCGACCAGGGCCACGGCGTCAAGCGCGGCGATGAGCAGCATCGTCCGGCGGGACATGATCCCTTCGACGCGTTGCGTCTGGACGGCGATGATCGCCAGCAGGACCATCAGCAAATAGCCGCCCAGGTTGTGCCACAGGGGGAACGGGCCGGTGGCGCGGGCGGTGTTGCTGCCCGCGGCATAGAAGTTGGTGCCGGTGAGCGTGACCAGCAGGCTGCGGACGCCCGGGAAGTTGAACTGCTGACCGATCGCCAGCAGCGCGACGGGCACACTGGCGCCGATGATCAGCCGGAGTGCCAGCCTCCGGCGCTCCGGCGTCCGCGCCGTGACGAGCGTCGCCCGGTAGAGCAGCAGGAACTGGCACGGCCCCAGCAGCAGCTGGATCTCGCCGGAGTTGAACGCCTCCCCCTGGGAGAGCAGATCCCACGCGCCGAGCGCGAAGGTGGCGACGCAGTACAGGAGCGCCAGCCAATCGAGGGTGCTCCAGCGCACGAACTTGCGCGCGGTCGTCAGCAGCACGATCCCGATGCCGCCGATCAGCACCTCGGAGAAGCGGATGCCCGGAACCGGGATGCCACGGGCCAGACCCGAGGTGGCGGCCGCCAGCGCGGCGAGCAGGATCAGTCCCAGCATCTCGTTGAGCGCCACGGCGAACGCCGCGGCGACGGCCACGATCATCCCCGCGCCCAGGATGGGCTTGACGCCGGCGGCGATCGCCACGGCCGCCATCGCCACGATGGCGACGACGAACAGGAACAGGTGCCGGCGCTGCAGGTTGAACGGGAGCCGCAGGCGCTCCTCGCCGCCGAACGACGAGATGGCCGCCAGCTGCTGGGCGCCCGTTCCTACTCCGCCTCGACCGGTTAGGGCGTAGTCAGGCTGAAACGACACGCTCGGGAACCCTCTGGACGTCGGCAGCCACCGGCTGCCCCGGTCGCGAGAGCAGCGCCCAGGTGGGCACGATCCCAAAGTTTCCGAGCTCCTGCGCGAGCTCGCGAACCTCGGTGACCCGCGCGCCCTTGCGCACCACGGCGACGGTCAGGTCGCAGCTGAGCGCCACCGCCTCGCCCGGTCCGTCGGAGTCGGCCGGGCCCGGGTTGACGAGCACCACGCCAACGCGGCTGTTGCCGTTGCCATTGCCGTTGAGCTGCTCGGGCAGCAGGCCGGAGCGGGCGTCGAAGGAGCTCACCTCGCCGTTGCCCGCCGCCACCAGCGAGTCGATCAGCACCTGGGCGTCCGCCGCGGTCGAGCGATCCGCGGCGAGAATCGCAACCCGCGCCGGCACGGCGTCGGTCAGCGACCGCCACCGCTCGAGCAGCGCGCGCGCCGCATCCGGCGAGAGCCGCTCACCCGGCGTCGCCGGGCAGCCGAGCTGACTGCTCAGGCTGCGCGCGTCGCTGATCCGCGGATCCGAACGCTCCCAGGCGACCAGCAGGACGATGCCCAGCAGCAGGCCGAGCAACGCCCCGATGGCGACCGGCTTGGCGCTGCTGGTGGCGGTGGTCGCCGAGCTGGGCGTCGGGGGCGTCGACACGAGCGCGATCGACGCGGGAATGATGCCGGCGCCGACCGGATTCGGGCCGGACACCAGCCGGGCCATCTTCGTCGCTCCGATCGCGGCGGTGCGCGGGTCCGACGCGCGGAAGGTGATCTGCAGGATGGAGGTGTTCTGCGTGTTGACCACGCTCAGGTCCGAGCCCACAGTCGACGAGTGCAGACCGGTCGCGCCGCTCACCGCTGACAGCAGCTTCTGATCGCTGGTCAGCAGCGCCGCATACGTGGTCGCCAGGTGCTGGGCATCATCGGGGTTGATCCCCTCGGTCGGACCCGACGCCGCGGGGATCGCCAGGGTCGCGACCGCGTGATAGCGATGGTGGCGGTGCTTGGGCGTGGATGACACGCCGGTCACGTTGAGCGTGCTGGGGGTCACGGCGGAGACCGAAGGGTGCTTGCCGCTGACCGCCCCGGCGATGGCCCGAGCGCCGGCCAGAGCGGCGCGCGCGCTATGGGCGGTGAACTGCAGCCGCACGACCGCCCCCGACGAGGGCAGCGCGGTGATCGACGAGCCGGTCACCGGAGCGTGCGCGGTGTGGGCCACGTAAGCGTGCAGCTGAGAGTCGCTCGGCAGGGCCGCCTGGTAGGTCGCGGCCAGCGACGCGCTGTCCGCGGCCGTGCCCGCCTGCACGGCGCCCGGGACCGAGGACACGACCACGGTCGAACTCGCGCTGTAGCTGGACGACTGCAGCTTGGACACGCCATAGCCGATCGCCGCGACGACGATGATCGACACAGGCAGAATCCATAGACGTCTGATCACAGATCCAGATCCGGCACGGCGCCGGCTCAATGTGCTGACACTCATTTCGTGGGCTCCCTAAGCAGAGGGTTAGCTCGCAGAGTGAGGCTCGAGCGCCTCAAGTCCACGACCATAGACGACTTCGTCGGCGCCGCAAGTGCTTTGCTCAGCTAAGGCGCACTCTGAGTCAAATTGACCGTACCCAGCCCCCGCGCGTCCCAACCGCCATTCGATAAAGACCACATCAACTCACGTCATTCCGTGACATCTGCAACATACTGGGCGCGATGCACAGCGAACCGGATCAGTCAGTACACAGGAAGGCGGCGTGGGCGAGTGTGCTGAAGGTCACGCGACCGGTGAAGCGGCCGTGACCAATTCGGTATCACCCACCACCACACCGAGATCGTGCAGTTGCCGGTCCCAGCGCTGCCACTGCTGAACGCGAGCATCCTCGACGACACCGCTCAGCTCCTGCCAGCGCACGAGCGCCTCGCTGACGCCGGCGGCGATGCTCTGGCCATCATTGGTGACGAACACCGCGTGGGGAAACAGCGACCGCATGTGTGGCCAGTCGGAGACCACCAGCGGGCGCAGCGCATCCACCGCCTCATAGGCGGAGCGCTGGACCGATTCGGCTCGGGTGGTCAGCGACATGATCACGTCGGCGCGTCCCAGCGCATCGACGTAGTCGTCGCCGCGCAGGTACCCCGTCCAGTGAACGTTCGCGGGCGCGGCGCCGGCGGCAGCAGGCGGCAGCCGGCGGCGGTCGCCGGTGATGTGGAACTCCACCTCGGGTAGCCGGCGCGCCGCATCGAGCACCTGCATCAGCGGCTCGTCGGGCGCGAAGGTGCAGATGAACAGGACCCGTCGCTGCGCCGAGCGGTCGCTGGGCCGCATCCGGTCGCTCCACACCATGGGCGCCTCGTGAACGATCACCGGACGTCCGCCCCACCGCGTGATCTGGTCGCCCAGACGCGGAGTGGTCACGATGCAGCCCGAGGCGCGCGGAACCAGCCAGCGGATGAGCGGCCGCATCACCTGGTGCACCCCCGTCTCCTCAAACGAGGCGGGATGCGTGTCGAGCACGACCGGCACCCGCGCCAGCCGCGCCCATCCCCACACGAGTGCTGCCGCCGGCACCGGAGGTGACTGGATGACGACAGCCCGCGGGCGGCGCAATATCAGGTACGTGAGGGTGCGCAAGGCGCTTGCCAGATAGCGCAGGGGCACGAGCGGGCGGCTTTGGATGTCGAAGTCGAAGAAGGTGCAGAACTCCCCGTCGAGGGCCCGCGACAGCGACTTCGAACGACTGTCCTCTCGCGCCCAGGCGATGAAGGAGATGGGAGGTCGCTCGGTCAAGCCAGAACACGATACTCGGTAGCCTCAGCTCGCATGGACACTCCGGACCGGGCCGGTCTGCTGGTCGTCAATGCCGACGATCTCGGGATCAGTCGCCAGGACACCGATGCGATCTTCGAGTCATTCGCCGCCGGCGCGATCAGCAGTGCCACCGCGCTGGTCTGGATGAGTGACTCCAGACGCGCCGCCGAGCGGGCCCGTGACGGCACGCTGCCCGTCGGCCTGCACCTGAATCTGATCGAGCCGTACACCGCCGGCGACGTTCCCGACCGTGTCGCTGACACTCAACGCCGCGTCGTCCGACGGCTCCGTGGCGCCGGCTCGGGCGCGTACGTGTATCACCCGAGCTGGGCCCGGGACTTCGAGCGGTGCATCGCCGACCAGCTGGCCCAGTTCACCGAGCTCTACGGGCGGCCGCCGACCCATTTCGACGGACACCAGCACATGCACCTGGCCGCGAACGCCGTGCTCGCCCGGTCACTCGGTCCGCTGGTGACCTGCCGGCGGCCGGTCAACCGCACCACCGACGAGAGCCGCCCGGCCAAACGGGCCGGACGCGCGCTGCTGTTCGCCGCGCTGCGCTCTCGGTTTCGCACCACGCGCTGGTGCCTGTCGATCCGCGCGCTCGATCCCCGACTGAGCGGGACGCAGATGCGCGTCCGGCTGGGCCAGGCCAGCCACAGCTCGGTGGAAGTGATGGTCCATCCGGGGTGGGAGGACGAGCGCCAGGTCCTGCAGGGCGACGCGTGGCGGGACACGCTGGCCGGTTTCCGGGTCGGCTCCTTCGCCGAGCTGGCGGGCGGGCGCTGATGCGGGTCGCGCTGGTCAGCCGTTTCGCCTGGCCTCATCTGGGTGGGACGGAGGTACTCGTCCGGACCGCGGCCAACGGGCTGGCGGTCAAGCACGACGTCGAGGTATTCGCGCATCGGGTCGATGACGCCGGTACGGCGTGGCGGGGCCCGTTGGATCGCAGCGAGCCGTTCGGCCCGCTGCAGGATCCGGCGTCCGGCGTGAGGATCTCCCAGCTGCGGATGACCCGCGGCGACCTGGTGGCGCTGGCCCCGTTTCTCGCCGTGCCGCGCCGTGGCGCGGGGAAGATCGGGCTGCTGCGCCGGCCGTCCGCCGCGGTCGAGCCGTGGCACGCCCGGGTCGCCGGCCGGCGCTTTGCCCGGACGCTGGACGGCGCGGATGTGATCCACCGGTTCGGCGGTAACCGGATGGCCCTGGCCACCGTCCGTGCCGCTCGCCTCAACGGGCGGCCGGTGGCGGTCACCCCACTGGCCCACCCGGGACAGTGGGACGACGACCCGATCTCGGCCCGCGCCTATCGTGAGGCCGACCTGGTCGTCGCCACCGGCGACGCCGACGCCGACACCTACTCGGGATTGGGCGTCGCCGCCGATCGGCTGAGGGTCTGCCCGTTGCCGACCCGCGCTCCGTCGCGTGGGGGCGGCGAGCGGCTGCGCGACCAGGGCACGGTCAGCGGGCCGCTGATCCTGTTCCTGGGCGTGCGCCGGGCCCACAAGGGCATCGATGCGCTGCTCGGCGCGGCGTCGATCCTCCACGAGCAGGAGCCCGCCGCTCAGGTGGCGTTCGTGGGCCCGGGTCCGGCGCTGCCGGCGTCGGCGCCCGCCAACGCGATGGACGTCGGAGAGGTCGACGACGAGACACGGGATGCGTGGCTCGATGCGGCATCGATCGTCTGCCTGCCGTCGTCCAACGAGTCCTGGGGTCTGGCGATCTCCGAGGCGTGGAGCGTCGGGGCGCCGGTCGTGACCAGCGACATCCCGATTCTCCGCCGCCGGGTCCAGGAGGTGGGCGGCGGACTGGCCGTCCCGCCCCGCCCGCGCGAGCTCGCCGCAGCCCTGCTGGCGCTGCTGCGCGACGACACGCGGCGGCGGGAGATGGGACGGGCCGGCCAGGAGCACTACGAACGGGCCCTCTCGGAGACGGCGTTCGCCGCCTGGCACGAGGAGGCCTATCGCCGCCTGCTGGAGCGGGCTCCGGCGACGACGGGGGGGTAGCGGTCACCTACGGTTGCTCGTCAGGCAGCGCGCTCGGGTTGGTGGTTTGGTCGATGCCGGTGGCGCCGGTGGGGGTGGCGGTGACGTAGGCGCCTTGGGGTGGGGTGCCGGCGATCACGTTTTGCCAGGTGGGGTCGGGGTTTTCGGGTTTG